>LIUM01000050.1 GCA_001462345.1 Fibrobacteria bacterium AD312 | reverse complement strand
AGCTCATCAATAATAGTCATTTCAATCTGAGTCATTGTATTGTGTTGATTAAATGAATAGGGTTATTTTTTTCTACTCGAACCTTCACTATTTGATTATCCAATCAAATAACGTTCGGTTCTTCATGAAAAAAACTGTGTTAGTTTAGAAGGGCTTCTCATTTTCGTGCAATTGCATTTCAAACGAGCTCATCAACAACATCCATTTCCGTCTGCTATTTTGATACTGTTATTTAATTAATTGGTGTTTTTTTTCACTTGAATCTACGCTATTTGATTACTAATAACACGAACACTTATATGCTTTAGCATTTTACGTGAGACTTAGCACTTTTAGTGCTTTAGTCGGAACCATGCATAGCTGTGAGAGTGATACCCTTGTGGTAGTGATCCCCTTGCGGGACAAATTGACGTTTGATTCTTCATGAAAAAACTGAGTTAGGTTAGATGAGCGTCTTGTTCAAAATGCAAATTTTATTTTTGTAAATCACAGTGTTTTGTTTCTTTATCCAAACCCCAAAAAATAAGACTAAATTCATGAAAAAAGTTTGAATAAATGTTCTTGGAGGGCATTTTATTATGAAGATCATTTTTTGGATAGGTTTTGTTTTAATGATTATGGGATGTGCTGACAAGGGAACTTCTGTAAATACACCAGCAGAAGATATTTCAGATGATACTCCTATTTCTTCAAGTTCTTCGCTCACCAATTCTTCTATTCAAGAATTAAGTTCATCTATAAATATTTCTAGCTCATTAATTCACTCTAGTTCTTCGATGTTATATAGTTCTTCCAGTGTTATAAACTCATCGTCATCTTCAAGTTTATGGGTTCTTAGCTCTTCTTCTCAAAACTTCCTTTTTTCAGATGGCCAGGTTCGTATCCCTGATGGCTGCGGATCCATTTATTGGTCGGTTTCTGAGGAAAAAACATGTGTACAAGATTTTTGGGTAGATACAACAGAAGTCACCATCGGTGCCTACCAAAAACTCATGGGCGATGAGATTCCTTCTTTATTTCATAATGGCTTTTACTTATGGCAAAATCCAAGCGGAGAAGGTTATGCCGATGATGGAAGTCTTTGCCCTAATTGCCCTGTAGATGGAGTCACTTTTTATGAAGCCATTCTTTATGCTAATGAGATGACAAAAAAATATGGAAACCCTAATGACACCATTTACACTTATACCGCCATTAATACAAGCGATACAAAAGGCTCTCTTCAAAGAGTTAAACCAACCGAAGTGACTGGATTAGAAAATCTTCAAACTACATTCAATAAAAACGGATATAGACTTCCTACGCGCGGTGAATTCAGCTACATCTATTATCAAGGCGTTTTTACTGTTTACCCCTGGGATGATTTATACTCAAATACTCAAGAAAGTTACAGTGCTTATGATTTACATTCGTGGAATAACAGAAATAGTGGAAAAGTAACGCAAGAGGTTGCAACAAAATTACCTACTTCTTGGCATTTATATGACCTCATCGGAAATGCGTTTGAATGGACAACTACACCAGATATCGATAATCCTGGCAATTACTTAGCCATAGGCGGCTCCGTAATAATTAATGGGGGTGGATTAGAAGACATTCGACTAGATAGTGAACATGCAGGGTTTCGTCTCGTTCGAGGAGAGTCTCATTTTAGGTTTATTGAGTACACGGATTAAAATTTCTTACTTTGATTTTTTTTTGATAAAGTTTAATTACCTTTATTAAAATTAATGTGTAGTAAAATGGCGTTTGAGGTTTAAAGTCACTCCCCTATTTGGAGATGCGATATGCGTATTGTAATTATTGGAGCCGTTGCGGCAGGAACATCTGCTGCAGCAAAAGCCAGACGTAACAATGAAACGGCCGAAATCGTAATTTACGAAAAAGACAACTATATTTCTTATTCTGGTTGTGGCATGCCCTACTATCTTGGAGATGAAGTAGTTGATCTCCAAAAACTCACCCCTCGAAACCCAGATTTTTTTAAAACAAAATACAATGTAGATGTTTTAATTCGACATGAAGTCATGAGCATTTCCCCAACAGAAAAAAAGATTACCGTAAAAAATCTTGAATCAGGAGCTGTGATTGTTGACTATTATGATAAGCTTGTAATCGCCACAGGAGCTAATGCCACTGTGCTGCCTATTCTAGGAGCCGATAGAGAACATGTTTTTGTATTGAGAAGCATTAACGATATGCTTCGTATTAAAGATTTTATTAATGCTAAAAAAATATCAAAAGTGGCAATTGTAGGAACAGGGTTTATTGGGCTTGAAGTTTGTGAAAATTTAGTCGGTTTAGGCATTTCAGTGACGCTTATAGAAAAACTGCCGCAAGTGACTCCTGGCCTTGACCGTGATATGGCTATTCATGTGTTACATCACTTAAAAGAAAAAGGAATTCGAGTGATTCTTGGAGCCTCCATACAGTCAATAGAGGCGAAAACTATTGAACTATCAAATGGAGTGAAGGTGGAAGCCTCTATGGTATTGCTTTCAACAGGAGTGCGCCCCAATACAGCTCTTGCAAAAGCTGCAGGAATCTCATTAGGTACTGCAAACGCTATTCAAGTCAATTCTAAAATGCAAACGAATATCAATGATATTTATGCTTGTGGCGATTGCATTGAGCATTTTCACTTAATAACAAATAAGCCTGTATATCGTCCTCTAGGCTCTACAGCGAATAAAACTGGACGCATTACTGGAGATCAGATAACTGGGGGATCTCTTGAGTTTCGTGGAATCCTCGGTACAGGAATTTTTCGTGTGTTTGAAATGACGGTTGCGATGACTGGACTTTCTGAGAAGGAAGCTCTAGATGAGGGCTTTGATCCCGTTATTTGCCATAATATTAAACCCAATAAGCCTGAGTATTTGAATGGCAAAGAAATGGTAATTAAAGGAGTTGCTGATCGTAAAACGGGCCGATTGCTTGGTGCTCAAATTGTTGGTAAAGAAGGAGTAGACAAGCGAATTGATGTTTTTGCAACAGCAATTACTTTTCAAGCCAAAGTCGAAGATCTTTTTCACATAGATCTAGCTTATGCTCCACCGTTTTCAACAACTAAAGATCCTGTGATGTATACTGGGATGATACTAGAAAATATAATCCACAGGAATCGTCCTGTAATTACTAAAACAGAGCTACAACAACTCCAAAAGCAACACCCAGAAACTCATATTATGGATGCACGAGCTGTAGCTCAGTTTAAGAAAGATCATGTGGAAAATGCAGAAAACATGATGCCTGAGAATCTTCGCAAAAAAGCGGCAAAACTAGATCCTGAAAAGCCTTATATTGTTTATTGCAATAAAGGAACTACAGGAAATGCAGCCCAGAATATTCTTTTGAATAATGGATTTAAAAAGGTATTTAATCTCTCTGGTGGATTTAAGCAATACAAAGCTGAACAAGAAGACTCACTCTAAAATCAAAATGATGCTTTAAAACCAACTATTTTTTGGTTTCATTTGTTACAAAATATCTTACTTTGATTTTTTTGATAAAGATTAAGTACTTTTATTAAAATGCATTACATTGTATTTCTTTTTATCCTTTTCTTTTTTTCTTCATGCAGTAGTGATAAACCTTCTGCTGTAGATTCTACATTGTCTTCCTCTTCTTTCGAGATTTCCTCTTCTATTTTTTCTTCTTCAACAATAGAACCGCATTCTTCTTCAAAAAATCCCGTTATAAATTCTTCTTCGGCAGAAACCCCAAAAGAATCTTCTTCATCTGTGAGCTCTTCTTCTGTAGAAAAATCAAACAGTTCGTCTTCGGCTAAAACACCTAGCAGTTCTTCTGATTCTGGTATTTGTACTTCCTGTGATTCTTATACTGCCTTGCCTCCAGAGATTGTTGAAAATGGTGGTTCTGGGTCTATTACGACTTATGGATCTATTACTGCAAAAGAAACAAGCCAAGGCGGCGCTTGTAATTATGGAGAAACAAATATTCAATATTATGCCGCCATTCACGTTCATCAGATTCCTGGAGATTTTTTAGGTCCATGGAAAAACGGGCTCGCGTGTGGGGCCTGCGTTTCTGTTAAAGCTAAAACGCCTACGGGATGGAAATCAACGATTGTTCGCATTACGGATAAATGCCCTGATGATAATTGTGGCGTAGATCTCGGTGGAGCTCCTGCTTCTGATATTATGGGAATTATTGTGGGCCGCTATGAAGGAGAATGGGAATTTGTCCCTTGTAAAGGAATCGAAAACGTTTATGGAGACTCTACTTCTATTTACACTAAAGAAGGAACCAATTCTTTTTGGAGCGTCATCCAAGTAAGAAACCCTCCTGATGCCCTCGAAAGCATTACCCTGGTAAATCTAAAAGACAGTACTACATATAATCTTGAACTTGCCATAGAAGCGGAAAATTATTGGAAAGTCCCTTCCGAAGTTTTGCAAAGCGAAGATTCATTTTCGATCACAGTTTCTTACCGTTCTGGAAATCCAGAGACATGGTTTCTAAAAGGGAATGAATTAAGCCAAGAGCAAAAGACCTTCTATTATTATGAATACAAATAAATGCTATTTAATTAAACGTTTATAATCTTCCACACAGACATAATATAAAGAATCTTTTTTTATGATATCATTCTCACGTTCATTTCTGTTTTATTCTCATAGTAAATCAAATCTAACCATGCTTAATGAATGTATTATTTTTTATTTCTTCAAAAGCGAGATTGAGTTCTTGTTTTGTATTCATCACAATAGGACCACCCCATGCCACAGGTTCATGAAGAGGCTTTGCTGCTATTAGAAAAAAACGTGCCCCTTCTGGCCCCGATTTGACAATCACTTCATCATAAGATGAGGCATCGTTTGAAGAGGGTTTCATAAGAATGGCGCAGGCTTTTTCTTCAAATTGATCTAGAGCGTCGTTAGCGGCTAATGTACCTTGAATGAGATAAAGAAACAAGGTTTGGTCATTAGGTGTTTCTTTGTATTTCCATATCGAATTTGGCTTTAACAAGATATCCAAATATTGAACATCAATATACTTGGCGTCGTATGCCCCCTTATGTCCTTGATAACTTCCCGAAAGTATGCCAACCTTCGCATTATCTTCTTGTATGCGAATAATGTTTTCTGGTCGGATATCATTATACGCAGGGGATGTCATCTTATTTTTTTGAGGAAGATTCACCCATAATTGACAACCTAGCATTTGCTCTGATGCCTGAGGCATTTCCTGATGAATGATTCCAGAACCAGCCGTCATCCATTGGCATTGTTCTTCGCCAATAATGCCTTTATTGCCGAGACTGTCACCATGTTCTATTTTGCCTTTCAATAAATAGGTAACCGTTTCGATTCCACGATGCGGATGCCATGGAAATCCTTTAATATAATCTTCAGGATTAAGTGAATCAAAACCATCTAACATTAAAAATGGGTCGAATGATTCAATGGTACGGAGTCCTAAAACTCGACGTAAATGAACCCCAGCGCCATCAATAGCAGATTGGCCTCGTACCACTTCCGAAATTGTTCTTTTTGTCATTTCAACTCCATGATTATCTTGTATCTCTGTTAATATATCATTTACGAGAGAATAAAACTTTTTCTTTTCTTTTTAAGTGCTTTATTAAGCACTCTTTAATAGTGATTTATCATTTTTTTAGTGAATATTTGATTTATAAAATTTCGTTATAAAAAAGGCATGAAATCTAAAAAGATCTCACGCCTCTTTTGGTCTCGTAAAGGAGCCACTTTTATGTATCTGTGGCTTTTTTTGCATTTTTTGGATGCAAAAATTATTACTTCAACTCTATGAGTTGATTTATTTGTCCTGTTTTTGAACGCACAAAATAAATACCTGATTTTAAATTGGAACGATGCATTTCTCTTTTGAGTGAATTCATATCTACCGCATTATAATTACCTAGAAGCGCCCCATTCAAATGATAGACACTATATTCTTGCATCCCTTTTCTAGAAATAAAATGAAGAGGCTCTGAAAGACGAATCGTCCCTTCTGTAAATTTCAAATTGTCAATATTGACGTAGCTCCCAGTGATGAGAAGTTTTAATATGTGTTCCCCTTTAGAGAGTTTTGAAGTCACCATAGAAACCGTAGTATAAGTATCCCAATCGCCAGTATTCTCTGCTTTAATAGTATCCGCTATCGGTTCATCATCTAAGAATAATCTAAACGAAGAATTATCTCCTCCAGAAGCCACACGTGCTTCTATAGTGTAAACGTTTTCAGATTCCACGTTTACGGTGTATTCAAGCCATTCACCAGCTTCCGTATAGCCTAGAGCATAGTGAGCACAATCGGTTCCTTTCACAAAAACACCTTCGGCAATTTCAGCACAATCAAGACCAACAACGTCTACAGCATTTTTTCGATAAGCATTCCCTTTATTTTCTGTGTCTTTATCATAAAACGAAACTTGATTACCACCCAAATCAAAATTTTCTACTTCAATTGTCCCTGGAATAGAAGTAGGTTCGCCAGCTATTTCCAGTTCGCCATTAAAACTTCCGAACGGTTCTTGTGGTACAGGCGGAACTTCAACTGTATCCGTCCAAGAATATTGCATGCGATCGACTCCAGATTGGTTTACAATCTCTAGCTTGATATTCGCCCCTTCACCACTGCGTTTTGTCATGCTATACCAATCGCCATCTCTAAGCCCAGGCCAATAGAAGCTACCCATTTTCCATTCACGCAATTGTTCTGGAATGCCACGAATATAGGCCATAAAGTAGTTGGTTGGTTGTTGATTGTAATCCATTGTTTCGTAGTGGACACCCGCTTTGTCACCAGGGCTCATAGCGCCACCCCATTCTGTACAAATGGTACGATCAGAATAGTTGCCCACTTTTCCCTTAATGGAATTTTTCCAGCCAGCTTCAGTCGTGATACTCATATTCCAAAACGTGTATTCATGTACTGCAAAAAGGCAGCCATCAAAACGACTATCACTTGCTATATCAGGCACATTCTGTGCCATGCCACTTCCATCAAGAATGATGTGATCACGAGGAACATTAGGGTATCTTGTAAGCCATGAGGCATAAAGATTCCTGAGCTCCTCCTTTGTGTACATATGGGGCTCATTGAATATCTCAAAATATGCATTTGGATCTTCGCCGTATTTTTTTACGACGGTATCCCACATAGCCCACCAATTATCCATATTTTTTGGGCCAGATGGTTGTGCAGGGCCCCAATAGCCTAAAACCACACGTCCTTTTTTTAAGCCAACATCAATTACCCCAGTATAAGTATTCCAGAACGTGGAAACGGTAGGTTCATTAATAGGAAGTCGAACGCTATTAGTTCCAAGCAATTCCACAAACTGACCTATAACGCGATCAGCCACAATCGAAGCAGATTCATAAGTATCCGAAAGCGATAATCCCGAAAGCACAAGAACTTCCGAAACAAAATTATCTCGTTTATCAGCCCAATTCACACCGCGAAATTGGTTGGTCACTGCGAAGGCAGGAAAATAAGCCATCACAATAATGGCTATGATTTTTATAATATCCATAAGCTTCCTATGGAATACCCAATCTCCACAAAGTGTATTCCGAATATTAGGTTTATTCTTTCACTACTATTTTTAGTGCTTTATCTCCTTTTACAGCACGCACTATATATACGCCATTTGTATAACCTGCTTGTTTCATCTCATTTGCAAAAGCATCGTTCTTTGAAATAATATTCGAGAGCATCGAGCCATCAAAATGGATACGGCCAAGATGCTTCCCTGTAATGCTGAAAACATTGAATTCACTTACTTTTACTTGAGACATCAATTCAAGATTCTGATTATTTACTCCAGCATGAATTGCGGTTTTGATAGTATCTGCGCAGTTTTCTTCTTCACAGAAGTAAAGCCAATCCACATTCACGTAACTGCCTGTAATCTGTAATTTGAGAGCTTGTTCACCAGCTGTCATTTCTTGACTAGTCACACTCACCGTAGTGTATGTATCCCAATCGGCACCTTGAGGTATTTTAATGGTGTCTGTAACAGCCTTATCATTTAAGAACAAAAGAAAACTAGAGTTTTCTGAACCGCTAGAAACGCGAGCCACTACATAGTACGTTTGAGTTTTTGCGATGTTTACTGTGTAGCGCATCCATTCGCCCACATTTGTATAACCGATAGCAAATCCTTCACAATCTGAACTCTTCAAGAATGTACCTTCTGCAACGGCAGCACAATTTAGACCAACGACATCTACTCCGCCTTCACGAAATGCATTTCCTTGATTTTCAACTTCGGCATCACTATAGGCAAGACCAGCACTACCCTTATCATAATTTTCCGTTTCTAATTTCCCTGGAATGGCAATCGCATTATCTCCAAAACGTTCTGCAGGATCTAATTTTGTTGTTAAGCGAAGGAAAGTTGTGCCGTGTGCAGGAACTTCTGCAGAGAGACTTGTTTTGAGAAGACCGAGATCTTTTTTCTGCCAAATATCACGAACGCTCACTTCTCCTGTGATACCTATATCAGCAAAATTCAAATCTATGGTTTGAGTCGTGTTGTTTTTATTATATAAAGCAACGGCTATATTACCACTGTTTTGAGAACCAAGATATCTAATCCAAATTTGTTTCCCATTTTCATTACTCACACGATGCCCTGCAATGCCTGCAGAGTCTTGATTCACGGCAATCATTTCCGCATTCATATAAATGTCTTTAATTTCAGGAGTCATTTTACGCAAGTCATTTCCTGTGAGCAAAGGAGCAGCCATCATAGCCCACATCGTCATGTGAGATCTTGATTCATCCATTGTCAATTTTCCATTACCCACTTGTAACATATCTGGGTCATTCCATTTTCCAGGACCAGCATGGATATAAAGCTTTTCATTTTCTTCAATAATATCAGCCACACCGCGGAACCAATCCCCTGGTTTTGCTTCCCATGCATTGCTAATATCTCCTGTAGTACGCCATAGATTACCAGTTTTTGGCATCCAATCTTGATAACCCCATGCACAAATACTAAATACAATGTCTCGACCAGATTTTAAAAGCGCATCTCGCATGCGTTCATAATCTTGTCTTTGATTTGACCCTGGTGCTGGTTCGCAGTTATCATACTTTAGGTAATCTACACCCCAAGAAGCAAAAGTCTTTGCATCTCGTTCTTCTTTCATATAGCTTCCGCTCCCCGAATTCGGGAATTGATTGCTATTGTTGTAATGATGGCAGGTACGAACACCACGGTCACCATAAATACCAAACTTTAAGCCCTTGTTATGAATGTAATCGCCTAATGCCTTCATTCCACTTGGAAAACGCGTAGGGTCTGCTTGCAAATCGCCATTGGCATTTCTGGTTTTTGCCATCCAGTTATCGTCCAAGTTCAAATATATGTAACCAGCATCTTTCATACCAGAAGAAACCATGACATCGGCAATTTCTTTAATTTGATTTTCATTAATGTTTTCATGGAAAACATTCCAGCTATTCCATCCCATCGGAGGTGTTTTAACTAAATCATTAATTTGTGAAAAAGCAGGTAGTATTGCTACCGCTGTAAAAAGAATGGATAGTTTAATCTTATTCATTTTATTTTCCTTCACTTTTTGTAAACTCATTTTATATGAACCACTTTTGCATTCGCTTTATCCATCACAAGATAGACGCCTCGCGAATAATTATTTCCTTTCATCAAGTCCACAACTTGATTCCAATTCTGGACATTTAACTGCCCTAAATATTTTCCATTCATATCAAAAATTTGACATGGACGGTTTTGTTGTTGTGCATCCATTTTTAGAGCAGACCCAAACAAAGTGGTGTTTTCAAATTCAATCCAATTCACGTTCACTAAATAGGTACTAGTGCCTGTAAATTCCATAGTCAGTTTTTGTACGCCAGCAGGAAGCTCCACATCCGTTTCTGTTTCGTACCAATCATTCCATCCAGTCGTTTTTGTAAGATCAATGGTTTGCCTTGCAAGAACATTTCCCGAAGAATCTTTTAATATAATTTCACTTGCTTCTTCTGCAGCAGAACCCACGCTAATACGCCATTTGAATGTAGTTGCCGAAGGAGAACGCACAAGAAAAGACACCCAATCGCCATCGTTGATCCACCCGATATTCACTTCATTATCAGAGCCTGTTTCTATTTCTACTCCTGACATTTCAACATAATCTTCTGCTTGGATTCTTGCAGGAATTACAACGGCTTCAAAAGGCTGATTTAATAATTTCAAATTTCCATCTAATTCATAAGTGGAATCGCTTTTTGTAGTAATAGAAAAAGTCTTACCCGCATATTCTAAATGGAGAGGAGTATTATTTTCTGAAGTCAATTTCAAATAAGTAAGTTTTCCATCTTTCCATGCAAGAGAATCAACGACCACGCCACCACGGGCACGTATACCAGCAATGTTTCCTGTAGCCCATTTTGAAGGCAACGCAGGAAGAATACGAATTTTTCCGCCTTGACTTTGTAATAGCATTTCATTAATTCCAGAAACGGCACCAAAGTTTCCATCAATTTGAAATGGAGGATGAGCATCAAATAAATTATTGTAGGTGCGATCAGGAGTAAGAAGCAAGCGAACTAAATTATAAGCATGATCTCCATCTTGTAAACGTGCCCATAAATTGATTTTCCATGCCAAGGACCATCCAGTCGCTAAATCCCCTCTTTGAATCAACGTTTGCTTAGCCCCATCAGCAAGATTCTTGGTTTCATCCACAGAGATTTGAGCACTTGGGAAAAGGCCATACAAATGAGAAACATGACGATGATCGCTTCTTGGATCATCCCAATCAAAAAACCATTCTTGTAATTGACTGTGTTTTCCAATTTGATCTGGAGGTAATCTTTTAACAGCGGCTTCTAATTGAATTCTCAACTCATTATCTACGCCTAATACTTTTGAAGCTTCTATAACGTAATTAAAGGCGTCTCGAATAATCTGGTTGTCCATAGTAGGAGCAAAACAAACGTTATATCCACCATGGGTATTTTCTGGAGAAGCACTCGGTGCTGTCACAAGGTATTTCTTACCACTGACAGGTTCTTCGACAAGAATAGCCAAAAGAAATTCAGCTGCACTTTTCATGGTTGGATAGACATCATTCAAAAAATCTTTATTTTGGGTAAAGAGATAATGTTCCCACAAGTGCGTACTGAGCCAGCCACCACCTGTTGGCCATACACCCCAAGAGCCATCAATAGGAGCCGTACGATTCCAAAGATCGGTATTGTGATGAACAACCCAACCTTTATCTGTTCCCCAGTGTACCTTTGCTGTTTTTGATCCTTGCGCAACCATCGCCTTAATTTTATCGACAAGAGGAATAATGCATTCTTGCAAGTTTGCCGATTCCACCATCCAATAATTCATTTCCAAATTAATATTAGTCGTGTATTTACTTCCCCAAGCAGGAGAAAGATCTCGGTTCCATATTCCCTGCAAATTAGCTGGTTGCCCGCCTGCACGAGAACTTGAAATCATCAGGTATCGACCAAATTGATAATAAAGTTCTACAAAAGAAGGATCATCATTAGAATTAAAAGATTTGACTCGATTGGTGGTAATATCACCAGCACTACTTGCAGGTGTACCAAGATTCAAACGCACGCGATTGTACAAAGCTTGGTAATCTTTTAAATGTGCTGATTTTAAGGCGTCATAAGTTTTTGTAGATACTTGATCAATCACCTTACTCGTTAAAGTAGATGGATCTCCTGTAACATCATTATACGATTTAAAATTACTTGCAATATTCAAAATAATGGTAGCAGAATTAGCTCCAGAAATAGTCAACTTACCACTACCTGCTGATACCGTGCCTCCGTCTGTGGAAATACGAAGACGGCTCTGGAACTTTATGGAATTAATCGTTCCATTCATCATGAGAATATTATTGTTCAAAGTGCTAAAAGACTTGTTCCCATGAGGCGATGTAAAAGAGGCTTCAAAAGAAATCTTTCCTGTTTGATTTGCTGTCAAGTGAATCACTATTACCTTATCTGGGTAATTCGCAAAGTATTCTCTTGTATATTCCACTCCATTGTAAGTATAAGTCGTTTTAGAAATGGCCGTACTTAAATCTAATTCTCGGCGATAATTTGTCCCCTTGTGACCTGAAAATAATAAGTTGAGATCACCTACAGGCTGATAAGCGGCGGGTTGATAGCCAACCATTTGACCAGCAATCGACTCGGCTAGTTTATAATCTTGAGTAAACAAAGCGGCACGAACAGAGGGCAGTTTGTCAGCAGCTCCCGCCTTATTGTTGTCTCCAGGGCCTCCCGACCACACGGTGCCTTCATTTAGGTTAATCACGTCTTTTTCAACGCCACCATAAATCATGCCGCCCATGTATCCGTTACCAATTGGAATAGCATTCGTAAATGTATTACCAGCATCACTATCATACCACATGACTTCCGAAGTAGTCTCTGCAGCATAACTCATCGTTATAGCAAGAGTTAAAATAAGGCCATGCCAGAATTTGCTCATATTAAATCCTTTCCCACTTGATTCACTACCTTGCCACTCGCATCATCTGCTTTATAGA
The DNA here is from genome assembly GCA_001462345.1 of Fibrobacteria bacterium AD312. Taxonomy (GTDB): domain Bacteria; phylum Fibrobacterota; class Fibrobacteria; order Fibrobacterales; family Fibrobacteraceae; genus Fibro-01. The sequence continues at coordinate 89,122 of LIUM01000050.1, read as the reverse complement.
ACCGTCTGCTGAAAGAATCATATAAATTCCACCCTGCAAACCCGTTCCTTTTATTTGCTCACGTACTTGTGATATTCCTTTCGCCTGCATTGAAAGGATATGCTTTCCCTTCAAATTGTATATGCGAAATTCTTGATCTTTTGAAGTATTTGGAGATACTTTTGGACCCTCATTAATTGGCATTTCTTGTTCAGTCGATCCAAAAAGAATCCAATCCATATTCACATAACTACCTGTAAATAAGACTTTCAGTACATGTTTTCCTTGAGTGACTTTTCCAATAGAACCTTCTACGAATTTATATGTATTCCAGTCTTCGCCAGCTGGTACTTTAATCGTATCGGTGACAGGCTTATTATCTATGAATAACATGAATGAGCCTCCATCAAGTCCACTTGAAACGTTCGCACGGAACATATAATTGGCTTCTTTTTCTACGTTAATCGTGTAATTCAGCCATTCATCTGTAGTCGTATAGCCAAGAGCAAAGCCACCCGTACAATTGGCTCCTTCAGTATCACAACCTATGCCCACGATATCGACGCCATCTTCACGATAGAGCCCCCCTTCATTCACTAAATCAATATCATGATAGGCTAAGCCTTCTCCGCCGACATCATAGTTCTCCGCTTGAATAAGCCCAGGGAAACTCATCGCGACTAAGGGTTCACTCTTAAGCTCTGTATATTCAATATCAGGATATTTAATTTTCTCAGTGCTAGTCTCTAAATTCTTAAAACCAAGACCTGCAAGAATCGTTGGATCTTCAAGGTTTCCAGGGAGAGGAGATATACGGAATTTATGCTTATAAGTATTTTTTGAAAAATTCATATAAGCATCTAATGGCTTTGCGCCCCAGCTATTAATTCCACCTAAACCCATTTGGCGATAATCCACACGAAGAGTAATGTCTTTATCTCGCTTTAAATCCCATGGAAGCTTGACATCGGTTAACTGTTGCGGTGTATAATGTTGAGCACTAAATTCAATAAATGGAGAGCCCACAACCATCAAGCCCATCCCACTACCATTTGTTAATGTCATCCATTTTACATCTGTTCTCTGACCTGTTTCACCTATTTCCATATAAGGAACAGTCATGGAGTCTGCATACGTAGAATATATTCCCATATGGCTTCCTTGATTTCTTCCTACATAGTTTTCATTAGGCCCTCTTCCAAACCACTGCACTTTTTCAAATCCACCTGGAACAGTGAAAAGCGTTCCCACATTTGGAATTTCAGACATTGAACCATCTGGATAGAATGTATACTCTACAATAATATCGCCGCTACCATAAATAGTATAGCTCATCGACATTCTAGAAGATCCTGCTTTTGGAAGCCCAATTTCAAAGTCAATACGAGTTTCGTTTTCTGAAATGGTCGTTACTTTGGAACTATTGATGACACGATCACGCCCAGCAAATTGCCAAGAACCACATCGTCTATCCATTCCATTTCCCTTGTCGTTATCCGTAGGAGCTCGCCAAAAGTTCGGTACAGGGCCATCTTTTAGAATTTGAACTCCATTGATTTTATAATCCGTGATGCTAGCTGTTGTTAAATCCACCGCCACAGAGAAATTAGAACCTTCAATAGTCACATTTCCATTTCCTTTTACTTCTGTTTGTGATGGAAGTGAAGAAATATCTATTTGAGGAGGAAGAGCTTCACCTAAAGACAACTTGAACTGTTCTTGCGCAATGCTAAAGCCAGCATCCGCCCAAGAAGTCGCTTTCTTAAGCCTGAAATCTAAATCCAAATAATAAACAGAGCCTGCTTTTACTGTTGGATTAGTAAATGGAATCACAACATCTTTTTTACTTAATGGAGGAATATCTAATGATGTGCCCGAAATCGTTCCTTTTTCAATTTCTTTGCCATCTTCTTTTAAAGACCATACCAAATCCACTTCATCACCAATATTCGTAAAATCAAAACGGCTTTCGACTGATACAATGCCGCCAGAAACATCCACATCTTTTACAAGAATATTGCGGTATTGGTGTTTCACTTCCCATATTTCAGGTTGTAAAGTGCGGTCTGGGAACACAAGGCCATTAGCACAGAAATTATCATCATTTGGCCTATCTCCCCATAACCCACCAAAGTTAAAGAACTTGGTATTATCACGACGAAGACCTTGGTCGATAAAATCCCATATAAAGCCACCAAAAGAACGAGGATTTGCATAGAAAGCATCTACATATTCTTTTAATTCACCAACACTATTTCCCATGGCATGTTCGAATTCGCAAAGCATGATAGGCTTTGAATTGTTATTATAAGTACGAACGGCATCATAACCATAATACATCCAGCTATTCACATCCGCATTATTCCAATCGCCTTCATAATGCACTGGGCGTGTAGAATCCGCACTATGAGCATATTCTCTCATAGAACCAAAAACGTCTCCATTTCCAGCTTCATTGCCTAAAGACCAAAGAACAACAGAAGGGTGATTTTTATCTCTTTGAATCATAGAAGACATACGCTCTACAGAAGCAGCCCTCCAATCATTATTACTCTTAGGAACCTTATCCCAAGCACCATGAGTTTCTAAGTTGGCTTCATCAATCACATAAATTCCATAACGGTCACAAAGATCATACATTCTTGGATCATTTGGATAATGAGACATACGCAAAGCATTGATATTAAATCGTTTCATTAATTTGACGTCTTCTTCCATTCTTTCATAAGACATGACTCGACCATGATCAGGATCCATTTCATGACGATTCACCCCTCTGAATTTGATTGGTTTATTATTAATAAAATAGCGTGTAGCTCCAGTACCATCTTTTTTCAATTCTACTTTTCTAAATCCAATCTTTGCACTTTCTATTTGTACTACTTCACCACTACCATCTTTAAGAACTAGAACTAACGTATATAAATTAGGATACTCTCCAGACCAAAGCTTTGGAGACATCACAGTTGTTTGGAACTGTACTTTTTGTTCTCCTCCATTTGGAGCAATAGAAGAAATGCTTTTTTGCATTTTTGACCCTACTTCCGTACCATTGTCTGCATAAAGCTGAAGTTCTACTGAATAATTCGAAACTGCAGCCGTCGTGAAATTATCAACCCAAACAGAAGCCTTTAAATCTCCATCCTTATAATTTGACAAGAGATTCGCATCAATTTGAAAATCTTGAATATGTGCTTTTGGAGTCGCATAGAGATACACATCTCTAAAAATACCAGCTAAACGAATATAGTCTTGGTCTTCCATCCAGCTACCATCACACCAGCGAAATACTTGAACCGATATATTATTAGTGCCTGCTCTCAATTTGTCTGTAATATCAAATTCGTGGTCTGTAAAAGAGTTTTCACTATAACCGACGTACTTTCCATTAATCCATACATAAAATGCAGATTCCACACCTTCAAAATGCAAACGAATACGTTTACCATCCCAATTTGCAGGCACAGTAAAAGTTCTTCTATAATGCCCTACAGGATTAAAATTTGTTGGAGCTGCTGGAGGGTTAATAAAATCCGTTCCAGACCATGGATAAGTTACATTAGTATAAATTGGCTTATCGTAGCCATACAATTGCCAAGAACTTGGAACCTCTATCTCGTCAAAACTAGAAGCATCAAAAGAATCTTCAAAAAAGCTCGTATGCCTTTCAGAGGGTTTATTCACATGATGAAATTTCCATGTACCTGCGAGTGTTTGATACCATTCAGAACCTCGTCTGTCCCCTTTTAAAGCCTCTTCAATAGAACTATAAGGCATTGATGTGGCGTGTGGCTTTAATACATTCACGCCAAATACTGTTGGATTTCCATTCCATTCATTTAATTGAGCAAAAGAAAAATCTAATGCCATTAATAGAATGAATAAAGCTGTTGTAAGTTTTTTTAAAGTCATATCCCAATCCTTTAATTTTTTTACTTTCTTAACTCTATCATTTTATTTATAAAACCATTTTTACTTCTTACAAAGTAAACACCTGCTTTATAATTGAACGCTTGCATTTTCGAAATCAAAGCATCTTTAGTTAAAACCCCGTTCATGGCGAAAGATCCTTGATGAACACCTTGCAAATTGTATATATGCAAAACAGCATCACGATTACCCACATCATTCCATGAAGGGCGAATACTTGGAATTGCTACTTGGTTTAAATCTTTTGCAAATAAAATCCAATCGAGATTGACATAACTTCCTGTAATCAAGACTTTTAAGACATGTTTTCCAGTAGTTAATTCCTTCGTGGTTTCACCTTCTACGTAGCCATAAGTATCCCAATCTTCTCCTTGTGGGACAACGATCGTATCACTAATAGCAACATTATCTAAAAATAGCTGGAAGGATGAATTTTCTAACCCAGTCGACACATTCGCTCTAAATTGATATGCACCCGCTTCTTTAACATCAATAGAATACTCGAGCCATTCGCCAGCACTTGTGTAGCCAATAGCATAACCATTAGTGACAGCAACAATATCTACGGCATCTTCGCGATATTCTGCACCTTGATTTTCTGAATCCATATCGTAATATGAATTTCTTTGTCCACCTACATCATAATTTTCATTCTGTATTGTTCCAGGTATTACTATTTCAATAGAAAATGGTGCTTGCGGAGTTACTTTTGAAAAATCAGGTAAAGGAATCGTATAACTCAATATATCTTTATAAGCCGATTGTATTCCAGCATTGGCAATTACTTCAGAATTATTTCCATCATTATCCGTTGTCGTATTTGTTCCACAGTGATTACATGCCGTTCCTTTAGGAGCATTAACAGCCACGTTATGAGCCACAGTAAAACCACTGGCTCCTTCATCAAGATAAATGGGGCATGTCCAATAATCCGCCCATTTAGAAGCTGAGATATCATGAGAATAATTATACATGATCTCAGACCCAGTCCCTTGATTGGAAAGTGTATAAATCGCAGCACCATCAGACAAAAGTTGTGCTACGTGATGAATTTTATTCCTATTGATTTTATTATTAGTCATCGCTGTTTCTGACTTCGTCCATCCAAAACCAACAGAGATTCCAGTGTAATTCATATATCCTACTTCATTGTGTTCTATCACAATATGACGAGGATATCCACCAACGATACCGACACCACCTTGAATTTCTGTAGTTCCATGAGTCACTAAATTGTTTTTTATCGTATCTCGTGTAGAAATTTCATCTTTATCAGACGGATTATAAGCTATATGAATTTCTGTTGTGCTATCAGCTGCAAACTTTCCAATTGAAATTCCAGAACCTCCAATATCAGTAAAAATATTCCCTTCAATTCGACTATCATTAGTTCCAGAAATAAAATCTAAGCCTGTTGCTGCCATTTGTGTAAAGATGTTGCGTTCAAAAACAAAGTGACTCACATTCGTCACAGAAACGCCCGCATTAGGGCGCCATAGTAAAAACTTATTACTTCCAAGAAGTCCATTTTCCTCAAGTACTTCTACATTGAATTGGCCTGCTTGTAAATTCAAGAAACCTTCTTTACTTGGTCTTAAAAAGTTTGAGTTTGCAAAAATCAACCCTTTAAATTTCATGTTTTGCACTTTACTCTTTGTGCTTTCCCCTTTGATTTCTACTAAGGTCTCTAAATTAGGGGCAACGACAGCAGCGCCTGTTAAAGATTCTCCAGTGCGTGGTTTGTAGTAAAGAATATCTTTCGATTCATCAAGATACCATTCTCCAGGTTGATCTAAAAATTCATAAGCATTTTCAAAATAAAAAGCTTGTTGCTTTGGAGGATTACTCGAAAAAGCCGTGCCAAGCATTGGATACTTTCTTTTGAAAAGCTTGGTTCTCTCTGGATCGCGTGGAATCACTTTGGATACACTACCATTTTTTTCAATTTTTTCTAAGCGGAGAACAGCATCTGCCCATGCAATCATCAAATGCATCTCCACTTTATTCATATTCTTCCAATCCCCTGTATATTCAGAAGAAACATCAAAAGCACGCCCCATAGAATCGACTTTCGTCAATCTAAACATGTTATGAGAACCATCTGAATTTAAATTTGGGTGACGTGCACGGATTCCTTTTTTACCATTAACATAAAGTTGTCTAAAACGAGCATCAACGCCCTCAGCACACCAAATATCTTTTGCTTCATCACATAAAGTCCAGGAAGATATAGGTATACCACCTGTGATGAAAGGCTTTTCTCCTGTGTAATTTTCATAACGCACATAAAAGCCATTCGTTCCACCATCCGAATTATTAAAGCGAAGAGTATTGTCTAATGCATAAGTACCATCACGCAAATAAACAACGATATCGCCCGTCATAGACGAATTAATCGCCCGAACGGCTTGCTGTGCTTTTTGAATCGTCTTAAAAGGAGCCTCTTTTGTTCCTGCATTGGCGTCACTTCCCGAAGGAGCCACATAAAAAACAGCTTGCTCTGCCGCAAATATATTAGCAACGTATGTCAAAATGATGCCCATGATGAGCACGAAATATTTTTTTTTCATCCTAATCTCCCTAATCCCTTTTTTTTACTTAATCACTCGATAGGCATGGTGACTATCCCTAATCACATACTTACCTACTGGGAATCTTTCATGAATTTCTCTTTTACAACCCTGAATTGAATTCGATTGAATATCACCTAAATACTGACCTTGTAAACTAAAGACTTTATAAGTTTGAAGCCCTTGTTTTTCTAAATCAAAAGTCTTTGAAATGGAATTCGTTTTTTCTCCAAACTCAATCCAATCAATATTCACATAACTACCTGTGATCAATAGTTTGAGAACTTGCTCGCCAGAAGAAATGGCTGAAGTCGTTCCTTCAATTTCAGCATAAGTATCCCAATCACCAGTCGTTTCTATTTTGATCGTATCAGTGATTGCTTTATCGCCCAAGAATAATTGGAAACTAGAACTTTCTGATCCACTAGAAACTCTTGCTCTAAAAGGATAAGCTTTTGCTTCTTCTACATTGACTGTATATTCAAGCCACTCGCCAGCTTCTGTATATCCAATCATATAATTTCCTAATTCATCAGCAACGATATCAACTCTATCTTCACGGTATTTGGCTCCCTCATTTTCTATTGATACGTCATAATAAGCTTTATTCGATCCGCCAACATCATAATTTTCTACTTCTATTTTTCCTGGTATTGGAGTTGCAACACAACCCGTCTTATCTACACCACAGAATGGCCCTTGAGGAATAGCCGCTGCTGCCGTTTCAAAATACCAGTAGTCAAATTCAAACATGCTGGTTCCACCTTTGAATACAAAGAACAAGTCATGAACGCCAACAGCTCCTGAAACATCAACACTCTGTTCCACGAAATCGTTCGCAGACGTTACATTTAACTGGCCAATCATCTCACCATCTTGCTTGTCTAAGCGAATTTCGATGGTACCGCTTCCGCCTTTCACTGCGGCGTAGAATTTATCTGCACCATCATCGCCAAAATCTACAGAACGAACCTTGATATAGTCATTGTTGTCCAACTTATTCACGTATACGCCCTTGCCTTCTACACGGTAGGTGCCAATGCCTCGCGAGAAAGCCTTGGTTTCAGCCTGAACTACTTTAAATGGATCTAAGTTGTGAATTGGTTTTACCACACCCAAATCAGTGGGTTTAACCAGAGGAATAGTGCCATCAGGATTGAACGTGAATTCATCTACTTGAGTAGAACGATTATAGCCGCCACCACCAGGAAGTTTTGCGGTGTGGTAGAATATAAACGCACGTCCCTTGAATTCAATGATACCTGCATGGCTTGTAAAAGCAAAGCCACTATGTTGATCTAGAATGACACCTTTCCATTCCCAAGGCCCAGTAGGGCTATCGCTCCACGAATAAGAAATTTTCTCAGGAATACCATGGGATGCATAAATCATATAATATTTATTTCCACGCTTATGAATCCATGGGCCTTCTGTGTACTTGGAGGATTCCCCGTTAGGAGCAAAGCCACGGCTCATGTCCGTTACATTGATTTGGCCATCAATGGTGATCATGTCTTCTTTTAGCTTGGCATAGTAAAGCTTGGGATTACCCCAATAGATATAGGCCTGATCATCATCGTCAACGAATACGGTAGGGTCAATGTAGTCCCAGTTAGGGCCAGCCATATGCCTGTTGTAAGCTTCTTTAAATGGACCATCTGGTTTGTCAGCAACGCCTACAGCAACAGCGCGGCCACCCTTAGTGGATTCCACAGTCACATAGTAATAGAACTTGCCGTTACGATAAATGCATTCAGCAGCCCAGTCGCCAGCAGGCTTCGCATTTGTAATACTTTCATGGCCAAAAACGAACCCACGGTCAGTCCAATTCACCATATCAGTACTAGAATACACGCGCCAATTATTCATGGTAAAGAAGGATCCTCCTTCATCATTACCTGTATACACAAACACGGTATCATTCCACACCATAGGCGCAGGATCTGGAGTGTAGTATGCCTGAGCAATAGGATTGTCTGCCAAGCCTAACGAAGGGAATAGAAGAACAGCTAGATATCCTAAAAGCGTAGTTCTAAAAATCTGTTTCATAATATCCCGTCCCGTTATTTTAATTCAATGAGTTGACTCGTTTTTTCTGTTTTTGAACGAATCAAATAAACGCCTGCTCTATTATTTGAGCTTCGCATTTGATTCTTTAATGAACTTATATCACTAGCTTTATATGTACCAAGAAGCGCACCATTAAAATGATAAACACTGTATTCTTGCATTCCGCTATTTGTATTTAAATGAAGCGGTTTTGAAATGCCAATGGTTCCTTCTGTAAATTTCAAATTATCAATATTGACGTAGCTTCCAGTGATTTCAAGTTTTAATACATGAGCCCCTTTGGAGAGTTTTGAAGTCACCATAGAAACCGTAGTATAAGTATCCCAATCGCCAGTATTCTCGGCTTTAATAGTATCAGCAATAAGTTGATCATCTAAGAATAATCTAAACGAAGAATTATCTCCTCCAGAAGCAACACGTGCCTCTAAAGTGTAAACGTTTTCAGATTCCACATTTACACTATACTCAAGCCATTCGCCCACTTCGGTATAACCTATCGCATAGCCATTATCATTTGTCACTACATCAACGCCATCTTCACGGTACTCGCCGCCTTGATTCTCATAATCATTATCAGAGTAAGCATTACTTTGCCCGCCTAAATCATAATTTTCGGCTTCAATAGTCCCTGGAATGGAGAGAACCTCTTTATAAGGTTCTTGAGGAATTTTTTCAATCACAAGAGGAGGAAGTTTTATTTCTTGATCGACGGTGGCACCAATTTTAAACCAATCAAAATCCACATAGCCACCAGCCGTTTTTGTAGCATAATTAAATAACCCAAAACGATACCCTACAAACATACCTAGCGTATATCTCATTGAAAGAGTGCCACCAATAGTTTTCCAATTCAAACTATCTAAGCTATAAAAGAAATAGGCTTTATCCGTTTGATTCGTGAAATCCATATCGATTCGGAAATACACTTTATTTTGAGAAATAGGAACACTTGCTTTTTGTGATGTTCCTTGATATTGAACAACGGAAAGTGAAGATCCAGATTTTGCTACACCCACAAAAGCGAGCGAGTCTTGAAGAGCCACTAATCCAGCGACATCACCATCTTCCATACCACTTACATCTACAGCAATTCGACCCGAACATTTAGGGCCAAAAGATCTTTGCGTTAAAGTATTTTTAGCATAGTAAAGACGGCTATCCACTCTAGAAGTGGTTATGCGCATTGATCCTTTTTTTGCTTTCAAAGACCAATTGGTATTATCTGGATTATGATTCCATTGCCATTCTAATGGCAAAGTTTCTTCATCAAAATCATCTGAAGTCACCATATTAAACCCAGGATAAACAGGATTTGGAAGTTCTAATGTTGCTGGAGCCGCATTTCCAAATACAGGCCAATCATTTGACCAAGTCACAGGAATTAAATATGGAATACGTCCTACAGCACCATTATCTCTAAACAGCACCGCATACCATTTTCCATCAGGCGTATCAAAAATACTCCCTTGAGCCACGCCGTTATTTTGAAGAGCAATTTTCCCCTCATAATTTCCCGTAATTGAGGAAGATCTAAAAACTAGTTCTGTTCGTCCATTTCCACTCGGCCAAGTAATGGCAAATAGATAATACTTCCCATTGACCTTTTCCATATGTGCCCCTTCCATCTTGACTATATAAGAGGATGTTCCTGTGGTCGCATCTAAAGGAATCTTCAAGGTTTGGTTTACACCACCCTGTTTTACACCAGATAAATCGGAATTTAATTCGATAATTTTAAACTCACCACCACCATAAATTATATAGACCTTCCCGTCATCATCAAAAAACAAAGAGGGGTCATGATAAAAATTAAACAACGTCTCTTTCCAAGGTCCGTTTTTAATATCGGTAGTTTGATATAAATGCGTTTTGTTTGTTGTATAAGAAGGCGTTAAAATGTAATAAGTCCCTTTATTATAACGCAAGCTCGAAGCCCATGAACCTTTTCCATACGCACTCGCGTTAGCATTCAAATTCATCGCATTACTATTTGTTAATGTCGAATACGCATAATTAATCGTTCGCCAATTAGCAAGATCCGTAGACGCCATGATAGGCACACCTGGCGCATAATGCATTGTCGTACTGACCATATAGTAAGTATCATCAACACGAAGCATTGATGGATCAGGAACATCAGCCCAAATAATTGGATTAGAAACCGTTGCTCCATATGCATAGCAAGCAATGGCGAGGAAAAACGCCCACATCTTTATATTTTTCATAAAACAATCCCACGTTTTATTTATTAAACAATCCCGCTTTTTTTAAGCATATTTTTTAATAGTGCAAGATATTCATGGACTTCATGATTAAATTTCCTGAACGTACTTGAACTAAATAACGGCCTGCAGATAATGCCGAAAAATCCACTCGCTGTTCAATCCCATTATTAGCAAGTAGCGTTTTCGAGACAACTTCTACACCCTGTAAATTATAAACCAGTAACTGCACTTGCTTATTTTTCTGAGTATCAAATTTCACAAACAAATTTCCATGTGAATACGAAACCTTTGTCTGAATTGAATGCATTTTTCCACTGATCACTGTTGGAGGGGCGTCTGTTTTTTCAATGACCACATTATCCAAGAACACGGTTCCTGTGGCACCACCAAAATTAAAGCTCAAACGACCATTTTGATCTGTTGCAGCATTCATTGTAAAGACAAATGAATACGTGCTTTTCGTGGTGGTCAAATCAAAATTCTGGACTGATTCTAAATAACTTGCCCAAGGATCTTCATGCTGTTCTACATTTACTTCAATTGAGCGACTTGCTGTAGCACGAGCGTCAAAAGTCAATTTATAAGACTGATCTTTTTCTAAAATCAAACCACTTTGAATCAACTGAATCTGATAATTTTCTGTACCAATGCTAGAAACATCGATTTTATATTCTTCATTATCTATGGTTCCTGTGGCTTCACCATCCCATACGTTTAACGTCCAAGCGGACTTTCCTTGATCAAATTTGCCATTAAAGATGCTATCTCTTGGAGAAGGAACAACTACAATGGAAGATCCTGTTAAAGAATAATTTTTTACAAAATTCCAAATTTCATGACTCGAATGTACTCCAACAGCGCCATCATTAGAATGCCAGTGTCCCTTTCCATCAAGAGTAAGTAAAGCGACATTCACGCCGTCATCACAAGGGCCCCAAAAGTCCAGTTTTGATTTTGAATTTGGTTTAGATTGTGGATAAGGAGTAGTTGTGACGCCTTGACTTGGGCAATTATTTCTTTTACGCCATCCCTCAACGATCTTAGCGACTCCGCTATAACCTACTACATCATCAGAGGTTCCATGTGTATGAATAATGGGGATTGGACGAGAACTCTGAAAAGCACTACCTCCCATTGGATATCCTGAAACTGGAGCAAAGGCGGCAATCTTATCGGCAATACGTCCCATTGCATGATAAGTAAACATTCCTCCCATCGAAAATCCAGAAAGATATACTCTATTGCGATCAATCTGATGACGATTATACATCGTATCAATAATAGCAAGGACAAAATCAATATCTCGATTACCTGAGAGATCCCATGATTTATTAATCCCATTAGGATACACCACTGCAAAACGAGCCGTATCAGCTATATCTTCCCAATGAGCCATTCCTTGTTGATAAGGAGCATCTTGATTCATTCCATGTAAAGAAATAAACAATGGAGAATCTTTTTCTAAACCTGATGGCACATGCGTCAACATATTACGTGAAGTTGAACCCACCATAATATTTTCTGAAACAGGGGCTGCAAATACACTTGAGATTAAACAAAAACCAAGCATTAATGTTTGAAATTGCCTCATACAACACTCCTTATAAAAACAAAACCAATCCTCAAGTTTTACTTGTTTAAAAACATGAGCCTATGTCTAGAAGCATACATAAATCTATTTCTTAATTAGTCCGTTTTCGCTTGCATTCTAGTCTTTTGTATTGATAAATAGTCCACACCATTTTGACTTAAAATTCAAGAATTTGACCAAAATTGGGTTGTTTTGAATAATCTGAAAAAGGGTTGTAAAAGCAAAAAAAAATCCTTCTCTAGTGAAGAGAAGGAATTTTTTTATCTGGTGTTTTATTGAGAGAAAATCAGAATAAATTATTTTTTTATTTGAATTAATTTATTCACATGGCCATCTGTTGAACGAATCATATAAGCGCCAGTTTTTACATTTGATTTTTTGATTTCATTTTTCAATGAAGTCAAATCAGAGGCATTAAATGTTCCCATATAAGCACCTTGGAAATTATAAATGCGATAGCTCTTTATACCTGAATTACTGTAATTTACTGTATTTTCAATAGATGTAGTTCCGTTAGAAAAATTCAACCAATCAATATCAGCCCAGTTTCCTGTGATTTCGAGTCGAATCACATGAGTCCCCTTGGAGAGCGCTGATGTTTTCGCTGTGACCACGCCATAAGTTGCATAACTAGCATCCGTATTTGGAATCGTAATATTCTCTGTAATCGGCTCATCACCGATGAACAAGCGGATAGAAGAACCATCATTTCCAGAAACAGCATTAATTTCAAGGGTATACACACCTTCTGTTTTCACATCGACCGTATACTCCATCCATTCACCAGTTTGTGTATGCCCAACAGCATAACCACTTCCAATGCTCTTGATTACATCGACTTTATCAGTACGATAATCCGTTTGTTCTGAAGCAGATCCACCGCCGAGGTCGTAATAAGACGGATTTTCATCAGAACCCACATCATAGTCTTCCGCTTCAATTTTGCCAGGTATAGCCCAAGCTGTACCCTTGTAAGGCGTTTGCGGTTTTAAAATAGTCACTGTCATGTCTAATGTCGCTGTTTCATCACCCGCTTTTGCTGTGATGGAGACCGCATATTGATTGGAGCCACTCGCTTGGTAGGCAGGCGCCTCTTTAAAGCTCAAGTCGCTTCCATTGATGACAAACTTATCTTTATCAGCGCCACCACTAATAGAAAAAGAAACAGTCCCTTCGCCATTGGTTTCGAGTTTCGCCACTTGAGTTGCACCTGGATTCAAAGAAATTTTTGCTTTTGTCTTAAAAGCAAACCCTACAGGACCCAAGGAATAATTTTTTACAAAGTTCCAAATTTCAACACTCGTACCAGAAGGTTCATGGTCTTTTCCTTGTATCGTCACTAAAACCATGTCCACCCCTTCATCGCATGGGCCCCAGAAGTCGCGTGTCGTACCAGACTTAGGATGTGTCGTTGTGGCTTGGCTTGGACAACCATTTCGTGTACGCCATCCTGAGACAATATTAGCGACTCCGTCATAGCCCACAACACCATCGTTAGTTCCATGTGTATGAATAATGGGAATAGGACGAGAACTCTGATAAGAATCACCCCCCAAAAGGTAACCCGAGATAGGAGCAAAGGCGGCAATTTTGTCTGCAATAACTCCCATTGCAAGATAACTGATCATGCCGCCCATGGAAAATCCTCCAAGGTAAACTCGATTACGATCAATTTGATAACGTTCTTCCATATCATCAATAATTGCTAGAAAAAACTGAATATCTTTATTCGATGTACTCTTGGTATTGATATCCCATGTAGAAAATCCAGATTGCATGGACTGTGGGTATACCACAGCAAAACGGGCAGTATCCGCCACTTGGTCCCAGCGAGTATTGTTGTGCTGGTAAGTTGGATCTTGATCCATTCCATGTATGGAAATAATCAACGGCGATCCTGGCTCAAGGCCCGAAGGCACATAGGTGAGCATCTTTCGTTGATCACTTCCCACCTGAAGTGTTTCTGAAACGGGAGCAGCAAACACACTTGAAATTAATAATAAACCAATTAGAAATATTTGATTTAGTTTCATGAAAACTCCTTATTATTATGTCATTGTTCAAATATTACCCAAACAAATTTGAAACAATACTTAGAACGCCTATATCAATTTAAATAACTTATTATATTAATGTTGTTTATTACTTTGTAAATCTTTTGTATAGTAAAACAACACCTTATCCACGTCACCGGCAAGGCAACATTCCTGCCAAAGCAAGCCTCTCCCTTCGTCATGGAGAGAAACGAAGCCATCCATGATTCGGCGAAAATGTCTATAAAACAGCGAAAAAAAGCAAAAAGATCCTCCTTAAATTAGGAGAATCTTTTTGTGGTTTGTGTCTGGTGTTTTATTGAGAGAAAATCAGAACAATTATTTCTTAATTTCGATTAGCCTATTCACATGTCCATCTAGAGAACGAACCATATAAGCACCAGCTTTCACATTTGACTTTTGTACTTCATTCTTCAATGAAGTCATATCAGAAGCCTTAAACGTTCCCACATAAGCGCCTTTGAAGTTATAAATGCGATATGCCTTTTCACCTGAAGTATTGAAGTCAAGTGATTTTCCAATACCGATTGTTCCATCATTAAATTCTAACCAGTCAATATTCACGTAACTACCTGTGATAGCGAGCTTAATGACATGAGTTCCTTTTGTCAACTTGGATGTTTTAATTTCCACGTCGCTATATGTATCCCAGTCAGCACCAGCTGGTACTTTAACTGTATCAGTAATTGCTTGATCACCGATGAATAATCTAAAGGAAGAATTTTCGTTTCCAGAAGCTACACGTGCTTTTAAGGTGTATACAGCTTCGTTTTCTACATTCACCGTATATTCGAGCCATTCACCAGCCGTTGTATATCCAATAGCATATTCTGACCCTGTTCCAATTTGAACAACGTCAACGCCTTCACCATTGCGAAGTGTTGCATCGCCTTCGTTTTCTGTATCAGAATCATGATAAGCACATTCTTCACCGCAAACATCGAACTCTTCAGCTTCAATTCTACCTGGAAGTGTTGGTGTAGTACCGTTATAGGCTGCTTGCTTTTGTGTTACAGTGACAGTCATATCTAATGTAGCCGATTTGCCACCTGCAGAAGCCTTCACTGTTACTTTATAAGCACCGTTTTTGTCCTTATCGCTTGGAGAAGCAAATGAAGGAGCTGTCTTAAATGCTAAATCAGCGCCACTGAGAGCAAATAGAGCAGCATCATCACCGCCTTCAATTGTATATGTGGCAGAGCCTTCAAGTGATGTTGTTAATTTGGTCACAGCAGTTGTTTGTTCTTCAATACGGACGTTTGCTGGAGAAGTAAATCCTCCACCACCAAATTGGAATTTTGTGGTATTCACACCCTTATTACTAGCTAAGTATTGTCTCAACCATGTCATTGCAGGGCGATCCTGTCCGTTCCGAATGATACCAGATTCGCCATTAGTGGTCCAAGTCTGACCATAGATATATCCCCATAAAGTGATACCAGCAACATATGGGGCTTCCATAAACGCTCCAATTTGTTCTTCATAACATTGTTTCTGTATGGCATCGTTAGTGGTTGAGATATCATATTCACTAATGAATAAAGGTATCTGTGTTTTGTCATATATTTCTTGAAGAGTGCTCTTAAAGGTATTATAATTCAAACAGACGCCACCACCTCCAGTACCGCCAGCACCACCACCTTGGCTCATCATATCATGTGCCTGTTGTCCGTAGGCATCAACTGGAGCACCATTTCTCTTAATTGTATTAATTAAATCAATACCTTCATTTTTTTGCCACTGGAATGTATTGTAATCATTGTAAATCAAGATAGCATTCGGCCAACGTTCTCTTGCCATTTTAAAAGCGGTAGTTACAAAGGTATAGTCACCATTATTATCACCACCAAGAGCAGGGATAATGTTATTGTTTTTACCGTAACCAGAGTGATATGAGTTAGTCCCTGTACGAATAGCCTCATTAACAACATCAATCATTTCTATTTCTGGATATTTCTTTTTAACAGCATCAAACCATGCTGTAATTGCCTTTTTAGTTTCGTCAACACTTAATCCATTTAACCAATTTGGATATTGAGAGCCCCAAACTAAGGCGTGGAATTTAAAATGCCCACCCGTTTCCTTTGCCCAATTATAAGCAGCATCACATCCAGCCCAATTGAATTGTCCTCTTGTGCCTTCCACGGACCCCCATTTACACCCGTTTTCAGCTGTGGCTTGATTCCACAATTGGCTAAACTGACTATTTGCAGCAGGAGCTTGATTACTCTGAGTAATGTTTCCTACAAATTTACTAGCCCCATCCGCTAATCCTGGCCCAGCAACAGCAGAAACGGCTGCACAGAACCCAAAAACCAATCCCACCTGACACAAAGTCTTTTTCATAAAAGTATCTCCTTTTGTATAGACCATTTATGAAAATACCTTAATACCCCTCTTTTTTTACTTCTTACAAATTTCTTTCTATGGATTATTTGTCCACAGTAAAAAGTCACAATGCCGCATGACTTCCTTCAATAATCCAACGACATAGTTCTTCAATACTTCTATAATCTGGGACAATCGATTCTGTTTTGCCTTTTTTGATCCGATCCACAAACTGGTTCCAACAACGCTCATTTTTGCCATCTAGACCCAAATGTTCTTCAATAGCACCCTTTGTCCATATCCAAATTCCTTTATTACGAAGCTTAGCATGGATGTTTTTTAACGGTTTTTCAGCCTCTTTCATTGCAGCCATCATCGCAAAAGCCTGAGATGCGGTAACTTTTGAGTGTTTTGTCACAGGAACCCCATTGACAAGGCGGATTTTTTCCTGAAAAGAGAGTTCTTTAAATAAATCCATGCAAATACGCAAATCTGGATCTTTTTTATCTAAAAAGCCATCATGAACCGCATTATTGAATGCATAATCCAAATCTACAATCGCCCGCACAGGCATATCCATCGCATCGAGAACTTGCATACTTTTTCTCGTATTACTTACCCCGCCCTGACGCACTAAAGCACATTTAATTAAAGCAAAAGACTGTCCTGTCACTTTTTCAAATAATGCAGGCAAAATTCTCCATTCCGTTTTACCTTCTGTTAAAAGAACATAATCTGCAAATAAGAGCTCATTACTATTAGAAAGAGAGAAAAGCATTTGCAATTGGCTTGGCGCATCTTGCACCACCTGATAAACAGCGTCTTCCATTCGCTTTCTCATAAAAGTACCGCGTTTGCGATTCTTTCGAATTAAAAGAGATGTACTTACATCTTCACTGGTAACCATCTGAGCGGAATGCGTTGCAAAAACCACTTGGAACCCTTCATTAGAAAGATTTTTTAGCGCCACTCGCACTAACTCAACAGCCTGAGGATGAAGATACAATTCTGGAGAATCCACTAATAATAGTTTCCGATTCAAGTAATGATTATTATGATGCTTTTTAACTTCTGCTAAATAACGAACAAGAGCCATTTGGATTGCACGTTGTGAACCCGCTCCCATCCTTTCAATATTACGTTCAAAGCCATCATCTTCATCTATCACTTTTAAAGTCGCCGATTGCAAGAACGTCTCGAGAGTAGGCGTAGGAATAGATAATTCCACTTTCACACTAGGAAACAAGGGGTGTAATTTTTGATTCACTTCTTGATCAAATGTTTTAATTTCTTCTGCCCTACTTTCGCTAGAAGGAGATAAAAGATCGCTAAACTTCAAAATTAAATCGTTAAATTCATTGCCAAAACGGCGTTCAAGAGGCTTAAAAATCTCATGAAGTAATTTTGTAAAAGCTTGATTTCCTTCAAAATCCCAAATAGCAATGGGTTCTGGAAAAAGTCGTTCAAAAGATTGAACAAATTCTAATGATGCAGCTTCCCAAACGCGTTGCTGACGACGCTTTTGAGGAGGCACAAACACCATCATCTCTATATTTTCCTTCAAATCTCCAGGAATCCGTTGGATTTTTTTTACTCGCAATGCCCCGTGAATCAAGTACGGCGTAATTGCCTTTGCCTTTTCTTCCCCTAAACGATCCATAACAGCGTCAGAAATACCTTCAAACAAGCCTTCCACTTCTACAGGAATCTTAGCATCATCAAAAAAAGAAATATTTAAAGTAAAATGAGAAAGAAGCCAGCGAATACCCATCAAAATATTCGTTTTTCCCGCATTATTATAACCAATCAAAGCCGTAAAATGGCTAAGAGGAAACGTTTCACGTCGAATAGAACGTAAATTAGAAATCGTTATTTCACTTAATCGAAGGGCTTCTGGTTGCATTTAATGAAAATACACAAATCTAGTGAAAAAAGGAAAATTTATGCAATAAAGGCAAAATAGCGCACTTCAAAAAAATAAAATGGATTTTCGGAGGGAGCTCGAAGTATATTTATTCCCCATTCAAAAAAAATTGGGGCTCTCCTTTTTGAGGAGAACCCCAGTGTGGGATTGGGATACGTGTAGAATATACTTGAACTAGTATTGATAAATCTTCGCTCCCTATTTTTTTTGTTGCAAGCTTTTACAACACCCCCTTTTTCATTTTCTCTTTTTTAGCCCAAAAAGCGGCTTTCAATAGCTCTTTTTTGCTATAATATCCAAACAACGCGGAGGAAAAATGAAAATCGCAGTTATTGGCGGGGCTGGTTATATAGGCTCCCATACAGTTAGAGAACTATTAGATCAAGGTCACCAAGTGGCTGTTTTTGATAATTTATCCTCTGGATTAACTCAAAATTTATTCTCAGAAGCCTCTTTTTTTGAAGGCGATATTCTAAATACTTCAGCACTCCACTCTTTTCTCTCTCAATTTAAGCCTGAAGGGCTTGTACATTTAGCAGCATTTAAAGCGGCTGGAGAATCTATGATTGCTCCAGAAAAATACAGCGTAAATAACATCACTGGTTCCCTAAACATTTTAAACGAAGCGATAGCTTCTGGTGTTTCTTATTTTGTTTTCTCTAGCTCAGCAGCTGTATATGGCGCCCCAAAATACATGCCTGTCAATGAAGAACACCCTACTAATCCAGAAAACTACTACGGCTATACAAAGCTTGCCATAGAACAATACTTGTCTTGGTACGATAAGCTCAAAGGGTTAAAGTATGCTGCCCTTCGCTATTTTAATGCCGCTGGTTATGACATTAAAGGAAGGCTCACCGGATTAGAAAAAAATCCAGCGAACTTGATTCCTGTCGTGATGGAAGCCTTAATTGGAAAGCGAAAAGAGCTCTTGGTTTTTGGCAACGACTACGACACGCCTGATGGCACTGGCGTTCGTGACTATATCCATGTCAATGATCTTGCTGTTGGCCATGCGATGGCTTTTAAACAACTCCAAAAAACAAACTCCAGTTTTATTGTGAACCTTGGAGTACAACAGGGAGCGAGTGTATTAGACATCATCCAAATGGCAGAAAAAGTTTCTGGCAAAAAAGTTCCTTATCGAATTGTAGAACGTCGTCCTGGAGACCCCGCTTCTCTAATTGCTGATCCTTCTAAAGCTTACTCCCTCATGGGTTGGAAAGCCAAGCACTCTGATTTGGAAACCTTGATTGAAACCACTTGGAAGGCTTATCAATCACAATAAAAAACACCCCTTTTTTAGGGGTGTTTCATTATATCATTAGCGTTTTTCTTTTAAGAGATCTCGAATCTCTGCTAATAATACTTGTTCTGCTGGAGCAGGTGCTGGCTCGTCCTTTTTCTTCATGGTCATCATAAAACCAAGAAACTTTTTAATCACAAAGAAAAGCACAATGGCAATGATTAAGAAGCTTACAATTTCACTTAAGAAAAGGCCATAAGGGATTTCTATCACCTTTGCTTTTTCAACACCATCAACGATTTCTGTTCCTCGATTCACAACTAGTTTCCAGTCGGCATAATTAGTGCCGTTAGGCATAACTAATGATACCACTGGCATAATAATGTGATTTACCATTGAGGTCACTATTTTTCCAAATGCACCTCCAATGATAACACCTACTGCCATATCGACAATATTACCCTTAAATGCAAATGATTTGAATTCGTCCATAAGGCTGCTTGCCTTACCCTTAAACTGACCTTTTATATCCATGTTGATCTCCTGTTTAAATGAGAACAAATTAATATTTTTTTTAAAGAAAAGTGAAACTAAGCTATCTTTATGGCATGATTTGGATTTTGCTTGCTTTTAGTTCTGCTTTTTTCCTCGGTTTTTACGACATCAGCAAAAAAAAGGCCTTATCCCATAATGCGGTATGGCCTGTTCTTTTTTTCTGTAGCTTTACCACTGTAATTATCCTATTTCCATTCTTTTTAATGGGAAAAATTCCCCTAATTGAAGCAGAATCGCAACTTCCCATCTTTTTAAAAGCGTTAATTGTTACATCGAGCTGGGTTTTTAGCTTTAACGCCGTGGCAAGGCTTCCTTTAAGCATTACCGCCCCCATTCGGGCAAGTGCTCCATTATTTACCATTTTTATGGCCGTACTTTTTATGGGTGAACGCCCTGCTTTTTTTCAATGGATAGGCATAGGCATTACAGCCATCAGCTATTTCTTATTTAGCATCGCAGGCAGAAAAGAAACTGGCTTTTTCTTTAGAAATCCTTGGATTTTAGCCATGTTTTTAGGAGCCTTTTTAGGCGCCTGTAGTGGTGTTTATGACAAATACCTTCTTCAAAGCTTAAAGTATGATCCCCTTACCGTGCAATTTTGGTTTAACGTTTACATGAGCATTATCCAATTTGCCATGATGTGCTTTTTTGCCTATCGAAAAAAAAACATTTCCAAAGATCGCCATTTTCAATTTCACCCGCTAATGCTTTTAGTCGGTTTTTTGCTTTTTTTCGCTGATCGATTTTACTTTTTAGCCTTACACAACCCAGATGCTCTTGTTTCTGTTGTAACCGTTATCAGACGATCCAGTGTGATTATCAGCTTTCTATGGGGCATATTTATTATTAAAGAGCATAAAAGCAAAACAAAGTATCTTGCCTTTGCAGGGATTATTTTAGGCCTTATATTTATAGGATTAAGTTAAGAAAACAATCCATTTTTTAGCAGTGTAATTTTTAGAGGTAACCTAAATAAAAAAAGCTCTATCAAAAGATAGAGCTTTTTTTAGTACCTCCAAGGGGTTTTGAACCCCTGTTGCGGGAATGAAAATCCCGAGTCCTAGGCCACTAGACGATGGAGGCATCTTAGTAGGGCCAAATATAGGAAAGATTTATTCCTTGTAAAGGCTCCCGATTTAAAAATTCTATTTTATGACCCATGAATTTAATAATCCTGCTAAAGAAGACTATTTTTAAGGCTGTTCTGCTATTATCTGGGCCCGCCCTTCTAGCTAGTCTTTTTGATGCTGGTCTACTTGCAGGGATTCGTTTTTTCGTTGAAATCCTTTCAGAAACGTCCCCTTTTAGTATTCTTGAATGGACTCTAATGATGATTTTACTCATTTGTCTGCGTTTTATTTTCTTACGCTCACGAGTGACCACCACACAAAAAATATTCCGTCAGCTAGAATCTGGCTTACAAGGGTATTTTTTAGCCGTTCTTAGACGTATTCAACCTCGTTTTTTTCATCTCCCTGAAAATGATTCAAAAGTACAAGCAGCATTTGAAGCGACAAGGATTATCCCTTTAAGCGGAGAAGCCTTTATGCAAACCCTTCAGGCTTTTCTACAACTCGTTATTTTTATCCCCGTTTTATTTTATTTGTCATGGCCCTTAACCATTCTTTTATTCGTTGTTGTAATACCTGTTCTTGCATACACACAAAATAAATGGAAAAATATTGGTCCTATTGTTGAAAAACAAATGAACAGCGAAGCTGAGTTTCGATCCGAATTAGAAGGAATAAAAAAAGTCTTCCGATTTTGGAGCTCCGCTTATGAGAAGACCATTGAAATCAATCGACTCCTTCAACTCATTCGTTCTCGACGTCATATAAGCGTAGAAGCAGGCATTAAGCAAGCCTCTTTGTCTTTTTTAATAGAGAGCGTTTCTATCCTTGCCATGATAGGCGTTTTAGCTTTTTGTGGTTGGATGATTTCAAAATCCTGGATGGAACCCAAAGACTTAATTCTTTATTGCTCAGCAGTCATTCTCTGTTACAAACCTGTTAAAGAATGTATTCGCATTTCTCCTCAATTACGTGCCGCTAAAAGCGCCTATAACATTTTAAGTCGCTTTGTAGAAGAGCCTCGTCAAAAACGAGATGTTAAAACGAGTGGCTACGCCTTAAAAATCACAAGCGCATCTTTTCAGTACGAAGGCAGTGATAGATTCATTTTCAACTTATATTCTATCTCGTTAGAAACAGACTTGCCCGTTCTAATTACAGGTCCTAATGGGGCTGGCAAAAGCACGTTACTTCGACTAATCGCAGGTCTTGAAGAATGGCAATCAGGATCCATGACTTACCCTATGCTTTATAACAAAGCAGGCGTTTTTTTTATTGCGCAAAACATTGTATTACCTCCCCTTTATTTACTCAAGCACCTTATTGAACAAAATGAAAATCCCTATTTAAATGATTTTATTGAACAAGCCAATGTTCGTGGTGTTTTTTCATCTAATTCCTTTTCTGGAGGAGAAAAAGCCCGTCTTGCTCTCATTTGGGCATTGGCCTCCAAAAGCCAAATTCTTTTATTAGATGAGCCTTTTGCATACATTTCAAGATTTGACAAAGACTCATTATTGAATAATTTTTTAAATACAGCAAAAGCTTTAAATAAATGGATTATATTATCTAGTCATGAAAAAATGGATGATTCAATGCTCAAGCGCTTTCACCGAGTAAATATTGATGGATAAAATACTCTATCAATACAGAGGTTGGATTCTTGGGTTTCTAGCCCTCTTGCTCCTAGCTCTTCCGCCTACGACGCCATTTTATTCGCTTTCGGCCTTACTTCTTATTCTTTTAGGTATCGTTATAAGAATTGAAGCCAGACGAAGTATTGGCGAACACAGCAGAGGATCGTCTTTGACTGCAGATTATTTGGTAAATACGGGCATTTACGCTTATTTGCGCCATCCTCTTTATCTCTCCAATATGATGATTGGTTGTGGCTTTATACTAACGCATTTAGGTTGGATAACCACCTCTTTTATCTTTGCCTTTGTACTAATCCTTTTTATTTATTTTCTTTCCGTTTTAGAAGACCGCTTTTTATATACCCAATTTGGGGAAACTTGGCTTGCATGGAAAGACAAAACAAATGCATTTTTCCCAAAAAAACCAGATTCAAAACCCATTTCAAACAACAAAAGAAGCATTCACTCCGCTATTTTAGCCGATCGCTCTACATGGGGTTTTCTTTTGTTTTTTAGTTTACTACTTATATTAAGAAGATACATAGGAGATATGATATGATCGTTCTCGACTTAGCAAGAAGTGTTGTTGGAGTTGTCGGGATGGCCGCTTCTAAAATTGCACCCCTAGATGAACGTTTCGCTTTAGATCAAAGAATCAATGGCCCTTGGCCAGAAGGTCCTTTTTTATGGCTTCATGGCGCTAGTCTTGGGGAATGTCGTATGCTTCTCAATGTCGCAAAATATATCCAAGAAGATATTAAGAACTGCCCAAAAATTTTAATCACCACACAAAAAACAGATGTTCTTGAATTTTTACAACAATCAGGAGCGAATATTACTTGCTGTATTGCTCCCGCTGATACCCCTTACACCATGGTTCGCTTTATCAAAAAAGTCCGTCCTATAGGCCTAGTTCTTGCCGAGAACGAGCTATGGCCAGGCTACTTATCCTCCATGCGTAAACTCTCTTTAAAACCTGCTGTGTCGATTATTTCTGGCCGTTACCAAATGGCTATTAGCAAGGGTGACTTTTCTGCCATTGGATTTGCCTGCATGCAATCAGGTACTGATTTATCACGTCTCGTTTCTGAATGCCCTCCAGAAATCGCGTCCAAAATTCAAATTGGTGGCGATTGGAAATTACTCCCTTGGGTTCGCTCTAAAAAAGAAATAGAAGCGCCTCAGAACCCAACTGTGGATACCACTTTTCTATCCTTCCATTTTTCAGAGTGGAACAGCCTGCTTCGAATGACTCTTTCCTCTATCAAAAGACAAGAATCTGTTGTGATTATTCCTCGGCGTTTAGAAGAAGTGGATCATTTTAGAAATGAATTACGAGACCAAGAACTCTTAGTTGTAGAATGGCCTCTCGTTCAAAAAGGCGCTGTCTCGCTTGTTTCAAAGTACGGTCAAACTGTAGAAGTATTAGAGAAATCTAAAACAGCAGTAGTGGGCGGCTCTTTTAGTAGAACTCTTGGAGTCCACGATTTCTGGGAGCCCTTACAACTAGGCGTTTCCACTTGTGTTGGCCCTTATTCTCATGGTCACAAATCAACCGTAGATGCTCTTGTACGTGAAGGAGTGCTTTCTCAACTACGTTCCACCGCTGATTACGCCAAGAGAGACCTTCCAGACATTCGTTTAGTCAAAACATTTCTTACCCACGAAAGAGCAAAAATATCTGAGTCTTATTCTCAGTTTATTGCCTATCTCGAAGATTTAATTCAGGGTTAATTTCATGAAAAAAATTTTACTAGCAACACCTAGAGGCTTTTGCGCTGGCGTGGATCGAGCGATTCATATTGTCGAAAAAGCCTTAGAAAAACATGGTGCTCCAATTTATGTTCGCCATGAAATAGTGCACAATCAATTCGTAGTCAATAACCTAAAAAAACTTGGCGTTATCTTTGTAGAAGATCTAAACGAAGTCCCAGAAAATGCCACCGTTATTTTTTCTGCTCATGGTGTTGCTGAAAGTGTTTATCAAGATGCAATTCGTCGCAATCTAAAAATTCTCGATGCCACTTGCCCACTAGTAAAAAAAGTCCATTCCAGCGCTAAACGCCACTTTGATGCAGGACACCATGTGATTTTAATTGGTCACTTTGGGCACGCCGAAGTGGAAGGAACTCTTGGCCAATTACCCAAAGGGGCTATTTCTGTTGTTCGAAATAAAGACGACATTGAAAATCTCTCTTTTTCAAAAGATATTTCCCTTGCCTATATTACACAAACCACTCTTTCCGTTGCAGAAACAAAAGACATTATTCAAGCTCTAAAAACAAAATTTCCAGATATCATTGGGCCAGATGCAGGTGACCTCTGTTATGCTACAGGAAACAGACAAAAAGCAGTTTCTGAGCTATCCTCTGAAGTCGATTTATTATTAGTCGTTGGCTCCAAAAATTCATCCAATTCAAGCAGATTATGTGAATTAGGCCTTGAAAAAGGGATTCCTAGCCATCTTATAGACTCTGTAAACGATATTAAACAAGAGTGGTTTAAAGGAATTGAAACTGTAGGTGTTTCTAGCGGAGCTAGTGCTCCAGAAGTGTTAGTTCAAGAGGTAATCCATTGGATAAAAGATCATTTTAAGGATATTGAGCTAGAAAATCGAGTAACTTTGGTAGAAAACACTAAATTTAACTTACCTAAAGAACTTCAAGATTGACGAAATCAAAAAAAATAACTACAATTGAGCCCGTCTAAAAAATGGAGTCTTTTATGAGCCGCATTTGTGAAGTTACCGGAAAAGCCGGCCTTGTGGGAAACATGGTTTCTCACTCTAATCGTAAAAAGTTAATGAAACAGCTTCCTAATCTACAAAAGAAGCGTTTTTATATCCCTGAAGAAGATCGTTGGGTTACCATTCGTGTTAGCAACGCAGGTCTCCGCACTATCAGCAAGCGCGGAATTCAAGCAGTTGCTCGCGAACTCGGAATCTAATTCTTCCAAGCGATAGCATTTATACAATAGATTTTCAATGATGAGAATCTATTGTTTTTTCTTATAAAGAAACTCCTTAATCGGAGTTTTTTTGTTTTAAATATGAGCAAAACGATTATTTGTTCTCCAAAATGAACGTTAATACATTGAATTTAGCGTATTTTATGCACAAGACGGATAAAGCTTCTTTCGTTGGACTATTTAATGAGTGGAAGGCCAAGTGAGCCTCTTTTTTAAGAGAGCGAAGTGTTGGCGCCGATGCAAGTCTCACTACGTTCATAAAAATTTGAGAAGCACCTATCACAGTCTTAAGAGGAACATACGCTATTTCGAAGATTACTGGGGCCTTGGACATCCCAAATACAAACAATGGAATAGAAGCTGCCTTCGGTGATTTAATGTCTCTACTTAGACGACATAAAGGATTTTCCATAGAGCATTGAAAATCTCTAATTTTTGGAATATTTTTCGAGCCACAACCCTCATAAATAAAGGGCTGCAGCTCATTTTGGGTATCCAAATGACTCTTAATGAGAAAGGATACCTTTTTCAGGTATCCGTTTAACGCTTAAGCCATTTAACAAGATGTGTTTTAAAAAAACTTAAATGAATAGGGTTAAATTTTTTGCACGTGCATTGGATATTCGGACATCACTATAGCCCAACAGAAACACTGTTTCAAAGACACTTTGATTGCTTTTTGGTTTATAGAAAAGGATTATTTTTTATTCAAAAAA
This sequence comes from Fibrobacteria bacterium AD312, assembly GCA_001462345.1. Lineage (GTDB taxonomy): Bacteria > Fibrobacterota > Fibrobacteria > Fibrobacterales > Fibrobacteraceae > Fibro-01. The sequence continues at coordinate 62,260 of LIUM01000050.1, read as the reverse complement.
GCAGGAATACAGCCAAATTTTGCCAAAATAGGCAACATTTTCCCCATTTCCCAATCTTTTTCTTTTAAGCGACGTTTTAGTAAAGAAACAAAAACTTCCATCAACATTTCGCAGTCATAAACCGCACGATGCATATCACCAGAATCAATTTTCATAGAAATAAGCTGCTGGCGCTTAAATAACATAGCCATTTCACCTAGTTTATGACTCTTAAGTTCAGGCAAAATGCTTCTAGAAAGACGAAGACTATCAATGATAGGATTACCTGGTAAAAGCTGAGGATTTTTTTCATAAGCCTCTTTTAAAAAGCCTGTATCAAAATCAGCATTATGAGCCACCAGTATAGTATCTTGGCCACAAAACGCCGTAAATTGGCGAAGGCAATCCGCCACAGCAGGAGCGTTTTCCACCATTTTATCTGTAATGTGATTCACTCGTGTCGCTTCAGCTGGAATCATCATATTGGGCTTCACAAACGTTTGAAAATCTTTAATTTTTTGAGGCACCACTTGCCCATTTTCCACTTTTACTGTGAACTTTACAGCTCCAATCTCAATGATTTCGTCTTTTTGAGACGAAAGGCCTGTCGTTTCCAAATCAAAAGCCACAAATTTTGAAAAAAACATTAACAATACTCCGAATTATTCATTCTCAGAAGGTTCATATACATCTACGAAGACTTTAATTTTAGAAAAAGGGAAAGGAATTATCATACGATCCCAAGATTTTATCCGGAAAAACCTAGAATATTGAACTCGTAAGTGAAATGCAGGAGCACCCGATTTTTCAATAAGCCAAAGAGTGCCGCGCTTTACTTTTAGAGGAGGCCCTTTGGGACCATCTACGGCCATCCCCACAAAACGACCATTCTGCAACGCTTTCCACAAAAGGCGCACATTCAAAGAGCCTTTAGAATCAGAGCCTCGAACTACGTTATACCCCAACAAAGAGATGGACTTGCTAAAGAGTTCCCCATCCTGACTTTGAGAGACTAGAACATGAACTCCTTTATTTTTGAAAGCAGCGGCACAAGCAAGTAAATCTTGATGCCATAGAGCCAGCACTCCTAGTTTAAAATCAACGGGAGTTTGAATGTCTATTCTAAGGCTTTGCAGCCAAAAGCAAAGAACTCTAGAAAGAAGGTGCGTTTTTAACTTCTCTTTTAACATGGGCGTCTTGTAAAATCTAAAAAAAATTCTTATAATTGACGGCAAAGATGGCGACGTACCCAAGTTGGTAAGGGACGGCTCTGCAAAAGCCTTATTCCTCGGTTCGAGTCCGAGCGTTGCCTCTAAACAAAAAAACGGATACAATTATCCGTTTTTTTGTTTTTTTGGCTTTTTTTGAATTTTCCCTAGATACTTGAATGTTTTTAAAACAAAAACTTCGGAAGAAAATCTCCCGAAGTTTCTGTGTGTGTTATATGAGAGACTTAAAAACCTAAAGCTTCTTTAATGCCATCAATCATTACGCCATCTTCAAAAAGTGAGAACCCACCAGTATAACCCCAATGAGTTAAAGGAATTTGAAGGAGCTCACTCATTTCTCGCATGGCTTGAAGATAATTCAAACGAGACTGTGGATCCGAGCGTAGATTATAAGCACCAAATTCATTTAGAATCACTGGCACTTGATGTTCTACTGCCCACTTCTTTGCAGGGCTTACTTTATTAATAATTGCTTCTTTGTTTCCTGTTTTATAGTAATTCTTTACTGCTGTTTTTACCCAGCTTACTGTGGAAGACTTTACTCCAAAATCACCGCTATAAGTAGACCATTTTGTAGAATCATAAGGGAAAGGAATGTTTTTCAGCGTTGCTGTTTCACCCCAAGTGGCTCCTTGATGAGTAAAGATAAATGGTTCGTAGCAGTGAATTACATAAATGATTTTCTTATCTGCAAATGGTTCGCGTTTAATCAATTTATCAATATCATACCATTGCACATCACCAAATAAAATGACTCGGTTAGCATCTACTGTACGAATCGAATCAATTAATCCTTGAGCCGTTGCAGTCCAATTGGCTTGTGCGATTTTGCCATTTGAATTCATGCCTGGTTCATTTAACAATTCATAGAACAAATCTTCTCGAGGGCTATTTGCAAAATGAGCTGCAACCGTTTTCCATACGATACCCATCATGGCTTGGTATTTTGGATCTGCAGAACTGGTGGCATTAAAAGAGCCATCATATTCATGGTAATCAATCGTCAAAGAAAGACCATGTCTTAAAGTCCATACATCTAAAGAATCTAAAAGAGTAAAGAGAGTGAGCGTGTCCATCACAAGAGCAAGTGTATCGGTTGTATCTGCAACAAATGCATCTCGATTAGTGGCATAAGCATCTAAATCCACAGGCAAACGCAAAGCCTTGACACCAGATGAAGCCATCAACTGAATATCTTTTTCACCATATGGTTCAAGATCCCAACCTTTGAAACGAGCTTTGTTTTCTTCTAACCAGTTCGTAATGTTTAGACCTTTATCAAGATACTTCATTGCTAATTCTTGAAGAGGATTATTAATCGTTACGTCAAATGTATCTACCAAAGGAATTTGAGATGCATAAATTTGCATGTCTGGCAAATCTTTAGCCACTTCAGAAGTATCCATCATATAAAGATTATCAATCAACAAAGAATCGACAACTAAATTTCCTTTCGCTTGAAAACTGATTGCTGTAATATTTGCAGAATTAAATTCCACTTCTTTACCCCAGCCTTCTTGTACTAGGTCTTTAAATCGAACCGTCACCATTGTCCATTCACGAGCAGCCTTTACAGAAGCCATGTGAACATCATAATCTTCTATATCGCTGGTTTCTACACGAACAGTATGTTTACCCCCTTTATACCAGTACGAAATCCCCCCTAAACGAGAAAAATCAACCGTAGCAGGAATTTGCACTCCCCAACCAACATAAGGATCGTATTCATAATCCCCTTTGTTTAGGGAATATTTTACAGAAAGGGAGTAGACTGAATTATAGCCTTCACCAGTCGTAGCATTGCCACCTTCTGCATTTAATGGCATTTCAATAATAGAGGCAGCGCCATTATCAGCATCATTAAAGGTGTACCACTCTGTCCCTAATAAATTTTCAATCGTTCCATCATCGAAATCATCGACCAAAACACCTGGGCCTAAAACTATAGGAACATGCAAAGAACTGGAGGATTCCAGTATCTCACTACTAGAAGAGACTAAAACGTCTTCACTACTAGAAGAAATCAAATTTTCATCTACTTTATCGCTATTAGTTGGATTATCTTCACCACATGCTACCAATAAAGCAAGTGCCAACACTGGAGCAACCTTTTTCAAATATTTAATATCCATATAAAACCTCTCATAATACATTTAACTCAAACCTAATAAAGAAAATAGATTGTTTTGCATAAACAGAAAAATTTCTTATAACCTAAAAGAATCTATCTGTATCAACTGTATCTATACAACGAACATAGAAAAGATTACAAATTACTTCCATTTAACATACTATTTCAACTTGAATGTGTTGATTATCTTTTCACCAACTTTCACATAATGATCGTATTGATCTACTTCACAAGTTAAGGTCAAAACATACGCTTTATTCTTTTCAACCCAATAGTATTGTAACCATTTTAAGGAATAAGGTTCTTGCTTTCCCGTATAGACAATCCGATGAAATGTCTTATTATTATTTGTTAGTCTCTTGGATTCAAGTATATGAGCCTCTGAAATCACCGTTTTAATTTGATTCTCTGAAATCTCTACATATTGTTTTAGATCAATACCTGTATTCTCTAAATTTTGAATCATTAAATTTATGTTTTCTCTAAACAAATCATTCATAGAATTTTGTTTCGAAAGCAAAACCACATCCAATCCCATTTGCCCCGTTTTATCAAGATCAAATGAATCTGGATAATAAAGAGAGTAACTCGGATCATCCACTAACTCCCAATTATTAGGAATTTCCATCTTTTCCTTTTTCATAATCATTTGAGCAAAAGATAACGAGCTCAAAAGAAGAACTCCTGCACAGAACAAAAAAAATGATCTCATCCTATAATTCCTTTTAAAAGAGTGAATGGACTCCATCTCATACATAAAATAATCATATTACTCTTTGGATGTGATATATAACTCGCAATAAATATTGGGTATTCTTACTATTGATTCTTTTTGAAATTCTCGGCCTGTTCGAATATTTCGACATAAACTTCGTCGCGCTCGACTGGAGGATAGCCGAAATCATCCAAGAGAAGGATTAAACCTACTTTTAAAGAGGATTTTATATCTTCACGTTTATTCCAATCAGGGAATTTTGCTTGGCCATCGACTAATTGTTTTACAGCCTTAGCAAGCTCTATCATTTTATCATCTGGATACTTAAAATCATACTTTATGCAAAGCTCTTTAAGTATATCATAAAATGCTTTTTCTTCAAAATCAATACCCAACTCGTCTCCAGCAGAAAACTCTTTACGAACAGCCAATATCATATTCGTTAAAGCTTCAGCCATTTCTTCATAAACTTCACTGCGTAAAATATCATTCACATCACGATTGTTGTATCGTTCAACGAGCACTTGCATTTTTTTAGTAAAATCGATTCCTTTAATGCGATTCACCTTTTTTATTTGATCAATTACTTTTGCGAGTAATTGTTGAAGCAATTTAATTCTGGTGTTTGGCAATTTTATTTTATTTATTTTGGCTAAAAAATCCTTATCAAAAAGATCTTGTTCCGTTTCTGCATTCTCGCCAAGTTGGATTATTTCTTCCACGCCATCACTTTGAAGTGCTTCCTTGATCATTTCTCTCACCTTGGCATTCATTTGAGCCGTATCAGGCGCACTCCCTTTAGTCAGCTTAAATACAATGGAGCGAACAGCCAAATAAAAATGAGTATGATCTTTTTCCTTTTGAGTCAGTTGTTCACTGCCAGCACAAATATCATAAGCCGCTTTGAGCCGTTTGACCAAACCCATAAATCGGGTTTCAATCTCTTTCGTTTTCTGCACATGTTCAGCGGCAAAGTTTAATGTGTTAAGCTGTTGTATTGTTGTTCCCTTAAAATATTTAGAACTATCAAAAGTATGAAACAATTTTGCTAAAAGATCTAAATGATTCCTGACAATAATTAATGATTCTGCAATATCTTCAAAATTTACCACATCGCCTTTATTGTAAGCTGCAAGAGCGAGATTCATCTGCTTTTTGATGCCAATATAATCAACAATCAGGCCTTTATTTTTCCCTTCAAACTTTCGATTGACTCGTGAAATCGTTTGGATCAAATTGTGACGTTGAACTGGCTTATCAATATACATGCTATCTAAAAAAGGCACATCAAATCCAGTAAGCCACATATCGACTACAATAGCAATCTTAAAGTTTGATTTTTCATTTTTAAATTGCCGATCCAATTCTTTACGATTTTCTTTTGTTCCAAGCAAATCATACATTTCTTTTGAATCGTCTTTCCCTCTAGTAGCAACAAGCTTAATGCGTTCTATCGGCTTTAATTCTCTTTTTTCTTTATCTGTTAAAATGGCACCTTCTTCAGCTTCTCGAAGTTCTTTCCACTCTGGCCGAAGAGCAACAATATTTTTATAAAGTTCATAAGCAATCTCACGACTACTACTTACAAACATTGCCTTGCCTTTTACGGTAGCGCCTTCTGAAATCCTACTTTCATAGTGATTGACAAAATCTTCAGCAACTGCTTTTAAACGATCAGGGTCGCCAAGAATTGCATATATATTCGCCGATTCATTTTTACTTTTCTCAATCTGATATTCATTAGCGCCTGCCTTTTCGACCTCTTCATAATAGAGCTCAATCTTTTCAAGTTCACCATTTTTGAGAGCGACTCTTGCGGCTCTACCTTCATAAACAATGCGAACTGTAATTTCATCTTTTACAGATTCAGTCATTGTATAAAAATCGACGACCTTACCAAAAACATCTAGTGTTGCATCAATTGGCGTGCCAGTAAAACCAACGTAGGTGGCGTTCGGCAGAGAATCGTGTAAATACTTTGCAAACCCAAATGTTTTAGTCACTCCATTTTCTGTTACTTTTACTTTTTGATCCAGATTAATTTGAGTTCGATGGGCTTCATCAGAAATACAGATGACATTACTTCTTTCTGTTAATAGAGAGGCATCTTCAGTGAATTTATGAATAGTAGTTAGAAACACACCACCACTTTGCCTACCTTGTAGTTTTATGCGTAAGTCTGCCCGACTTTCCACACTCTCAATCGTATTATCCCCAACATAAATCTTGGCATTGATAAATTGTTCCGCAAGCTGAGAATCTAAATCCGTACGATCCGTAATCAAAACAATAGTGGGGCTTTCAAAATGTTCACTCTTCATCAACAAACGAGTCAGAAAAAGCATCGTAAAACTTTTACCGCATCCAGTAGCTCCAAAGTAAGTACCGCCCTTACCATTCCCTTTCGGTTTTTGAGCAATCACAATATGATCAAATAAAGCCTTGGCCGCATAGTATTGAGGATAACGACAGACAATCTTTTCTTCTTTATCAGAATTATTTGGGATGTAAATAAAGTTACGAATAATATCACGCAATCTATTTTTATCTAGCATTCCCTGGATTAGAGTGTATATGCTTTTGATGCCATCTACATCTTTAGCAAGCCCAGCAATACGCCTCCATGCGTAATAAAACTCATACGAAGCAAAAAAAGACCCTGCTTTATTATTAACGCCATCACTAATCACACAAAAAGCATTGAACTTAAATAATTCAGGAATATCTCGCCTATAACGAACCGTTAATTGTTTGTAAGCATCAAAAATTGTGGCCTCTTCACGAACAGCGCTCTTAAATTCAAAAACAACTAAAGGCAAACCATTGATATAGAGAATCCCATCGGGAATCCTTTTTTCTGTTCCTAAAATTTCTAATTGATTCACAAACTTGTAGATGTTTTTATCTGTTTGATTCGCCTGATCATACCCATTTTTATTTTCTGCCGCTATCTTGATTAAATGTTCTGGATTCGATTGCCGTTGAGGATCTAGCCCCGCATAATCAATGAATTGAATGTAAATATCTTTTTGGCTACGGTCTTCTCTTTTTAAAATAAACCCATCTGAAAGCATTCGCATAAAAGACTTATTACTTTCATATAAATCAGAAGACGGCAAAGATTTTAGCTGAAGAATAAGAGATTTCACTTCACTTAAAGTGATTCCCTCATCAGCATATTGAGACATCAAAAAAGATTCCAAATCCGCTTCAATTAGAACGTCTTCAGGATTGCGAACAATGGATTCACCCAAATAATGAGTATACCCTTGCTGCTCTAATAACTCCGTAAAAGCCTGTTCTAACTTTTCTTCTGTGAATTTCATGAATTAAATATATATTCCTGCTCCTGTGAATTTTTACAAAAACGACTAAATAGGGGAAAATACTCGTTTTTCAAACAATCCATGGCAGCATACTAGGGTGTAGAGAATGCCTGCTAAAAGCGTTCATGAGTGTTCCACGCAAAATTGGCCACATAGTATGAGTTAGTTGCTTTTCAAGGAATATCTTTTTCACTTCTTCATCTTGTAACAGTTCCTGCACCTTTTTTAAATCGCTAGCCATGAAAAATATATTAACAATGTATTCTGCTTTAAAATAAGGCTCTTTGCTATACAAAAATGAGAACACATATTTGACTCGAAATAACAAACAATCACCTGTTATTATAGGATTTTTTTTGTCGTAGGCTTGTCCAGACTCAACCGATAGATTCGAATCTGGTAAAAAATTTTCAGGGATGCGTAATACCGATTCATGAGAATCCATAAAACGAATATCACCCAGTTGAAGTAATTTTATTAGTTGTTGAAAATTATCTTTCATACATCACCTCGTTTTACACCGCCATTGCTTGTGATTCAAACCTTATAGTTTTTTTCTTAATTTCCCCAAAATTTAAAGAGGATTTTGATGAATTAGACCAAAAATCACGCAAACCAATGCCATTCGCTGTAGGACACTCACAAACTTTATTCACTTCAAAAGTTTGCCTTGCATACCATTTAAATTCCGACTGAATAGAATCTCTGATCACTTCATCAAGATATTCATTCGTGGTTTTGTTTTCGCCCTTGGCCAAATCTCGCACCGTATTCTGCAAGTCGTAAGGGACTTGAACAGTCATATCTTTCATTGGAGTGATGAGCAGTTCACCCCCAACAGCTTCTGCCATCTTTTGCAACTGTTTGTAAGATGGATTTGTCTTCATCGATGCAATGCGAGAAATTGCACTTTGTGTGGTTTCCATTTTATCGGCAACATCTTTCTGAGTCAAACCCTTAGAATCTTTCAAAAAATCAAAATCAGTAAGGAACGAAGAAAGAGCCTCATACATTTTTACAAACAAACCAAGATGTTTGTCTTCTTTTTCTAAAGATTCCATGTAATCCAAAACTTCATTGTTCTTCATAGTATACCTCATTTATTTTCATCATCTTTATATTGTTTTAATTTTTTCAATGCACTATCTAATTTCATCGTTTTTTTCTTGTGCTTTAATTCTGCACAGAGTAGAATTAATGTTTGCAAATCGGTCTTCGAAAAACAAAAGTAAATTCTAAAAACGCCACCTTTTCCCTGCTTAGGAATTCGCATTTCATAGAGACCATCATACTTTTGTGGAAATTTGAAAATTTGCTCATTTTGTAAATACGGTGCAATATCAGTCACTTTTTTTAAGGTTTTCAAAAAACTTTTTACTCGAAGGTACAAATCTGATCTATGCCTATATAAATCCTTGATTTCTTTCCCAACATCACCAACCTCATCCTTGGCTTCCGATTTATCGGGGTCAAAAGGTTGCGTATCGGGGAAAAAGATGAATTCCATATACGAAATATAGCATATATGCTATATTTAGACAAGAGATAAAATACATAGTGCTGATTTTGGCGATTTTTCGAAGATTTATGTGATTTGGGGTACAATCAAGAAGTTTTAGATGTTTTGTCATCCAGCTTTTGTGGAATAAGCGGCCTTCATGATATCATTAGAAAGATATGCTAAAAACCTAGAAATCATAACACCTTTTCATTCACACCTTGGGCAGAAATATTCAATATCTATAAGCTTTAAAACGTCTTTATTGCCACCCTGATATGCATAAACCACATTCATTATTTCATCAATCATATAATGTTCACCAAGAAAAGCGCCACAGCGTTGACATGTGCAAGCATTGTAAGAACAATCCATAGTTTTACTATAATGCTTGCGAATAAAAACTCCATTTGCTTTCGCCATTTGAATTTCTTTTTCTAAAAAATATTTTGGCATTTTTTCGCTTGGTAATTCTCCAGAAATAAGATTCTTTTCTGTCATTGTTATTGCAATATTCATTGGAGATCGACATCTATAACATTCCGATGTCCAAACTGCTAAAAGGCGTTTATCCATAAAAAAGCCACATTTTGAACATCTTGGATTTGTACAGAACGTAAACACATCTGGTTTTGAAGCTCGTTCACATATTTTATTCAAATCAGCTTCTGTTGAAAGATTAATTTGGAAAAGTACTATTTTATTCTTTCTGTAATACTCAAGAACCTCTTCTTCAGGAGAATGAGATACTACAACTTCAATCGCTAAATAAGGATTTCCATTTCCGTTTAGTAACATAATATCAGGTCTACATGACCCAAGATCCATTTCAATTTTAACATCCCTTGCTCTTTTTAGTAAGTCCCAACAATGCTCTTTACCACAATAGTCACACTTTTTTTTGAATGGAAAAGGCTTACCATTTTCAATATATTTCTTTAAAATATCGGCAAACATCATTTTGAATGAATGATGTAAAAGCCCTTCGGGGGTACAATTTGGTGAAAGTGCTTTATGAGCAAAATGAGGGCGACGACTTCCTGGCCCTTCCCTTTCACTTTTTCGGAGATTCATTTGCCCCTTGCAAATTGGACACGTGAAAACATTGCCCTTTTCGGCATTCAAGGCTGTAACTAGATTCCCATTGGAATTTAAAGCAGAAGTGTAGAGAATTTTTACTTTACTCATTAAGTAGAACCTTTTTCATTTCATACAGAATAAAAGTATTATTTTTTTATTAATGTTCACATATTCATCTGTTTCCAGAAGATTTTATTGAATTTCTGTTGAGTCATTATTCTTACCCCTATATGAGAAAAAACATTTTCTTATTGTCGAATATCAGCGGACAATTGGTTTTCTTGTTCTATAAGTAGAAGCTTTTCTCTATAAATTGCTTCAAGATTTATCCAAAATTTTGCTGGTACACCTAAAACCATTTCAAGACGATTTGCTATATAAGTTTTTTCCAAATCTTGCTCCGTAAAAATTATTACATAGAGATATTATGCAATATAGGTTTTTTATATCCGTATCATATTCTGAAACCGCTTTTTCTTCTGCTTGCTGGGCCGAAATGAATTCTTTATCTTTCAAACATTTATTGACCCCGTATTTCGAGCTTCGATTTGAACTGTTTCCAAAATGGAAATAGTTGCCTCTCTATTAAGTTCCCCGCTTTCATAAATGTTTTCCAAATGTTTGCTAATTGCAGGAACTTGTACGCCAAATAATATTGCAATAGCTTTTTGGGTCAGCCAAATTGTTTCATTATGCAGGATGAATTCAACTTTTACCTTCCCGTTTGGTGTAGAGCAGGAAGTCTGTTAATTCGTCTTTTATGGTGAGTTTGTTGTTTTGGGAATTAGTCATTTTTCATTCTTCCCCCAATTTTTAATATCTTCTTCTATTTCTTTGAGGCTTTGTTCTTTCTCAATTGATTTTTGGGCATCTCTGAATTTTTCATATTCTATACCGGCTTTTTCTATAGCCACATCATGACTTATTTTTCCCGCATGGGTGAGCAGTTCTCGTCCATTGAGTTGTAAAATAATATCTAACCGCTGAATCCAGTCTTTCATGTACATGGGCACTCGTTGCTGTGCCATAGTTTCGGCAAAAGCGAGATATTGCTCCACCAAAAGTCCAAGTAATTTTATTTCATCTTCATTCAAATAATTCTTTGCGATGCTTACCTCGGACTTTTTAACAGAAATCAATCCCTTTTTATCATAAGATTGCATACCAAGTAGTGGTAAACTGGCATCCACTCTGCGATACACTAACTCGGCTGCAGTTTGCTTACTGATAGCCCAAAGAAGCTTATTCTGTACTATTTTAAAGAACTCAACTGTTTTCTCATCCTTGGGGTCATAATCAATACTGGTGGTGTAAATGTCTTTAATTTTCTGATAAAAAAACCGTTCGGAAAGACGTATTTCTCGCAAGCGATCCTGTAATTCATCGAAATAATTCATGGAATTACCCGACTTAAAACGGTCATCATTCAAGGCAAAGCCTTTGATGATGTATTCTTTTAAGCGTTGTGTAGCCCAGATACGAAATTGTGTCCCCTGTGGAGATTTTACACGGTAACCGACGGATATTATTACATCAAGATTGTAGTAATTGGGTGTTTTTTGCTGAAATTCGGAAATTCCGAATTTCTTCATGGTGGCTGATTCTTCAAGCTCTTGTTCGTCATAAATATTTTTAATGTGTTCATTTATGGTAGATTTTGCTTTGCCGAAAAGGGTTGCCATCTGATCTTGGCTTAGCCAGACTGTTTCATCTTCAAGGCGGACATCTATTTGAATTTTCCCGTCAGGGTTTTGATAGATGAGTATTTCACTGTTTTGGGGGATGGGGGAGTTAGTCATTTTGTACCACCGAATTATTATGAATTAAATCATCAGTAATTTCTTGAGGAGAATTCTTGGCTTGCTTTGCTTGAATTTGCAACTTTTCCTTTAGGTACTTCATTTTTGCGCCCCACTCGGCTTCTAAGATATCTGACCATTTCCGCACATAGATTTTTACTCGACCATCTTTTATGTTATAACACAAGCCTCGTTCTTTTTGACCATGATTTTTTGCTGAATCAATTTTGTTACCGATATGATCATTGTAGTCTTTACCAACCAAATAGAATTCCCAGAATTGATTTTCACCATTGCAAATATTTTGGGTAATAATCTTTTCCATGTAGCCTTCTATTTGATCATATTGTTCTTTGCCAAGCTTTATAGAGGCCCTTTTAATCTCAACAATAACATTCTTTTGTATCCCTTCTCCAATTGATTCTGTTTTTGTTAAGAATAAATCAACCTCTCCATTTGGATTGCTATTCAACTCAGGATCTGTTATTCCCAAAATTTCTGTGGCATATTTGATGAGAACACTTTTTAATGCTCCTTCTGTGGAACTAAATAACCGAAATTGTTCGCCAAAGAGCCAGAAGTTGTCATCTAATATTTTTTGTATATGTTTGACTTCCAGGGTTTCTTTCTCATGCACTGAAATAAGAACCTTTAATTTGTTAATCACCTCAAGTCTGTGATCAATCTCTTTAATTGTTTTAATGACATTTGACAGAGATGTTCTTTTTAGTATTTCAATTAAATCACCTTTTTCATCCTCTGACAATTCTTGTAGTTGCTCTAAAATAGTTTGTATTAAGATATCGTCTTGTGTTGACAAGAGACCCGCAAAAGTTGCGCAAATAAATTTCTTTTCTGGGTTGCTTTTTCCTACAAATAGTGAAGGGGTTATGGTATAAATAGTTTTGATTAGATCACCATAGGATTCTTCGTCGTAAATACCAAAATCTGGTAAATTTGGAATTAATTGTTCTTCTTTAAGATCTTCCAGTAATTGGTCTGACTGAATTATTAGATATGGCTTTCTTAGCTTTACAAGTTCTTCTTTCAAAAATTCAATGATTTGATTTTTGATTCTTTTTGTTTTTTTAGCATCAAAAGAAAGATTGGTCTGATTAGAATCATTATCTTCTTCTATCACGTCTTCTACAGAATTGAACAATGAGGACTTTATGTAAACAGAATGCCAGAAATGATCGCTTTTTTTGTTTAAGCCAGTATTTTGCTTATAAAGTTCACCACTTGTGTTGGTCAAAAAATAAAATTTTGAATACTCTGATGGTTTTTCGTTCCAGAGAACTATTTCTGCATTAAATGCATCATCTATTTCATTTCTTAACTTTTCAGGTAATTCATTATTGGTATAGGTTTTTGAATCTTTAATCAATTCTGAGATTGGTAGTTCGGCATTATTAATCAATATTTTATAGTGACTGCTTTCACGCAAGAACCAGCAAAACTCTAAACAAAGTTGTTTGTGTAAATTAGGTGATAATAAAAGACTTGAAAAAGAAGTCTTGATGCCATCAAAGCAAATTTTTGTTCCACTTTGACTGTATTCATAATCCTCCTTAGTAATTTCAGTATTATGCAGGAGCGTTAATTTTTTACCCTTACTGTATGCAGTTAATTTTTCTGCTATCCAGATGAATGTGTAGCGCCCCCTACCATATTGCCCTTTGGGAAGAGTGTTTCCTTTTCTTGGCTGTTTTGTAGAAGACATGAAGTTATTTGTGGTAGCATCATCATTAAAATCCCAGCCCCTACCATTGTCGATAATGCACACATTATTGGCATACCCAATCCCTTCTTCAGGAAGCTCGAAATTTAAATGAATTTCTGTTGCATCAGCATCAAATGAATTCCAGATATATTCGATAAGACATTTTAGAGGGTCGTTCTCATATGATTTGAGCTCGGTACGAATAGATTGGGCATTAATCTTTAATTTTGTATCGCTCATTATTTACCCCTCCACCATCGCTAATTTTGAAAGAAGCAAATCTTTCAGTTCTGTCAATTTTTGGGTTTCTAGTGATTTCAATTTTACTGTTTCAAAAATTGGCATAGAACAATTGTGGAATGCATCCATTTTTAAAAAATCGATTTTAGCGAGTTGATATTCTTCAAGATATTTTTCGTGAACTCTTTGTCTTCCTGAAGAACCAACCATACTACTTATAGCATAAGTACGAAATCCTTCATCTTTAGCCAAACAATAAACCCAATAAGGACTGATCTCATTTTTTGCTCGCATTACAATAAATTCTGTCGATCCAGCAGCAATTTCATTTGCATTAAGAATATTAACAAAACCTGTTTTTCCATTTTCTAAGCAAGGTGTTATTCTTGCGAGAAGAGTGTCATGATTTTGAAACTTTGAACCGCCCTGATAACCTCTTTCTATTTTTCCATTTATGCACATTGATATTTCAGAGAGATTAGCCATTTCAATATATGGAGCTACATTTCCTTTTTTTAATTCGAGCTTTGGATTTGTTTCGACATACTCTTTTAAAAATACAATTCCATCATCAACCCCCTCCACAAACCACTGCTTATAGATCGCCTGAGCGGTCTCTTCCAATTTCTGAATCAGCAGCTGATTCAAATTAATACGGCTTTGAATAGTGTTGTATTCTTTTACAATTTCCCTCTGTTTGTCGATGTGGGGGATGGGAAGCGTGACATTACACATTTCTTCCCATTCAAAAAATTCATGTGCACTTCCGTGACTTTTAAATCGTGCATAGCGGTCAAACTCGGGTCTCCGAAACCACATCATTAAATATTCAGAGTTCAAAACATTTTCGTCTTTACTTTTGAATATTCTATATGAAGGTGAGACAATACAATCTTCGCCTTGTCTTAAAGCAATGGAAATCTTATCGCCATTTCTTGTTGTGGCTCTGTTGTAAGCAAACTGTCCAGTCCTTACAATTCGATAAGTCGATAAATCAATCCCAATCGTATTTGTGTGCGAATTCTGAAAAAACTTTTGGTTGCTAATCCCTAAAAGTTCGTTCACTTCCATTCCATCGTTCAATTGATTGACGGGTTCTATGTATGCACCGAGCCGCTTATAATTTGATTTCATAACCTAATTCCTTAAACACAGTTAGTAAATCATTTTTGCTTTGGGCTTCGGCTTTCAGTAGGTCGGCAAACTCGTTTTGCAGAGTTTGCATTTTCTCGTCAAAGTCAATGTTCTCATCACGGTTTACAAACTCAATGTATTTGCTCGGCACCAATGAAAAATCTTTCTTTTCGATTTCATCTATTTTTGCTGAATAGCAAAATTCAGGGACGTTTTCAATTTCTGCTTGTTGCCATTTGTGAAATGTTCCTGCAATGTGCTGGATAGTTTCATCTGAAAACTGAACGAACTTTTTTTCAAAGGGTATTCCAGATTTTCTCAAATCAAAAAACAAGATTTCTTTTTCTCTATTTCTGAAATGACGCTTCTCGCTTCCTACTGCTCTTACTAGTTCTTTTTTGTTTTTATTGATTATCCAAAGCGAAACACTTATGTCCGTGGTATAAAACATTGAACTTGGGAAAATCAAAATCGCTTCCACCAGATTATTCTCTATCAGCTTACGGCGTATCTTGTATTCTTCTCCGCCACCACTCAAAGCGCCATTGGCAAGGATAAATCCCGCCACGCCATTTTCGCTGAGTTTGCTCACCATGTTTAAAATCCAGCCATAGTTCGCATTGCTTTTCGGCGGCACATCGTACCCACGCCAACGCGGATCGTCAACAAGCTCATTTTCGGCTCGCCAGTCTTTCTGGTTAAAAGGCGGATTGGCCATAATGAAATCGGCTTTAAGGTCTTTGTGCTGATCATCTAAAAAGGTGTTTGCCGCCTTTTCTCCCAAGTTACCGCTAATGCCACGAATGGCAAGGTTCATTTTAGCCAGTTTGTAGGTGGTGTTGGTGTATTCCTGCCCGTAAATGGAAATTTCTTTTTTGTTGCCATGATGCGCTTCAATAAACTTGATGGATTGCACAAACATACCGCCCGAACCGCACGCAGGGTCATAAATTATTCCCTTATACGGCTCTATCATCTCAGCAATCAGGTTTACAATGCTTTTAGGAGTATAGAACTCTCCCTTTCCTTTTCCTTCTGCAAGTGCGAATTTAGACAAGAAATATTCATAGACTTTACCAACCACATCCTGTTTTGGATCTTTGGTTGTATCAATGTCATTAATGGTATCGAGTAAAGAAGAGAGTTTACTTACGTCTAAGCCTAAACGAGAAAAATAATTGTCTGGAAGGGCACCTTTTAAGGCCTTGTTGTTCTTTTCTATGGTGTGGAGCGCTGTATCAATCAAGAGAGCAATATCGTTCTGTTTTGATTTCTTTATGAGATAACTCCATCGACTGATTTCTTCTAAAAAAAACACATTGTTCATGTTATAAAATTCAGGTTTTTCGATGTATTTTTCTTTGCCGTCTGCAATGAGCTTTGCTCTCTGATTTTCAAACTTATCGCTTGCAAATTTTAAGAATATTAGGCTTAATACAACATGTTTATATTCAGCTGGTTCTACACTTCCGCGCAGTTTATTTGCGGCGTCCCAAAGGGTTACTTCTATTGCTTTTTCTTTAATTTTACCCTTATTCTCTTGAAGGGCTTCTTTTTTTGCCTTTGCCAACTTTAAACTCCAATTTAAGCTCAAATCTTTGTATTCAAAATTAGGTTCTTTTTTTGAAAAGCTTTTATTTTTTTACTTCAATTGTTCAGTTTGCTGCTTAAAAACATTAAATTTAAGTTGAAATAGAACCTGTGATTAGAAGAATTCAGTTCATTACCATAAACAAAATCTTCGCCTTCATTTACTATTCTTCTTTCATTTTAAAAAAAGTCGTCACCTCTGTTGAATCCGTGACTCCATAGAGATCTTGATAGTAAGCCGTCCATGTGACTGTACTGTCTTTTTCAAAAGGTTTGTTTAAGATAGCAAAGATGTAAGATCGATAATATTTTGGTGTCAATGGATACTTAATGTATGTCGTTTCATAACAAGGACTAGAAACATTTAGTTCTTCAAGTAAAAATACCGAATCTTTAGGTGCATCCTTATGGTCAATGGTTATATAGGATCCTTTATAGGAGCTTACTCCAGCAAAATCAGGCAACGCTTTATCACTGATTTTATAGAGTCCATAAAAATAGGATCCTCTTCCATAGAAGTGAGTTTCGTTATTTTTATCATAATCGATGACCACGGTATCAAATGCATCCTTGAATTCTTTTAATTGAAATTCAGGAATTTCAATATAAGAAGGAATATAATCTATGAGGCGTTTTTTCCCGTAATTAATATAAGTGGTATCGATCCGCATCAATTTTATTTCTTTATGAACAAGTGAATCAACTTCTTTCAACAGTTGATCTGTTGTATTATTAGCATTTGTGGTTGAGTACACTATAACACAACGCTTGAAAATTTCTCTCAACGCACATTGAAAAATATTTTCTTGGATGTCACAAGAGATATCCTCGGCCAAGGCTGTCACTGTATCAAGAGTTTTCTTGCCAGAATAATAAATAAAGCTATAGGCACTTGTATCGATATAAGTCGTATCACAAATATATCCCGAAGGACAATTATTTAAAGGACCAACATTGATATTTTCACGGTCACAGGCGAAAAACAAGATGACACTCCCTACTAAGATAAATATTTCAAAAAAATGCTTCACCATTTTATTACCAATCCTTCATTCAAAAAAATCAATTTTCCAAAACAACAACAATCACGGTCGGGAACTCATTATTCAAAATTAGGTCTTTTTTTTGAATAACTTTTAATGTTTTCAAAATATTACCGCTATCAAGCGATTGTCTTTTCCCTTTAACCCCTTCTACCCAGAGCCATCAGGCCTTAATACTTTGTGATTACCCACTTAGGTTTAATAATCTTTAACATCTATTCACAATAAAAAAAGACCTTTTGTAAAAAAGGTCTTTTTTCTAATCTGTTTTGCTGGCTTACTTTTGCATTTGCTGTTTATATCCACTCCACGCTAGGCAAATCAAAGCTGGTGTGTAGAAGAACCAAACGAAATTGTTGGCAATGGTAGCAATTACCTGTAGAATAGAATGGTCTGGCCCTGATGCAAGAGAAATTCCCACACACACATCGCAGCAGAAAAAGAGTATCATACCGAGTTTAATAAGTTTTGCATTTTTTCCGGGGAAATATCCCTTTTTCGGTACTTGAATAGCAACCACCAAAGAACAAATAAGAAAGGCGGCATAAGTTCCTATTATGGAAATTGTAGAACTTTCATAAACCTTAAACAAATGAAGTGCATTGCAAATAAACATGACTGCAAATGGGATGCACAGAATCCAAGGCATATGATCATCAGTATCACTCAAACGTGTATGACGGAATATAAACAGGGCTTGCACCACCATAAAAAAGCAAATTCCAAGAAGCGTGTAATCACCACTGTGTTCAAAAAGGCTTACCACATTATGTAAAATTTTTAAGCAAAAGTCAGCACAGAGGGCCATGATAAACCCAGCCTGCAAAAAAATACGATCACGCAGGCAAAGAGAATTTTTCCCTATAAAAAACGCTATGATTGTTATGATTGTCGTTACAGCGAATTTGGCATAATTTTGAAAGTGGCTGGAATCAGCAAGGCATTGTTGCACTGCGCCACACTGAAAGAAGACATACCAATCACGAATGAAGAATGCAATGGCAAGTATTACGACGATAATTATAAATGTGGTTACTTGTGTTTTTTTATTCATATAAGTAAGTATAACAACTCCATTTCTCACACGCAATAAAAAAAATTTATATGCTTTTTTTGTTTATAATCCTTGCCAAAATTAATACTTACGTAGCAATACTTTATAATTATTCGCAAGCCTTTAATAAAGGTTTATCTTCATAACAAATAAAAAAAGACCTTTAGTAAAAAAGGTCTTTTTCTCATTAATCAAAAAAAATTATTTCTTTTTGCCAGAGGCATCTAAATGCACTTCAATTGTTTTTTCACCTTCGACTTTCACTAATTCTTCGACGCTCTTGCGGTTACTGCACTCAGCGCGAACAACGTGGTCACCCGCATCTAGATTACGAACAGTTAAAGCAGCTCCACTTGTTTGGTCAGAATGTTCACCATCGACATAGATGATACATTTTGCTGGAGTGGTCGTGATGCGAATATGACCCTTTGGAATGACCGTTTTGCCACCAAAAGTATTCACTTTATTTGGCCATACATTGAAACGTTCATTGATCAATTCAAAACCTTGGTCAATCACAACTAGAGTATGACGTCCAGATTTAAATTCACGCTCGACAATTGGGCTTTTTCCAAGATCTTCACCACCCAAGAATACCTGACTATTAGGAGGGTCTGTGATAATGGTTACTTTACCGACACCGCCACGAGGAGGTGGTTCTTCTGCAACTGCCATGAAAGCTAAAATAGCGACTAACAGAGCTGTAAGAGAAAAATACTTCATTAAAAAACTCCTAAGATCAAAAGATTTACCACTAAAATATAAAGATTTTGCATAGAAAGTGCCATTTTTTTTAAATCTGGCTCAAAACGGGCCGTTTTCACTGTAACTTTTTTTTAAGACTATCTTTTTTGCTCTTATTTGCCCATGAATATTTTTATTGGTTCTTAAATTCTTTTTTTACGTCGCTTAAAAAACAAACTATTATTTGTAATTCAATCGCTTAAAGGATCTTGAATGAAAGAATTATACAGAAAGTTACTTTCTTTAACTGGTAAACCATACGGGTTATATAAAAGTTTATCTCAAAAAACTTGGAATTTAGGCGATTTCGATTTAGAATTCATTCATATTCAAGGAGATCCCTATGCTCCTGCTTCTAAGATTCTTTTAACCGCTCCTTTTTCTTGCCTAGGCTTACAACCACAATTTATCAATTCATTCACAAAGCGCCTCGCAACTTCTGACTTTTTACTTCGTCGATTGTCTCAAGCCATCGAAGAATGGAATCCCAAAGACCAACCCGTTTTCACAGTGATGAAACCTGGTCAAGAAGTTATTTTGCGTAACGCTCTCTGGATTGAAAATGGTAAGGTACAAGTCTGTTTGCAAATAAAACTACCAGGAAATCAGCGAATCATTGATGCAAATGAAGCGGCCAATTTATTAACCTCTGTTCTTCCAGATATTCTAACCTCTAGCCTTTATGATTTTGGAGGTCAGTTTTTAGAGACTCTTCAAAAACATATTGAATGTTTAGAAATTCGCGAAGCTTTAAAAGAACAATTAAAACCCTCTGGCCTTATTGCTTTTATTCCTAATGGCGCCATTTTACCAAGAGCCTCTGGTTTATCTGACGAGCCTCTTTTAGAAGCGATTCGTTTTCAATCTCCTCTCGACATGGAATGTTCTTTTGATGTCTTAGGGCAAACGATTTCTGGCATGGGCATTCCTAAAGGCATTACCGTGATTTCTGGTGGGGCTTATCATGGAAAATCTACTGTACTCAACGCTTTAGAAAAAGCGGTTTACCCTCATATTCCAGGCGATGGCCGCGAGTGGATTGTGATTGATGAAACTGCGACTCGAATTCATTCTGAAGAAGGGCGTAGCGTGCGAGAAAGTGACATTTCATTTTTAGTGCGAGATCTTCCATTTGGTATTAAAACGGATCGTTTTTCAACAGCCTCAGCCTCTGGCTCTACTAGTGAAGCCGCTAACTTATTAGAAGCCGCCGAGTTTGGAGCCACTACCTTTTTAATTGATGAAGATAGTTCTGCAGTGAACTTTTTAATAAGAGACCCTCGAGTGCGAGCTCTTATTGGATCTGAAAGAGAACCTCTCATTCCATTAATTGATCGAATTGTTACTCTTAAAAAACATGGCCTAAATTTCTTATTAGTCGCTGGCGCCTGTGGAGATTATTTGCAAGTCGCAGATCAAGTAATTCTTGTGAATAACTACCTTCCAGAAAACGCAACAGCCAAAGCGAAATTAATTAATGAGCAAAATCCTCCTTTATCAAAACTAGCCGAAGAAGAAAACGTTGTTCTTCCCCTCCATTTTTCTGAAAGTCGTTCTTTTTTAACATACATTCAGCCTTTGTTACCCCATGTTCGACCATCCTCACCTGTGGAACGTCAAGTGAAGATTAAAATGAAAGGGGACACTTGCCTTCAGATCGGCTTTTTACTTAGCGAAACCAATAAAATTGCAGGCTTTTGTAATACATCTCAACGTTTTGGTGCAGGCTATATTCTTTTGAATTTATTGCAAAATGCAACTGAAGAGCCTTCTTTCGAATTAATTCAAAAATGGTGTGCTCAAATTCAAAATGTCGGGTTTAGGAAATTGCCTCAAGGCTTTAGTCGTGATCTTTCTTTGCCTAGAACTCAAGAAATTGCCGCCACACTCCTTCGATTACGCCATTACAGTAAAGAGCAATCAAGTGCGAAATAGCACATTTCAATAAAATAGGTAAAGAAACAGCCCATTTTTTTTATCATCATTGTAAAAATGATGTAAAAAATGTTAATTTCATTTTAGATTAAAAGGAGTTTTATTATGAACAATTTTTTCCGCGTTCTATTCTTTTTCAGCCTATTATTTTTAGTGGCTTGCAGCAGTAACCAAAAAGTCTCTCGCATTGATCCTAATGCTGTTGTCGATTTATCGGGTCGATGGAACGACACTGATTCTCGCTTAGTAGCAGATGAAATGATTAAAGACTGTCTTAGCCGCCCATGGTATTCTAATATGATCCAACAAAAAGGGGCAAATCCAACCGTAGTTATTGGTAAAGTTCGCAATAAAAGCCACGAGCACATTAATATAGAGACTTTTATTAAAGATATGGAACGTGCTTTAATTAACTCTGGTACGGTTGATTTTGTCGCCAGTGCTCCTGAACGTCAAGAACTTCGTAATGAAATCGAAAGCCAAGCTGGAAACGCAACCGACGAAACAAGAAAAGATGCTGGCCAAGAAATTGGGGCTGATTTAATGCTCACTGGTTCTCTAAATTCTATTATCGACCAAGATGGTGGTGAACAAGTGATTTTCTACCAAATTGACTTAGAACTTACTGATCTTCAAAGCCATCGCAAAGTTTGGATTGGCAACAAAAAGATCAAGAAATACATTTCTAGAGACGCTGTAAAATTTTAATCTTTTTTGAGTATTATCTTCTATGAATAAAATTGCTCTTCTAGTTTTTATAAGCTTTCTATTATTTGGCTGTGCCAATAAATCAAATGTGCGCTACGATGCTCTTTCTCAATCTCTTGAAAGGGGAGGCTTTTCTGGAGCTATTCAAACCATTGAAAAAGAGAAAGAAGATCTCTATGGTGAGAAAAGCGCCTTTTTGTATCACTTTGATTTAGGCGTGCTATTTCACTACAATAGAGACTTTAAAAAAAGCATTGATCACTTAACAAAGGCAGAACAAATTTATGAAGACTTGTACGCCAAGTCCGTCACAAATGAGGCCGCTGCTCTTTTAACAAACGATAATACTCGTCCTTATCGCGCTAGGCCTTTTGAATTGCTCTTTTTGTATCAAGTTCAAATATTGAATTACCTAGCTATCAATGATCTAGATGGCGCCAACGTCGAAGTCAAAAGAGCACAAATGGCTATGGAAGCTCTTTACCAAAAAGATAGTGAAAAGGTCAATGACAATGGCTTTTTACAATACTTAACCGCTCTTGTTTATGAGATGAACGGAGAGAATGATAACGCCGCCATTTCTTATTATAAGGCAGTTAAAGCATATCAAGAATACAGGCAAAAATTACCTACAGAACTTGTTGATTTTACATCTTCATCTCTTCAAAAAAATGGAAGAGAAGACGATTTAAGACAATTAAATATTCCTAACACAGAAACACCTCTCTCTCAAAGCCTTGAAGAGAAGGGCGCAGAAATCGTTGTCGTTGGTTACGCTGGGCATAGTCCTATTCTTGGCGAAATGAGAATGTCAGGAACTTTTGTGAATGGTGAAGGCCTAAATCTCACCTATACAGATGGTCAAACTGGTGAAGTGAAGAGTTTCACTATGCTTGCGCCTATCATTGCACAATCAGGTACTGCAACAGCTCACATCGCCTTTAGCCTTCCTGAAAAGAAAGTGCTTCCTTTTAATGTTTATGATTTCTCCATTTATCTCAATAACGAACCAGAAATTTACTCTGAAAGCGTCACGGACTTAAATGATGAAATCACTCGCAATTTAAAAGACGATTGGTCTGGTACAGTTGCAAAGACAGCCGCTCGTGTCGCTTTACGTACTTTTGCCGCTCAAAAAACAAAAAAAGCGGTTGAAACCAGTAATCCCCTTTTGAACTTAGCCACAAGTATTGGAACAGACGTTGCTTCTAGTCAATTAGAAAAAGCAGATTTACGTGTAGGCCTTTTTATGCCTAATCGTATTCACATGACTCGCATTCCTGTAGCTCCTGGAGTACATGATCTTGACATTGCTGCTTTAGACTCTAGAGGTGCTACGGTTTCGAGGTTCACTTTTAAGCAAGTCTCTGTACAAAAAGGTCAAAAGCTCTTTTTGTTTATCCCAGCTATAAAATAAAAACGCTTTCTGCTTATTTGCTGAAACCCCATTTTTTGATTGTAACGATACGCCTCTAACCGAGGCGTTTTAAGTATTTAAAGTCTTCTGTATGTTCTACAAAAAGGGAAGGTTCTTTTTCTAAAAGAGTCTGAAACTCTTTAATTGAAAACCAATGTAGCGATTCTAACTCGCTTTTTTGTGGACTAAGCATTTCTACTTCTTTTAGAGAAAGATCCACCCGATAAACATCATAATATTCGTTATCTAAGTAAGAACCATTATTTAAAACCGTTTCATGTTTTGATTCAAAAAGAAATTTTAGATCATCCGTTTTCTTGATAATGCCTAATTCTTCAGCAAGCTCTCGTACGCCCGCATTTCGGCTATCATCTCCTGCAGAAATATGACCTGCGCAACTCGTGTCTAATAATCCTGGATGATTTTCTTTTTTTAGACTTCGTTTTTGAAACAAGATTTTTCCATTCAGGTCAAAAACCCAAATATGAACCGTCCGATGCCATAACCCTTTCGCATGAACTTCTGTTCTAGAAGCACTATAATTTAATGACTCGCCATGCGCGTTTAATATGTCAATGTATTCTTCCATATTACAATTTTATAAAATATAAAAGTCTTTGCAATAAAGGGCTTCGTTAAAAAATAGGAAAGGTCATTTTTATTGAGTCTCGATAAAGCAAGAAAAATACTTATTTGAACTATTCAACCAGAAGTAAAAAAATATTAATAAAAAATGCTGCTAAAATGCTCGCATGCATATTACCAAGTTGCATGAAAATCGGCATTTTTTTATTTGCCAAAACAAAAGCCGAGGGTAGGTGCCGCAATTCATTATTGCGTTTCAATGAAATGTGAGTTAGCTGCTATCATTGAATATCAACAATTTTTAATCACTTGAACATTGAACTTAACTATTTTAATAAGACCATGAATAACTTAAAAGAAAAAATAGATCTCGCTTTAGCAGAAGCTCAAACCGCACAAATTTTTGACAAGGCTGTTGTTGGCGTTTTGCTGCCAAATCAAGAAACTTTATTTGTTTCTTTAAACGCGAGCCCTGATTCTGTCTTTGATATAGCTTCTTTAACAAAAGTATGCCCCACATCTACTTTAGCTCTTCATTATATTCTTAAAGGGGAATTATCTCTTGAAACCCCCGTTATCTCATGGATTGAAGAGCTCCAAACAAACTTTAGAAATCAAATTCTTTTGAAGCACCTGTTAACTCATAGCTTAGATTATCGAGTCCCTATGAGTACCTTAAAGCACTTATCTCCAGAAGCTATTTTAAACCACTTGTATTCTTACACTTTTGAACAGGCTCCAGGAATCGTCTTTAACTATGGCAACCCAGCGAGTATTTTATTAGGGATTATTTTACATCGCTTTAGCGGGAAATCGCTATCTGTTCTAGGGAAAGAACTTCTCTTTAATCCTCTTCAAATGACTCGTTCTGGCTGGTTTCCTTTACAAAGAATGCCTCGTTCTGAAATCATCCCAACAGAGCATTGTGATTTTCGGAAAGAAATCATACAAGGCATCGTTCACGATGAAAGCGCTTTTGTTTTAGAACGATTGTTTCCTGTCGGTTCTGCAGGGATGTTCTCTACCGTTCACGACTTAACACGTTTTGTTCAAATGCTGCTCCAAGATGGCTTATATGAAGGCGAACAAGTGATGCCTGCAGGCATTTTGAATATGATCTCTAGGAATGCCCTTGACCCTTCTGTGAATGCTCAAACAGCTCTTGGTTTTGAATTAAACAACTCTCGTTTTATGGGCACTCATTGTTCTTCTAGAACTTTTGGTAAAACGGGTTTCACAGGAGCAAGCATTGTCGCAGACCCTGAGCAAAACGCCGCTATCATTTTATTATCAAACTTTACTTGGCCCCATAGAGAAGAAAAACCGGAAAGAATTTATACTTTCCGGTCTTATTTAAGCGATTTGATTTTTAAGAATTTGTCTTGAAAGTGTAGCTCGATTTGAATTAAAAGAGCCCTTATTTTCAGTTTACATTTTCTGTTCTCGCCTTTGCTGTTCAGCAAAAAGACGAGCCATTTCAATACGGCTATCTTCACGTTCTTTGCGCTTAGTCTCTTCTTTACAATCAACACATTTTGTGGCCGTAGGAACAGCCTCTAATCGTGCTTTTGGTATTAAGTTTTTACAGACTTTGCAAATGCCAAAAGTGCCATTTTTAACGCGTTGAAGAGCTTCCTCTAGATAGACTAAATACTTGCCTTCTCGAGCAGCCAAATCAAAATTGGTTTCTAAAGAGGTGTAATCAGAAGCGGCATCTGCCAAATGATTGGAATAACCTGCGAGTTCTCCACCTTGATCTTTTTGCGAATGAAAAACATTAGTGTTTTCAGAATCTGTTTGAGCAGCTACTAACTCTCTACGACGCTCTGCAAGTAAAGCCTCAAAAAAATCCAAATCTTTTTGGTCCATTTTTACCGGTTTTTTTTCTGTCATACGAACCCCTTCGTTTGCGACTTTTTAAAATTACAAAGTCGTTGTTGTCGGTACCCGCATAAACTATCTTTTTTTTTAGTAAGAAGAGGGAGTATTTTTTGACTTTTTTTGAAATGTCTAAAATATGTCGATATTTAGGGCTAAACCGTTTCTTTTTATTTCTTCTATCAAACGATCCATATTGACCCCAGTAGAATCCATCTTCTCTATCAACGGATTTGAGTTCTTGATAAATTGACCTAGAGTTCCATTTTCTTCTATTTCAAAAGATATGGACGACAATTCTTGTTGCATATGCTCTAATTCTATTAGAAGTTGATTTAAATCACTTAATAAAAGATCGAGATCTTTTTTAGCCTTTGGATCCTCTGGAACAATAGCCATAGCGGCCGTTTTCACTTGGTTAAATTCAGTCATCCAAGAAGACAATTTATTTTTTGTATCTCGAACTAAAAAACGCCCTTTTTTTTGTACTGAAGTGAATGATTCTCCAATAGACCCTTTTGTCAGAGAATCCATAAAAGCATTTACTATTATTTTGACCGAATCAACATCATTCAAAATCAAAAGCAAATTACGGCTAATCTCCGAAAAGCCTTGATCAGTAAGGCCATTCAAAGTATCTCCACTAATCAAAAAACTGGTGGCATCTCCTGCAAGAATACTAACTTCTTGTTTGCCTACTAAACCAGTATTAATTAATCGGAAAGAAGAATTTTTTGGAACATTGAAATCGGCAAATAAACGCACTGTTACATAAACCCCTTTCTCTGTTAATTGGGTGTGTAACACTTTTCCTTTTTCTATCCCATTCACACGAACAAGGCTACCTGAAGCAAGTGAACCTATTTTCTGAAAATATATCACAAAGGTTTGGCGTTCGTGGTATGGGCTCGATGGGTGAAAGAAAAACCAAGCAGAAAAAGCAATCGCCACTAACAAAAGAAAAACAAGAACAGCTAAAATATTATTCTTAAATAGATAAACAAACCTATTCATAAGCATTGCCATTAAAAATACTTTCATCCATGAAGTCTTCTACTTTATGGCCTTTTGCCTTCTCTTTAATTCGACGTAACAGAAGCTCATTAAAAGAAGAGGCAGTATCCATACCATCCATCTTCATTAATGAATTCATGGCAATCACTTCAGAAATCACGGTTAAATTTTTTCCTGGTAACACAGGGATTAAAATATGTGGAATTTTTACACCCATAATTTCTTCTACTGAAGAACTGAGGCCTGTACGATCATATGTGGCATGACGATCCCACTGTTGTAACTCCACAATGACTTCAATTTTTTTGATTTTACGTACCGCATGAATTCCAAACATGGAACGAATATCAATGATACCAACGCCTCGAATTTCCATATGATGCTTTACCATAGGATTCGCTCTACCAATAATAGAGCTACCGATCTGCGAAATATGAACGACATCATCTGCAACTAAGCGATGCCCTCGTTCGACTAAGTCTAAAACGCATTCAGACTTGCCCACATTACTTTCGCCAATATAAAGCATACCCACGCCATAAACATCAACAAGACTCGCATGTATCACTGCATATGGGGCAAAAAAGTCTTCTAAGATACGCTGAACAATATTTGCAAATTCAAATGTGTATAATGGAGTACAAAAGATGGGAGCGTTTTGATCATTACACATATCAAGTAATTCTTGATGTGGTTTTTGATCATGTGTAATTACCCAAAGAGGGGAATGGAATTGAGATAAATTTTTAAAAATCGCTCGACGCTTTTCTGGGCCAAGGGATTCCAAATAATTCCATTCCGTATGCCCTATCACTTGAATTTGATGTGAACTATACACAGAAGTAAAGCCCGCCATAGCAAGACCTGGACGGTGTAAGCCACTTTCTTCAATAAATCCATTTAAAGAATCTTCTCCAGTACAGAGTTCCAACTGGAGAAGATCTTTATGTTTAAGCCATAAGTTTTTAACGGGATACTTATCCCGACAATTCACATTAAGATCTTTTAAAGAATAAGCACTCACTTATTAACCAAGTCAGAAAGTGACTGTGTTTTATGATCTTTTTGTTTTTCGTTTTGTTTTTTGAGCTGCGTCTTAGCGCGTTCGATAGCAACATCAAGAGCCTTGCCCATATTTTCTTCATCTGCAGAAGCAACAACCACAGTACCGGTAATATTTAAAGAAATTTCACAACGGCGCATATGCTCTACTTCATGATCTAAGACAATAGTGGCGGAGGTAATGTTTGGGTAGAACTTACCCAATTTTTCAATTTCTTCTTGAACACGAGCTTGAAGACTTGCAGAAGCATTGAAATGACGAGCTGAAATATTGATATCCATGAGGATCCTCCGTATTAAAAACGTGATTCAAACAAAACCTATGTTTTGCATTCAGAGTATATACATCTATTTTTGACAAAAAAGCATCAAAAAAATTGTTTTTCTCTCAAATACATAACATTAATATAAAAATAAACTAATTAAAAAACATATTCTGTAACTCAGTTCCAATTTGGACTATTTAAAACACATTTATTTCTTGTCTTTCGATTTCAAAAAGACCATTAAACCTCTTTTCGAAGTCTGGCAGGTAAGATTTTCAATTCCTCTTCTCGGTACTTTGCCACGGTACGACGTGCAATACGAATCCCTTTCTCTTCTAAGGCGTTCGTTAAAGCCTGATCCGAAAGCGGTTTCTTTCGATCTTCATTTTCTATTAATTCTTTTATAGCATTTAGAATTCGCGCGGAGCTTAAGTCAGAACCATCGTCTTGTTTTAAACCATTCGTAAAAAACTGTTTTAACTCATAAACGCCATAAGGAGTCTCTACGTATTTTCCATTGGTAACCCGATTAACGGTACTTGGATCTCGTTGGATATCGTCTGCAATCGTTTGCAAAATCATTGGGTTCAAATGTTCTGGACCCTTTATGAAAAAGTCCATTTGACGTTTTAGAATCGCATTCATCACTAGTTCCATTGTACTCTGACGATTATCCACACTACGTAAAAAAGAATTGGCAGCGTTTAATTTTTCTCGAATATATTCTTTGTCTTTTTTCGATGTATTAGAGCTCATTAAAAGTCTTTTATACGTTTGATTAATTCGTAACCGGCTACGCAAAGGAGGGTCTTTCACAATCACTTTAAAAACGCCAGGTTTTTCTTCTACTACACTCATGTCTGGAACAATCATTTGAATAGAGGAATTTGTAATCTGCACACCTGGATGAGGAGTTAGCTTTGAAAGCTCTTGTACCGCTCCTTGCACTTCTTCTGTCGTCACATTAAGTTCTTTAGCTATTAACCCATAGCGAAGTGCTTTTAAAGAGTCAAAATGCTTTTCTAAAATCTGTATTGCTAAAACAGAAAAATCGGGCAGGCTGTATGCTTGTATTAATAAGCATTCTCTTAAATTTCGAGCGCCTATGCCTTTAGGGTTTAAGGATTGTAAAACATGAAAAGCTTCTCGAACGACAAAAGAAGCTTCTTCTAACGATTTCTTATTTTGTAAAACTTCTTCGGCTTCTAATATATCTGGGTTTGAGCTTGCCAAATATTCTGGTGAAATTTCCTCCACTTCTTTAAAACCGCTGCGTACTTGCAATGTGGAAACATCTTGTGCTAATGCGCTCTGTACATAGCCTTTTTCATCTAAGCAATCAATTAAATACTCTACCACCACAACGATTCGCTCAGGACGCTTCCAGCTTCTCAACTGGTTTTTTAAAAAGTCTTGCATGCTCTGCGATTCAGTCGCTTCACGGTTCCATTCTTCTTCTTCTGGGTCTGGGGTGTTTAAATCTTTTAATGGACGTTCTGCATCCACAAAGCCTTCTTCAAAATATTTATCCCAATCAATTAATTTTTCATCTGGGTCATCAATCAAGCCCGTTTCTACATCATCCTGCTCTTGACTCATCTCGCTATTTTCTTCAAAATTCTCATCATCTAATGAGTCCGCTTCACTTTTTTCTTCTGTATCTGTTAATTCTAAAAGAGGATTTTGTTCTGTTTCTTGTTTAATAGCAGTTTCTAAATCCAGCGAGTTCATTTGTAAAATGGTAATCGACTGAAGCATCTGAGGAGATAAATTCTGCTCTAAACGAACACCTTGATTTAGTTGCATTCCTAGATTCATATTCACTCCTAAATTAAGCGGAAGGACTCCCCAAGGTAAATACGACGAGCTTCTTCATCTCCAGCTAAAAATTCAGAGGATCCTTCTGTAAGTACCTGGCTTTTATACATAATGTAGGCACGATCCGTAATAGAAAGCGTTTCACGAACATTATGATCTGTAATTAAAATGCCCATACCTTTATCTCTTAAATCAGAAATAATCGACTGAATATCTGCAACGGCAATAGGATCAATTCCAGCAAACGGTTCATCTAACAATAAAAACTTAGGGTTAGAAGCTAAAGCTCTTGCGATTTCTAAGCGACGACGTTCTCCGCCAGAGCAGCTATAAGCCTTTGTCTTTCGAATATGATCAATCTTAAATTCATTTAACAATTCTTCTAAACGCCTTTTTCTTTCGACTCGTTTTAAGTCCTGCGTTTCAAGAATGGCCATAATATTTTCTTCCACATTCATCTTTCTGAAAATAGAAGCCTCTTGAGGTAAATACCCCACTCCTAAACGGGCTCGACGATACATCGGCTTTGATGTCATTTCAATATCATCTAAAAAAATCTGCCCGCTATCTGGACGAATCATTCCCACAATCATATAAAAAGTAGTCGTTTTACCCGCCCCATTTGGGCCAAGTAAGCCCACAATTTCACCTTGAGAAACACGAACGGAAGCCTCATGAACCACTTGCTTGCCACTATACACTTTGCATAATTTATTGGTATGTATTGTATGGATCACGTCATTCATTATTTTTTTGCCCTTCGAGATTATTCTTCGTTTTTACACTGTCTTTTGGAAGAATCATTTCTCTTTTTTTATGCCTTTCCATTCTACTCTTTCTTCTTTCTGACTCCGATTTTCGAACTCGAGTGGAGTCTCTTTTTACTTCTATTCTCTTATCCTCTTTTCCCATGCTTTTTTCTAAATCGAAATATCGGCCGCTAGCTAAAGTTTTTCCGCCAATCATTCTAAGAGAGCCCACTTGACCGTCTTTGAAATCCACTTGAATCGTGTCTCCAGAAGATTCATTTCGGCCAGAAACTTTACGATTCTCTTTCACATAGAAATAGGTGCTTTGTGCATTTCCACCAACAATTGCCTTATTAATCTTTCCTTTCTCAAAATATATATCTAAACGATTACCATCCATTAAATTTTTATAGTCAGGCAAGTCTTCTTCAAAAAAGAATCCTTTGGCATTCAAATTCACGTAAAGATGACTTATTTTACCTTTTTCAAACTCTACAAATAATGTATCTCCGAATGCTTCTGTGTGCTGCGCAGGCTGACGTCCTTTCGCTTTTTGTACTTGTACACCATGAGCATTTCTTATCACTAAAGCCGATTTAAGTCTTTTTCCATTGGGTTCTAAAACCAAATAAATGGAATCGCCTTGAATAGTCTCATTTTCTAACTGACAAATTGGATTTCCTGATAAAGACATCCAATTATTTTTTTTGTCAAAATAGGCGGTATCACAAGTCACGAGCATTTTTTCTTGTTGAATTTTCACGTCTCTAAATGCCGAAGCAAATTCTTTTTTTTGGTGATATACAATCTTCTTTGCCTTAATTGATAAGGTGTCTATAGTATCGCCTTTCGTTTCATATTGATGTAATATGGGTTTATCGGGCATGGTTAAGATTCCTTCTTTTCGATCATAAGTTAAATGCTCTCCAAAAAAAGCATAAGTCTTTTGAGAATCCGCAGCAACCACATTCCCTGTCGCAGAGGCAAAATTATTTTTCTTCTGGTATACACCACTACTTGCTTTAATAAAGCCATCAGGCTGAGTAAATAAAAAGCCACCATCACACTGAACCATATCAATGTCTCGATTCCAAATAGCCCGTTGCGTTTTGAATTCGATGCTATCATGAATAAAATGCACTTTCCCCTGTAGCAATAAGCTTCCTCTAGTTCTTGCTACAGATAAACTATCTGCATGACGCATAATCAAAGGAGAACTTTGAGCACATAACATACTACAAAAAGTTAAAAGAATAAAAGCACTAAGGAGAGATCGATTCATTCAGCTCTCCTATTTGCACGAGGACGATTAGATTTAAGGTCCTTGGAGCGAGGGGTGTTTAATGTATCTCGTTTGATTTTTCTCCGTTTTAATCTATCTTGTTCAGCTTCTTTATCACTTAAGAGTCGAATAGATCTTCCTTCTTTTTTTGCCCTATTAATTCTGGATTTGTTTGAGAATGTGTCTTGCTCATCTTTTTTAGGAGTGGCTTCTCTTTCACGTTTTTTTCTTGGTGGTCCCACGGAAGTGGTTTCATCTAGTAGCGTTTTATCTTCTTCTTTTAAACGTTTTGCGGCATCTTGAAAAATTCCAGTGACCTGCGACAAGATTCTCCAATTATCCATTTTAGCATCACTAATAAAGCCTTTTCCTTGTAATACATCTCCATCCTCTGTGACTACTCGAACATAGCTATCTGTTTTAACCATGTTATCTTTTTTATGCCATAAAAGAGAATCAGCACGTACGGAGGCTCCCTTTGGAGTAAAAGCAAATACATGGCCATACGCAAAAACGTAATTCATCCCCATATCAAGCGTTCCAGAATCGGCACGCAAAAAAGCAACTTTTACTCCAAGTGAATCGTAAATATCCACAAGTATAGGACGAGCGAAAACTTTATCCGTGGACGCCCAACGTTCTAAGTACGCCGTTTTTAATTTCCACGACAAAACTTCTTCTTCATAAAAATCAAGCAGAGTCGTATCATTAAAAAGCATCAAAGGACGATCTACCGATACCCATGGCGCTTCCTCTTCAATCTCTTCACAACCAGAAAATAATCCCACAAATAAAAAAGAAATTCCTCCAATAAGAATTAATTGGAGAGTTTTTAAGGATTGATTTAAGGTCCGTTGCAAAAAACATGCCATATAATGCAAATTATAAATTTAGAGCCCCTGATTTTATCAAATTAGCCCTAAAAATCAGAAATTCAGGCGCATAACCTGAATTTCTGATTTCATTTTTATAAAAATGGTAGTTTATTATTCATTCCATACTTTGACGAGCTCTATTTGACATAAGAAATGGATTGAATTGCTTTAATTTTATGGTTTTCTAAAAATACAATCTTATAAACTCCATTCTGATTCATTCCAAGATCACTCCAAGAAGAAACCTGTTTTACAGAGGCCACGCGTTTCCCTTTTAGATTATAGACTTGAAGTTCTCCGCGGCCAGTATTCATTAATGAGAGAATCTCTGATGATAAAATAGGTCGTTCCCCTTGGCTAAGAATTGGAGGCAATGCTCGTGTTCTGATTTTTAGAGATTCATCTATTTTAATAGAATAAATCAAATGGATTTGCACCTCTTCTGTAGCCGATTTTTGATACACAAGCGCTTGTTTTATAAGGTAAGAATCCCCTTTAACAGAACGATCAGGATACTGCCCGATATTGGCTGTTAGTGTATTTTTATTAATCTCAGAAAAGATTACCGCTTGATCTCCATAACTCACCACTTGACCTTCTGCATTATACCAATGCCCAGGATCTATTGCCGTTGAGTTTGCATCAAAAGATTGATCTGGATTCACTGCATAATAACGAATATCTGTTCCTATTTTATCTGCTAAATCGGATTCAGATAAACCAAATGCTAAAGCGATAGCGCCTTTATCTAAAGGAACTGCAGTAGAAGAGTAATCTGATTTAGGTGACATCGTGAGCTCAAAAGTAAATTCCTCTACTGTTGTCTTTAACTTGATAAAATGAGCGGTGACGCTTTTATCTTGATCTAGCTTTAGTAATGCAGGGTTTTCAGAACCAGTCAAATCACCACTCCAATGATCAAAAACATACCCTGGCGTTGGCGTTGCTTTTAAGGTGAGAGATCCCGATGGATAACTTCCCGAAGCAGGGGAAATCGATCCAGAACCTTCTACAGCGGTACTTAAAGAATAATTAGTCGTAGATTCATTTTGTTCTCCAAGTAAATTCGTATTCGAAAACTTGACTTGATAAGGCCATTGTTCATCGTTATAAGTGGAATCATCCCAAACGTGATGCCAATGTTCTTGAGGCGCTCCAGAGACGACTAGCCACAAATAAGAACAACCTGCTGGGACATTAAAACTTAATGCGCCTTCTGGATTTTCCCCTCCACTATACTCAAGAGACCCTACATCACTATAAACTCTTTCTCCATTATTTAAAAGAGCTACAAAACCAAAATACCAGCCCGCTTTATCGATGTTTATAGAACGATATCCACTGGCTCCTGCCTTTCCTTGAAACTGTACAGAGACTTGAATTTCTGTTGATGGGGCGTTTAACTTAATACTATTATAGCCATAATTTTCTATGGTGACTGCAGAATCGACAAGCCAGTATTGATCTGTTGTTTTTTTCATTTTCACCTGAGCTCGACGTTGAATATAGTTTGCCCCTCTTTGTTTAATTGCAGGAAGATCCCATGTCGTTAAACGAACAGCGTGTTCAAAAATTTCTTCATTAAATTCACTTTGAGAAACATTAAAAAGTCTTTTATAAGCATCTACAGGGTCTTCTGGACGACGAGATTCTCGCCAGAGACGGCCCATGAAATCAATCCCTCTTTTATACGCCCAATAATCAGGTAAAAAGTAATTGGCATAACGAGGTTCTTCATGTAAAATATGAAGATGATTGCTTTTTATATAGGTATTAAAATCACCCGATCTAAATTGTTCTTCAGGGTACACTTGAAATGACGCCCATTGTGCCCCTTGTTCCCAAAATCCGTTTCCGCCTTCGCCATTAGGGCCTAACCCATAACGAAAACCACCTTCTGGAACGTCACAACCAGCTTGGTATTGAAAAGTATGCCCTATTTCATGAGCGACTACACTAGGGATATTAGCTGCCGCTGGATTTACTTCTAATGAACCTATGACATTATCATAACCAGATCCATAGGCTCCCCATGTCGTAGAATATTTTATGAA
This sequence comes from Fibrobacteria bacterium AD312, assembly GCA_001462345.1. Classification (GTDB taxonomy): domain Bacteria; phylum Fibrobacterota; class Fibrobacteria; order Fibrobacterales; family Fibrobacteraceae; genus Fibro-01. The sequence continues at coordinate 27,332 of LIUM01000050.1, read as the reverse complement.
AACAATCATTTTATACTGATCTGTTTTGGAAGATCCCTTCACGACCATTTTCATTGTATTTAAATTCATTGCATAGCTTTTCTCGAGCACCTCTTTTAATTGACTCATATTCACTTTATATGGAGCAACATTACTAGAGGGATCACTGCCAAAGCCAGACTCCCAAAGGATAATCCAATTGGCCGTACTATCCATACGACTACGGCTCCACTGCGCACTGGGCGACTCAAAATCGATCCCTTGTTGCTTAAAAAAATTCGGGAGATAAATTTCTTTTCCCGCAAATAGAAAGCTTGTCATTAATAACAAGAGAAGTGTAATCTTAAACCCAACTTTTGTATTGATCATATAAACCCCAATCTAAAACATCCTTTTTTTTGACCCATAGCAACTTCTAAAAAGCATTATTAGAAATAAAGACATTTTTAAAATGTGCCTCATATAAAATAAATGAAACTATTGAAATACGAATTATTTTTACACGAATTTAAGCCGTTCTATTATTTCTAGAAAATAAAAAACCTCTAAAAACCTTGTATTTTAATGGTTTTAGAGGCTCATTGAAAATAATTGTTTTTGAGGTTCGCGATGAAAAGGCTTAAAAATCAAATTTTTCTTACACACTGCTGTAGTATTTTTTACAGCCAAAGTAAGAAATTCTACCCTTCTCGTCCTATTTTAAAAGCAATTGAATTGCCTTCATGAAATTTTGGGGCAAAAAGTTTTTGAAGAATTTTTTCCCATTTTTCTAAAGGAAAATCAAAAAATGTACTCAGTTTACCAAGCATAGCGACGTTCAATGCCTTTTCAGATGGTAGTTTAGAAACATCTATATCTTTTGGAGATAAAAGAGTGCCGCCAACTTTTAATGCTGCTTCATTCACTGGAATTTGATCTTCAGCGAAAACAACGAGAAATTGTGCTTCTCCATCAGGAATCATTGGGCTTTCAACTTTTTCTCCATAGCGAACATCACTTGCCACAGAACCGCCACGTTGGCTCATGCCATGTACTTCTGCTTTTTTTACATCATACCCTAATTCAAAAACTAGCTCAGCAAAAACATCACTTGCTTTAACAACACCTGTTCCACCAAGACCAGCAAACTTTACATTCATGGTACTCATTTTTGATCTCCTGCTTTTTCACGATTTGCTTTATCCCAAGCTAAAATGCTCTTTAATGCTAAGATACAAGGGCTCTTTGCGATAATGAGAGTGAGCTCGTCTTTTTCTAACGCTTCTTTAACTAGCGCCTTCATTTTATCATACTCTTTCACTGGATTGACTTCAAATACATTTTCAATCCCTGCTGCCTTTGCAATTTCACCATAATTGACTTTGTATGCTGGCGAATGGTCTAATTTTCGACCGGTCCCAGGATGTTCTTGTTGCCCTGTCATGGCGGTAATGCTGTTATCTAAAATAATGACCACATGACCGGTAGATGGCCTGTTGTATCCCATCTCAACAAGACCCGTAATGCCGCTATGAATAAAGGTGGAATCCCCTATCACAGAAACGACACGTTTTGCTTCTTCACGCGGAAGAACATGACGTAAGCCAAGGCCCATGCCAATAGCCGCTCCCATATCAATCATCATATCCATTGCAGAAAGAGGAGGTAGGGCGGCCAATGTATAACAACCAATATCTCCAGAGACAATACAATTGAGTTCATTTAAAACCGCAAAAGATTCACGATGAGGGCATCCTTGACATAACGCAGGTGGCCGACCTTTTACAGGTACTGGTTCAGGAGATTGATCCTTGGCTAAAATACGTCTTACACGATTGACATCTAATTCTCCGAAACGATAAATCGGATCGTATTTGCCTTCTACTTTAATGCCAAGAGCACTGATTCCCTCAAATAACCAAGGGTCATTTTCTTCTATCACAACAAGACGACCCACTTTGGCGGCAAATTCACGAATTAAATTCACAGGTAAAGGGTAACTCATCCCGATTTTCAAAACACTCGCTTCTGGAGCCGCTTCTCTAACATGATGGTAAGAAATACCAGAAGTAATAATCCCTAAATCGGTAGAACGCATTTCCATTCGATTTGGGCCTTCTGCACTATTCCAAGCCGCCATTTCTTCCATCTTAGCACGAAGTCTTTTTGCTGCTGGTTTGGAATAACCAGGCACCATCACTCGAGAGGCAATATCACGAACAAAATGAGGTTTTAATGCTTCTAGCTTTTCATCAGAAACTTGGACTATGGATTTAGAGTGATCCACTCGTGTTGTCATTCTAAGAATCACAGGGATGCCAAAGCGTTCACTCGTTTGGAAAGCTAGACGCACCATGTCATAGGCTTCTTGAGAATTAGAGGGTTCAAACATAGGGCACACAGCAGCCTTCGCATGATTACGAGTGTCTTGCTCGTTTTGAGAACTTGCTTGACCAGGATCATCGGCGACAATCCATACCATGCTTCCTTGAACACCAGAATAAGTGGCTGTATAAAGCACATCACTTGCGACATTTAAGCCCACATGCTTCATGGTCACAACAGATCTTGCATGGCCAAAGGCGGCACCTAAAGCGACTTCTGCAGCAACCTTTTCATTTGGAGCCCATTGAGCATAACCACCTATTTCCGAATACGTTTCTAGAATTTCTGAAGAAGGGGTTCCAGGATACCCCGTAGCGATTTGCACATTACAATGCAACATCGAAAGAGAGATGGCTTCGTTTCCAGAAAGCAGCATCTTTTTTGCGCTTGGGTCAAAAGAAGGCATATTTATATTCCTTTAATATTTAATAGCTCAACAATTATACAGCAATCTCTAAAAATTGATTTTCAAAACTTTTGCGGCGATACTTCTCGCTAGTTCGATATTTTAGAGTTTGCCTTATTTTTTCTAAAAAATAGTTTTAAGCAAAATATAATAAAGGGTGCCTTAAACCCAGCTCCACTAAAACAGGCATAAAAAAGGGCTTATTAGACGTAATCATCTAAAAAGCCCGTAAAATGAGAGAAAAAGTAAGTTTAAAAAAATTATTTAGTTTGCTGTAAATTCAAACTTGCGTTTGCAGCCCCATAAAGACTGATGCTATAATCTTTGATGATATATACAGGCATCTTCTGAAGCAACGGACGAATATTTGGATTGTAATTTTTTTCAAAATACTTCATAAACAAGTGGTCTCGTTCGAGCCAGCGCATATCTTTTTGCACTGTACCACCAGCTAGATAAAGGCCTCCTAATGGGAGCAAAAGTGCCGACACATCACTTGCAAATCGGCCGAGCATCTTTACAAACAAACGCATCATTTCAGCGGCCACAGGATCGGTATCGCTCGCACGACTGATATACTTGGGCCTATCACTTGGTTCTGTTTCTTCTATTTTTTGAAATAATGGATTACTAGGAATTCCCTTCGTTGCTTTCCACCACTCGTACATATTCGATATGCCAAGCCCAGAGACAAAAACTTCTACTCCTGGCTGCGTTCCTAACTTTTTAGTCATGTAATCACAAAAAGAGCGCGAGTCTTCATCAAAAGGAGAGAAAGACATGTGACCACCTTCTGAACTTGCTGGAATATGACGTTTCCCATCGAAAGCCAAGAAAGAAACACCCATGCCTGTACCAGGGCCAATCACCGCTTTTGTTGCAAGCTGTGGCTGTGCATAGCTACCATCTGAATGTACTAGCTTATGAATTTGAGTGGGGTCTTCCACATCTAAAGTAGGGATTCCATAACTAATCGCTACAAAATCATTAATGATCATCACAGGAATGCCTATAATCGTTGTCAAAGCATTGCCGTCGATGTCCCAAGATAAGTTGGTCATCACACAACGATTGTTAGAAACTGGACCTGCAGCACTAATACAGCAGTATTCTGGTTTTAATTCAGGAGAATGTTCTTTCGCAATTTTTAATGTCTCAGCTAAAGGTTCTGCTAAACTGGTTAATGTAGCAGAAGGGAAAACAGTTTCTAAAATAAGAGTAAACTTCCCTTTTTTATAACCCACAAGACCTAAGTTGGTATTTGTACCACCAATATCACCTGCTAAAATAAGTCGATCAAAAGGACTATCAGGATTTAACCATTTAATTTCCATAAAAAACTCCACTATGATTGCCCTAAATATATCATTTTCAATTTTAAAAAGGCGTGTCTTAACCCCTATTTAAGGTGTGTATTCCTACTTTAATTCCTCTCAACAAAAAAATCTAATGAGCTTGTCTTTAAATAAAGCTCGAATTTTTGATTACTGTCTCAAAAAGCTGGTTTTTGAAATTTTCCGTAGAGTTCGCGACCATCGAATACCCAGACCACAGCCTTTTTCCCATGCAAAAAATCTTCGCGGTTTTTGAACAGAGTAGGACCAATATTTCCGCCACCCACCTTGCTTATGGTATACGTTTCTTCACCTATATTTTGGGCAATATAGGCTCCAATGTTTGACGAAATACTACTTCCATGACCCGCGTTGCTGTCACCAATGACTACAATAGGTGCTTTTTTTGAGCCACGATATTTTTTCCCATCAGGCGTTATCACTTTTGCTTCTTCGACCTTGTAATTTGAATATTTGTTGTGAAGCAGGTGGTACAAGTTTCCCGTTCCAGGAACAAGCGTATCCTTAAGCAGGTACTTCTTCTTCGGATTATCTTCAAAAAGACCCTCAATAGAATCTACAACCATTTCTGCAAGAATTTGCCTTGCGGCTCCAGTGCAATGGCTTTCATTTGGTTCAAACATCGGAGTGAAATTCCGCAGTTCGCGGAACTTATCGAGAGCGTCGATTACTGTAACATCGTTTTTTTGTAAGGTCTCAATCCAATCATCGTAATTTTTAGCAGTAATTTCGTAATCGGGAATATCAATATAATGATCTGCTTCTGCTTGCAACTTATCTGGAACAGGAACAACAACTAACTCTATTCCGCGTTCTTCCAAGGAGTCACTAAAGGCAATAATTTGCTCTGTATTGGGGTGCCAGTCAGCGACTATGTTGATTAGGCTTTCTTGCAAAAAAAGCCAACCATCAGCACCTTCCACGACGCAGCGAGTTTCTTTCAGTTTACCGCCACATTTTTGGATATCTTCTTTTAATTGCTCATCGAGGTTCTTTTGGTCACAAAAGCGATTACTGATTTCAGCCAAAGCCAAAATGGAAAGAACCGACGCAATAGCAATACTACAAACTGACCGTTTCATGTGCATTTTTATTCTTTGAGTGTTTTAACGAAGTCAAAGATAGAATAAAAGGGGGTTCTTGTGAAGATTAGATGACAGCGTTCATAAATGCAAAAGGCATGTGAATTGATTTGAAAAGACCACCTAAAGAATCATCAAATAAAAATTCATTATGATTCATTTGTATCCAAATAGAGCTTTTTTTCTCCATTTGTTTTATTGTAATTCACAGCAAAACAACTTCCATAAATATTTTCATTTACTGAAAAATAGGCGTTTTACCCCATTTCATCTTGATCATTAAGTTTAGAATTTGCATTCTTTGTCAAGAGTAATGGATCAATATATTATCTTTAGAATCTACAAAATCAATCACATAAAGTGAAATAATTCGCTGATTCAAATCAGTTAAAAAAAAAGACCAAAAAAGTATTTTTATATTTAGTCCATGAAGAAAAATGAAATTTGGTATAAAGTACAGGGATCCACTACTGTAGACAACTACGAGCTTTTGAGTTACGAACTTTTTGAAGCAGGTATTTCTGCATTAGAAGAACTCGAATCTAGTGATCCTGGAAAAATCGTAGACTTTTGCTTTTACTCTGATTCAAAAGAAGAATGTGACCGTATCGTCTCTCTATTTCCACAATACCAACTTCAAATTTCTGAAGAAGCCGCTAGAGATTGGGATCAATGGTGGCGAGACCGAGCCCAACCAGTCTCTGTAAGTCCGCGGTTATGGGTTCGCCCTCCTTGGGTTGATTTTACTGCAGAAAATCCAGATGCCGTTGTTCTTGAACTCGAAGCAAAAACCGCTTTTGGCACTGGTGAACACGATACGACAGCAAGTACTGCTTGTTTAATGGAAGATCTTGATTTTCATGGAAAAACAGTTTTAGATATTGGCACAGGAACAGGAATTCTTGCCATGTTTGCTAGGCGTTTAGGGGCTAAGTTAGCGGTGGGTACCGAAATAGATCCACTCGCGATTCCTTGCATCGCTGAAAACTTTGAACGGAACGGATTTAAAACAAGTGATACCGTTTTAGGCTTTTTAGATGCCTTTGAGGATTCCGTTCAATTTGATGTTATTCTCTGTAATATGATTCGAAGTGAATTGTGGCCTTTACGTGCCGACATAGAAGATCGACTTGCATCAAAAGGTGCTCTTATTATTTCTGGGCAACTCTTGAACGAAAAGCATTACATTGAAAACTGGTTTGCTGAAGCTGGTTTTGTAACTAAAAACGAAAAAATAAGTGGCGAGTGGTGGAGCGTACGTGCTCAAAAAACCTAATTCATAAAGAGGGTCTTTTTCTCATGTTATCCTATATTCATTCTTTTGCTGATTTTTTAAGAGTTCATTTAAGCTCTATTTCTGTTGGTTTAGTAGCGACCGTTCTCACGATTTACGGAGCTCATATTAATGGGTATTTTAGAAAAATCACTAAAAGCCTCCCTTTTGTAGCTCGTTTTGCTCTTTTTATTGTTTTGTGTAGTGCTGGCTATGCTTTTTTAAGTTCGCAAGCGGTCAAATACCTAAGAATCTTTTTGATTCAACAAAAAGACATCCCCTTAGTTTTAATCATCAGTGGTGCTTTTTTAGTCCTTGCTTTTCTTGCGAGAAACGGAAAAAATCTTTAATGGGCTCGCTTTGAGAAACATAAATGAAAAAAAATGATTTTTATTTCCCTGCTATTGATGGTTTAAGATTACTCGCATCCATCAACATTGTTCTTTTACACTTGTCTTCTTCTAGTGCTTTAGAGTATACCAAAAATTGGAAATGGATCTCCCCCATTATTAATGCGCCTGCTTTTGCCGCTGGCATCTTTTTTGTTTTAGCTGGTTTTTTATTCTCTTCGAAATTCAGTGACCCAGATCGTCGAATCCCTTTAATTCCTTTTATTTTTTCTCGAATCTCGAAATTATATCGCTTGCACTTTTTAATGACTATTCTCATGTTTGGCGTTTTAGTCTTTAAAATGAGTAGCATCTCTTTTGCTTGGAATGCCATCCCAGAAATCATATCCAATGGGCTATCCAATATGACCCATCCATTTCGGAGTTTATTTTTACATCTCTCTTTAACATGGTCTATCGTTCCCGATTTAGGAATGAAGCTTAATGAGCCCTCTTGGGCGCTCACTTCTTTTTTCTTATGCTATGCCATCACCCCTTTTGCAGCAAAATTTCTCTTTAATCTTTCTTCCAAAAAGCTTTGGATTTTATTTGGAGTCGTTTTTGTTCCTGGAATCATTTGGGGTCTTATATATGGCTTCTCTGGAGATCTATGGTTTGCAGATTTTGAAACCAAATATCGCTTCTTTCACATGTTTGCTCCTGTTCGAATCTTTGAGTATCTATTTGGAATGCTTCTTTTCCGCTTATATCAAACAGGCGCGTTTTCTTTTCTTCAAAAGAAATATGCCAGTGGTTTATTTCAAGCAAGCCTTCTCGCCCTTCTCTACTTGAGCTTATTTTTCTTGAACACCTCTTCTTCTGCTTGGAATTATATCAACCACCACAGCCTTCCTATTCTCATTTATGGGCTACTCATTATTTCGCTTACTTCTGGAAAAGGGCTACTCGCCTACTTCTTTTGCATCAAACCGATTCGAGCGATAGGAAGATCCTCGTTTTACCCCTACTTAATACACCTTCCTTTAATAAGCATCGCTTGGGGCTTATGTAATCTTAATACGCCTAAAAACACGATCCTATTTTTAATCTTTATCTATGCGATCAGTACGTTTTATATGGAGTTCAAAAAGAGTAGAAAGAAAAAGCCAAATCAGTTACCTATTTGACTTATACCTTTTAAACATATATTATTAAAGGATACAACATCAGATAGATTTGTACCTTAAAGAGGTGTCCTATTGATCTTGGTAAATTGTCCTTAAACACTACAGAAAAAACCAAATTCACTATATTTGATTGAATCGAATACTGTTGTCCATCCCACTTTAAAACAAATTAAAAAGGCTGCAAACTGTCCACGTTTTTGTGACAGGTCACCTCTCACAAAAAGGAACTCACTATGTCCAATTATACTGAATGCTGCGCCCATTCTCTTCCTGGAGTAGGGAAAAAGCTCTCTTTTCTGGATCGTTTCCTAACAGTATGGATTTTTGGAGCCATGGCACTGGGAATTCTGCTGGGTTGGGCGATTCCATCATCCAAGGATTTTGTCGATCAATTTACCGTGGGCACCACCAATATTCCCATCGCGATTGGCTTGATTCTGATGATGTATCCGCCCTTTGCCAAGGTGCGCTACGAAGAAATGGGCGATGTATTCCGCAATAAGAAGGTGTTGGGGCTCTCTTTGATCCAGAATTGGATTGTGGGGCCTATTTTGATGTTCCTGATTGCTATTACCTTCCTCGCGGGATATCCGGAATATATGACTGGACTCATTCTCATTGGTCTAGCACGTTGCATTGCCATGGTGATTGTGTGGAATGAACTCGCTAAAGGCGATACAGAATATGCGGCAGGCTTGGTCGCCTTCAACAGTATTTTCCAGGTGGTCTTTTTCAGTGCCTATGCATGGGTGTTCCTAACTGTACTCCCCCCCTTGTTCGGTTTGCAGGCGACTACCGTGAATATTACCATGGGGCAAATTGCCAAGAGCGTATTCATCTATCTTGGAATCCCCTTTTTGGCTGGAGCCCTGACCCGCCTTATCGGTGTCAAGTTCATGGGACGCGAACGCTACCATGCCGTAGTGGTACCGAAAATTGCGCCTATCACCTTGATTGCCTTGCTGTTCACTATTATTCTCATGTTCAGCTTGAAGGGTGAGCTGATCGTACAAATCCCTCTGGATGTTATACGCATCGCCATTCCTTTGCTGGTCTATTTTGTCATCATGTTTTTGGTATCGTTTTACATGGGAAAGAAGGTGGGCGCAGACTACAGCAAAACCGCCACACTTTCCTTTACGGCAGCGAGCAACAACTTCGAGCTCGCCATTGCCGTGGCAATCGGCGTGTTTGGATTGAACTCAGGAGTTGCTTTTGCAGCGGTGATAGGGCCGTTAGTCGAGGTGCCAGTGATGATAGGACTTGTGAATGTGGCGTTCTACTTTCAGCGGAAGTATTTCAGCAAGCCAACATGATAATCGATTTTTTCTTGGTGAATTCACAGCATCACTTCGTCACAAACCACACCGCTAAAGCCAAGCACAGCACGCCAGCCACCTTGCGGGCAATTACTATCCAGCGCGTGCTACGGCTATTCTGAACCAACGAAATGGTCCAGACCGATGCCGAACCAGCGAGTACAATCACCGCTCCATGGCCTATGGCATAAGCGCTAATGAGACCTATGGCAAATAGTGGACGCTCGGCTGCGGAGGCAAATACCATGCCCAGCACCGGCATTAGAAAGGCAAAAGCGCAAGGCCCTAATACCGTTCCAAACAAAATGCCCAGCAAAAGCGCGGCTGGCACTCCGCCAGCTCTAAAGCGATTCTGATTCAGACTCATGCTAGGCAAGTGAATCACATCGAGCAAGAGCAGACCCACTAAGACAAAGACCGCTGCACCCAGCCAGTAGCCCCATGAGCCCACATCGCCCAGCAACCGTCCCAAAGCGGCCGTAATCAAGCCCAGCACGAGCATGGATACCATAATGCCCAATGTGAATACCACCGAGAGTAGCATGGCCCGCGACTGCGTTCCACGGCTTTCCTTGGCCACGAAACCCATGACCAGGGGAATACTCGACAAATGGCACGGCGAAAGCACCACGCTAGCAATGCCCCATAGAAGCGAGCCCGCCAAGGCTAGCCAAGCATTTCCATAGAGCATCATGGAAATCTTGTCCATGATCTCCAAAATCATTTGGCGACCTGTTTTTGCTTGAGAATCTTGTCTAGTTCTTCCATAGGGAAATAGCCTTCATGACGGAAGTATTCGACTCCATTAGCATCCAAGAATACCTGGGTAGGAATGGTGCGAATATTGTATTGCCTAGCTGCAGGTTGACCTGCGTCTGTCCACACATCATGGAAAACGATTTTCAGATCATTGGGGTATTTCAACTCCAAGGAATCCATGACTTTCTTCATGGCTCTGCACGGGATACAATTTACCGATCCGAGTTCCACAAAGGTGACCTTGGGGCCATTCACAGGAACTTGAGTCGCTACGATTTTGGCCTTGGGCTTAGCCACTTGTTTAGGTTCCTCCGCACAAGCAATGGAACACAGTACAAGAGTGGCGAGAAGTGCGATTCGCAAAAAATGGCCTATTTTCATTCCAAAAACTCCTTAAGGGTTTCAACCTTTAATACCTTGCGAGAGAATTTGACCTGATTATCCAACACCGTAGCCGATGAGGTCATCACACCAAACTCCATGATTTTCTGGAAGTCTGTTATTTTTTCGAGTTCAATCGCAACGTCCATTTCTACAGCAGCCTTGGAGAGTTCTTCGGCGAGAATGATGCACTTGCAATAGCCACCGCCTAAAACTTGAATCTTTTTCATCGATTCTCCTAAGGATGAGTGTTCAAAATCTACAAACTATTTGTTGCTTAGGCCATTTTTTTTCAACCACCACCACAATCACTTGCCTCGCAAGATCAAGAGTCGGTTTACCCTGCCTTTGTACTTGTATATTACGAATATCTCTTTGATTTTCTAAACAAGAAATAGAATTTTTTGTATGCGTTGAAAGAATAAGGCTTCTATCAATAAACGCTTCGACTCCCCACACGACTGTACTATACTTTTACATGCTGGCATAGAAATATCTGACCAATATGCAATTTCCATATCAAACTCACTGCACACTATCATTTGAGTTTGGCAATGATTATTACTATCACAAGTAATCTATTCTTTTTCAAGCGTTACATTTCATAATTACCGACGACCAGGGCGTTTAGGCATAAAAGGGCTTGTGGCTGTATCGCCTTCTTTTTTGACTTCTTCTTTTACGGTTTGCATTTGCTGATTCACAATCACAGAATCCCCTACAGACAACCCTTCCAGCACCTGAACGCGTACGCCGTCATTGATACCCGTTTTTATGCGTCTAGGTTCAGGGCGCCCGTTTACGGAAACCCAAACTCTAGCTGCGTCATCCGAACGACCTAAACGTTTTTTTCCTTGACCCCTTGGCATTCCTTTTTCATAAGACCCTTCTGCAGGCTTAAATTGAAGCGCTTGCAAAGGAATCACCATTGCATTTGGCTCTTCTTTTGTGACAATAGTACAAGTCGCTGTCATCCCTGGCAATAATTTGAATTCTGGATTTTCTGCAGAAATAACAACCGTATAAGTCACCACATTTGAAGTCACCGTTGGATTCAAACGTAGCTCTTCGACTTTTCCAAAAAAACGATCCTTTGGAAACGCATCTACAGTAAATTCAACTCGCTGCCCTTGTAATATAGAACCTATGTCGGCTTCATCTACACTAGCCATCACTCTCATTTGAGATAAGTCACGCGCTAAAATAAAAAGAACAGGAGCACTCATTGAAGCGGCTACCGTTTGCCCCACATCTACAGAACGTTCTAAAACGACTCCATCTATCGGGCTTTTTATAACACAATAGCTCAAATTTAATTTAGCCTGTTCTACATCACTTTTGCTCCGTTCCATCGAAAAGCGAGCGGCATTCATATTATATTCCGCTGTTTCTAATTCTACAGTACTTACACTTTTTGATTCCGCGAGTTTCTGCGTTCTTTCAAAAATAATTTTCTTGTATTGAAAATCATTTTCTGCTGCTTTATAGGCAAGTTCCGACTGACGCAAGTTAGTAATCCATTTTGATTTATCTAATTCTGCAAGCACTTGCCCTTTTTTCACTTTACTATTAAAATCGACATAAATACGGCTTAAATCGCCAGAAACTTGAGTGCCTATTTCCACACGATCCACAGGCTCCAATGAACCTGTCGCTGATATGCTTGTTAAAAGAGTATCTTGCTCCACAGCCGCACTTACAAAAACGCCTACCGAAGACTCTTTTGTATTAAAGAAAATAAAGCGAGCACCAAGAATCAGTGTAGCGAGAATAACAAGAATTATGCTGACTTTAATGAATTTTCTCATTTTTTGCCTTTTAGGGATCCTTTATAAAATCCTATTTTACAATTTAGATGTTTTAGCCCAGCTAAACGTTCCATTTAAACTGTAAAACACCCTAAAATTTACTTTTAATCTTTTAATACGATTTTTAGTCCCTCTTCTTTCGTACGATAAAATCAAGAACCAACCTTGGTTTGAAAAATGTTTTTTTCATGAAGAGACTCGCATTTATGTAAACCAAATTGGCGTATCCGTGACTTTATGACTAATTTCTTTTGGTTTAATATTCTATTTTAAGATTTGTATGAAAAAAGCTCTTTTATTATTAATTCCTTCTTTTCTATTTGCATTGCAACTGCCCGTACATAAAGAAGTTCTAGACAATGGTCTAACTGTTTTATTACACCCTAATAAGCAATCCCCTACTGTTTCTTGTCGTCTTTTTTATGTCACAGGTTCTGTTCATGAAGTGCCAGGGTCTTCTGGCTTGGCACATATGCTTGAACATGAATTGTTTAAAGGGACTCGTAAAGTAGGCATTACTGATAGTATAGCTGATTCTGTTTTCATGTATAAGCAAGACTCCCTACAAGCCCTTATGCGCCCACTCATTCAAAAAGGGGATACCACTCTCTATCTAAAACTAAAAGCGGAACATGATTCCATTGTGAATGAGCATCGAAAAATTTTTGTCAAGGATGAACTTTGGAGTACTTATCAAGCGGCAGGTGGAACTGGGTTAAATGCGTTTACTAGTGATTTAATGACTGCTTATATCGTCACATTACCTAAAAATAAAGTGGAACTCTTTTTGTGGCTCGAAGCCGATCGTATGCAAAATGCGATTCTCCGAGAATTTTATTCTGAACGAGATGTAATCCGAGAAGAACGCCGCATGCGTTACGACGATAGGCCTACTGGACGTTTTTATGAAACTTTAAATTCTATGATTTACGAAGCCTTCCCTTATCGAATTCCTACTATAGGCTGGCCTTCCGACATTGAAAATCTTACTCGTGAAAAAGCCGCTGAACATTATCATAAATACTACAAACCAAGAAACGCTATTTTAGTTCTTGCTGGCGACCTAGATACAGCCGAAGTAATGCCTCTAATTAAAAAGTATTTCGGCTCCATTCCTCCAGGCGAACCATTTCCAGCAATTACGGTACGTGACCCTGAGCAAGCTGGAGAAAAGCGTTTAATCGTACGGCGCCAAGACGCCCCTCATTTACTCACCATTGTATTTAAAACACCAGAAGTCGGAGATCCTAAACTCTATGCTTTAGACATTGCAGAAGGGGTCTTAAATGGACGTTCTGGCAGATTACATAAAAGACTCGTTCAAGAAGAAAATCTTGCCGTTAAAGTGAGTGCAAGTAATAGCCCAAACAAATACGTTTCTGAATTTTCAATTCAAGCAGAACTTGAACCCGATGCAGACCCTGCGAAAGCAGAAGCGATTATTTGGGAAGAGCTTGAAAAACTAAAAGTAGAACTCTTAAGTCAACGTGATTTTCAAAAAGTAAAAAACAGTGCTTATGCTTCATTAGTCAGGAGTTTAACCGACATGGAAAATGTCGCCACCATGCTCGCTTGGTATGAAATGTATGGTGATTATCATATTTTTCTAAACTGGGCGAGTGCACTAGAAAAAGTTTCTCCTGAAGATGTTCAGAAAGCAGCTCAAGAATCGTTCTCAAGAAAAAAAGCAATTATTGGAATTTTAACTAAAGAGAATGCAAAATGAAATGGACCTCCCCTTTAATCATGTTCCCTTCTAAAAAGTCATTTTCTACTTTTTCCTCAAAAGCCAATTATAAGGAATCCTTAATGCCTTTTAAAATGACTCTTTTTCTTTTGTTTTTCTTGATTTTTGGTTGTTCTTCCACTCCAGTTAAAAACAACGTTTCTGAGGTGACTCCTGTTTCTAAAACAAACAAAGAACAAGCCGTTTCTAAATCTATAAACAAAGCCTTACCTTCTTCTTATAAAGAGATTTCTTTCCCAGAATTTACTTATGTGGCCCCACACCCAAAAGAATATCGTGTTCAATTAGATGATAGCATTACAGGCTATATTGTTGTAGACCGCTCTCTTCCCTTAATTTCTTTTTCCATGTTTTTTAAGGAAGCCACAATTCCTACTAACATTAAAGAAACTGCAGCACTTGAACTTCTTTCTCCGATGTTTCGCCGCGGAGGTTCAAGTGTTATTTCTGCAAACGCTTTAGATGACTCCTTAGAATTTATAAGCGCCTCCATTCAAGGGGGACTCGGCTCTTACTACAGCAAAATTTCTATCGATTGCTTATCTAAAAATTTTGAAGAAATGCTTTCTTTATCAAAATCTGTTTATACAAAACCAGGCTTTGATGAAAAGCAACTTGATATTCAAAAAACCTCTTATATAACGTCGTATAAACGTCGCTTTGATAATCCTTCCGCTATTCTTTCTGCTTTGCGTTCCAAAGTCAATTATGCTTCTTCACCTAGATTATGGAACCCTACCATAGAAGAGTATCAAAATGTTTCCAAAAAAGATCTCGAACGTTTTGCTAAAACAAAGTTCTCCGCAAACCGCATCGTCTTTGCTTTGGCTGGTGATATTGAAAAAGACTCTGCTCTTGTTTTATTAAAAAAATATTTTGCTGACTGGAAAAAAACGACTTCAAGAGAACCAACTCCTTCCATGGCTCTCTTAAAAAAACCTGGCGTTTATGCAGTAGAAAAAGATATTACTCAAGCGAACATTTCTATCAATCAACCTTTTGTTAAAAGGCCTCATCCTGATTATTATCCTACTGCTGTAGCAAGTTTTATCTTAGGTGGAGGAAGCTTTTCTTCACGCTTAACTTCAAAAATCAGATCCGAAGAAGGCCTTGCCTATAGTGTTTATAGCCATGCTGGTAATGATTATAATGACACCGCCTTAACAACCATTGCTCTACAAACAAAAGCGGAAAGTGCTTTTTTTGCTGTTCAATTAATCATTCAAGAAATTCAAAAACTAAGTAAAGAAGGGCCTACTCTTGAAGAGCTTGAGCTTGCGAAAAAGACTTTGATTGAAAGTCTTCATGGTTTATTTGATTCCCCTTCTAGCACTGCTTCTATTTTTGCTGTCGATGAATTAGTTGGTAAATCACAAGACCATTATTTAGAGTATGTTCAAGAGATCAACGCCATCACTCCTGAGCAAGTCAAAGCGATGACAGCAAAGTATTTTGATCCTCAGAAAATGACCATCTCCATTGTTGGCCCAGCAAAGGCTTGGGAAAAATTTGAAAATGTGACTGTAATTCCAATTAAGGATCTTTACTTTAGGTAAATAAATACAAATGCGATTTTTACTCTTTCTGTTCATTCTTCTTAACACCACTCCATTGATTATGGCCTATGATCAAAAGAGCATGTGTTCAAGTGCAAAACGATGCTTAAATTTAGACATTAACGGTTGTTCAGCTGAAGACAAAAAGTCGAACTCTAAGATTAAATACAATGATGATTTTTGTGCACCTTATATTGAGCTCAAAAAACGTGGAATCCCATTAGAAACAGAAATCAGTAAAGAAATTTTTGGCCGCTTAGGTAGTCAATATAGGGCCATTTACCTTAACGAAGGCGTTCTTCAAACCACTCCTGGAATGATGAGCTACTTATTTGACCACATGTCTTTTACTGCTAAACTGATTAATGCATATCAAGGCGGCGCCTATTCTATCGATTACAAAACACCTAATCGACGTGTCTTTTCTGGAACGAATGGTAGAAGTTTATCGGGCGATTTTATTTGGGTGGCTCAAGATAGTGCAGGCCAAAAACTGGGCTTTCGAAATGTCTTTTTTGGCGTAGGGCGAGTGAAAATTTTAAAATGGCATCTAACTGGAACAGCCGTCGCCTTTTTAGACATGGACTCCATTGGTAAAAACCAAGTTCGCTATAAATTAACAGCCATTGTATTTCCAGGAAACGCTATTCTAAATTCCATTATGCACATGGACGCTTTTAAGAATATCGTAGCAGAAAAAATCAATTTGATTATAAAAGACATTCAAGAGTCCTCTTCAAGCTATGCCAAAGGCAATAAATCACCTATAACAAAAAGCAAAGAACTTCAAACTACTACAGAATCCATTCATCTAAAAGAATTTGAATCTGTCGTCAAAGGAGCCCCTTGGACTCTTGGCGATTATTTTAAGAAAAAAGGATCTTATGACAAACCTTAATGAATTGTTATCTCAAGTTACAGAACGCCGTCAAAATCTGCTTCAAAAAACAGTAAGCACAAGAACGCGTCATTTTTGCATGGTTTTAGAAGATCTTTTTGACCCGCATAATATCTCAGCAGTTATTCGCACTGCAGAAGTCTTTGGCTTACAAGATGTTCACATCATTGAAGAAGACAACGCTTATAAAGTGAATAAATCCATTTTAAAAGGTTCTTTCAAATGGATGTCACTATTTTTATACAAAAAAAGAATGGCTTGTATGGCTAATCTAAAAGCGAAAGGCTATAAAATTGCTGTGGCGAGTACCAATACAGAAAATTCGGTATTAGACCTCAATTTAGACCAACCAACCGCTTTTTATTTAGGGAGCGAATTTCATGGCAATCATCCTGACACATTAGCGGCAGCAGACTACGAATTCAAATTACCCCAGTATGGCATTACGGAATCAATGAATGTTTCTGTCGCGGCAGGCGTTTTAATGACTTATTTAGACGTTTTTATGCAAAAAAAAGGCAGAGAACAGTATTCTCTTTCTAAAGAAGAACAAAACGCATTACTAATCGATTGGCTAGATCGGCATGTTAATGGAGCAGAAAACAACTCCCCTATACAACGAATTGACGACTAAATAGCCCTTTTTTCTGATAAAAACCATATTATTGTTTCATGAATAAACTAAATTATCTTCAATAATGAAGAAGAATACTAGTTTATACTTTGCCGTTGGGCTTGTCGTTATATTAGCCGTTGTCATTCTTGTTTTCGGCATGTTTTTCTTAAACGACAAAGACCCTCGCGAAGTCTTTAATACTTATTATCTACGATTTTCTCAAGTCAGTACACTTGTTTTAGATGACCCCGTTAAAGTCAATGGAGTTAAACTCGGAAAAGTGGAAAACATTGAACTAAGTGGTCATCGAGTCACTGTCACTATTCGACTTCGCACAGACGTTAAAATCCCTAAGGATTCAGAAGTTAGAGTTCAAAATATTGGTATTATGGGTGAACGTCAAATTGGAATGATCCTTGGCGATTCGAGCCTTTATTTTAACCCAGGTGACACCATTGTCGGTCTTTTTGATGCTGGTATTGCTGAAGCGATTGGTCTAGCAGGTGAAGTCTTTGATAGTACCAAGGTATTGATTCAGTCGGTAAAAGGCGTATTAAATTCAACCATTGCCGCTCCTGAATTTCAGGATCAATTTAAATTGATTCTTACTAGAGCTGAAGAATTAGAAAACAGACTTATTGTCATTGTAAATCAAACAGATCCTCAACTCAAGAAAAGCTTAAAAAGCTTAAATGATGCTACTATCAAAGTCAATACCCTTTTGGATAGTGTAGCTGAACCAGTAAATACTCTTTTTGTAAACTCTAATGGCTTGATCAAAAATGCAGATCAATTGATTAGCGAATTAAATCAAGTTACTAATCGCCTAAATACTTTAACTCAAAAGCTTCAAGCAAAAGACAATACGGCTGGTTTATTATTGAATGATCGTGTTTTATACGACGATCTAGTCAATACAGTAAATTCTGCAGACAGCTTATTCCGTATTATATTACAAGATGGTTTAGATATTAATGTGGATTTCTTTTGAGGATTTATGATTGTTAAAACGCTTTATGTTACAAATAAACTGGGTGTTCACGCAAGACCA
This sequence comes from Fibrobacteria bacterium AD312, assembly GCA_001462345.1. Taxonomy (GTDB): domain Bacteria; phylum Fibrobacterota; class Fibrobacteria; order Fibrobacterales; family Fibrobacteraceae; genus Fibro-01. The sequence goes on along the minus strand of LIUM01000050.1, from coordinate 9,222 downwards.
GCTGGAATGATTGTAGATATTACGGGACAAACAAAAAGCGATGTGACCATTATTCACGATGGCCAAAAAGCTAATGCGAAGAGCATTTTAAATGTAATGATGTTAGCAATTCCTCCTGGCTCAGAAGTTCAGTTTGAAATTGATGGGCAAGATGAGGAAGATGTAATGAAGCAACTCGAAAGGCTCTTTCATGATAACTTCCACGAAGAATCCTATTAAAAAGAGACAACGTATTGTTTTAGTGGGGATACCAGCTTCTCCTGGCTATGCTATGGGGCATTGCCATACTATTAGTAATCGTGAAGTGACCGTTGTGGAAGAGACTCTTCCCAATGAACGACTTGCTCAAGAAGAACAGCTTTTCTTAAAAGCCATCAACAATACCATAAAAGATATTGTCCAGATTAAACAAATTACGGTGAATCGTCTCGGGATAGACGAAGGTCGTATTTTTGATGCCCACTTAATGATCTTAAAAGACCCTACCTTAGTGAACGGTATTTTAGATCAAATAAAAAAAGAAAATAAAAATGCGCAATGGGCCGTTCATACGCAAATCACACAATTGATTTCCACGTTTGAATCTCACAAATCCGCTTTAATGCGAGATCGCGCCATGGATCTTAAAGACCTTTACCATCGTTTAATGGGAGCCCTTGAAGATTCTGGTCCTGTAATTTCAGAGGATGAAATTGGGAATGGTGTTATTCTTGTTGGTCATGAATTAAATCCAAGCACCTTAATTTCCCTAAAGAAAGATCAGGTCATTGCATTTGCCACAGACTCTGGTGGTCGAACAAGCCACGTTTCCATTTTAGCTCGCTCTATGGAAATTCCAGCAGTCTCTGGTCTTCGAAATGTTTCGGCGATGGTTCAGCCCGAAGATTCTATTATCGTCGATGGCACTGGTGGAATGATTATCATCAATCCTAATGATGATGATATCCGAAAGTATGAAGAAAAGCTCGAGGTATTTAAAAGACAACAGCGCGAACTTTTTACGATGCGCCAACTGGAGCCGATGACCCGTGATGGAAAATACATCACTCTTCATGCAAATATTGAACTTACTATTGAAGCCGATAAAGTTTTGGATTATGGTGCTAGTGGCATTGGTTTATATCGCTCCGAATTTTTATTCTTTAGAAAAGGCCTTCCCTCTTTTGAAGAACAAGTCCAAGCTTATCAATATATTCTAAATGCACTCACCCCCAATAGCGTAACCATTCGTACTCTAGATGCAGGTGGAGATAAATTAGTTGCTGATATTTCTATATCCAATGAAGCGAATCCTTTTATGGGCTGGCGCTCTATTCGCGTCTGCCTAGATCATGAAGATCTTTTTAAAGAACAACTTAAAGCTTTAATTACAGCAAATACTCAAGGGAACTTAAGAATTCTACTCCCTATGATTTCTTCAATGCAAGAGCTTAGACGATCAAAAGCACATATTGAAACTTGTAAAAAAGAATTAGAAGCTAAAGGGATTTTCTCTCCAAAAATTGAGCTCGGAATAATGATTGAAGTACCAGCAGCAGTAGTGCTTGTTGACAAGTTTGCAAAAGAAGTTGATTTTTTCAGTATTGGAACAAATGATTTAATTCAGTTTACTTTAGCTGTTGACCGTACCAATGAATTAATCTCCTCCATGTTTCAGCCACATCATCCAGCTGTTTTAAACATGATTCATAAAACAGTGATGGCAGCTCATCGAGAAGGCATTCCTGTGGCCGTATGTGGAGAAATGAGTGCTGATCCTATGAGTACGCTTCTGTTAGTGGGTCTTGGCGTAGATGAATTATCAATGACTCCTTGGAGTATTATGGAGTGTAAAAAGATTATTCGCTCCATTAACTACGAAGATGTTCGTGAAACAGCACATAATGTTTTAAAAATGGATGACACGGAAAGCATTAATGCTTATCTTAAAAAGAAGTATTCGCAAACCATTACGGATCTTGGCATTTCCAGCTTTATTTCTTCAGGAGATTTAGATGGAGATTCTAACCCGTCCTAAAATAGTTGCCTCAATGAAAATTAAATTTCTTTGTTCTTTTATATTTTTGATAGTTTGTTCGGTTTATGCCACTGATTCCATTTTGTCTTTTGAAAATCTTCCGCCTTATCGATTTCAAGATCGTGTAATGCGTTACGAAAGATCTCTTAAAGCCATGAACGATACCACGCTCAGCGAAGAGTCTAGACAATTTTCTAAAGCAGCTGTTTTTTATTATTCCGAAAATTGGGACAGTGCTTTTGATGCGTATAGTCAACTGATAAAAAGAGATTCGCTATTAGAAAGAAGCGTTCTCATTCGTATGGCCCGCATTCGTTTAAAGCAAGGCAACATCATTGAGATGCGAAATGTTCTTGCTCAAGGGGCTTCATTAGAAAAAGATGAAGAATGGCAAAAACAATCTTGGCGTTTACGTAGTGAAGCCGTATTAATGGATTCTACTCTTTCTGAAAGTCAAAAAGCCGATTCATTAGAAGCCTTCTTAAATAAATACCCCAAAAGTGAAGAAGCGATTACCATTCGTTTTCGCTATGCTGTTTTTTTAGACCACCTTGGGAAAAAAGCCAAAGCGAAGAGAGCCTACCTACGAGTTCTTGCAGATCATTCTCGATTCAGTGATTCTGCTTATACAGCCATCCGAAACATTCGCGAAACTTCAGAAGAAGAATCCTTTGAAGAAAAAATTGCCTATACAAAAATCACTTGTGCTAAAGATTTTGCAGCTGAATGTGTAGATTTAATCGACTCCATTTTTAATCCTAAAAATCCTCCCTTAAGTAAAGAAGATAAAACCTCCCTTTTACAAAGTCAAGCAGTCGCTCTTCGTTCCTTAAAACGCGACGAAGAATCCATTGCCACATTCAAGTTACTTCTCGACTCTATTGAAATGAAGTCTCTTTGGATTCAATCGAGTCTTCGCTTAATGAGAAAAAATCCTGCTAAATACAAAAATGAAATTAAATCTCTAGATTCTATTCTTCAAGAAAGCAACCGTTACAGCCCTGAAAATGCGAATAATCTTTGGGTTCGCGGTTTTGAACACGAACAAAATAATCGCTATGATAAAGCCATTAATTCTTATCAAAAGCTCGCTCATCCACGCTTTAAAAACAATGCGAAAAGGCAATGGGCGAAGTTTAGAATAGCATTTATTTATTTTAAGCAAGGAAAATATCCAGAAGCAGAAAAAGCCTTTCTTGAAGCAAAAAAAGAGCCATTTACCTGGAGTAGTAATGCGAGCCGAATGTTCTTAGGAGATACCTATAAGCAACTAGGTAAAGATTCTCTCGCCAAAGAAGCTTATTTAGATTGTATCAAAGATTTTCCTCTCGCTTATTATGCACATCGAAGCCGTAGCAAATTGATTGAATACAAGTTGATGGATTCTTCTGAAGTACCTTTTGCAAAAGGCTTTGAAGCTTCTGAAGAAAAAACACTCCAGTGGATTCGAAACTTACAAAAAACAGGAAAAAAGGATTCAACATATAATCCTGAACGGTATAATCGTATCAAGCACCTATTTTTATTTGGTTTTACTGAAGAAGCTTTTGACTTGTATAATGAAGCTCGTTATAAAAATGCAAAGCACCTTGATTTCTTGTATGAATATGGTACTCTTTTTTATGAGATGGGAGAAATTGCTGATGGTTATCGTCTTGCACGTCAATTTCAAAATGTTGTTGACCGCCAAAAGCTACATAATGCTCCCATTCGAGTCTTAAAATTCTTATACCCCATCCCTTATGTTGATGCGGTTAAATTTAGATCTGGCGATGCCATCGATCCATTCTTTGTTTATAGCGTAATGCGTCAAGAATCGATTTTTAATTTTGAAATTTCTTCTCCTGTTGGTGCTCGTGGGCTATTACAAATTATGCCAGCCACAGGAAAACAGCTTGCTAAATTAGAAGATATTTCTGATTTTGACCCCAATATGCTTTTCAATCCTTTCTTAAACATTCGCTTAGGAACTCGCTATTTAATTGATCTCAAAAAAGAATATGATAATGACTACATGTACGTTTTAGGAAATTACAATGCTGGTCCGAAACCAACGAAACGCTGGCAAGCCGCAGGAGGTAATCTTCCTTGGGATATCCGTGCTGAAGAAATCAGCTATTGGGAAACTAGAGATTACGTAAAACGCGTTATGGGTAATTATTGGATTTATCAAGAGATCTGGAATCAACTTCCCTAGTTTTTATGCTGTTTTTTTTACTTACTTTAATTCCTGCGATCTGTTTTGCTTGTGGAAACATTCTTGCTAAATCAGGTCTTTCTGCCGTTGCTCATACTGTGAGCATCAAAAAACCATGGGCATTCATTAAGTTAATTCTTAGGAATAAATACTGGTGGACTGGATTTTGTTTGTCAGCGATTGCAAATCTTGGTTATTATCTCGCTATGGCTCTTTATGATATTAGCCTTGTTCAACCGATGATGACCTTAAACCCTGTGCTTAGCGCTTTATTTGGATTTTGGTTTTTAAAAGAGCATTTAACTAAACGCATTGTAATTGCTATCGCTTTTGTTTTTTTTGGTTTACTACTATCGGCCTCTCACGCTGGCGAAAGCTCTAGTATTCAAAACATTTCTGACTTATGGGTTTTTGCTTCGTTCTTTATCTTACTTGCTCTTATCTTTAAAATCGTTCACCCTTCTGTAGAAACATCAGATTCCTTTATTATGGGAACAGGCTTTGGCGTTTCTGCTGCTTTTTATAAAAGCTTGACAATCAGTTTTGGCGAATCGATTCAGTGGACATCTACAGAAATACTTCACTGGCTAACAGACCCTCGTCTTTTAGGCTTTATCGTCACTTATGTAACAGCTTATATTTATTCTCAAATTGCATTCACCAGAGGGCGTGCTCTTTTTATTATTCCATTCAGTGCTGCTCTTGGTGCAGCAATTCCTATTCTTGCTGGAACACTAGTCTTTTCAGAAAATCTTTCTGTTGAAAAAGGATTCTCCATTGTTTTTGTACTAGTAGGATCTGCCCTATTTATTATTAAGCGAAATAGAAAGAAAAAACCTATTACCTAAAAATCGCTTTCAATGTATCTACTTCTGAAGGATTTATTTCTCGAATTGGAGAAAGTTCACCATCACTCCACTCTTTAAATATGCCTCCAGCGTTTGGTTCTGCACTTAAAAATACTGGAAATCCTTCAAAGAATGATATCGTCATAGAAGAACGATCTAAACCTAATTGGTGTACAGCAATACGGCCTGAACCTTCGCTTAACAAAGTCACCTTTTTTACCGCAGGTAAGCTAAAGAAGGTTTGCATTTCAAGTAACGATGCCTCTTGTCTTGTATGAGCAAAAGCTTTTATTTTTTCAAGCTCTGATTCCATATTATTGATTTGCCAAGAATTTAACCAACGATCTTGATCTCTTGGAATTTCAGCTTCAATCGCTGACATTAATGTTTGAATCCGTTCATCTAAACGGCTAGGCTCAAAATTCATCGACAACAACGTGGTGTATCGATTAATAAACGCCGCTTTAAAAGAATTATTTTCTAAAAGCTTACGTAATAAAAGTGTGTGCTCTGGCCCATTCGGCCAATCAGGGCCATTCTCTTCAGTGATAAATTCAAAAATATTATAATTATGTTGTTCTTCTACATAAGGGTAATCCCAACCAAAATCCTGATCATATAAAAACCATTTCCAAGGAGTGATAGGGTTTGTATTGCGCCATTTCTTTAAGTTATTCCCAGGCCAGTCACGATTGTTATTAAAGATTTCGGTATGTACATAATTCAAATAATTATTCACATCCATTAACGTTGAGACAAATTGATAATTCTCATTTGAGACCACTCCATGTGCCTGAATCCAATCCATCATTTCGGTATAACCCACAGACGATCCAGAGCTCGTTTCGTTATTTGCTTTTAATAAATCAATCGCATTTGGATCTATACCATAATTGGTTTCAAAATAATACTCATTAGAACGTTCTCGAATATTATGGATACCAAAATACTCTCCATTATAAAAAACGACTGAAGCACGCCCTTTTTGATAATCCACGCCTAAACCCCTGCTTATTGAACTTGAAAGCATATCTCGAATGTAATCAAGGCCAAAACTACTACCATTATTTCTTAATAAGAACACCTTAAACTCCTTTAGATTCGGGTGCTCAGGGAACAAAGGGTATTCTAGCTTGTTGTCACCATATTGTTCTCTAAAAACAATGGCGACTGATTTTTTGGGGTTCGAACGGCTATAATTTCCAAAAATCTGATATCCCGCATTCATAGAAAAAGCAGGAGTCTGAGCATTCGCTTCAATCAAATCCACGTGAATTGGAAGCTCTCGATCTTCCCAGAAATTAGCCCCATAATTTGGCATTTCAAAAGAAGCATTAGGCCCTAATTCATAAATTCCTGTATCTGGATCGAAAAAGGCTAGCGGATCTCCAGTAATAAAAACAGTAGCCACAGTTGGTTGAGTTTCAAAAAGATAGGTTCTCGAAACGACTTCTCCAGTTAAAGCACCTGCTTTAAATAAAGCACAACGTAAAACCATAGAATGATCAATCATCAAAGAGCCAGCAAAAAGCGGGCTTGTTTCCTTTGGAACAAAGCCACCTTGTTCACAACGAATCTCCTGACCTTCAGGAGCTGTAAACTCTACGTTAAAAGGAGCGCTAAAAAAGCCTGATGGAGGTAATTCTAGTTTCCCTAATTTTTCAGTCCATATCGTTGATAACACAACACTCTTAGGACTAGCATCTGCATAACCCCATCCAGTTTCTCCTCTTGACCATGTTTTTTCAGGAGGTAATTCTGGATAAGCTACAGAATCCAAAATGCCTTCTTGATTAATTAAATATAGGCTGCCACCGTTCTTCTTTAACTTAAATGATGTATGGGCTTCGCTTCCACTATTGTAAGCAATATAAGAAGTAAATTCAAATGAAAGCATTTTCATCTCATTGTATGTTGGAGAAAAGCGAGTTCCATAAATATTTTTCAAATCAGGGAAATTTGTATTCTGTGGCAACAAAATTCGATAGGTGGAATTAGAATCGCCCGTTCCCTTAATTGTCGAAAACCATCCTTTATAATCATCAATATCTGTTTGAGCAAGACGTACTTCTAATTCCATATTTTTAGGCAAATAACCAGTTAAAAGCAATTCGTTTGTTTTACTCAAATCAACAACATCTTCTGGATCACTCGTTAACGCTCCAATAAATACACATGTCGAATGCCAACCCAATTCTCCATCTTCTCCATGTTGCATTTGAGCTGAAAAGCGACGCCCAGTTTCTGTATTATAACAATAGTTTGTAAACACAGGTTCAACAGTACTTGTTCCTGCAATTGGTGAATTGTCTATATCCGACCAGCCCCAACATCCACTCCCAATCATATTAATCGTATCAGAAGGGTTCTGTGCATTAGGTCTATTTTTTTCTGAAAAGAATACAACTACGTAACTTTTTGGAGCAACGACTACATTTCCAAAAGTCCATATATTCCCTATTTCATGATTATCCACAAAAGAATAACCAGACAAATTGACCGCAGTATCTGCAGGATTATATAATTCTACCCAGCCTGGATCATCTCCTTCTGTATCTTTATAGAAACTATTTCTGCTATCCACTTCAGTAATCAAGACAGGAGACCCACCAACATACTTTAATGTCACTTTTTCTTCTGGGATAATAACACTCTCTTCTGGCTCTGAAGAACACCCAAACAAGAAAATTAAACCACAAAGGGCCAAAATATATTGATGATAATTTTTTCGCATTTTATAAAAATACGTTTCTTCTAATCACCTAGATGTTATTTTTTACATCTCTTATAACGGTTTTTGCACAAAAGAAGAATAACAAGAACCAAAGCTAAAAGACAAAGACTCCCCAGGTGCTATAATAAGTAAATCCCGATGGTGATTTAAAACATCTGGTTCATGAGTCATAGGCTCTATCGCTATACTATGCCTACCTGGAGGAGTATAAATTTGTATGCCTTTATAATTAGAGTCCTGCCAAACTTCAAGAAAATCGCCATTTTTAGGGTTATTTAGAGACATTACTGCTTTTTTAAATAATCCCTCTATCATAAAACAATCATTAATCTGTGCTTCTTTTATTAAAGCCTTATTTTCAAATCGATTTTCATTTTCATAGTTCCCAGTTGGAATATCTTGATTATCTAAAAGCACCCTTTTTACTGAAGGTAACTTCATCTCTAACTCATCAATTCGAGTATTTAGAGAATAATAAGGGTGATAACCTTCTGAATATGGCATTGGAGTCACACCACGATTTGTGACTGTAGAAATCACTTGAAATGAAAGGCCCGAAAATTGAAACCGTGTTTCTGCCCTATATGGAAATGGAAACCCTTGATGACTACCTAAATAATCATAAGCAAGTGTTAATTCCGCAAAATCATTTTCCTCTTTAAAAGAAATAAAACGCCAAGGCTTGGTATGTAATAATCCATGTAAGGCATGCGGAGCCCACGAAACATTATTATCAAGAAAATAGGACCTTCCATTGAGTTGCCACTTAGCATTATTGGTTCTACCTGCAAAAGGAGAAAGTCGAACGCCTGCACTTGTATCCGCTTGGATTTTTCTAAAAACAGCTTCATCAGAATACCCATACAAGAGATTCATCATCTGAGAACGGACAGGCACTCGCCAAGCATTTAAACCAGCACCATGGCCAGAAAGAATTTCAAGTTCTGCTCCAGAAGAGCACTGAATCACAAAACGTTCTATTGCCCCTAAAGGGCGTGACAATAATTGGAATTTTGACATGCACTAAAAATAGGATTTTTTTTGTTTTTTTCATGATTAATCTCATTAATTCTTAAAACTACTGTTATTGATTGAAATGGTTTTTTCATTAAAACTCAATAATACTATGGTTGACGGGCATGGCTATTACCTCCTCACTTGGTTGACTATCCAGTCAAAAAGCTCGTCGGCAACAACCATTCCCGTCTGCTATTTTAATAGTATTTGTTAATTGAATACTATTGTTTTTTCATTTGAATCTACGCTATTTGTTTTCCAACCAAATTACGCTTGACTCTTCATGAAAAAACTGGGTTGAGTTAGATGGGAATGGTTTTGTTCATTAAAACTTATATATGGTATGATTGACGGTAATGTTTTTTTCATTGCGTCTTTATTTAATATCAAAACCACTGTTATTGATTGA
>LIUM01000049.1 GCA_001462345.1 Fibrobacteria bacterium AD312 | reverse complement strand
CAAATGACGCTTGGTTCTTCATAAAAAAAACTCGGTTTGTTTAGAGGGGCTTTTCTTTTTTTCAGAAGAGCTCATCAATAATAGCCATTTCCGTCTGCTATTTTAATAGTATTTGTTAATTGAATACTATTGTTTTTTTATTTAAGTCTTCGCTATTTGATTGTTAATAACACGAACACTTATATGCTTTAGCATTTAGTGAGAGTGATACCCTTGCGGTAAACACGAACACTTATATGCTTTTACGTGAGACTTAGAGCTTCAGCTCTTTAGTCGGAACCATGCATAGCTGCATTTAGTGAGAGTGATACCCTTGCGGTACAAATTGACGCTCGACTTTACATAAAAAAACAGGGCTATTTTAGATGAGATTCTCTTTGTCTCTACATGAAAAAACGGGGTTGGGTTTGACGGAAATGGTTTTTTCACTAAAGCTCAATGTTACTCTTGTTGACGGAAATGGTTTTGCTTTCTCGCTCCGTTGAATTCTATTCAAGAGTCGCTCTAAAGCAAAATCCATTTTCGTCTGCTAAATTAATACTGTTATTTAATTAATTGGTGTTATTTTTTTATTTAAGTCTTCGCTATTTGATTGATAATAACACGAACACTTAGTAGTTTTACGTGAGACTTAGCACTTCTAGTGCTTTAGTCGGAACCATGCAGAGCTGCGAGAAACACGTACACTTGCGCTTTTACGTGAAACTTAGCGGTTTACCGCTGTAGTTGAACCATGCATAGCTGCGCTTAGTAAGAAACATGAACACTTAGGAGCTTTACGTGAGACTTAGCACTTCTAGTGCTTTAGTCGGAACCATGCAGAGCTCTCCTTATGTGAGAAACACGTACACTTGCGCTTTTACGTGAAACTTAGCGGTTCACCGCTGTAGTTGAACCATGCATAGCTGCGCTTAGTAAGAAACACGAACACTTATATGCTTTAGCATTTAGTGAGAGTGATACCCTTGTGGTAGTGATACCCTTGCGGGAATGATACCCTTGTGGTAGTGATACCCTTGCGGGAATGATCCCCTTGCGGGACAATTAAACGCTTGATTCTTCATGAAAAAACTGGGTTGGTTTAGACGGGAATGTTTTTTTCATTTAATCTATTGAATCTCAATACTACTGTTGTTGACGGAAATGGTTTTACTTTCTCGCTCCGTTGTGTGCCACACAAGAGTCGCTCTAAAGTAAAATCCATTTTCGTCTAGTAATTCACTATTATGATTTAGTTGAAGGGCATTATTTTTTTATTCGAGCCTTCGCTATTTGCTTTCCAAGCAAATGACGCTTGGTTCTTCATAAAAAAACTCGGTTTGTTTAGATGAGCTTTTCTTTTTTTCAGAAGAGCTCATCAATAACAACCATTTCCGTCTGCTAATTAGCTAGTGTTTGTTAATTGAATACCATTTTTTTTCATTTGAATCTACGCTATTGAATTTACAATAACACGAACACTTAGTAGTTTTACGTGAGACTTAGCACTTCTAGTGCTTTAGTCGGAACCATGCAGAGCTCTACTTACGTGAGAGTGATACCCTTGTGGTAAACACGAACACTTAGGAGTTTTACGTGAGACTTAGCACTTCTAGTGCTTTAGTCGGAACCATGCAGAGCTCTCCTTATGTGAGAATGATCCCCTTGCGGGAATGATACCCTTGTGGGACAAACGAGCTCATCAATAACATCCATTTCCGTCTGCTATGCAACTATTATGATTTAATTGAATTGAGTTGTTTTAGATAAGATTCTCATCGTTTTTTCATAAAAAACTCGGCTGGTTTAGAGTGGCGTCTCATTTTCATACAAGCATTGCTGTGCCCTTGTGAAAGGTACAAGTATTTGTATTGGAACCATTCTTTGATATGTTTTTTACGTTACCTTAGACAATAAAAAAAAACCGCTGATTTTATTTCAGCGGCTGTTTTCATAATCAAAAAAGATTAAAGAATATTGACAACTACACCCATAGAAGCTTCTACTGGAGTAAAATCGGAGCTAATGCTTTGCACTTGAGGTGTATTATACATTTCAGATATACCAAATAAGAATTTCATGTTGAAAGAAACTCGATGATTAATTAAAACAGAAAAGCCACCTACTAAACTCCAGTCAATAGGAGCTCTATAAGAAGCCTTCATTAAATCATATTCGTCTTCAGCGGAGGTAGTTCCAGAAGCCACTTCGAGTTTATCATAGAAATTAATAGACATCTGCACGCCAGTATCAAATGCAAGACGAGATCTTGCTCCTTTAAACTTGAAGAATAAAGGCAAATCTATACTCATTTGAGAAAAACGATAACGATCATTATTATACGATCCATCTAAAACGGCAGAAGCAGTTCTTGATCTAAATAAAACACCCGCAGTCATTCCAACAGTAGCATCATTTAATGGGAAAATGACAACAGCACCTGCATTCCAGAATAATCCAGAAAAATCAGGCATGTCAAAGTCAGAATTTAAGAACATGGCACTTCCAATAGAAGCACTAACTGCCAAATTCAATTCGATTGGATAATAATTTCTAAGAGCCCTTACATCCGTTCTAGAAGGGGCATCTTTTTCAATGATGATTGCTTGACGATTACGTTGTTTAGCAGGAACTCTAATTACAATCGGTTCTGGTTTAGATTGAATCACCATACGTGTTTGAGAAGGCGTATTTTGTGTTGGGGCAGGAGCTCCACTGATTTGCGCAGGAGATTCTTGAGCAACCATAGGAGAAGGTTGAGCAGTTGTTTTTGACGTATCTGCAACAGATGCCACACTTTCTGTACTTGAAGAAGAAACGACAGGAGCAGCATCATCAGCGACAACATCAATAGATGCAGGTACTTGCTCTGCCGCTGTCAATAATGAAAAAGAACATGCTAAACCCAAGATCAACTTTAATGAAATATTCACATTAGCCTCCAAATAAAATTCTGAAATAAAACTAACTAAAAAATGCTTAAAATGCACTTATTTTTCTAATAAAACCATAGTTTCTATATGAGAAGTGCCTGGAAATAAATCCAACGGTTGTATTTTTTTGATTTTATAGCCTTTTGAATTCCAAACGGTCAATTCTTTTGGAATCACATCGGTACCACAAAAAACATGAACCACTCGCTTAGGATTTCTTTTTGCCAAAGAAGAAATGACCCCTGGATCCGTTCCTTGACGTGGCGGATCAAGTAGTTGAATTTCTGATTCGTTTTTCATTGGCGGTAAATGAGATTCAATCCAATCGGAAGTAATTTTTCCTGCAATAAAACGAGTTTCTTTTTTATTTAAGAACCGAGCACTTGCTTTAGCATATTCAATAGAAGCCCCTTCCCAATCAGCTCCAATCACAGACTTTGCATTTTTCCCAACAGTAAAAGAGAATAAACCATAGCCACAGAAAAGATCCAAGAAGGTATCGTCTTTTGAAGTTTTTGCAAAAGCATTGGCCGTAGAAATCAAATTATTGATTTGAGACTCATTGATCTGGCTAAAGCCCGTCACTGGGTATTTTAATTTTATATCGCCCAAATGAAGTGTTAAATCACGCAAGCCAAACAAATGCTTTAATGAAACAGAATCGGAAGGGCGAAACGACTCTAAATAATAGTCAGAACGAGTCGGGTCATAATAAAGATGAGCCCCATGGACACTGATGTTCATGGATTGTAAATGGGTAACGACTTGCTTCATTTTACGAACAATAGAAGCATCCATCTTAAACACGTTGAATATTACCACTCTAGAAGTATAGGAACCACGAATAATAATCCAGTTCATCGCATAAGCTAAAGGTAAAAATGCTGGTTTAGAAAGTAGCGTATTTAAGTACGAAAAAATTTGTTCATGTTCTTGTGGTTCAAGAACAAAAGAAGTAGGACCACTCCCCTCAAAAATCACACGGCAACGATCAACGGACACGCGTCGTTTGGAAGTGGTTCTATAATTTCTGGATAATGGGCTTTCGATTATTTTTAAGGGCGTACCATCGAGTCGATTCGCCTGCCAAAAACGATTTATGGCTTTTTGTTTGATTTCACATTCTTCTTGATAATCAAGAGCCGCTAATGCTTCTGTTGATAGACTTTTTAATGTGGAGGGAAGGAATTCCTGAAGAGCTTCTTGATATAACATAGTGGCAAATATAAAAGTTTTATTGTTTTAAGGGAATCCCCTAAGTCAATTTGAATCTGATGAAATCAAGAGAATAGCTCTTATATTGACTTTTCAGGGAATGGTAGAGAAAGATTTAACTAAAAGGAATTCTTATGAAACAAGTAAATCAATAAATACCTGTTTGAACTTATTGAATACAACAAAGAATCATCCCTCTTTATTTTAGGCAATACGCCTTATCAATAACACAAATAATTAAACAGCAATAGGTGCTTTAATTGTTGGATACGGATCGTAGTCTACCAATTCAAAATCTTCTAGTTTGAAAGAAAATAAGTCTTTCACATCTGGATTGATTTTCATGGTAGGCAAAGCCCGAGGAGTACGAGATAGTTGTTCTTTCGCTTGATTAATGTGATTGAGATACAAATGTAAATCACCAAAGGTGTGAACGAATTCCCCTAGTTTTAATCCAGTCACTTGAGCAAGCATCATTGTAAAAAGAGCGTATGAGGCAATATTAAAAGGAACGCCTAAAAAGCAGTCTGCACTACGTTGGTATAACTGGCAAGACAACTTCCCTTCTGCTACATAAAACTGGAAAAGACAGTGGCATGGAGGCAAAGCCATTTGGTCTATCTGACCCACGTTCCAAGCACATACCAAATGTCTTCTGGAATCAGGGTTATTCTTTAAACTATCGATCAAAACCTGAATCTGATCCACTTCGCCGCCATTAGGTGTCGGCCAATGCCTCCACTGGTGGCCATAAACAGGGCCAAGATTCCCTTTCTCATCCGCCCATTCGTCCCAAATAGAGACTTTATGATCATGTAAATACTGGACGTTCGTCTCGCCTCTTAAAAACCAAAGAAGCTCCACAATAATGGAACGCAGATGTAACTTTTTTGTGGTTAAACAAGGAAACCCTTTTGACAAATCATAACGATTTTGACGGCCAAAAACAGAAAGAGTTCCTGTTCCAGTGCGATCCATGCGTTGAACGCCATTTTCTAAAATATCCGTTAAAAGGTCTAAGTATGGTTTCATAAATATTATATCTTGTTAATAATTCTATTTTATAGATAATTTAATTAAATAGTTCGGGATTTGTAATCATGGCCGATAAATTAGACACCCTTTTTGAAATGCAAAGCAAGCTCAATGACTTCGTTTTTGAAAAAAAAGAAATAAACGATTCTAAAGGGCAACGTTTAACCATGAAAGCCCTTTTTGAGGCAGGCAAGCTGGAAACCCCTCAAGGGCCAAATAGTGACACCAATCGCTGGTTATCGAATTATTTAGCCGCATTAAACGATGAATCTCGCGAATTAAAAGAAGAACTTCTCTGGAAATGGTGGAGCAAAGATTCTCTTCAAATGCAAAATATTCGAGTGGAGATTGTCGATCAACTTCATTTCTGGATTTCTCTTGCTTTAACGGCAGGGATGGATGCCGAAAAAGTATTTGATATTTATTGTCAAAAAAATAAAGTCAATATCGATCGACAGAATAACGATTATTCTAAAAAGAATAAAAATGAAGCCGATAATTTAAGCATCCAATAGATATTCAAAAAACAATGGTGAAACTAAAACGTTTTTTAAAATCTTTATTGTGAACATATTTTCGATTATTTAAAAGCATTGTTTTCAAAAGGTTTTATCGTTTTTTTTGAATTATTATTTTGATGTTTTTTTATCATTCTTTTCGTAATTGTTTTTCGAAAATCACATACAATTTTTCAAATCATTTTTTAATCAGTGTTTTGATAATTCATTTTCGAAAACGCGTACAATTTTCCATATCTTTGTTTTCAAATACTTCATTTTTTTAATGCCTTTTCTTAAGGCATTTTTTATGCTTTCAAAATTCTTTCTACCGTTAGTTTAGAGCTAATGACTGCCATAGGTAAACCAGCTCCAGGGACTGTGGAAGCCCCAACATAAAAGGTATTCTTAAATTCTTCATCATTATTCTTTGGCCTTAATGCTCCAATTTGCATCATGTCATGAGACAAACCAAGCCCTGCACCCTGATAGAGATTAAATTGATACTCCCAGTCTTTAGGAGTATAGACTTCCCTAAAAATGATCTCTTTTGAAATATCTCGTTCAATACGGTTTGAAAAATCGGCAATAATACTATTCACGATTACATCTCGATCAGACCAATCTGATTTGTAGATCATATTTGGAACAGGACACACAAAGAATAACGCCTCACAACCTTCAGGAGCACACTCTGGATTATATTTTGAGACCACATTCACATAATAGTAAGGCTTTTCAAGCGTATTCGGATTTTTTAGAACTTCTTTAGAATACTCTTCAAAATTATTGCCTAAAAAGTAATTATGGTGTTCTACTTCATTTAATTTTTTATTGATACCAATATAAAAAGTAAGATACCCCATTGTCCAACTCATCTTCGCTAATTTCTTTTCGGAATACTTTTTGCGCTTAAATACTTTTCCTCTAAATAATGCAGCATCGGCATTAATCACAAAGAGATCTGATTCCCAAGATTTACCATTTTGGTCAAGCAAAGAGACTAACTGATTCCCTTTAGAATGATAATCTATAATCTCGGTATCGTAATGAAAGGTAGCCCCTTGTTTCAATAATTCATGCACAAGAGTTTCTACTACAGTATACATCCCGCCTTTTACATTGTAATACCCCGTATGTTTAAATTCGATATGGGATAAAAGAGTGTAAACAGCATTCGTATCAAATGGCGTACGGCCTAAAAAGAACGAGATAAGAGAAAAAATTTGACGAGCCTCTTTCGATTCAAAATATTGATTGACTTGATTCCAAAAAGACTTTGTTAAAATAGGTAAGTGTTTGGGATTCACTTTTATTAAAGCAAGTACGTAATCTAAAAGGCCATTAAAATTCTGTTTGATGGCAATTCCAACGGTATCATTATAAAGACTTTCACATTTTTTTAAGTAAGCCGTCAATTTTTCTTTAAAATGCGGTTCCAAATCTTCAAATTGAGCACTCAACCGATCGATGTCTTTATACAATGCAAATTGACGACGGTCCCCCTTAAAATGCACGGTATATAAAGGGTCTAATTCCATAAAATCAAAAGGCATTTGTATTCCACAATCATGGACCAACTCTTCAAATTCGTAAGGCATGCTAAAAAAACTTGGGCCCACATCAAAAGTAAAACCATCTTTTTTTAATTGATTTAAGCGGCCTCCAGGCTGTTTATTCTTCTCCAAAAAAGTAACCTGGTACCCTTTCGAAATAAGCCGAAGCCCCGTAGATAAACCACCTAAACCAGTGCCTACAATCAAAACTTTTTTCATGACTTTAATCCTTTCAAAACTTGTGGATACAACTTGTTTTTAACCCAATCAAAGTTTGGGGAAACTACAAGAACTTTTTTGCAATAAATTTCTGCATTCTTGAAATCTTTATTCTCTATGTAAAATTGAATGATGGTTGCAAAAAGATTTAAGTAATTCCAATTCTTTAAGTAAACGGAAGGTTCTTTTTCCATAATCCGAAGCGCATTCAAATAATGATTAATGGCGTCTTTTTTAGAGCCACCAAATATAGCGGGCGTATAATAGGCAATATTTCCAAGTAATATATGGCTCAACGCATTTAAGGAATCAAGAGCAAGCGATTGTTCTGCAAAGGCTGTACTTTGCGGGCCAATAAAAGGGGCTTTATAAGGAGCTAACCCTATTTTAAACCCAACAAAAGCCGCTTTATAAGCATATACCATAGATAGATTATATTTTTTCGCTTCTAAAACAGAAACCAATTCTTCTGCTTTTTTCATATAATATTTTGCTTCTTTAGAATTATCTTGACCAATACACCAACCGATATACCCATATTGGTAATTCACTAATTCTAAACGTCCTCTATTTGTTTTTTGGAAAAACCTTTCTAGAGAGTCCATGGCAATTTTCCACTCGACCATATTACTTTTGTTATAAGCATTATAAATCGCTGGATGCGTTTGGCCAAAAGAATTAGAACAGCAAATTAAAAATAAGATTAAGAATAAATAAGTCTTTCTTTCCATAACACACTTTTACGCTTTTTTAAAATTAAAGAATAGAGTAACACATGCAAAATAAAAATCAAATGTAAAGGCCAAAAAATCAAACTTAAAAATACATTTTGTCTGGCTGCCAAAGAATAAAAAACAATCGTGAAAAAGACCCCTAAAACATATAAGAAAAAATAATCTGGCCAAATGAATAAAACAGGAATAAAGCCTAAAGAAGAAAAAAGCCAAAATCCAAAAGCAAAAATCTTGATATTTCCAAACAAATGATAAATGTTTTTAGAAAAACCATTTAAAGCTTCACGATAAGACGTGTACATTCGACACAGACAACGCGAGTCTCCGCTCAAAATAGAAATCTTGATTTTCTGTTTTTTAAAATAGCGAGCGATAGCAATATCTTCTACAGCTGCTGACTTAAAATGCGCATGAGGTTTAATTTTATGGTATATTGAGGCATCAAAAAGCATGAACTGCCCATTGGCGGCAGCATGAGAAGAAAATGGTGAAAGTCGCACCAAAAAAAGAGGGAGAAGCGTTAAAAGAATATAATTAATTATAGGAACGCTCGCCTTTTCCCCAAATGTTTTAAGTATTTGCACAGGGAAAAGAGAAACAAGGCCGAGACGCTTTGTTTTCAAGTAAAATAGTACGTCTTCAATTAAATCATCATAAAGAATCACGTCTGCATCTAGAAAAAGAAGGTAGTTCCCTTGTGCTCGTTTTGAGAGTGCATCACATGCATGATTTTTCCCTAACCATCCTTTAGGAAGTGAAAATCCTTGGATAAAAGTAATTCTTGAATCTTTCTTTTGAAAATCTTGTACTACTCGAGAAGTTTGATCTGTAGATTCGTCATTATAAATTAAAATTTCATAAATGTTTTTATTCAAGATTAATTGTTCTAAAAGAAGCCCAATCTTTTTTTCTTCATTACGGGCTGGAATTAAAACAGAAACTCGATCTGAACTTGAAAAAAAGCCTTTTTTTAATCGTACAGAAAATAAGAAATTGACTAAAGCATCGATACACTGCATGCCTAAAAAGAAAACCGCAAGAATCGCAAAAACGTACATCATGAAGTCATTTCTTGTTGAAAGCGTTGTTTTTCTTCATAAAAACGATGGTACTTTGTTTCTATCGAAGTCGTTTCAAAATCCCCTGCTAAAAAGTTCTCCTGGTACATATAAACATTAGGTTTATTATTTGAAAAATAGTCTACGAAACTAGCGACAAATAAAACAGGAGTTTCGCTTGGCACTTGGCTCAAAATACGTTCAATCCCTTTTTCAAAAGGAACGTTATTCTTATAAATGGAATGTATTTTCCCTTGAGGAAACATTAACACTAAATTATTAGACTCCCTTAAAAGAGAAGCGGCATAAGTCAAGCTTTCCATCGCCTCTTTAGATTTTTTTTTAATAGAAAACCCACCAGTATACTGAAAATACCAATGTTTTTTTAATTGTTCTTCTAGCATCATAAAGTAAAATTTTTTTTGGAATCGTTTCAAATTGAGATATTCGACCCAAAAGCCATCCCACCAACTTACATGATTGGCTACGACTAAAACGGACCGATTATTCTGAGGAAACTCCCCTTCCATCACCACTTGATTAAAGTGACGCTTAATTAAAAAAGACGTCAACCATTGAAATAATGGGTAAATAAAAAAGTGATGTTTTGCTTTAATCATTGTATTAAAGGAAAAAAGAAAGGAATATGAAAAAGATTAATTGAACCATAAAAAGAACGGGAGCTAGAGGATTTTTAGTATTGACCTTCACTACCCGAAGCAATGTGGCAAATAACGAGGCAAAAATAAACCAAGCAATATAATTATCCAAAGGGACATTTAAATCCTTAAAAGACCACATGTCCATTTTAGGAGCCACTTGTTCTAAGAACAAATCATACACAAGCATCAAAGAAGAGGCAGATAAAACAATCAAAACTTCTTTTTTTAAAAATAGAGTTACCACAGAAATAGACGTGTATGTTAAAAACAACCAATTGACGCCAATTAAAAGAGGGGTATTCCAAAGTTTAATACCAAGGCCGCTCCCATAAGCGTACGTCCCAAATATTTTACCTGTATTCACTCCAACGACTTCTAAAAAAAATCCTGCTAAAAATATAAAAGCAAAAGAGAACAAGGCTTTTTTTGTATATGGAGTGTGATAAATCGCTAGCAAATAGGTTCCAAGCAACAAGGCTAAAGGGGTAATCGTCACAAATAGATTTTTAGTCCAAGGGAGTAAAAAGCCGATTACGCCAGCCACATAAAAAATCAAAATAAACTTCTGTACTTCTTTCACAGGCAATTTATTTTTAGGGTATAAAGTATAACTCACGCGATTTCCTTAATTTTAAATACCTATTAAATTGCTCTTGTTTTATACAACAAAGCGACTTTAATGATAATTAAATATTTTCTGATATTTGAAATGCGTATTCGTTTAGAAAGCACTTTCTCTGGTGTATGTTTTTGAATCTTTAGAAATAAACTTTTATAGTAAAAAAAGGCTAATGCCACGGCCAATTTTGACCTTCCAGGCAATTGCTTAACTCCTACCCAAGATTCTTGAAAATCTTTTTCAATAGAAGCTTCGATGATTTTCTTAGATTCTAAATCAAAATTTCTTTGGGCTAATTCTGGAAAATAAGTACGCCCTAAGCTTTGTAAGTCTTCTCTTAAATCTCGAAGGAAATTCACTTTTTGAAATGCCGACCCTAATTTTTGAGCGGAGTATTCAAGTTCTCGATACAAAAGCTCATCGCCTAAACAAAAGACCTTTAAGCACATCAAACCAACGACATCAGCAGAACCATAAATATATTGTTCCAAATCCTCATTTGTTTTATATTCTGACTTCGTTAAATCGGACTTCATACTTTTCATAAAAGCATCAATATGCTTTCGCTCAATATTGTATTTATGAACGGTATCAGCAAAAGATGTTAAAATCGTATTTGAACTGATTTTATTTTTTAAGGCATAGTCCAAATCTTCGTTCAACTTTTCAAGCAAAAAAGCTTTATCAAAATCATGAAAGCTATCGACAATTTCATCGGCTAAGCGTACAAAACCATAAATTGCAAAAATAGCCTCTTTCCTTTTTTTATCTAATAAAGAAGAGGCTAAATAAAACGACGTACTGTATTCTCTAGTCATCAGTCTAGAAATCTTATAACTGTTGTTTATATATAAGTCGACTCCCATACACACCTCTTTTTTGCACCCTATAGCTTTACTAAAGCATCCCTTATATAAATAATCAAATCAAATCAAACAGATAAAAGATATAAAATAATCTTACACATAGGGTAATATTTTAATACGAATGACTTGCTCTTCCCTTTTTACTCTTTTCTTTCTTAACTCGAAAATCGGTTAAAAACTATTTTATATAAAAAGACAAATTAAAATTTGATGGGGTACAACCAGAAAAATTTGGTTTCTGGATATACTTGTACTGTTGGAGCTGGAAGTTTCAGATAATTTAATGATTTTATTAAAGTCCGTGCCCAACGTGCTTTAGGTTTAAAACTTTCTAAATCGTAATCTAACGCTAAGTATAGTTCGCGACTACCTTCTTCTCCCTTAACAAATACTCCTTCATCAATACTCAAACCTACCGCAAACGCTAGCCAAGAAGGCCAGTATTTTCGAGCCCCTGAAGGTAAAAGACGGTGTACTTTAAAAGAGCACCAAAAAGTTTGGTTCACATAGTCATCCGTAAAAATTCCTGTCTCACTTTGACGATAATAGGCCTTAGTATTAATCCAATAACTCCATTTCACATCGAAATACTTAAAAGCAGGGATATAACGTTTTGCCATCGGATAAAATCCACCTATGGAACCTGCTAATACATCAAAAATACTAAAGCCCCATTCTGGTGAAAAACCGTCTTTAACATCAATTCCTACGTGAGTTAAAGAAGCAGAAATACCTGCGTATAAATAGGACTTAAATTCGGAAACACCTGACCAATGATAGCCCTCATAAAAGAACTCCCCTAAAACGACTCCCGATGCAAAATGCCCTAATTTATCGAGATTTAGCGCATACTCGAAATCATTATTTAAATCATCAAAACTGAAATCGCTCCCTTTTTCATCCCACCACCCTTTTTCAAAAACAAGTGCGTAAGCGGCAATAAAAGAAACCGCAGTTAAAGAAGCTACCCCTGTAAAACGTGGTATAGAAAATGTTCTTAAAGTATCTTCAGGGTCTTCTGAGCGATAATCAAATTGTATATCACGCCATGCGCCATAAGTCTCATCCATAGCCATTGATTGAAAAACGAAACAAGCACAGAGCAAAAAAACTATTTTTTTCATCTAATCTCTTTCAACAATAAGTATAGGTAGTAAACCGTAAAAAACGGTTTACTAGCCCCCGTAAAATTTACACGTTACCAAAGATAACAACTATACTTATGCTTTTCCAAAGATTACAACGCTATTATGGCCACCAAAACCTAAACTATTACACATAGCATATTCAAAATCATAATCAATCGATTCTTTATCTACTACATGCAATAAAATTTCAGGGTCTTTTTCTTCAATATTCTTAGAAATGTGAATTTTCTGATCAATCAAAGACATTATGGTGATAATACTTTCAACAGCAGAAGCAGCGCCGAGCATGTGACCCATCAATGATTTTGATGAATTGATTCTTAATCCGTCAATTTTACCTTCATAAGCATTATAAATCGCAATCGATTCAGCAATATCTCCTCGAAGAGAAGAAGTGCCATGAGTATTAATATAACGAACTTGTTCTGCATTTAAATGACCATCTTGCAAAGCACTTCGAATGGCATTACATACAGCAACCCCATCTTCTCGAGGTGCAGAAATATGATGAGCATCTGCACTTAAACCAACACCAGAAATGCGAGCCAAAATCTTTGCACCACGTTTTTTGGCATGAGATAGACTTTCTAAAACAAGAACGCCAGCACCTTCACCAAGTACAAAACCATTCCGATTCTTATCAAAAGGACGAGAAGCTGTTTCTGGACTATCATTACGACGGCTTAAAGCATTCATTGCACAAAAACCGCTTAATGCTAAAGGACATACAGACTCTTCACTGCCACCAGCAAGCATAATGTCGGCACGCCCTAAACGAATTTGATCGACAGCAGAAATAAGAGAATAATTTGAAGAAGCACACGCCGATAATGTAGCGAAAGATGGCCCCATCCATCCTAAACGAATGGTCACCAAATTAGAGGCCATATTAGAAATGACCATCGGCATAAAATAAGGCGATAAATGACGAGGTCCTTTTGTCGCTAAATCTATAGATCCCTTATAGTATACATCTACTCCACCCATGCCACTTGCTAAAATCACACCAGCTCTCGACTTATCAATTAAATCCGTTAAGCCAGCTTGCTCGACGGCTTTCATAGCACAATGCATAGCATATTGGACGTTTCTTGGGAATCTTTTTAAATCTCGTTCTGAAAAATAGGGCGTGGGATCAAAAACTTTGACTTCACCGCCAAAATGAACATCGTATTCATCTGTATTGAATCGTTCAATGTTAGATACCCCAGACTTACCTGCAAGAAGATTCTTCCAGAGCTCTTCAGGAGTATTTCCAAGTGGGCTAACACAACCCATACCAGTTACGACTACTTCTTCCATCAAATCACCTGTCTATATGTTTTTTCTTCAGCTAAAAGTTAATCTCTATGTGTTCAATAATACTCTTTTTCAATACTTATCAAATTCTTGCGATTTTTGCGCTAAAAAAGAGTTAAAACATCTCTAGACTCATGCTAAAAGAATGAGTCTAGAGATTTCATACAAATTAATCTTTAGCAAAAACGACCACACTATTGTGACCGCCAAAGCCAAAGCTATTAGACATGGCATATTTGATATTATGATTAGAAGCCCCTTTATCACATACGTCTAAAAGGATTCTGGAATCTTTTTCAAACACATTTTTAGTCGCATGAACTTTTTGATTAAGAATAGATTGAACCGTAACAATACCTTCCACTGCAGATGCAGCTCCAAGCATATGGCCCGTCATAGATTTTGTGGAATTCACTTTCAAATGATCAACGTGACCATCAAAAGCTTTATAAATAGCACCACATTCAGCGACATCACCAAGAGGAGTGGATGTGCCATGAGTATTCACATAACCAACATCTTTAGATGTAATACGAGCATCATTTAAAGCCATTTCAATAGCTAGTTTTACACCTAAACCGTCTTCACGAGGTGCAGAAATATGATGAGCATCAGCACTCATGCCAACACCAGCAATACGAGCAAGAATTTTGGCACCACGTTTTTTTGCATGAGAAAGGCTTTCAAGAATTAAAACACCAGCACCTTCACCTAGTACAAAACCATCTCGATCCTTATCAAAAGGACGAGAAGCTCTCTCAGGATCATCATTACGTGTACTAATCGCACGCATCGCCGCAAAACCAGCAATACCAATTGGGCAAACGGCTTCTTCAGTGCCACCAGCAATCATCACATCAGCACGACCTAAACGGATTTGATCTACAGCAGAAATAATGGAATGATTAGAAGAGGCACAAGCAGAAACAGGAGTAAAGCTTGGTCCCATCCAGCCTAAACGGATGGAAACTTCACCTGATCCCATATTAGAAATCACCATTGGGATAAAGAATGGAGAAACACGACTTGGACCACGAGTGGATAATGTTACAGAGGTATCATAATACACATCCATACCACCCATACCACTTGCAAGAATAACACCAGCACGAGTTGGATCAACGGTTTTAGGATCTAAACCAGCATTTTCTAAAGCCGTCATTGCAGAATGTACGACATACTGAATGTTTCGAGAATAACGTTTTGCATCACGAACATTGAAATAAGGCGAAGGATCGAATTCTTTTATTTCTCCTGCGAAATGGACATCATAAGCATCTGTATTGAAACGTATGATGTTAGAAATACCAGACTTTTCAGCCATTAAATTTGTCCATAATTCGTTAGGATTATTGCCAAGAGGGGTTACACAACCCATTCCTGTCACTACTACTTCTTCCATGGTTAACTTCCTATAATTAAATTGTTTGGCAAAAATTTATAAAAAAGACATTCTTATTTTCAATATTTTATTTTATTCCGATTCATTCTTAATAAAAAAAATTTTTGAATAAATTATTGAATTTTATTTTAAAAAGAAAAACCCTATTATAAAGCTAAAAAGCAACAACAAAGATTCATTAAAAATAGTTATTCAATAAAAAAAAGTAAACCAAAAAAAATATCCTATAAAAAAGAGTCATTAATTAACAAAATCGGTCTTCAAGAGTTTCTTTTTTTAAGAAAGTTTATTTTTTTTTCTAATTTTTTTTAATGGCAAAAACAGCACCTAACCTTGTATGGATTGATCTTGAAATGTCTGGTCTAGAACCAGATCGAGATGTCATCTTAGAAATAGCAACTATAGTTACAGACCCTCATCTAAAAATTCTAGCCGAAGGGCCTGTACTTGCAATTCATCAACCAGATAATATTCTTAATGGAATGGATGATTGGAATAAGAGACATCACAATCAAAGTGGCCTTGTGGAACGAGTAAAAAAATCTCAGTACTCTCTTTCTGATTGTGAATCATTAACATTAGATTTTATCAAGCCTTATACTATCGAAAAAGGCAATCTTCTTTGTGGTAACTCCATCACACAAGATCGACGTTTTCTTTATAAATACATGCCTAAACTTTCTAATTGGTTATGCTATAGAAGTGTTGATGTAACTTCCGTAAAAGAGCTCGCCTTTCGTTGGTTCCCAAACTTACCTGAATTTCAAAAACAGGAAAAGCATCAAGCTCTTAATGATATTCGAGAAAGCATTGCAGAACTCGATTATTACAAAAAAACGATTTTCAAAATCTAACCCAAAGAAAGAATTATTCTTTTAATCTCTCTTTGGATTCAAGTATATAAAGTTCCATTGAATGAAACCTCTTCCTTATCAAATTCGTTTAATAAATCGAGTCCTTCTTATTGGATTCATTTTATTTTTATTGACTCGTCTTATTTCGTCTTTTATTGAGCCAGAAATAAAAGGTTCCTGTTTAGATTCAAAGGACTATGAATTTTTGCCTAGTGCGCCAGATTCGCCTTTAGTTCCTCAAGTAAACCTTGCATTAACGGGCAAACTTCCAAAAGAAGAACCAATTGATAGTACTCATATCCTCAAGCAAAAAGATGTTTTTTTAGCTCAAAAAATGGATCATCTTTTAAGGATTTACAAACCAGATCACGCTCTTTTTTTATTAGTAGATGCAAATAGCAATGAAATCCTTGCATGGGGGCAACGGAGCGAAGGGACTGTCCAATCAAGCCCAACCTTTCTTTCTCAATCCACTTTCCCAGCTGCTTCATTATTTAAAACAGTCACACTCACCGCCGCTTTTGAATCAAAAAAATACTCTTTAGATAGCCCTATTCCCTTAATTGGTAGAGCCCACACTTTATATCGTTTTCAAATCCAACCTCCTACGAACTATACAGGAAATACCGTAGAACTACAAGATGCTTATGCGAAATCCTATAATTCTCCTATGGCTATTGTGGGTTATGATGTAGGTTCTTCCCTCTTAAAATCAACGGCTCAAAAACTAGGCTATAATAAACAATTTGAAAAAAATATTCCTGAAGTTTCAAAAGTAAACGTACCAGATACTGGATATGGCATTGCCGAAGTGTCGAGTGGATTTACCAATAATACTACGTTATCGCCCTTACTTGCAGCAGCACAAATAAGAGCTCTATTAAAACAAAAACCGATTGAAATCCCTACAGCAGAGAATATTACGCCATACGCTCCAACCACAAAAAAGGCCTTACCTGAGTCTATTTTTTCTGAAAATACTTATTACGGTATGAAACAAGCGATGATGCGCACCATTTCTCATGGGACAGCAAAAAAGAATCTTTCTTCAAAATTTATCGCAAGGCGTTATAGAGAACAACTCGATATTGGTGGTAAAACAGGCTCTTTAGACGGATCCAATCCTGAAGGGCGTTACGAATGGTTTGCTGGATTTGCCGAATCTCGTTTAGAACCAAATAAAGGAATTATTATCGTGGTAATGCAGGTTCATAAAGAAATTCGTTCTCAACCAGCCACACAAGTCGCCGCATTATTAATAAATTATTGGGCGCAGCAAAATTTGATTTCTAAATAAAAAGAGGTGGTTATGGATTTTTCATGGTGGAATTTAATCCCAACAAAATTTGACGGCATCGCCATTCAATTAGGTAATTTTCCAATTCATTGGTATGGGATTATGTATTTATTTGCTTTTGCTACATGCTATTTCGTCATGTGGAAAATCAATGAAAAAGAAAAGATTGGCTTTAATAAAGAACAGTTTGATAGCTTCGCCACTTGGATTATTGCTGGTATTTTAATTGGGGCAAGACTTGGATACGTATTTTTCTATCAACCAGGTTATTATTTATCTCATCCATTAGAGATTATTTTACCATTCCGGATTACCGATGCAGGATTTCAATTTACAGGGATTTCAGGAATGTCTTACCATGGCGGCTTAATTGTAGCCACAATATTTGGCATTATTGGTATCAAAAAGAATAAAATGCCTCTTTGGGCAACAGTAAACTTAGGTTTTCTTGCCGTTCCACTCGGTTATTCTTGGGGTCGATTTGGAAATTTCATCAATGGTGAACTCTACGGAGAAGTCACCACCAGTCCTATTGGTATGATTTTCCCAATGGCAAGAGACGGCTTACTCCATCACCCTTCGCAACTTTATGAAATGCTTTTTGAAGGCGTGATTCTATTTACAATCCTCTTTTTCCTTCGTAAGAAAAGCTTTTTCAAAAATCAAATGATGTCACTATACCTTATTGGGTATGGTACATTTCGATTCTTTATCGAATTTTTTAGAAAACCAGATTCGCATTTAATGAGAGAAGATCTCTTTGGAATGAGTCGCGGGCAAACCCTTTGTTCTTTGATGATTATTGGAGGAATCGTTCTCTTTATCATTATTCGAAATAAAGAAAAGAATAAAACCCTCCATAAAAAATCCTAAGGGTTTTTCAAAAATTCTTTCGCGAAACGTTTATCCCCACTTTATTTTTTATAAAAAAAGCGATGATTGTATAATCATCGCTTTTCATTTAGAGTTGAATCAAGCTGGTTATTTATTTCAATAAATAAGGATAGCCACCCATTTCAGTAGCACTCGATGTCCATATGGTTTTTGTGCCATTATTCAATGTGGCCGCCATAGTAGCAGAAGCCATTTCTACAGAGGAAACACCACCAGCTTCTGAACTTGAGACTAAAGCAAGAACATTATCGTAGAATAAATTGGAGAATTCTGTTGTAGAGAGAGTCTCCGCTAAAAGAGAAGCTGAGTTTTTAGTTACAGTCACAGAGCCCTTATTATAACCAGTATTAATCTTAACGTTTTCACCACATTTTCCTACAAGACCACCCACATAATCAGTAGCGGATACTTTTCCATGATTAAATACATCTCGAATTTCAGAACTCGTCATTTTACCCACAATTCCTGCAGCGTAATTACCCGTAGAAGAAACATCGCCTAAATTGTAGGACGCCTCTAAAACAGAACTACTGGCTAAATCACCAACAACACCACCAACAAAAGAATTTGTTCCTGAAGCTGTGATACTCGCTTGATTAGAGACCCAAGAAATTTGACCAGCCATAGTGACATTACCAACAATACCACCTACATTAAGGATTCCAGAAACTAATCCTTGATTTATAGCTTCTGTAATAATACCTCCACTCACAGTTCCAGAAATCCCACCCGTATTTTGAAGAGTCCCAGTTACAGTTGCTTGATTAGTTCCTGAAACAGTAGCGCTACTTCCAATCAATCCAACAAGACCACCCACAGTACTCTTTCCTTCAACAGAGCCACTTACAATAGAATTAGTGATTGAACCTGCAATCATTTCCCCAACAATACCGCCTACACGTTCTTGTCCAATAAGAGAGACTGATAATTCACAATCTGAAATGGAAGTTGAATCCGCTTTCGCCACTAATCCACCCAGTATTTTATTAGCACTTAAACTGATGCTTTCTAACTTCAAATTTTTAATCACTGCTTGTTTTGTTAAACCAAATAGACCAACGTAATTTACAGAAGTGTTATTCATTGTAAGATTAGAAATGGTAAAACCACCGCCGTCAAAAGAACCTCTGAATGGTTTATTTTTCCAACCAAGATCATCTTCACCCCAAACACCAATTGGAGTCCATGAAAGCCCACTTAAGGAAATATTTCCACCTAATTTAAAAAAGGTCCCTGCATAAGTAACCCCTTGAGAAACCGCATTTGATAAAGCGACTAAATCATCTGCAGAATTAATCATATAAGGGGATTCTTCAGTACCATTCCCTTGATTCCACTGATTTACTTCTGCTGAAGAAATAAAGATGATAGAAACAGAAGATGAACTTAAATCATCACCTTCAGTCGGTTTAGAACCATCACAGCCCACAAATAATGCAAAGGTTCCTAATAAAGCCCAAAACCATCTATTCATATTCTCTCCTAATAAAAAGTCTTTCGGTTTCTTTAAAATTGTTTCGGATTAAAAAAACAATTTACTACAAATGAATTACTTCACTAGAACAACTTATTATTTAAATCAAAGAACACGTTCTAAAGAACCTAAGAGAAATATACTATTTTCTCTCACGGATACGTTTGTAAATTATTTCTGCCTGTTCTTGATTTCCTGCATTATACCAGGTATGGCCCACGTTTTCTGCACCAATTCGCCCTTGAGAATTGCCGAGCTTCCAAGCCTCTAAAAAGCACTCAAAAGCCTCCTCATAACGTTTTTGTTCAAAGTAAATTTGCCCTAAATCAACTAAAAGAACCGCTTTTTCCTTATTATATCGAAGTCCCTCTTCTATCGTGAAAATCGCCATCCAGGGTGAATTTGCCTTTAAATACATTTGAGCCAAATAACGACGTGCAGAGACATTTTGAGGGTCTATTAATAATCCATCTTCCATCGCCGTTAAGGCTTTTGACAAAGAATCCATACTTTGATAGTAGTTAGAAATCGTAAAATAAGCATCGGCACCAGCAGAAGCTGTTTGTTGAATGGCGTTATTCAACGTTTTTATAGCAAATTCATAATCATTTAATGATTCGTAAATATCCGCTAAACCATACCAAGCTCCCATACGATCAGGATTCAGATACAAAGCTCTCTCATAGTGCTTTTGAGCCAAAGTATAGTCCCCACTTTTCCAAAAACACTCCCCTAAGGCATAATGTATATGATCTGTATCCTCTCCTAATTCGATGGCCCTTTTATAAGATGCAATAGAATTTCCTAAATCATCTCCCAAAAAATAAAGATCACCAAGAAGAACCCATGCTTTCACAAAATCAGGGAGCAATTCTACGGTTCTTCGATAGGCCACTAAGGCCACTTCATTCTTTTGTAATTGAACTAAAGTATTCCCTAAATTAAACCACGCAAAAGGTTCGTATCGCCCTTCATCAATTGCCGCCCGATAAAAAGGGACTGCTTCTTTATATTGTCCATTATCATACAACGCATTTGCCTTAGAAAAGAAATCATCGGCAAAAGAAGCGGATGATCCTATACCGCAAACACAGATAATCAAAAACAATAAAGAGCTCTTATGGAACAAAACGGAACTCCTTCGTGGCTTTTTGAGAAACAGGGAAAGAGCCTAATTTTGCTGGTTCAAATTTCCATTCACGCACCGCCTTAAGTGCCGCTTCTTCAAAACCATACCCAGTAGGTTCTGAAGTTAAAATTCTCACTTGAGAAACCTCTCCATAAACATCAATCACCAGATAAACTTTAACATAACCTGATACGCCCATTTTTTTGGCTCTTTCAGGATATTTAGGTTGTATTTCCTTTAATAACCTAGCCGTTTCATCCACTTCGCCAGCTTCGTAGATCACATTTTCCATGCCACCAGAACCTACCGCAACACCATCTCCACCCTCTCCACGAGCAAGAGATAAATCCATTTGAAAATCAGCTCCACTTGGACGGCCAGCAGAACGTTGATTCGAGTTAAATTTAAAAGGACTAGGTTGCATAATCGTACGAATCGTCTTTTGTTCTGTTTCTTTAGGCTTTTCGTTGACAAGAACTTCTACCTCAGTAATCACTTCCATGTCTTTTTGAGATGCATTCGATTGATTAAAAAACAAAGCATTAATCAAAGGAACGGCAAGAAAGAAAATGACATTAATCAGCAATCCCAAAAGAATAGCGAATAGAATTCGAAACCATTTCAACGGCATTTTTTTGAAATCTATTTTAATCATCTCGCTTCGCCGAAATAGAAACTTTACGCACTTTAGCAAGATTACATTCGTCCAAAATATCAACAATTCGACCAGAAGGCGATTCTCGATCTGAAACAATAATCACTGGACGATCTGGAGCTTCTGCCATCATTTGCCTTAATATGGTTTGTAAAGAAGAGAGATTCACTTGAGTCTCATTAATATGAATAGTCCCTTGTCGAGTCACTCCAATTAAAATGCTTTCTTTAGCGAGTTCCTTCGCTGAACTTGCTTTTGGCTTTGTCACATCAACACCTGTCTCACGAGTAAATGTAGAAGTCACAATAAAAAAGATTAAAAGGATAAAAACCATGTCCATCATAGGAGAAATATCAATGACACTTACTTTTCTATTCTTATTTCTAATAAAACTCACAAGTCCTCCTCACCAAAAATACGGCGTTCAAAAGCAAGAGCTTCGCTCCAAACATTCTTTTCTAAATGATCCATTCGTTCGCTCAAATAATTAAAAGCAAGCATTAAAGGAAAAGCCACAAGAAGCCCTGCTTGTGTTGTTAATAGGGCTTCCGAAATACCATCTGCTAAAAGCACTGGATTTCCAAAACCAAAAAGTTGAATCACCTCAAATGTTTGAACCATACCAGAAACGGTACCTAATAAACCAAGCATAGGGGCTAAAGAAGCAGACATAGCTATTGTTTTCATTGATTTAGATATATCAAGACTCATTTCATGTCGAACGGCTTCCATCGCATGGTGAACAGCAGTCTCTCCATTAGAACGGTATTGATCAATCACTTTCAGAAGCTTAAAAAAATATCCCTTTTTTAACGAACCTAATAAGTACTCAATATCTCCATTTTGTATGGCAATGAGATCTTTTTTTTGAAAACCGTTTCCTTTAATCGTCTTATAAAAAAAATAGCGTTCAATAGTTAAAAACCAAGCAAACCAACCTAATAAAAAAATCGGAATTAAAACCCACCCACCTCGAGTGAGTATCTGCATTGCCGTTTCCAATACAGTGAATTCAGTCACCATTATCCTTTACTCCAAAGCCTATTAAGCAAAGTAAGGCCTATCTTTTCCATTTTTCCAATCAATTGATCGGCACGATTTGATAAGAAAGTATGTAAAAGCTGAAGAGGTATTGCCACCATTAAACCCGCTTGAGTCGTGATTAAAGCAATAGAAATACCCCCAGCTAATAGCTTTGGATCAGAAGTACCATGCATAGTGATCACTTCAAAAAGTTCAATCATACCCATCACCGTTCCTAATAGCCCAAGTAATGGAGCAGTAGAGGCCATGACAGAAATAGA
The DNA here is from genome assembly GCA_001462345.1 of Fibrobacteria bacterium AD312. Lineage (GTDB taxonomy): Bacteria > Fibrobacterota > Fibrobacteria > Fibrobacterales > Fibrobacteraceae > Fibro-01. The sequence goes on along the minus strand of LIUM01000049.1, from coordinate 141,319 downwards.
GCTTAATCTTTTTTCAATAGATGGTGATTCAGCAGCAAAAACTTCTTCGATCGCTTTTTCAGCAGCCGCTCTACTTGGATACTCTTTTTCAAGTCCTTTTCTCAAAAGAGCTCCAATAGACCCTTTTACTGATAACGAGAGCCGACGAGCATCTTCAGGAGATCCAGATTCTAAAGCACTTAAAACGGCTTTAGTCCCTTTTGAATACGATTTTAGGGATATAACAATAAACCGTTCTATCACAAAAAGTAAAGCAAAAATAAGGATGGCCAAAATAGGGTACATTAAAACACCACCATCCCTAAAAAATTGAATCGCCGTTTCTTTAAACGTCTTTTCCGTATTGCTTGCTAGTTCAGAAGAAAGAGCGGTACTTAAAAGAGGATCTACTGGTATTAAAAGCATCTCCTTTTCTTTCATAGACTCAAAAGCAGAATGAATCGAAGTCTGAACTCCAGGTATTAAATTCGTCTGCCAAGAGAACGAGCTACCCTTTTCTCCAGCAACAGGTAATAATAAGGCCACAGAGGAATCGGAATCGCTTTTTTGCATTGCGAAAAGGCCCCCTAAACGCAAGCGTTTTCCCATTTTCACTTTATTTTCAAAAATTAACTCTCCAGTATCAACTTCCACTTCTCTAGAAAATAATAGTTCATATTGTAAAGTAGAAAAAAGACCTTGAGCTAAACGCAAAGGATCATCTTTATACAAATCCATTTCTTTTTTGACTTGATTCATTTGTTCAATACGCTCTGTCATTTTAAAAGGAATCCCCTGCTCTTGAAGCTGGGCTACCCCTTCCAATAAATCAGGCGTTAAAGCGAGAGATAAAAAATCGGACCTGCTTTTTTCACCAGCAGCTCTTACCTGAGACAAATCTTCTCTTGCCACACGAACGTCTTCAAGCAAACGTGAACGTTCTGACATTAATCCATCTATTTTATCTTTATTTTCTCTATACTTCTCATTAAAAAGTTCTCTTTCTTTGTTTGCTACTTCGCGATCTTTCCATCGAGCAGCGACAGCCATATCTCTCTTTTTTCTTGCTTCCTCTAAGTCTGCTTTTGCACTATTTAGCAAGGCTCTTTGTTTCACTAACTCTTCTCCATTAGGAGGAGCTGCAAAAAGAAAAGAAGCACTGATAGAAAAAAATAAAATCAAAATTATGTTTTTCATTATAGCGCTCCCTTTTTCAAATAAACTGGAATTGGAACAATCTTAGGAGCCGTTTTCCCTTCTGCTACCTTAAGTGCTTCTTTTATTATAGAACGCATCTCTATATCCTCAGAAACATTTTTCCAAACATAAGTGTTTTCAGAGGAGCGAGATAGCCAGAAAACATCCTGACCATCTAAGCTTACAAAAATAGAAGCCACCGCTCCATATCGCATATAAGTCCCATGAATCGTTCGTGAATCAACAGCTAAAGAGCCTTTCCACACTTCTGTGGTATATCCCATTCGAATACGCTCTAAAAAGACTTCCACCGTACGAGCAATGGCATCTGCAGTAGAGATATGCCCTTTTTTTAATTGAGAAGCAATCTCAGAAACACTAGTGATAGCCTCATCATTTTTATAAGGGAAATCTATTACAAATAAATATTGAAGAGAATCTATCACTAAAGCAAGAGACTCTTGGTATTTGGCTTTTTTATTTTCATAATATTTAGAAGTAGATAAAGCCTTCTGACGGGCCTCTTTTAATCGAGAAAGTTCCACTTTCATCGAATCCATTTCCATTTTTAAGGATTGATTCTGCGAATTTAAGGCAACGACCTTCTTTCTCCCGACTTCGATAAAATCGGAATGTCGTTTTTTTTCTTCATTATGAAGATTAACCTCTCTCGCCGTCTCTGCTTCCACAGCTTTTATCTGCCGGCGTACACTTTCTACCGTTTCTTGCCCCATCGCATAAGAAACAACAATAATACAAATAAAAAAAAGCTTTTTCATAATGCAAAAATACAAAGAACCTCTAGGAAAAACCTAGAGGTTCTTAAAGAAAATACTCAAAAACTAATATTAACGGCCATATTCCTTAATGTATGCAGGAGTATGCTTAGCTCCTGCTTTTTTCAAAGCAGAAATTAAACGAGAATAGCCTTCATTTTTTGCCCAATCTAAAACAGAATAGCCTTGATTACATTTGACATTGAGATCAACACCCTTACTAATCAAATACATCATCGCATCGTAATGGCCACCCTTTACAGTTAAATGAATTGGAAAATAGCCATCGGCACCACGAGTTTCGAGAGGAATACCAGAATCACCTAGAATTTGAAGAGCTTGAGTGTTCCCCGTTTTTGCGGCAATAATAACAGCGGATGCAACATTAACTAATTCTACTTCTTCTTTCTTTAACTGATCAATCAAAACTTGTAAAACCTCAAAATGCCCCATCGCTACAGCGTTATCTGCAACATGCTCTCCTTTACTATTGAACACATTTGCTTTTGCTCCTTTGGCAAATAGATATTTTAGAACATCTACTTTTCCTTGATTCACAACCATAGCAACGGCATTATTGCCATTATCGTCAGGTTGATCAATTTCAAAAGCAGCTTGTAAAAAGAGCGTCATCTTAGCAGTATCACCTGCGGCAGCAAATGAAACAAATTGATTTGGAGTAAATGCAATTTTCTGTTTTGCAATCGCCTTTCTAACAGATTGAGGATTATTAGGATCCATTTTATCGTCACATGCTGTAAAAAGCATTACAAAAACGGCAACAAGTAAGTATATAGCAAGTTTTTTCATTGATTTTCTCCAAAAAATATTTTTGTTTTTACCCTCTAGAAAAATATACTTTTTTTGTGATAATTATCATAAAAAACGCATTTTTGTACAAAAAATTGTAAATTATTTCTATGAAGAACATTTTAATGGCATTCTTTTTGGGAGTTTCTGTTTGTTTAGGAACAGAAAATTTGAAGATAGACTCTTCTTTGGCAGCTCCAGATAAAAGTAATTCCATGAAATATGAGGAACAAGTCTCTTTAGGGCCTTATTTTGAGATTTCCTCTGTTCCCGAATACGACATCACGTATAATTTCAAAATAATGAATCGCCCGTATCAAATAAAAGTAGAAAGTTCAAATTTTTATGGACTTTCGGGTACTTTACCTATTAATACTTGGGTAGGGCTCTATGCTATAGGTGGTTACCAGTATTTAGAAGTGAAATATAGAGATAGAAATATTGAGCAAGGCTATGCTCAACTAAATGAACTTATTGCAAACGATCCTTTTTTTACACTAGACTCTTCTGCAGTAGAAGGTAGTTTAGATGCTCATCATTTCACTGTGCAACTTGGTTTTGATGCTGGTATTCCTCTTGTTTCTAGCTACAATTACCAAACATTGCTAAAAGTATACGGTTTTGCTGGAGCCATTGGCGGAAGAGCCATCTATCGAAAAACAGAATTTAAGAATACTAGTTTATGGGGCTACTCGTGGGGCGTTGGAATACGCACCGCCTTCCGTAGAATATCAGCGTCCTTTGGCTTTAGAACGTCTTATCTCTATTCCAGAACTTATTTTGAAAAACCTACATTCGCGGATAAAAACGCAGATACCTTTATGATGGATCCCGATTTTCTTGGCGAACTATTTTTTGGAATAAACTATTCCTTGTATTAATCTTTTTCAAATCACTACATGAGTCTTATGAAACCAAAAATTTTAGTCACTGGTGCCGCAGGTTTTATTGGCTGCGAAACATGCTTAAATCTTATTCAACGTGGTTACCATGTTGTAGGAATGGATAACTTAAATGACTATTACCCCGTTATATTAAAAAAAGATCGTTTAGCACGTCTTAATCACAATTTATTTGAATTTGAACTTTGTGATCTTGCCGATAAACCTAAGCTAGAATCTCTTTTTGAAAAGCACCATTTTGATCGTGTCATACACCTTGCTGCTCAGGCTGGTGTACGCTACAGTCTAGAAAATCCACAAGCCTATATCGATAGTAACATTACTGGGTTTCTAAATATTCTCGAATGCATTAGAAAACACCCTGTGGATCACCTTACTTACGCCTCTTCTTCAAGTGTTTATGGGCGAAACACATCTACCCCATTTAAGACAAGTGACATTACAGAAAAGCCCTCTAGCCTTTATGCTGCCACAAAAAAAAGCAATGAATTAATGGCAGAAACCTACCATCATTTATTTCAAATTAACGCAACAGGTCTTCGGTTCTTTACCGTTTATGGCCCTTGGGGTCGTCCAGATATGGCTCCATGGCTTTTTGCACAAGCCATTTCCACAGAAAAGCCCATTAAAATCTTTAATAATGGGAATATGAAAAGAGACTTTACCTATATAGAAGATATCATTCAAGGAGTGGTTCAGGTCAGTGAAGTTGGCTCAAAAAAGAGTCCATCAGAACATCGAGTTTATAACATTGGAAGAGGAGAACCAATTCCTTTACTTCAATTTGTGGAACTACTTGAAGAAAACTTAGGAAAAAAAGCAATTAAAACCTTTTTACCCATGCAGCAAGGGGATGTAGAAATTACATGGGCTGATACTCTTGATTTAGAAAAGGATATTGGCTACACCCCAAAAATCAAATTAGAAGAAGGGATTGCTCATTTTGTAAATTGGTTTAAGTCCTATCATTCCAAATAATGAAAAACTAATCGGGTTTAATCTTTAAGCGATCCCCAACTTTGACTTTAGTGTCTTGAAGTCCATTCCATTTTACTATTTCAGTAATGGATACTTTATAACGCCTTGCAATATCCCAAAGAGATTCCCCTTTTTCAACCACATGATAATCACCTGTTTTTTCATAAGTTAAATGATTTTGGGTATTATTTAATTTTAAATTTTCACCAGGATAAATATTTGTACTATTTCCCTTATTATTCCATTTTTGTAAATCAGAAACAGAAACATTTAACTTTTTTGAAATAGAATACAAATTATCTCCACTTTGCACCACATACACTTCTTTTGACTTAGGTGCCCAAACTTTGACCTTAGGTTTTTCAACGGGATTGGGTTTTGGCTTTGAAAAAGGTATTTGTATTTCTTCACCTACTTTTAAGCGTTGATGCATGCCCCCATTTTTTTCCATCAAATCATTTCTAGAAACACCTAAAGACTTTGCAATACTATGATAAGAATCGCCTTCTTTCACAGTATACTTTTTTAACGGTGCCTGATTCACAAACGTTTTTTCCACTTTTTCCTTTAACACTGGTTTAGAAACAAAAAGTGTATCAGAAACCTTTAGAATAGTATAATCACCAAGAGAATTCCAAGATTTTAATTGATCCACAGAAACTCCAAACTGACGACCAATAGAAGCTAAATTATCTCCTAATTTCACTATATATTCTTTTGTTTTCTGAGGCTTTGAAGATATTTTTGAAGTTTTGTTTTTTGAAACAGAAGGTAATGGAATTAAGAGCGTCTGCCCAACTCTAAGCTTTGTATTTTTCATTCCATTTGCTGTTTGAATTGCTTTTACAGAAAGCCCGTATTTCCGAGAAATGGCGCCTAAATTTTCGCCTGATTTCACACTATGATGAAACCATCTTGAAAATTGAGATTTATCCATTTGCTCATAAGCAATAGCAAAATTTTCTCTTGAAGCATATGGAAGCCTTAATACAAATTCTTGCATATCTGGTGGAGTAAAAGATTTTATTAACTCTGGATTTAAGCTTCGAATAGAATCTTCTGAAACGCCCACCGTTTTAGCAATAAGATCTAAAGGCAAGCAATCAAATATAGTAATGGTATCAAAAGGAACTCTTTCTTGGGGTTCTATAAGCATATCATAATGTTCTGGATAATGCCCAATCACCATCGCTGCTAAAATACGAGGTACATAATGCATGGTCTCTTTTGGTAATTCGAGATCCCAATAAGAGATTACGCGTGTAGAATCCAGCGTAGTATCCGCACGCTTTTCTCGAAGTAAACGTCGAACACGCCCTTCTCCACAATTATAAGCAGCCATTGCTAATAACCAATCATTGAATTCATTGTAAAGACGTTTCAAATAGCCTATGGCGGCATTAGTCGCTAATTCTGGATTTCGTCGTTTATCGATCCAATAATCCACGTCTAAGCCATATCTTTTACCTGTTTCTGGAATAAATTGCCATAACCCTGAAGCCTTCGCACGACTATATGCTTTTACCTTAAAGCCCGATTCAACCAACGCCAAATAGATCAAATCTTCAGGTATTTGATGCTCTTTTAATTTAGCATAAATCAACGAATCATAAAGAGTTTTTCTAGAAAGAGAGCCTTCCGTAAAAGACTTTGCCGCCTTGCTTAAATAATGAATTTCACGCATCACTCGATCATTCAATTCTAAAGGTAAAGAAAACTGTGAAAGTTCAAGAGTATCTAGGAAACTTTCTATTTCAACAAGTTCTGCAGTATCTATAACATCATCATCAAGAGATTCATGCCCTTCAATAGAGATGTCGTTATTTAGATACGTTGTCGCCTCTTTCCCTAATTCAGCAACATGAGGATAGATTTCATCTAAGGCTAGCAAAATGCGCACAGGCATTTCTCGACGATACAACGAATCAACGGTTTTATATTGAGTATAAGTGGTATCAAACTTTTCTAAAACAAGTTGTTTTAAAGAAACATCCAAATAATGCCCTGCTAAAAGCCATTCTTCATTATCAATTGCTTGTAACGCATATTGATAGTTCTCCCAAGAAGATCTTGAAACCATGTATTCAGGGATAGTGTCTCGAAGTGCTCTCACTGCAAAAGAAATTGTATCGGATTCTAGAGAAGCACTTTCATCTATTAAAGACGAAGAAACCACCGTTTTAGGTGAACAAGCAACCAAGCTACCGATGCAAAGAGCAAAGGCTATTGATTGAAGCCAACCAGAAAAAGAAATCACTGATCGTAGTCCAAATCTTCTGCGTAATCAGACCAAATTTGATCTCTTTTAAAAGAAGGATTATCAAAATCAACTTCTTCATCAACTTCTTCTTCTTCCAAAACTTCCTCTAGTTCTTCTTCTTCTCCAGGGAAAGGAAGCGGAGCTTCGAAATTATCCCCTTTCGGACGACGACCACATTGAAAAGTTATGTTCATAAGCACCTCTCAGTGAATTATTCTCGCTACTCCAAACCAAATAACAAGCGATAAAATTAAAGCCGCTATCATTTGAAGAAATATAATCACCCTATTGACTCGATACGCTTTCTGGGCTTTTCGATGCCAAACTGGAATTTCTTGTTTGGATTTTTTTTTTACAACCATTGATGGAAATATACACAGAATCTTTAAAATGCAAATAGTAAAAAAAGATATTTTATGCGCATTTACCAGTTAATAATATCATATCTTGCCACTTTTGCACTATGAATAGCTTCTGTTGTAGAATAAATAGCTTGAACGGTTGGTAAAATTTGTGAAATTACACGATTCCAACGAGCTAGACCATTTGCATCCACAAAAACAATATCTCTAGGTTTTAATTTAAAGCCATCTCCAAAAATTAGAGCTAAAGGATTTTTTGAATTTAAATGAAATACGTTTATGGTATCCATAGCACCACTTGCTCGAATCACATATATGCCTTTACTTTGAGCACTCATCACTTGTAAACCACCCGCTTCAGACAACGCTTCAGAAAGACTCATCTTGTCATTTTTCATAGGAAGAGCTTGTTGCTTATCCACTTCTCCAAGAACAAATACCTTAAATTCATCGTTATTAGCAACACGAATAACGTCTCCATTTTTCAGCAACACGTCGGCTGGCCCCGCCCCCGCAGGGTATGATGCGGTTAAATCCACCATATACAATTTTCCATCTCGAACAAGCTCCACATATTTAGGATTTCCTTGAGGAGAAATCCCACCCGACCTGTTAAGAGCTTCTAGTATAGTTACAGGGATATCTGATAAAGGAATAGTTCCAGCCTTTACCACAGCCCCTTGAACATAAGCTTTCTGGCTTTGACTAGATATTAAACGAACATCAATTTGAGGCTTATTTAATACTAGAGACAACGATTCTACAATTGTATTTCTTAATTCGGAAACTGTTTTTCCAGCAACAGGGATTTGACCTGTATAAGGGTAAAACATTTCTCCATTTTCATCAATCATTTGGCCAGTGGCATTATCACTACGAAACGAACCTAAAGGCAAGGTCAATTCTGGATGTTCCCAAACGGTCACTTGTACAATATCAAATTTGCCTAATTTATAAGTTTCGGGACGATATTCTAAAAGTTCTGGCGCAATTGAAATAGCAGAATTATTGCTAGCGTTAATTTTTTGCAATGTTTTAGGAGAAATACTCTGTAAATGAACTTGAGCCCCCTGGAATGAAGCCAAAGTATCTACAGAGCCATCCTCAGTTGCTCGTTCTCCAAAAAACATGCCTGGTGCAACGAAACATCCAGATAAAAGTGAAGCTGAAAAGAATAAACAGACGTAGAATATTAAACGATTCAAAGGGAAGGCTCCTCGTGATCATGCATTTTTTTACAGCAAAAAGATATAAAAAAAAAATAATTTTGTATATAATTTGTGATTCTTGTCATAAAATTTTATATTAAAACCATTGATTTTTTAAAAAATGGGGTTTTCATGAAAAAACGCGTTTTAATGCTAATTGGAGCCATGTCAGCTAGTTTATTAGCACAAACCGGATTAAATGGGGGATCAGATGGTCTACACCAACAAAGTGCAACATCGCTAGGCCAATGGACATTATCTGCTGGTTTTGGTGGCGAATTTTCTGGCGATGATATGTATATGGCCAATGATGGTTGGTATACTGATCCAACAGGTTCATGGATTAAGCTCGACAAAATTTCACCCTCCATTACCACTAATGCACACATTGCCTTTGGTTTTCTTGATTTTTTAGATGTTGGCGTTGTAGTACCACTATATTATGATATGGTGAACCCAGAATACGCAGAAACCTCCCAATTAGATGGAGGCGGTATGGGTGACTTAGAAATGTGGTTGAAATATCGCATTCCGTTCTCTGATAGCAATGTTTTTGGCTTAGCCACACTTTTACAAGTGACTGCTCCTACTGGCAAAGAGGGCACTGGTATGCATCCTCGCAAAGTTTGGAACATTAACAGCTGGGGCTATACAGATCCATATACTGCCAATGATTGGGTTTTCTTTGGCAATTTAATCGGTACATTTGATTTTACTAAAAAACAAGTGCCATTACGCTGGAATATGAATGTCGGTTTTGCGGCCTCCTTAAATGAAGGAGCCAATTCTTTAATTTGGGGTACAGGCCTTAACTATATCCCTTCTTCTTATGTTGATTTATTCATTGAATTTTCTGGAGAAACTCGCGTAGAAAAAACAGCCATTCCAAGAGAACCTCTTGATGATCCTATGCGTTTAACTCCTGGTGTACGCTTCCATTTGCCTGCTGGGTTTGACCTTGCTTTAGGTCTAGATGTCGGTATAAATGCATTTAGAAACCCAAGCTATGACTGGAATACAGATAAGGGGTATCCAGTTGTAAGAGAAAAGAATGGTCAGATATTACGTTATAATGCTGTAAGCACAGCACACTACGCTGCTTCTGCCCTCTTGACTTGGAAAATGAGCTTCAAGAGTAAAGATACTGATGGCGATGGTATTTTTGACAAGCAAGATGCTTGCGCTAACACACCAAAAGAAGCTCCTGTTGATTCTGTTGGTTGCCCACTTGATTCTGATAAAGACCACATTCCAGACTATTTAGACAAATGCCCAAGCACTAAAGAAGGCCTTGCTGTAGATTCTACTGGTTGCTTACTTGATTCTGATCAAGATGGTGTCACTAACCTTGATGATCAATGCCCTAATACTCGTAAAGGTGTTGAAGTTGATGCCACTGGCTGTCCTATGGATGCTGATAAAGATGGTGTTGCTGATGAAAAAGATAAATGTCCAAAAACACCTGTTGGTGCTTTTGTAGATGACTTAGGATGCCCAATCGATACTGACAAAGATGGGGTCACTGACCACCTTGATAAATGTCCTAATACTCCAAACAAAGTACAAGTCGACGCTACTGGTTGCCCTCTTGATACAGATGCCGATGGAATTCTTGATTATCTCGACAAATGTCCTAACACACGTAAAGGTTCTTCTGTAGACACTACAGGATGCCCTACTGATAAAGATAAGGACGGCGTTGCTGATCATCTTGATAAGTGTCCTAATACAGTCATTGGCTCTATTGTAGATTCGACTGGCTGTGCTATCGATTCAGATAAAGATGGTGTTTTTGATCATTTAGATAAATGCCCTAATACAGAAGTTGGTCTAACTGTTGATACTACTGGTTGTCCTTTAGATGATGATAAAGATGGCATTTATAACTCCAAAGACAAATGTTCTAATACACCAATCAATACACCTGTCGATATCAATGGCTGTCCTTTAGATCAAGACCTTGATGGTGTTCCTGATCTTCTTGATAAATGTCCTAATACAATAATCAAAACGCCCGTAGATTCTACAGGCTGCCCTGCAGATTTTGATAAGGACGGTGTTCCTGATTTCCTAGACAAATGCCCTAATACAAAAAATGGAGAGGCCGTAGACACCACTGGTTGCGTCATTGATTCTGATAAAGATGGTGTTGCAGACGCTATTGACATGTGCCCACATACACTTACGGGTGTAAAAATTGATGATAAAGGTTGCCCAGTCAATAAAAAGCAAGATTTAAGCAAGCTTAATAAAGGCATTAACTTTAAGGCTGGTTCTAAAAAACTAACAAATGCAAGTTATTCTACTCTTGATGATATTGTTACTTTATTACGCCAAATTCCGAGTGCAAATCTTGAAGTGCAAGGACATACTGATAATAAAGGAAAAGATAAAACCAACTTAAAACTATCTCAAGATCGTGCACAAACCGTTGTGGATTACTTTATCAAAAAAGGAATTGACGAAAAACGTGTACGTGCCATTGGTTATGGTTCAGAACGTCCTATCGCAGACAATGAAACCAAAAAAGGAAGAAATTTGAATCGTCGCGTGGAATTAGTTCCTTTTGAACTTTAAGAAATAAAATTATTTCAAAAGGGTCCTCAAATAAAGGGCCCTTTTTTTGTATTCAAAATTTTGTATTCTAAATCAAATTCTTCTCGGAGTAAAAGACGACTTAACAAAGTGGGTATCATTTCAGGAACGAAAAATATCTATATATGAGTATGAGATTTTTGACTTTGGAAAAATTATGAACGATCTAATTCAATTGATTTTATCTAGACGTAGTATCAGGAAATTTAAACAAACGCCCATTTCTAAAAAAGATCTTGAACTTATTGTAGAAGCTGGTTTAGCTGCACCTAGCGGAAAAAATCAACAAACATGGAAGTTCACTGTGATTACTTCTACTCTCGAAATTCAAAAATTGGCAGATGCGATAGGAAAAGTTCTTTCTAGAGAAAACTACAACTTTTATAAACCTACCGCACTAATCATTCCCTCCAATTTAAAAGAAAGCCCTTGGGGACGAGACGATAACGCCTGTGCCCTCCAAAACATATTTCTTGCCGCTCACTCCCTTCAAATTGGCTCGGTTTGGATAAATCAACTAAAAGATATCTGTGATCATGAATTAATTAGGCCTATTTTAGATTCTTTTGAAATTCCAAAAAACCATGTTGTTTACGGCCTAGCGGCTCTTGGTTACCCAGAAACAGAAGTAAAACAAATAGAAAGAAAAGGCTTAATTCATTTTGTAGAATAAAAAACAGGTGTAAAACACTTCCCTGTTACTAATACTAAGACGAATAAAAAGTACACCCAAAGATGGTGATCTTTTTTAACGGTACCCTTCTATAGGGCAAGAAAATTCACTTAAATATGTTTTTTCTTCTTCTGGAGTATAATAATCTCGACATTCATTTTTAATTTCTGCTGTTATTTCTTCACCAGACATTACGACACTAAAAAAACCTGCCGTAAATCCAATGACAGCACCTGGTATACTTACGACAGCAGCAGAAGCAAAGGTAAACAAAGCAATTAAACCAGCATCATCTTCATCCTCATCACTTTGCGCAACTACAGTAAAAACACCTAGACCTACGATTAAAACAATTCCAGAAGAAATTTTAGCTCCTGAAGCGGCATATCGCAGTAATTTATTTCTATTAGCATAAGAATTATCTATTATTTTTCCATCTTTACAAATGGTAATGGATTCTTTCGGAAGAGCAAAATATTCTGTGGAGTTTTTGGAACGAAGCCATATATCATTTTGAAAACGATCATAACAAAATTCTTCTGCAAAAAACAATGATTTTTTTCCATTCTTAGTGTACTGAAATACAAACTCTGAATTTGATTCTGTTAAAAATGGAATTGTACTATCTATGGAAACAGTCGTATTCGCTTCGGTATATAAATCCACTGAAGGACGAGCAATAGTCGGGTTAGCACAACCTATGAATAATAAGTTTACTGTCCAAAGTGAAAATAAAAGTATTAATTTTTTGATTACCATAAGTCTAATTTAACTAAAATTTATAGAAAATAGATTCACTGTTTTCAATAAGTTTTCTCTTGTCGTTTGCAATGAACAAAAGACAAGAGAAGGGTTTTATTAATAACAACGAATCAAAGTAATAAGAATATATTTCAAAATATTAAGGTATTCTTAAAGGAATCATCATTTGTTTATCTCTAATACGAATTCGCGCGATATATCGACCACTGGAAAGTGCTTCTAAAGAGATTAAATTATTATCTGAAGTAAGCCTTTTAGATTTCATAACAGCATTACCTTGAATGTCAAATACATCAAGCGAAGCCATCGTTTTTTCTTCAAGATTTAAAGAAAGAGTCCGACCATTTTCTATAAAAATCCACTTTACAATAGAATTCGACTTTGAAACAGAAACAGTTCCTGAACTACTACTTGAAACAGAAGACGAACTTGGTTGTAAACCTAGATCAGTACCTAAGCAATAAAAATCATCAATCCAAAGAGTTCCAGAAGTAGGGGTCTTTTTTACTTCCCAAACAAAAGCCTCTATATAAGCAGAGTTAAAAGTCACTTTTTCACCCCAAGACTCTTGTTTTAATTCTGATGGTAATACAACTACTTTAGTCCATGATGTTGCAGCAGGAATCGTTTTAAAATGATAATTGTAGTCCATAACCGTACTTAAATTAGCTCGGAATCGATGGGGTACCCCTTTATAACGATAACTAAAACCATCTTTACAATTTTTTAATAAATAAGAAGAGCCATTACCCGCAGTATTCAAACCAAGTGCAACATAAGGGTCATTTTTATTTAATCCTTGATCTAAAGTAAAGTCTTGAATCGAGGCGGCATTATTACCAGAGCCATCATCAATAACTATTTCATAGGAGGATCCCGAAAGTGTATTACTTACTGTTGATTTCCCTTTCTCTTTCACATCCGTAAAAATATACCAATACTCCTTATTATTAGCTCGCGAATTACCATCTGTAAAATCATCTATCAAGCTGATTAATACAGTTGAACTTGAAGAGACAACAGAAGACGATGATGAAGGAACTACAGAAGAAGAACTATTCTCTACTGAAGAGGAAGAAGACGCTTGAGAAGAAGAAGATGCATTTGATGAAGAGGTCTTTACTACAGAAGAGGAACTCGATAGAAAACCTAAATCGGCTCCTAAACAAATAAAATCATCAATCCAAAGATCACCTGAGGTCGGAGCCTTTTTTACTTCCCATATAAAAGATTCTATGAAGGCAGGGTCAAAATCAACCTCTTCACCCCAAGTATCTTGTTCTAATTCTGCTGGTAATACAACTACTTTTGTCCATACGGATTTAGCAGGCATCACCTTATAATGATTGTTGTGATCCGTTACAGTACTAATATTCACGCGGAACCGATGAGCCACGCCTTTGTAACGATAACTAAAACCTTCTGTACAACTTTCTAGATAATAAGAAGAGCCATTGGAAGTGGTATTCAAGCCAAGTGCAACATAAGGGTCATTTTCATTTTCTCCTTGAACTAAAGAAAAGTCTTGGATTGAAGCCGCTTTATTATCAACGCCATCATCGTAAACCACAACGTAACTAGTTCCAGAAGGTGTATTACCTACTGTTGATTCTCCGTTATCATTTTTATCAGTAAAAACATACCAGTACTCTTTATTATTTGCTCGTGAATTACCATCCGTAAAATCATCAATCACACTCACTAACAAAGCTGAACTTGAAGAACTTACTTGCTCTGATGAAGATGATAACGGGATTTCTGATGACGAGCTTGGTGATTCTATAGAAGAAGACATAGGTGTCTCAGAAGAGGAACTTTCGATATTCCAAGGAGCAGACAAAGCATAATGGACCCATTCTCCATAGATAAATTGTCCAGATGGAGTCATTAAAGAAGAATCTTTCCAGTTCGCTTTCACTGTTTGATCAAACGCTGGAGTACTTGCTATACCAAAGAAAGAAGATCCCAAATACTCATCACTTACAGAAGCCGCAATATAAGAAAGGCCTTTAGTATCTAAAAAAGAAAGCCATTCTTTGGTACTTGAAGAATCATGAGTCGCATAATGTGATCCTGCGCCGCCATCAGAATGGACCGTTGTGAAATAAGAAATAAACACAGGATAACCAGCTTCTAAAACGGCATCTATCTTTGATTCAAAAGTCTTTAGATTAGAACTTAAATCGGAAGGGATTTCTGTGCCTGCATTAAATTGGAAAGAATAAACTAAGTTCGGTAAGCTAATGGGACTCTCTAAAACAAGTTCCACATCTTGCGAGAAGGTTGGTGTACCTACAATAATCAAGTTATTAGAATATTTTCGTATTTCTGAAATAATATTCATTTGAGCACTCTTTATTTCTAACCAAGGGTAAGAAGCTGGATTTTCAAAAACCTCAAAAATCACATTTGGTTCTGTTCCAAATTTTTTGGCAAGGTTAGAAAAAAATGATAAAGCAATAACTTGTTCGTTTGCACTCAAATTTAATGAGCTAGAGCGCCAAGTAATGACAACATAAACTCCTTTGGCAATACAAGACTGAATCACAGTTTCATAAAGGGTTCTGTAGTAAGCAGAATCAGTCTCAAAATCATCTACACTTGTAAAATCCAAAGGAGCCTTTATCACCTCGGCATTCCAAACATCTACAAGAGAACTAATCGCTTTAGCATTGTAGAATTCACTACCTCGATTGGATTTATTTGCTGAGCCCAGACTCACCCCACGAAGTTGAACAGGTTCTTTTGTTTCACTACTAATAATCTCACTTCCAAGCACGGAAAGAGAATCATAATAAGCAACTGGAGTCTCAAGACCTGAAACTAAGGTGGAGAATACAATCAATAGGCCAAAAATTGTCTTTAAATTCATACCCACTCCTCTACAATTAAGAATCATAAAAATACACTTATTTTTAGACAACGTAAACTTAAAATCAATACTTTATACGCAAATGAATAAATTTAGCTACATCTGTAGGCTAAAGTAAAAAAAAGATTACAAATTTATACTATTACTATATTTAATATGCTATCTTTTCAGAATAAGTTAAAAAAACCGTATTTTATATACAATTATTTAGGAGGACAAATGCTAAAACGAATCATTCTATACGCCGCATGCGCGACCATGTTTATCGCTTGTGGTGATGATTCTATTATAAACGTGAACGACGAAGCCAAAGAACAAGCCAACATTTCTTTCCTCGTCCTTGACTCTTATACTGGTGAAGCCGTTGATTCTGTGACTATTTACCGTCCCAAAGACAGTAAATCTAACCTGACCGACTCTCTCGGTTATTCTATTTGGAAAAAGAATAATATCGGTAATTACGTTTTCGAACTTTCCAAAGAAGGCTATGCTACTGTTCGCACATTAGTCAACGTGGTTGAACAAGGCCTCGGCGACGTAGCCCGCGTACCTGACGTTACAGCTACCGTTCCTATGTACAAACTTGGCGCCGAAGTAAGCGGTACTGTTCTTTACACAGATAAAGAAACAGGAAACAAGGTTCCAGCAGAAGGTGTCACAGTCATCATAACCAATCAAAATACCTCGATTATTCCAAACGAGATTTCAGTAGAAACCGACGAAGATGGTAACTATACTTTCAGTGAATTGCCTGAAGGCTCAAACTTCATCATCTCTATTCCGCAGACCACCATCAATGAATACAAGTATGTGGCCGCAAGCAAAATTTCTGTTCAAGCAAATCGTGCTGGTGCAACCGTCGATCTTGGTGTTCAGAATCTGAACCTAATCTCGGATGCATTCACTTTGGTAAACTCCAATCTAGATGAGATTGATACCAATACAACTGTCACCTTCTCCTACTCCGCTGTCTTAGATAAGGATTCTGTTCTTAAAAACATCCGTGTTTCAAAAAGCGGTAACAGTGTTCTAACCAATGTTAGCCTTTCGACGGACGGTAAAACAATTAACATTAAGCCTTTTTCTGGCCGTTGGGAAGACAATGAAGTTTACACCATTTCTGGTACTGTTTATTCAAAGAATGGTAGCATAATCATCCTAAGCAAAAGTTTCACTGTTGGCGGAACTACTTCCACCAAGAAGCCTGGCCAGATTAGTAACCTCGATGCTGAGCTTAGTGGTAGCTACCTAGAACTTTCTTGGACGCGTAAAGATTCACTTGCTACTGGTTACCACATTTACTACAAGACCGACAGTATGAGCAACTATCTACTGTTCTCTAATCTATCCAGTGGCACCTACACAAGCACCGACATCGGCTACTCAAGCATGCTCAATAACGATGCCGATTCCACCAAAATCAGTTTTATTGTTCTCCCTTATAACATTGCTGGTGAAGCAGATCCAAACAATGCTAAATCCATATCTTACACATTTAAGGCCCCTACAGAACAAGTGACCAATTTAGCAGTAGAACTTAGCGGTTCCTATGCATACCTTACTTGGGAAGCTCCAGCTACTGGAACCTACAATTACAGAATCTACTACAAAACTCCGTCTATGGATGAATACGCCGTTCTTTCTACAACTCCGTACACATACTACGAAACCAATTACACCGTTTCCAACTATCTAAACACGGGCGACGAATCCATTTCTTTTAAGGTTGTTCCTTACAGTACCATTGGAGAATCTTCTCTTTCTAAAGCCGCAGCAGCAACACTCTC
Organism: Fibrobacteria bacterium AD312; assembly: GCA_001462345.1. Lineage (GTDB taxonomy): Bacteria > Fibrobacterota > Fibrobacteria > Fibrobacterales > Fibrobacteraceae > Fibro-01. Next base: position 124,158 of record LIUM01000049.1, on the reverse strand, counting down.
ACTAGCTATTGATGAAGTTGCTGGTGTAGCAGCCGAAATCGATGGAACCAATTTCAGGGTTAGCTGGAACGAAGTCGACAATGCATCCTTCTACTACGTTTACTACAAAACAAGTTCGATGTCTTCTTATTCTTTAGCTTCAACGACAAGTATCTTGAGCTATACCCTAGGCATTTCGTCTTACACAAATAATGACGATACCTCTATTTCCTTTAAGATTATACCGTACAACTCTGTTGTTGAAGGTTCACTTGCCGATGCAGAAGAAGTAACAATTCCATTATCTGTTCCCAAACAGCTTACAGGCTTGACCGGTGAAGTTAACGGTGAATTAATTGAACTTAGCTGGGATGCCCCTGTAAATGACTATGTCGTTGGCTACTATGTCTATTACAAATCAAGTGCAACGACTACGTACACGCTAACAACCCTTGATCCAACATCTAACAGCATCAGTTTTGATAAAACCTTATACCCTGAATCTGCTGACACAGAAATAAGCTTCAAGGTTATCCCAACCAATGATTTCGGAATGGCTTCTCTTGAAGACGCATTAGAAGTCATCGTTCCACTTGAAACGGCCGTAGATCCGCAATAATACAATTTAGGAGAATATTATAATGAAAATGAATATTAAATTTCTCGTGTTCCTTTCCTTCGCCCTCTTCCTTGCCGCCTGTGGTGAGAACACTGTAATCAATGTGAACGAAGAAGCCAAGGAAACTGGCGACATTTCGTTTCTTGTTATTAACAGAAGTGGTGAAGTATTAGATTCTGTAAAAATCTATCGCATTTCTGACGGAAAAAGCAACTTAACAGATGAATCTGGCTATGCTGTTTGGGAAAAGAATAAAATCGGTACACAAGTTTTTACCGTTACCAAAGACGGCTATGCTCCTATGCGCATTACCGTGAACGTCCAAGAACAAGGAAAAGGCAATGTTGCTCGCGTTCCAGATGTAACAGAAGAAGTCGTGATGCACGAACTTGGTGCCTCTATTCAGGGAACAATGATGTACCTTAATCAATCGACTGGTAACCTCATTGCCGCTGAGGGTGTTCCTGTTATTCTCTCTTTTGGAAACGCCAACTTTACCTCCTCAGAAATCACTGTAGAGACAGATGAAAACGGCGAATACGTATTTGAGGATCTTCCTGAAGGCGTTGCCGTTTCAATTAGTGTTCCACAGACAATTATTGAAAATCACTTCTATACATTGACAACCGATATAACATCAAGCATCGACCGTGCAAACGAAGTAGAGAACTTGGGAATATCCCAGCTCTCATTGGTTGCAAAAACGATTAATCTAATTAAGACCAACCTAACAGAAATCGACACAGCCACCAATATTTCGTTATCTTTTTCAACCGAACTGAAGGAAGACTCCATTGCAGGAAACTGGGTTGTTTCTAATTCTTCAAGCGACATCGTTCTCACGAGTGCTAGTCTTAAAGATTCAAAAACGATTGTCATTAAACCTATTTCTGGTAAATGGGAAAAAGGTGAATTCTACACAGTGAGCGGCATCGCTTACAACATTGAAGGGAATACCACCAGTTTTAACCAAACATTTACTGTTGGTAAAAGCGCCAGCGCTGTTCCTGGCCAAGTCAGTAACCTAGAAGCCACTCTTGATGGATCTTACGTGGAACTTTCTTGGAAGGCTCCATCTGGAACCGTTACTGGGTACTACATCTACTACAAGACCAATTCCATGGATGACTACCTTCTATTTGACTACACTTCTTCCACAACATTTTCAGAATATGAAAGCAACCTTAAAAACCTAGTTAGCGACACTAGCGTCAAGTTCATTGTTCTTCCATACAATGAAGCTGGTACCGCCACAATTTCGGATGCTAAAGCAATTAGCTACACATTTGACGAATAATATCATATTGATTACATAAAGAAGGCAGCGATTCATCTCGCGGCCTTTTTTTATGCATAAAAACAGAAAGCGAACTGATTCTCAGTCAATATAATGTTTTTTAATTATACAACCACGAATGTAAACACACCTTAGAAGTAATTGTTTCTTTTATCCAAGATTTCTGTTTTATTTATTTGTAGCGATTTACTATATTAGCGGCTATGATTGAATCTCTCTTACTCGGATTACTTCAAGGGCTTGCTGAATTTTTACCTATTTCTAGTTCAGGACATCTCGTTTTAGGAAAATCACTTCTTGGCATGAAAGATGTTGGGATGTTTTTTGATGTGATGCTCCATGCAGGCACTCTTCTCTCTATTTTTGTCTTTTTTAGAAAGAAACTGATCCAACTTTTTTTGGGAATCATAAGAAGAGAAAAAGAAAGCTGCCTATATGCTTTTTACGTCGTCCTCGCCTCTATTCCCACAGCGATTATAGGGATTGGATTTAAAGATCCTTTAGAAGCCTTATTTGTAAACCCAAGAGCAGTTTCCATTGCTCTTCTTTTCACAGGGACGTTCTTATTTTTAACTCGTTTTACAAAACCAAACGAACAAGAAGAATTTTCTTCCATCAATTGGTGGAAAGCGCTAATTATTGGAACCGTTCAAGGAATCGCCTGTATTCCAGGGATTAGTCGAAGCGGATCCACAATTAGTTCCATGTTATTCTTAAAGGTGAATAGAAAATTTGCTGGTGAGTTTTCTTTTTTAATGAGCATTCCTGCCGTTGGTGGAGCAGCTCTTCTTGATTTTAAGCACTGGCTAGAATGTCAAGGAGCCGACGCACTTATTCAATCTTGTCAAGATGCAGGTGCATTCAACATCGCTCTTCTATCTGGAATGGTTGTCGCGTTTGCAAGCGGTCTATTTGCTCTTCGCTGGCTTATTACCTTTGTGCAAAAAGGGAAATTCCATCACTTTGCCTGGTATGTTTGGGCCGCAGGAATCTTTGGGCTCCTATTTATTCACCCCTAACTAAATATTGATCTACAGCATCGAACTTCGTCCAAGGAGTTCGATCGACTGTTTTATGCCAAAGAGGATCTGTAGGGAAAAGAGAATCTAAAAAAGGCCATGGGCGAATAAAATTTTCTGGAAGAAGCGAATACAATTTAGTGCAATTGATGCCTAAATGTCCGACTCTTGGAGGGAGTGGCCCTGCTTCTTTTCGAAGACAACCTATCAATAAATCAGGATTATAACCACCTAAAGCATTAATAATTTGCCCTATCTGATAAAGCGTGACAAGACGTTTCCCTCCACAATGGTATATGCCCGAAGGAAACTCATGAGATAGAATATACTCGACGACCCGACAAAGATCATCGCCATAAATCGGGTTCCTGTATTCATCTGTATAAAGAGTGGCTGGTCTTCCTGGTCTAAACCTGTAGGAAATCCAATCAATAGCACCAGCTTCCCCGCCTGGAGCGTAATCCATAGGAAGAGGAACTCTTAAAATAACCACGCTCGGAACAAATTCTTGAATCGCTTCTTCTGCTTCTGATTGATGTTTTCCATAATTGTGGATTGGGTCTTTTGGATCTGTTTCAACATAACCACCTTTTCCAGAAGCTCCGCTAAATACCATGTCCGTAGAAATACGTATTAAAACGGAGTTGTATTGCTTCGCGAGACGAGCCGTTTCGACCCCTTGTGCATAATTCAGTAATTTAGATCGAGCCGTATCACATTCGCAAGCCTTTAATGCACAATTACCACTAGCATCTATAACAGTTCCAAAGCGATGAGTCTCAAAAACGTATTCTAAGGATGAGATTTCTTCTGCATCAAAAGCGTAGACGGTATCACCGCTAACGCAGGCATTTTTTCTCGGGCGTATGCCATAAACTTGACCAGGAAATAACTTTTGAAAATAACGAAAAAGGGCATAACCAGGGACTCCTGCAAGCCCTGTCACTAAAATGGGTAAACGAATGGTCATAGTTGTTTTAATTGCCATACATAAAAAGCGGCTAGCTGATGGGGATGATTAAACTCCCCTGTTTTAATTTTTTCTTCTAACTCAGACTGTGATAATAGAGAAAGATCTATTTCTTCTGTGTCATCGAAACAAGTAGTTCCTTTCGATATTACACCATCGGCAAACACCACAAAAAATCGCCCGCGATGACGATCTGGATTCATTGGGAATTCGCCTAAGAAAGACCATTTCCCTTCTCCGTAGGCCACTTCTTCTTGAAGCTCTCTTTTTGCTGCTTCAATAGGTGTTTCGCCTTCATTAATAATCCCTGCAGGGAATTCTAAAGAAATCGTCTCTGTCCCATGCCTATATTGAGATTCAATAATCCATTTTTTTTCTGTTGTTCGAGCTAATATAAGAACCCAATCTGGTTGTGACATGGTGTAAAAGTCATCTATTACTTTACCATTAGGAAGTAAACATTCTTCTTGATCGACTCTTAGCCAACGAGAATCTAATATTGTTTTTTTTGAAAGTAAACGCCAAGATTTTTTCATTGTATTAAATAGAAGGAACTGGGTCTAACAAAGATTCGTCTATATCTCTATAATCATAACGGAATTCTTTTTCTAATAAATAGATTGCGAGTTCGGTATTGCTCCACTTCTTTTTAACACCTATAGATTCTAAACCTTTTGTAATTAACGGGATTGAATTTTTCAAATCCATTCTCCAACTTATATCATCCCAAACAAAGAGAATTACGGGTACTTTTGGACTTTTTGCTAAGCCTAAACTACCACGATCATTTTTTACTTCAAATGGGCCAAGAGGAAGTGATGTCACTAACTCCAGCACACCTTTCTTTGCGGTAATCAAATAAAGCATTCTATATTGATCTGTCTTAAATAGATTTTCTCTTTGATATAAGCGAAACATCATGACCGCCAAAATTTCATGAAAAGGACGTTCTGAAAGCATCTCTTTTGACTCTGATAACGCCACTTGTTCCAAATCATCAAGCCAATAACGCGATTCTTCTGTAATATAAGGTAACAAAGAATCAGGAGCTACCCCTCGTCCTATCGTTTGAAGCATATCCTTAAAAGTATTTTCTAAAAGAAGCTGCTTTTCTTCTTGAATCATTTGATATGATTCTCCCTTTTCAGAAGCAGACGTTTTTTCTATTGCCCCTGACCCAGCACAACTACATAAAAAAAACATGGTTATGAACAATAGAGATTTAAGAATTGTATCTTTAACATTATGCATCGCGATACCTTTTTACTTATGCCATTAAACGAACTATTGAGAGCTTGCACTCTTAAGGGTTACCAAGGAAGTGGCCCTGGAGGCCAACATCGCAATAAAACAAATACTGGTGTCTGCCTCAAGCTCAACCAGTATAATTTAGAAATCAAATCTTCAGAAAGCAGAAGTGCTTGTGAAAATAAGACCCATGCACTACATCGAATGCAAATGGCTCTTGCACTTGAAGTTCGAGAAGAGCCTCTTCCTCCAGAAAAATTAAAATTTCCAGGAAGTCAAGGTCGAATCCAGACTTCAAACCCCCTTTTTCCTCTTTTTATTGCTCAAGTTTTAGATATTGTCTATGTGAATAAAGGGGATACAAAACCAGCTGCTTTAGCCTTTAATCTCACTCCTACCGCATTAACTCGCATTTTACACCTAAATAAAGGCGTTGTCGAAAAAATTAGAATCATGCGAGAAGCAGGCGGAAAGCGAAAACTTCGAATTTAGGCTCTACTACTCTCGTGGAATAATTAACCAACAAAGCAAATAGGCAATTACAGGAAGAACAAAACCGCCTAAAACAAGAATACAAAGCCAAATAATCCGAACAATGGTAGGATCTATCTGAAAATATTCTGCAATGCCAGCACAAACACCCGCAATTTTAATATCTGTAGAAGATAAAGTTAATCGACGCATTTTTGTTCCTTTAAAAAGTTCAATTAATAATAATATATAAACATTTTTAATTAATCATTTTTTAATCAGCACTCCAATAAAAAGAATAATACAAATATTCTAATAACGCTCTATGCCATAAAAAGAAACTATCAAAGAATCTTTGGATATATAACCCTCTAATGATTCCATAGAAGTATTAAGGGCAAACTATTTATTCCGTTTTTTGATAATAAAAAAAATCTTTTTTATAACGCCTTGTTCTTTTCTATAAAAAAAACGTTTAAAACATAGGGTCTTTTAAATCAGTCACAAAAAAACTTTTGAAATAATCTAAACAATCAAAATGAGCAATTGGATAAAAAAAGTTTTATTCGCAGACGTAAAAAGATTCATTCATCTTAATAATGGAGAACTCTATGTCTAAAACAAAAAACACCGTATTATTTACTCTTTTATTATATCTATTGTTTTTCTTTTGTTCCTGTTCAGATAATAAAGAAAAAACTTTTCCTTCTACTTCTGAAAATGGAAGTATGAGTACCGTTCATTTGAATGCAAAAACGTTACCAAGTATTTCTATAGATAGCCTTGTCATTCTTGCTACTGGAAGCGATACCATTCACCAAGTAATATACGATGATAAAACACCTGTAGAAATGCAATTATTCCCAAATGCACCTTGGCGTTTTTATGCTGGTCTTTACGCTCAAGGTGGTATTTTAATGCAGGAGGGGTCTGTCGAAATGGAACTTCAAGCAGGAGAAGATTTCTATGTAGAAATTCCATTAAAAGCCATCGTTGGTTTTGTTTATGTGGAAATCCCAATCGGTTTTGATAATGAAATGCAAATTGCTTCAGGGTCATTAAACTTAAGTTCTAAGAAAACAAATAAAACGTATACTCTTAAACAAGATGGTCCTATCGCCTATTTTTCAAGCGACGCTTTGCCTCTCAATACAAAATATTATGCCGATATGATTCTTAAAGATATTTATGGGGATACTATTTTTATTTTCAAAGATAGTATTAGTATTTATGACAATAATCCTGTTTTTCAATGGAAATTAACATCTTTACGTAGTTCTGTATCCTTATCGCTTGAAGCACAAGTCATTGAGCCAAATGAATTTTATGCTTTTTTTTCGAAAAGTAAAAAACGCTATCCTAATGAATCCGAAATAATTTTTACAGAAATTTTCGTTACTGATAAGTTTAAATCAGCTGAATATATAGAGCTTTTTAATGGTTCTTTAGATTCTCTTATTTTAGATAGCTGTTACATTACAACAAAAAGTAGTAGTAATTCAGGAGTACTGATCCCTGAAAATACTGTGATTCGTCCAAGTTCTTTTTTAACCATTGGAGGAGATAGTGTATTTGATGCAAACATTAAGCTTTCCTCTTTTGACATAGTAAATACTAAACAAGCACTTGTATTACAATGTAAAAATCAAAAAATAGATTCTGTGATTTATAGCAGTACAGATACCCTTAACATAGATACAATTAGTATAGATAAAAATAAAAGCGCTCAGTTGCCTTTGCGCTTTTGGAATGAAAAAAATGACTTTTCAAAATGGTGTCTAGAAGAACAATCTATTGGAGAAGATGCCTTATGTAAATAGGAAACCACCAAATTTCACGATGATGCCTGCAAAAACAACACTCACCATAGTCATCAATTTGATTAAAATATTTAGGGAAGGGCCAGCGGTATCTTTAAATGGGTCACCAACAGTATCCCCTACAACACCTGCTTTATGTGCTTCTGAGCCCTTTCCTCCATAATTTCCTTTTTCAATAAATTTCTTTGCATTATCCCAAGCGCCACCAGCATTATTTAACATGCATGCTAAAGAAAAACCGCAAGAAAGGGCACCAGCTAGCAAACCAAAAACGCCAGCCACACCCATAAGAAGACCAACGGCAACAGGAACAAGAACAGCAAGAAGAGAAGGCAAAATCATTTCTCTTTGTGCTCCCGCTGTTGAAATGGCAACACAACGAGCATAATCAGGCTTACCAGAACCATCCATTATTCCGACAATTTCTCTAAATTGACGACGGACTTCTTCAACCATGGCAGCTGCCGCACGACCAACAGCTTTGATAGTTAATGCACTAAATATAAAAGCCATCATCGCCCCAATAAAGAGACCACCTAAAAGCATTGGGTTCATCAATGTTAAATCATAAGCGTACATAAAATCAGAAATCTGAGCGTTTTTTAGAACTAACGCAACTAAATCTCCATTTTCACTAATGGCTCGAGTCCCATTATCTATTATTTTAACGCCATCTATTCCTTGAATAGCTGAATTTAATTCAGAAATATTATTCACAAAATGAATGCGCCCAACCTGAAAAGCGCCGCCAGCATCATGCGCTAAATGACCAAGCCAAAGTTTGATTTCTTCAATATAAGAAGCAAGCAAAGCCATTGCTGTTAACGCCGCAGAGCCAATGGCAAAACCTTTACCAGTAGCTGCAGTGGTATTACCAAGCATATCCAATTCGTCTGTACGTTTACGTACTTCTGGGCCAAGCTCTGCCATTTCAGCATTTCCACCAGCATTATCTGCAATAGGGCCAAAAGCGTCTGAAGCTAAGGTAATCCCTAAAGTAGAAAGCATCCCTACGGCGGCAAAACCTACTCCATAAAGCCCCATGGACATATCATGAAAACCACCAGCAAAACCAAAAGCACAAATAATACCAATAACAATTGTCACTACAGGAAATCCTGTCGAAAACATACCTACAGCCATACCATCAATAATGGTAGTTGCTGGGCCCAATTTTGTTTGTGAGGCAATTCCTTGCGTTGGTTTATAGGCATCGGACGTATAATATTCAGTGAATTGACCTATCAAAACGCCAGCAATTAGCCCTGAAAGGACGGCAGCAAAAATGCCTAAAGACATAAAACCAAAATAGACTAAAACTAAAAGAGCAATTAAAATCAAAATGGAAGAGCCTAGAGTTCCTGTTAACAAAGAACGCAAAAGTTCTTTCATCCCAGCACTTTCTTTAGTTCGTACCATAAAAATGCCTACAACAGAAAGAAGAATACCTATCGCAGCGACAATCATGGGAGCAATAACCTTTTCAGCTCCGATACCTGGCAAAACCGCCCCTAACGCGGCTGTTGCAAGAATCGAACCACAATAAGATTCATATAAATCAGCACCCATGCCCGCTACATCACCGACGTTATCACCGACGTTATCAGCAATCGTTGCAGGGTTTCTTGGATCATCTTCTGGAATGCCTGCTTCTACTTTTCCAACAAGATCAGCACCTACATCGGCTGCCTTTGTATAAATACCTCCTCCAACACGAGCAAATAAAGCTTGAAGAGAAGCTCCCATACCAAAAGTTAACATTGTTGTCGTAATTTCGACTCGTTTCGCATGAGCCCAAATGGGATTAGAAACAAGGGATTCAGACCACCCAGAAGAAGCTAGAGATATTTTTTCTGCTATAGTGAGCCCTAAGCCAAAGAGATTTTGATCATAAACATAATTCAATAAAAAGAACCACGCAGAAATATCTAATAATCCAAAGCCCACCACCACAAGGCCCATCACAGCTCCTCCGCGAAAAGCCGTCGTTAAGCCTTGATTTAAGCTAGTTCTAGCGCCATTTGCAGTTCGTGCGCTTGCATGAGTAGCCGTTTTCATTCCTAAGTAGCCACAAAGGCCAGAGAAAAAACCACCCGTTAAAAAAGCCACAGGGACAAAAGGATTTTGTATTCCCATGAAAGCGAGTACAATAAAGATGAAAAATAAAACGATGAATACAATTGAAACTGTTTTGTACTGTTGAGAAAGATAAGCAAAAGCCCCTTCTCGAACATACTGCGCAATTTCCTTCATTCGAGAAGTTCCCTCCTCTTTTTTCATCATCGTTTTAAAAAAATAAAGCGCCATGATTAATGCAAAAATGGCAGCCCCAGGAACAAAATACCAATAGTATGGGATAGATAAAAAAGACATAAAACACCTCTTCTTAATTTAAAACTAAGACGCTCAAGTCTATACACACCAAGGAGAAAATTAACATAAAAAAAAGAAAGAGGGTTGTTAAATCAAGTAAAAAAGAAAAATTATAAAAAGTGTTCTTTTTAATAAAAAAAAGCATTTTGAATTATGCAATTAAAATTATACATAAAATGTAAAACATCTACTTAATATATCCACTCCAGAGATGATTTATTTAGAAGACCCAATGATTAATTACTGTTTTTTGAAAACGCGGCTTATTTTCTAAAACGAAAAGAGCGTAAATTCTTAGGCAATACAGTCTTATGCCAATTCATCCATTCATCGTAGTAGATATATTTTTTTTCACAGCGCTTAAATTCTCGACTATGAACAATTCGACGTCCTGATTTTATTTCTACAGGGATCTTGATATGCAAGCATTCATGATAGACTACGCCTGCAATTGCATATAAAGGACAGTTTGCAGCATCATAGCCTCGACTAATACTAATCACATGAACTTGTTCTTCTGTAATAGGATCTTTTCGTATGGAATGAAAACTAAGCCCACCATAACGACAACTCCATGTAATGCGACAATCAAGCTCTCCAGAAAAATACGTTTCATTCACCGCCGCTAAAACTTGATTTAGATCGTAATAAGTACCTTTAGGCTTAATTGGCGGAAAACGGCCTCTTGAATCCAGTGTTTTTTGACCTTGATCAGCCAGTTCTTGATCTACAATACTCCAAAAACGTTCTAACAAAGCTTTAATTTGGCCTTTATTTTTTGCCGTTTTTCTTTTATGGGCACATAAAGCCCATTCAGCGGCAATTTCTCGCGCTAAAACAAATTCATCCCCACTGAGATAAGAAGGTAAGGTGACTTCAGGTTGCCCAAATAGCCCCTTATAACTGCAACGAATGCTTTTTTTCAAACGAGGGCTATAACGAAAAGCGACTAAACTTTTTGAGGAAAATTCAGAAGAGACATCCTTTTTTTTCTCTTCTTTTTTGATACGAAATAAATCGAGCTGGAAATCAAACAGCCCCATAAAAAATATTCCCTTCTAAAGCATTCATTTGCATAAGACCTTCATATAGGCTTTCGGATAAATTTAATCCTTCATAATGTTTTGAAATTTCCTCAATAGCCTCTTCTATGGCATCTGGTAAATAAACAATAAAGCTTCGATTGAAAGACGTTTGCAAAAATTCTGGGACACAATACTTAGGTTCTGTTTCACTGAAATACATTCGGCAAGTGACTGGACGAAACGGATACACCTCACAACTCGCGTCTTTTTTTATAAAAGGGCAAGCATGAGAAGCTTCAAAAAAAGAATGTAGAGCCATTTCTTCTACATCTTGATATTCATTCTCTTTTTGATGTTCATATTGGCCTAGCAATGCTTGAAACTGCTCCACTCTAAAAAAACAATCGTTCATATAGGTAAAAAGTAAGTCGGACTCACGAATTTTTGAATAAAGAGAAATTAGTTCAAAAGGAGCAATAGACATTGGATAATGATGACAACAATTACCACAATTTGGACCACATTTTATTTTAACTTGGTGCTGAGGTAAAGCTGCTTTTAAGTAATCCATAAACGCTTGGTGATAAGAAGCTGTAAAATCAATAATAAATGGTAATTCAACAAGCAGATTACCCTGATTAATAGCTTTATCAGTATTTAAATCCAGAGCTATTTTATCTAAACGAGCTTGTTCTTTATATAAAATTGCAGATAAACGCATTTCGGCTCGTTTTATAGACTTAGTCGGAAAATACTCTTGAAGAACATCCATCGCTAAAATATAGCCAAAATGCACATTTTTTTATTTTTAATAAGGTAAATCTCATGTAAAACGATTATATTCTGATGATAGGGAATCACTAATTATAAATAGAAAACCAATGGTCAAGGATTAGGCAGCTGTATTTATAATTATTTGATATAGGTTGACAGGTATGAAAACAAAAATAAAGTTCATCAAACCACTCACTCTGCTTTTAATGTTGTTATTAATTGCAAGTTGTAATTTATTTAACCCTACAGGAAGTCGCACTCCATCAAGCTCAGACGCTGACGCCTTGATTTTGGAGGGATATCTTCAATATCAAAAAGGGAACTATGAAAAAGCATCTGATATGTTTGAAAAAGCGATCAAAGCAGATTCGACTAAGTCAGAAGCATGGCTTGGTTTAGCAAAATCTACTCTTTATGAATATGATGTGAATCCCTTTGATTTAATTCCTTATTTCAAAGTCGACGAAGGTGAAATTCCATTTATGGGCGTGCCTGATGATTTTGTCACTAGCTATTATGAAGGCATTTCTAAATCCCTTTCAGTGATTAACGAACTAGTCCATCGAGATACTCTAACTAGTTTATACAATGCTTATACTAGAGTAACTGAAGCCAATGATTCTCTCTCCGCTTCTCTTGTTGATTTTGAAGAAAAATATGGAGATAAGTTAGATCAATTTCCTTTATCAGATAAAAAAATTGTTTTCCCTAATTTCTCCATTGGCTTTGGTATTTTATCTATGGCCGATATTTTAATTTCATTTAAGCAAGCGACCCTTGGTTATACCCCAGATTTATTTATTAATCAAGAAACAGGTGAGCCTGAATTTGATGTAGATAACCTATATAATACGGCTTTAGAAGACACTTCGTTAATTTCAACTTTTAATGAAAGCCTTCTAAATTTAACAGAAAACATGGATATATTAGCCGCCTCTATTTTGCCTTCTGTACTGAACTGGTCTAACGATAGCGGTGCTTTTTTAGGTGGCGATTCTTCAGAATATGTAGGTAATATTGAAGATGCGCTCAATGAACAAATTGAAAATTTAAATGTGGTCTCCTTTTATCAAATTGGAGATAAAATAGATAACGATGGGGATGGCTGTGTTGATGAGGAAATTCTAGATGGAGAGGATAACGATAATGACGGCCTTGTTGATGAAGACTTAAGGCTTGTGCCATTAACTCGTGTTTCAAATGACTCCACTGATGAGAACTATGATCAAATCGATTCCATTGGCGTTTTATTCCCGATAGACCATGATGGAGACGGCGTACAAAATAATCCAGAAGAATCCGCCTATTATATTACCTCTTTAGAAGAACGCAAATCAACAGAGGATTATAGATTAGGTTTTGCTTATTCTTTTTCTTTAATGACTACTGATGTTTTATTAAAACAAGATGTGATGGAAGATATTGATATTGACAATATCAAGTACGATTTGACTTGGAGAAGACAAAACATTGGTGGCTGCTGGGTTAATTATAATGAAGAACGCTTTGAAGCCTGGTTTACGGGGAGATAAAATGAATACGCCATTTAAAATCATTTTCATTCTATGCTTTACCACTACTTTTCTTCTCGCAGCCAAGGGCCCTGTGCATAAATCATTACGAGCTTACTCTATGGGTAATGCTCATGTTGCTATAGTCGATGACAAAGAAGCCATTTACTATAACTATGCTGGTCTTTCTCAAATTAATAGGCTTGGTAATTTTAAGGTTCGTCCACAACAAGGGTATTATCCAAGAAACTACTTGAATATGCGCGTCAATGTCGGTGGTGCAGTTCCTTTTCAGGATTTTTTAAACGGCTATAACTTAGTTATGGATATCCAAGATTTATACAAAAGAGTTGAAAAAGCAGCCGATGAAAATGATTTATCAGTAGCAGATGTTCTTATTGATTCTTTAGGAAACCACCCTGAACTTGCAGAAGAAATGAATAACTATGACCATATTCTTTTAAGTTTAATCGCCAAATTTGATGCCGAACTTGCCTTTCATAATTTTGGAGGTGCCATTTGGGTTGATGCAAATGTGGCTCCTTATATTGACGCTGGTTTAGTGATTCCATTTTTATGTATCGATACTCTTTATGTTGATGCCGTAATTCAAGGAGGTATTGGCTTTGGAATTACGAATAATTTTTCTTTGGGTTTAGGTGTAAAAGCAGTTAAAAGGCAAAGTATGTCTGTTTTTAAGTTAGATGCAAGTAATTTCTCTGGAATCCAAGATACTCTTGATGCAAGATACGAAGAAGCTAAAGATGATTTGTTTGACTTTTCAACAATTAGCTTTGGTATGGACTTTGGGCTTTTATTTCAATTAACTAGAGAAACCAAGTTCGGTGCCTCATTACGAGATGTCTACTTTAAGGAGCTAAATGAAGCCAAGATTGACCCTAATTTATCATTTGGCTTTAGTTATAGTCCACGTCCTTTAAGCTCCAATACAGCTTTTGCCCGCAAAGTGAATTTTGCCGTAGACTTTGAAGATGCTCTTAATAATGAACGAAATTATAAACCTTTAAGCCATCTTAATATGGGTATGGAAGTAGAACAAACTCTACTCGCTTGGCCTGGTCTTAATAATGAGATAAGAGCCTTAAAAGTAAGGCTTGCTGGTGGATTTAAGGGCGGCTACCCTTCTGGAGGTGTTGGCCTTGAATTAATGCGTGTTGTAGAACTTGAGCTTGCCACTTGGGCAGAAGAAAAAGGCTATTATACTGGCCAAGCACCTTATCGTGTTTACATGGGACAAGTCCGAGTGGGATTCTAACGACGATCGGCTTCCTCTACGGAAACAACTTCTGTTCCGCACAAATATTGAATTAAGGAAGAATCCGCTTTCATATGATCGAGTAAACATGTATCACCAAGAGCAATAATAGAGTCTTTCTTACTTAGCATAGTATTATAAGAACAATCTTCTGGACGCTCATCATAACAAACAAATTGACCAGAATCAATAGAGCCGTCTGGACGCCAAGTGGCATTGAGCATTTCACCGTTCTTGCATGGTGCCTCACAAGCACTTACGTTTTCTAAAAGATCGGCTAAAGTATTTTCACATTCAGAATAATCGATACGAGAAATTTTTTCTACAGAAAATTGTGGGGAGCAATCTGGTGATGGATCATTTCCGTTATCTATGTCATTTGGAGGTCCATAAGTACAAGCAATATGTTGCACTGCAGAAAAAGAAAATATAATACCCATTAGAATTTTGGATTTATCTGCCCAAAATAAGGCGGTAGCTCCAGCAAATAAAATTTGAAAAAAATGTCTAATCATATTTCTTTATATAATATATATTCTTCACTCACTCTTTTCAAAAAAAATACAAGCTTTATAAAACCTTATGAAATAAAGTTATAGAACAACACCTGTTTCGCGTTTAGTCACTGTGCTACAGGCGGCTTGAAAGGCTTCGGGCGAAACGACTGTAGTCACTTTCTTTTTTGCACGCGTAATCCCTGTATACACAATTTGGTTTGTGAGCAATGGATGCCCGATTTGCGAAGGTAAAAACATTAGAATTTCCTCGTATTCCGAACCTTGCGATTTGTGAATGGTAATTGCAAAGGCACTCTCTAATGCATCCGCTGGGAGAAGGGCAAGCGGATAAAAGACAAATTTATCCTTTTTCAGCATGAGGTACGGACGATTGTCACTGAAAACAACAATTCCCGTATCGCCATTGTACAGCTGGTACATAGGTTGGTTCTGCGTAAGAATTAGGAGTTGCCCTGCGAAATATTTTCCATCTGTATGTTTTCGAGCTGCCTCAGTACGCATCATGTTCTTAAAGGCTTGGCGATTCAAAAAATCAACACCACGTGGGCCCTTGCGCTCTGCAGAAAGCATGCGTTTTTTTAGCGATAGATTCCACAATTTTTCGTGCACTTCAGATTGATTATCCACTTTCACATTTACTTTCACTTGTGCGGCAAGAATCGGAAGCTGTTGCATATCACTTAGCCATGTATCGAGAATATCTTTTACCTGATTTTCAGTTTCCTTAAGCGTACGTGCTGAAATATCTATGAACTTGACTGACTCTTGCTCTTGCATTGATACTGGTTGAAAATTTGTGGTTTCCGCATTTTGTTGAATCGCTTTTGCTAGTTGCCCAATTTCAGATTCATCAGTAAAACGGTTTGATTTTTTTAGTTTAATAGAAAATTTATTTTCTTGAGAAAGAATTTCACCAAGTACAGCGCCCGCACCAACGGAAGGCAACTGGAAGGGATCCCCTAAAATAAAAACCTTAGCTCCCTTAGGAACAGCCTGCAAAAAAGAAGCGAAAAGGCTAATATCAATCATGCTCGCTTCGTCAATGACAAATAACGTGTTTTCAGAAAACGGATTATTCTTATTGTATTTAAACGTTCCAGAAGTAGGGATAAATTTAAGAAGCCTATGGATTGTGCTACTTTGTAAATCACTAAGCTTCTTGTAGATTTTTTCGCCACTACCCTTACGAACACTTTCTTCAATTCCATTCAAGCCGTTAATTAAACTTTCGCGCATACGGTCTGCGGCCTTACCACTGGGGGCTGCCAGTCGAATATTCCAGTCCAAAAACTCATGATTGCTAGCGAGCCATTTCCAAAGAATATATAGAACCACAGTTGTTTTTCCAGTTCCAGGGCCACCTGTAATAATCAAGTTTTCATTTTGCCCGCGGAGAATCGCTTCTGCTTGTTCTTCGTTTACTAAAAATTTTCCTTCGGGATTTTGAGCGTTTGCAAATGGCGAATCCTTAACATGAATGGAAGCGATATAATCGATACACTCCTGAATACTTTTGTTTTCAGGCGCTTTGCCCCCTTTAAAAATTTCGTTAGCTACGCGCTCAATTATACACTTGGCATCAAAATATTTGGTTATATAAATGTAATTTTTATGAATCACGAATGGTTTTGTAACCGCTTCGTCTGGGGTTTCCTTGTTATCTTCGCGATACTCAATCATGTTGGTGTACTTGTTCTTTTGAATGTCTTGAAGAGCAGTCTTAATCGTGGGAATAAAGTCATTAAAAGACTCGAGAGACATGGTCTGTAGCCCGTTCCAAAGCACCATCCATTTTTCGTTAAATACCGCAGCATCCAGAGAAAAACGCGTGTTACCAGCACCCTGCAGCAAGAAAATCATCTTCAAAAAGTTCTCTACATTTTCAGAAATATCTGTCTGCAGTTCTTTCACAAAACGAAGCATGTGCTTGTCCATCGGCGAAAGTACTTCGGAAAGAATCTCGGAACCCTTTTTATTTTCCATTGTATCACCCATTTTATTGTTCCTCCCCGTTTATTTCACCAGTTATTTTTTTCCGCCTCTTATGCATCAGTGTTCGCACCTTTTCATACGATTCACAGAGGGCATCGTAAGTTTCCCAAGTATGTGCATAAATGCCATTTTCAGAGTCGGCTTTACAACCGCGAGCGAATACGTAATAGATACCCCCAAAGTGCTTATCAAAGATTTCGGTTTCGCTAAGACCACTGTAGAACTGCTTGAGCCATTTGATAAGGCAATAGCAGTAAAGAACTCGCTGTACAGAGTAATCTTCATCAACACGTTTCTGCACACTTTCTGAACTATAATCTCCAGAAGGAATCACATCGGATTTCCAGTCGAGAATGGAATAACGATTTTCTCCAGAAGAATCCTGGCGCACGAACATAAGATCTATAAAGCCCTTACAAACGTTTTGTAAGAATTCGCTCGCCTCCCCATTATTTTCGGCAGTAGCATTCAAATTGAACTGTGCTTCGGATTTACTGCAATTAGGTTCAATTGAAGTTAATTTGAATTTGGAATCTATGTCGGATAATTTTCTACCGCCTTCAATCGTGGGGAGAGTTGCATTTAACGTGTTCCAAAGAATTTGAATTGTATGATTTGTCCAGTCTTCTTTGTGATTCCAGATGGGTAAAGATTGTTTACGGAAAGCCGTTTCTACTCTGTCACAGAGTTCCGCAGAATTTTGCGCCAATTCAAGATCTGGGTATTTTACGGTAAAGTCATGGAACGTTGTGAGTTCAAAAACTTCATGTAATGCGTTACCGAGCTTAGACCCTCGTGGGTACTTGATAGAGAGTTCCTCTTCACCAATTCCAGCATCTGCTTTTTCTAATTCATTTTCAATGTCGTAACTTTCTGACAAGCCTTCCTTATCTAGGGCTTTACTACCATCAATACTCACGCTACTTTCAACCTTACCCACAAGCGAACTGTAGGAATGCTGCATTATGCTAAGCTCCCCTACTTTCTTTTGCAAGTTTTCGATGAGAACAAGCTGGTCTTCCTTTGAAACTGGTGTTGCTATGAGTTTTCCCTCACGATCTGAAAGAGGTTTTAGAATTTTTTCCTGAACCATTTTTTTAAGATTTTTTTCGGTATTAAAATCCCAAGAGTTTTCGGTTTGCATTACGGTGTAATAGGCAGAATTTTCATCTACACAAAACGCCTTCATAGATTCGCCGAGAAATTTGAAATCATCATTGAACGTTAAATCTTTTTTTATCCACTTACTGTATCGCGGAAGCATTAGTAGAGAGGATGCACGCGTAAAATCAACATAAAACAAGCGGCTCCATTCTTCAAGTTCCTCTTTTTTGCGTGCTTTTTTAGCATCGTCACTTAACCCTAGTTTCACTTTTTTGGGATCGTTCGGATCGTGGTATAGGAATGGCCCAATTGCTCTATCATAAAATCCTATATGGCCCGCAACTGATATGACTACAGGAAATTCGAGCCCCTTGGATGCATGGATCGTCATCACCTGCACGGCTTCAAAATCAGTACCCTTTGCGATGAGATTCCCGTCGCGATCATCGGCATCCCCTTGCCTGTTTTGCATGGCCACTAATTTTCGTATTAGTTCATTGAGCGAACAACCATGATCATAGAGGTAATCAATAGAATAGCTCCCGATTTGACGAAGTTTAGCAAGATTTTGCAGTTTGGAGAGATCTTTTAAGCGCTCTTCAACACGGGTATCACTATAAATACATTCCTGAAGTTCTGCAAAACGCCGATGAAGAGCAAGTATTTTCCAATTATTAATCATTTCTCGCTCTTTACAAAGCGGATCATCGAAGGAATCACTTTGAACCTGCTCCAAAGAAAAAGCAAAAAAGTCGGTCATCAAGAGTTCATTCAATATACGACGATTTCGTGATGTAAAATCGGGCGCATTTAATGCTTTAAAAAGAGCAATCCATGAAGCACATTCTCGGCCATCAAACAGATGATCATCCTTATATCGAGTAAATGGTACACCTACTTTGCGCATACATTCTTCAATAGGTTCCATTTCACTTCTTGTTCGAGCAAGAATGGCAAAATCCTTAAACGTCACGTCTCGCCATTCCTTGCATTTTTCTTTATTGAAAACTTGCAGACGAGTCTGCAGACCATCAGAAGTTTTTACATAAGAGCAACATTCTATCATTTTTCGAACACCTATTTCAGCGAAGGATTTCTCCGAAAGACACTCTTCTGATATCCAGAATGGCGCTGGGTTTGTCCATTTTTTAAGATTGTCATCCCAAAAGCGTGCTGTGTTTTTTTGTTGTTCTACGCTTTCGGGCGGCTCTGATTTATGAAACACCGATTTGTCACGAAAGAAACTTTTGCAAGAGAAAAATCGATTGCAAGCTTCAATCATCTCATTAGTCGAACGGTAATTGTATTTGAGTTCTTTGCTATTCTTAATTTCTTCTGTTGCACTACGATAGACGTTTACATCGGCACCCTGAAAACTATAAATGGATTGTTTCGGATCACCTACCACGAGAACGGAATGCTTATCGCATATAAATATTTTTTTGAAAATATCCCACTGTAGTTGGTTTGTATCTTGGAATTCGTCGATGATGGCATGAGTATATTCGGAACGCAGTTTTTTGCAAAGACTGCTATCACTTCCATCAAGAGACTTTTCCATGACGGCACGATGGACAGAAAGAATCATGTCATTGAAAGATTGAGACTTATGATCCTTCTTAATGCGTTGCCATTCCTCAAATAATAAAGGAATTTGAGAGTAGATAAACTTATGATTGAATGCTTTCAAAATTTTTTTATCAAGATCATCAGGTTTATTTAATTTTTTAAAGAACTCAAAAGCGTCGTATACTTCAGATGGCCATTTTTTAGGGGTTACTCCATCGCGAAACTGATTACCATCGTAAAATTTTGAACTTGTACCTTGCCAGCGTTTTAAAGCTGCAGCAAAGTCTCCTAATGTTTTTGATTCATTACTAGTAGTAAAATTAGAATTTCCATTTGCCTCAATAATTCCATAATTATCCTTTACTTCTGGAATCAATAATAAGTCATCAAAATTTTCTGGCCATTTTTGAAGATTTGAAACAAGTGCAGATTCTATTTCTACAATTTCTTCACCATCTGCAGACTTACCATAATAAAGGCGTATGGCATTCTTCAATTCTTTTTTCAAATCACTTACATTTGTGTCATGTTGAATCAGTATTTGGTATAGCGGATCATGAGGCCATTTGTCTCGTGCCCATTCATCAATAACGTCTGATACTTCGTTATCGTCAATCATATTTAAGTCGAATGGCCGCCCTGCATCATAAGCGAATTCTTTCAGTGCTTTTTGGCAAAAAGAATGGATGGTAAAAATGGAGGCGTTATCCACTTCACGTAAGGCCGTTTCAAAAACATCTAAATCGTCTTGTGAATTATTTTGGGAATCTAAAACCTCTTCCAGTTTTTTGCGAATGCGATCTTTCAATTCTCCAGCCGCTTTTTCAGTGTAAGTGACAATTAGAATTTTCTTAAGAGAGATACCTTCTTTTACAAGGCGAGCTACAATCTGTTGAATGGTATACGTTTTTCCTGTCCCTGCAGAAGCCTCCACAACCCAATTTTCTTCTAGGTCAATCTTATCAATAAAACTCATTTTTTGCTCTCCTTACCATCGATCGAAAAGCACATCAGATCTCTCTGTTGTTTGGTAGCCTTCTCCCATTCTTTTTCAAAATTATTGGGAGAGAATCCTAAGTCTTTTCGCGTGTCAAAAATTTTTGCTTTTTTGAAATATTCCCAAAGGCCATTGGCATCAGTAAATTTTTTTGTGTAATCACTGAATGTTTCAATTGTTTCATCCACTATATCCGCAGGAACCGCCTTAGAATATTTTTCGCAGAAGGTTTTATGATACAGTTTCTTCAATATTTTTTTGGCTTTATTCGGAGATAGGACAACATTAGCCTTCGCAGGTTTTTTAGCACTAGGAGCTCCACTATATATTTGAATTTCAATATGACGTTCGTCATCGTATTTTGATGTTTCACTCGCGATAATAGCAAGTGCAGCAACATAAGATGATAAATATTTACCCTTATCGAAATAGGGGCTTGTTGTTGCAGCATGTGGATCTGATGTAGTCAAATACACTAGACAATTTCTTTTCTTGTTGCACCAACCGAGAGATCCTTGTAAAGTCCACTTGGTTCCATCAAGTTGCTCCATCGGCAATTCAATACGTTCGTCAAATGTCCAGTCTGTGGAATTCGATTTCGGTGAATTTTCATCTATTTCCATTAGTTTTATGATGTTTTCAGCATACTTTTCAGCATCTTGCCACATTTTTTCACCATAAACACCATCGGGAATGTCTCCAATAGAAAGCATCTGCCATTTCAGCTTTTCAAGCGCTTCGTGATCGCCCGTGATTTTAAATTTAACCATCTGTTTCATCAAAGAACTTTTATCTAGTATATCAAACACAATAGGTTCGAAATCTTCATCAGTCGGGTCATCGTCTTCTTCACCATCGTTTAGCACCTGAGAAACACGAAACTGGAATGGATCTTCAAGATATTTTTTAAACTGATAAAAAGAAACGCGGTCTGGTGGGAGCTCTTTGGATAGTGCCAAAGGCTCTTTTTCTACATCCGATTCGTCACCTGACTTTTTCATATCTTCGAAAATGGACTTGTTTCGAAATTCCTTTTGCGTAAACAGTTCACCGTAATCACGCGATTCGTCGAGTGGAATCACTTCTTGCGGCCAGACTTTCTTAGCATTGACATCTATTCCGTTTTTACGAAGTGCATTTTTCAAAAAATTTCGAATATCTGCTACAACAGAAGACGGGTACAAATCTTCATCTTTGACAATATTCTTATTCAAGTAACTGATATGGAGCGATTTTTTCACGCTCATCAGCTGGCAAAGAAAAGCATAGCGTTGTTTGGCAACAGGAGAATCATCACCAGGCCACGGCGCTACGGACCTCCGCAGATCAAGCGTATTCTGGCTTTTACTCCCAGGAAAGGTTCCAGAATCAAGTCCAATAAAGAACAAGTGCTTTACTGGAATAATTCTATTCGGAACAAATTTTGCAAAAGTAATGCCGTTCATAAATAAGCTTCCACAACTATACTCAGAAGCTTCTGCAGCAGAAATAAGCGTTTGCGAAATACAATCCCATGAAACTTCTGTAGCACCTGCATCAAACTGGAATTTCAAATCTTCAAGAGAATTCAAAACGTTCTGGAAAATAATCGTTTCCCCGTTCATTCCATCGGGCGGATTCGTCATCGCTAGCCACTTGTTGAGCATCGTGGAGATTAAATCCAACTCCCCTAGCTCTACCGTTTCTTTGTTACGGGCATACTCAATCCATTCTTCAAGTTCTGTGACGCAGTCCGCAAAACGGCTTAAACTAGCATCATTTTCGCTATTGATATCCATGTAAGGAGCATAGCCTTCGCTAGTCTCGTCACCTGCCGCACTAATTTTATGGTCGCTGAATCTTGAAGCCATTAATCGTTTTAATCCAAAAGTCCAGTCGTTTTTTCCATTTCCACGCGTGCGGAAAACATTCATATTTTCAACCCAAGATTCCCAAGCGCTTACATCTTCATTGCTGATTTGCCGTGTCTGTTGTATTACTGGATTACGCACAAGATCAAAGAAAATCGAACGAGAGAGAGTGCGTTTTTCCTGCATCGCAAAAAGGGCGGAAAGAGCTTCGCCTGTTAAAGATTTCTTGGCTGGGGAATCTACAATCGAGAACGGAATTTGAAACGACTGCTGATCAAAGCACTGGAAAATCGCTGTGCGATAAACATCAAGATTCGGAGAGACCACCAGAATGTCGCTGATACGATTTACGGGATTGCCATCCTTATCGCGTTCCGCAAGCAGTTTACAGATTCGGGTATGGAGAGCCTCGATTTCTCGTTCACGCGTTGGAGCGGCGGTCAATGAAAAACTTTCATTATCTTCACTCAACAAACCAGGCAGCTCATTTGTACGACTGGCTACCATATATTGAATCTGGTGAAGCAATGAATCGCTTGGGAGTTCCAATGATTCTTCTTCAAATTCAAAATTGTAATCGTTCGCCTGGCACCATAACTTGATATTATCGCGTCCTGATTTTCCCCAATAGCTAAGAAGGGCGTTTTCATTTCGCGAGTTCACGCCCTCTTCATAATCATCATTCACTTCAACATCAGCTGATTCATTGAGACTATAATGCAGCTTTTGCCTTACTGTACTTGGAATCGCTCCGTTTTCACCCTGCCACACACCGTTTCTCGCGTTCCACTGGCGATGGCGTGATTTTTTAGCAACAGTGGTGTCTTCCCAAAATTCCATGCAAGGGTTTTGAATGTAAGCATTCACATCATGCGTTTTAGCATACTCCTGCAAAATAACGCGATAGAATTGCCCCATACCTGTAAGGCCGAAAACAAACACTGGAAGCGTTTTTTCATTTATCGAAAATTGTTCTGTATGGAATTTGCCATGATTCAGCATACAATCTTGAAACAAAAACGGAATCGTCAGGTAAGTGGTTTCAAACGTAATCTTTTTGCCTTTATTTATACGCTGATTATAATTTTCAAATGCCTTCGTGAGAATCGAAGGTTCATTGCCCTGCGTATGAAAAATCTGAGAATAAAGTTTTCTCTGCCATACTTCACGTTCACTTCCATCAAAAAAATTCTGTAGATTCCCCTGTTTCCACCTATCCAGAATCCCTTCTGCCAAATCCCCTTTTTCGTTCAGGTTACTTCCCTTATGAACAAATCCTTTAGGGCGGCTCGTTTCGTATTCCAGAAAAAGCGTCGCCATTTTACTGCAAAGGTCAAACAAGTGCTTTTCATCTAGTTTGCCCTCCACTTCAAGGTAGCGTGTGACTTCATCGCCAAGAGACTTATAATTTTTGTAAAGGTACGCCCAGATTACGCTTCGTAAAAGATCGGCGTTTAGTTTCTTCTTTGTGTTATCATTTGGGCAAAGAATCGTCATCAAAAAACGATCGATCATCATGGAGTTAAAATTCGCAAGAGTGCCCTGCGTTTTTACCCAATGCAAGCGAAACCAATACTCCAATTTTGGATCTGGAAAAATAACAATTGGAGCGACGAGTGGATTTGTCCACGCTTGCTTGATTTTCGAGATCATTTCATCGGCAAGTTTTTCAATATTCAAAGCAAACTTTAAGTATAACATGACACCCTTTTTTTATGCATTTTCAATCTAAATATAATGTCTCAAAATGACAAAAAATGACAAGAAGACCTTTTTATAGAAATAAAAGTTGAAAACACATGATTATCCATTGTTTTAATTGGTTTTACATTTTTATTTAACGTATTGGGTTTAATAAGATTGCAAATATTCTTCCATACTAAGTTATATTCTCGTTTTTTTACAACATATTTGAAAAATAAAGTAAGAAAAATGGTATACATAAATAACCCAAGAAAAAAAAATGTAGCTTTTTGTATTAGATATTATTATACTTAATTAAATATAAGAAAAATAAACCATTTAAAATCATAAAAATTGAAAAAAGTATTAAATGGCTGTTTTTGATATAATAAAAGTGAGGAAAAAAATGGACGAAGCAAAAATCAGAAAACTAACTCGAGGCTTACGCGATGTAGCTCAAAAATTTGTGACTAAGGATGCTCTCGACGTTTCTGTAGTATACATGGCCTACATGTTACATCGAAATAGTATTGAAAATGGTCGCTACCTTACCCCTTACGATTTGCTTTGTTCCCGAGAAAACCTACCAGATGATGTTGCCGTCTATGTGAAAGGTCTTGAATTTGCAGACTACTGGCCAGAGCTCGCTCCTTTTATAATTCAATATTCAAATCAAGATTTCGTGGACGCCGTAGACTACATGAGCGCAAATATTGTTAATAATCCAATGGAAGCAGGAACACCCAATGGGATTTGCCAGCTTACCGTAAGTCTATTAGAGTTAAAACGAGGCGACCATATTTTGGACGTAGGGAGTGGTGGCGGAAACTTTCTAATGCATGCGATAGAAACACCGAAATCGGAGTGCATTGGTATTGATACCAATCCGTTTGCGGTGATGATTTCACAATTACGCCTAGCCATTAAAAAAGAGACTTTAACAAACCCTGCAGTAAGCGTTATTCGCGGTGATATTTTTGATAAGATTAAGCCTGAATCTGGCCTATTTGAAATTGGACTTTCTAGAAAAGTATTTTCGAACTACCCCTTTGTGGCACGCGCAAAAGCTCTTGGCGCTGCGGCGACAAACTTCATCGAAACACTAGGACAAAAACTAAATCTACGTAAAAAAGTGTATTCTTCGGATTGGCTGTTTAATGGACTCCTTTGTGATTTGATGGGAAACAAGGGGCGTGCCGTTGCCATCATGAGTGCTGGCAGTACTTGGAAAGAGAATGATGAAGAAGTCCGTGGAGCCGTTGTTGCTTCGGGTCTTGTAGAATGTGTTATTGAACTTCCTGCAGGGGCGATTCCTGGAACAGCAGTAAATACATGTCTTATAGTATTTAGCCATGGAAATAAAACGGTGCGCTTTGTGAATGCAAATCAAATCGGAACAAAAAGCCGTACCAGTGTTATTTTTAACGATTACGATGTTCAACAAATTCTTGAAATGTGTAAATCAGCTACTCCAATAAGCAAGGAAGATTTAGCTCCTTGCGGTTACTGTATTTTACCGAGCCGCATTACTACAAATAACGAACTATCTAGCAAAAAAATGCGTTCAGACACAAAAATCAAAGTTCTTGGTGATTTCTGCAAGCTTTCACGCGGAGCCATTTTTTCGTCAGCAGATTTTGAAATCACCGAAAGTAATGAAGAAACAGGAATGCGTTACCTAAAACCCGCAAACATTATAGAAGGCGAAATTGTAGGTGAAATGGCAAATATTGATTTGAGTAAACTGAATCGCAAGGTGAATGAAAATCTGTATTGTGCAAAAGAACAAACCCTCGTAATGACGAAATACGGCTCACCAACACGAATTGCTATCGTCCGTGATAGCAAACAAAAACTGCTTGTAAACAGCAACCTCTATATGTTAAATGTGGATCAAGCCATCGCGCTACCTGATTATGTAAAACTCTTTTTAGAAAGCTCCCATGGTCAATCCCTAATTGAGAAAACCCTTGTAGGAAGCGTAATGCAAAGCATCGATCAGAAATTATTTATGAGCATTCCAGTGCCACTACCCTCATTAAACGAGCAGAAATCCTTCGTCAAAAAATACATGGTTATAAAAGCTCAACTTGATAAATACAAGGCCATGGCCGAAGAAATTCGCACAAAGGCAAATCAACTTGTGGACGAAGAAATGGGAATTTAAAATATTTTCATATCAAATAGGAGTTTATCCTATTTTAAAGGATTATTTCACCACGTAAAGCTCTAGTGATCTTTTCATTTAATGAGGTTGGTGCTGGATTAACGTAAAATTTTTCTGACCCCATCATCATAATAGAATCCTGATTGTACTTTTCGAGCATATTGAGGATGAATTCCTTAAAAACGTCTATATCTGTAAATGTTTCAGAGGCTTTTGAATTTGAATTTTCTTCATTATAAAAAGGGAACACGAGAAAGAACGGATGGTAATCTTCCTCACCAGAAGTGTTGTTGTAGATTCCGTACAAAGTAAAGTACTTATAATGATTACATTGGATATCGTTGATTAGATTTCTAGTTTGTTGGTCATTATATTTCGCATCTCTATTTTGTGTAACGGCAGAGATAATAGAGAAACCTTTCGTTCCATAAAGCTTGATGGCTTTCTCTATATAGGGCATTTCGAGATCTGTTGGTGGGTATTCGTTAGTTAAGAGATCAAAGTATCGATTCATAACATTTTTATTCATAAAGTCCTCTTGAGATTAAATAAAACGTCTTTTTTTTGATTTTCAACATGGTAAAAAACTTAAAGTGATTTCACCTTTCACTGCTCTACACAACTTTTCGTTTAGAGTGGTGGCTATTGGATTGATGTATAGTTTTTCTGTACCCATGATAAGCACAGATTCTTGTTTATAATTTTCCCGTAGTTCTTGAATGAATTCTTTAAAAACGGAAACTTCTGTATATGTTACAGAACGATTATAAAGTGTCATGCTATCATGATAAAAGGGAAACACAAGGAAGTACGGATGGTAATCTTCCTCACCAGTAGTAGTAGTGTATATTCCATATATTGGTAAATACTTGTAATTATTATAATATAATTCGTTGATAAGCCTTATTGTGTGAAAGTCATTGTATTTTGCATCTCTATCTCGCAAAACACCTGAGATAATGGCAAAGCCACGTGCTCCATAATGCTTAAAGACCTTCTCAATGAAATTTGTTTCAAGAGCAATTGGTGGGTTATCATTACCTTGGTAATTGAAGTATCGATTTAAAACATTTTTATTCATAAAATCCTCTAATGATTAATTCAAGTTCATTTTCTCTAATAAATGTCAGAAAACCATTCCTTATGATATTCGGGATTTTCCTTAAGAAATTTTCTTAGTTCCTTATGAGTTTCCCATGCTAGGTATTTTGAATCATTACCAAGCTTTTCTTTTTGCTCGTAATAGAGTTCTTTTACTTTTTCTTGAAGCGTCATATGTTACTCCTTTTTTAGGTATTCTAAATATATATAATTAATATTAGGTATTGCAATACTTATTGCAAAAAATAATTAATAAGTGTTTTATCTCACTTCTATAAGTTGCCGAAAATAACGTTCAAATAACATCGTAAGCTTTGAAGTTGATGATTATTCATTATTGTCTATAAAAAAGATTTTTACCTTTTTTTCGCAAAAATCTCAATTTTTAAAAAAGAACGGAAGTTGTTTCACTAGCTCACAAATCGAATTTTTGTAACGTCGGTTTCAATTTTCAAATATTTTGTGTGTTACATAAAAAAAACAGGCCAGTCACTTGACTCGACCTGTTTTAAGGTTACAATCCACCCTTTCCTAGGCGAATAAAATAATTCGCTATTTTACGGAGATTGGTTGGATTTTCAAACCACTTGTGGAATGGATGAGGATAATGTAGTTTCCACGAATCAGTTTTTCCGTTTGAAGCGAAACATTCCCACGGGATAATTCGTTCATATTACGCACCTCTTGACCGAGGCTAGTGAAAACTTGTACTGAGCGGATATTTCCTGCAGAGTTGTTCACAAACCAAGCGTTCCCCTGAGAAGAAAGCAAGTTTGCCGCCACAGACGCAGGAGCAATTCCTGCAACCGCATCGGCAGTAAGTTTCACCGCTGTAATGGACTTCGCTGGGACCGTAAGCGATACCTTGGTTCCTGTCACCTGAGCCTCGCCCGCCTTTAGTGCGTTCACCGCATGGGATTCAAAGGTCTCTCCCGTAATGCCAGAAAGGGTCATGGTGATTGCCGCAGGCTTCATGTTCTTGAGACCAGCGACGTCAATCGTTACATTCTCAGCATCATTTTCAGCGCGGTTCACTAGAATTACCGTCATGGAATCCTTAGCCGCAGAAACGGAAGTGTAGGCAGACAACAACGAGTCATTACTGGAAGTGGAAGCCACGCGATAGTCTTGGCCGTAACGGCTAAACAGGTGGACTGTTTCGTACATGCCATCGCCCCATGTCCACGGAGTAAAGATTTCAACGCCATGGTCCATGAATGTTCCAAGCCAGGAGGCGTAGGTAAGCGCCGTCGTCATCGGGTCTGATTCATCAATGATACTGGTTTCGGTAATACCCAGAGTAATGCCATGATTTTCACCGAAATACTTGTCTAGCCAATCGTTTACGCGCTTAAAGATGTATTCCTTTTTCTGATTATTGTCCCAAGAACCGCTCACCAGCTTGATTCCATTTGCACCAGGATAATTGTAGGTGGTGTCAAAGAAAACACGGTGCCAGTTTACACGATCTTCGTACGACTTTTCAGAAGGATACCAATGCATATCAAACACGTCGAGCATCTTCACGCCACTCGCCTTCTGTTCGGCGGCAAGACGCATGATAAAATATTCGAGCCAGCAGTAATCGCGATCTTCGCCCTTACCTAGTCCAGACTTTCCACCTGTTGCCCCCACGGAGCACCACTGCCATTCATTGGCTACAACAGGTCCAGTCAGTTTGATATCCTTCCATTTGTTTCGAGCCTTTTTCGCCACGTCAATATAACGCTCTACGAGAAAATCGGCATCGATATCCAGCGGCAAGTCTCCATGAGTTCCCGACCAGATTTCCATCTCGTTATCCATGCTCCAATACTGGAAACGAGACATGTCTAGTTTCAGTTCATCTCGCCAATGATCAATAATGCCAACAGTAGAATCAGCTGGCCACGTTTCGTTATACAGACTGTAGTCCCCCGCCTTTATAAGCGTTGTTCCATCCTCAGAAGCTTCGCCGCCACCTGCAAGGTCAAGCGTCCCAGTTGCCCACATCCCGTGTTCCTGATAAAAAGCCCAGTCCGAAAAATTGTGTTCCGTTGAGGAGGCCGCATAGCCCGTCAACTGGAAAGCGTACATGACATCTACGCCAGGCATGTTGTCAATGACCTTTTGTGCGGTAATGCCCCAGTCGTGTTCATAAACGTTATTGTACCAGTCTGGATGCACCGTCATTTTTTTGCGCCAGTTGTATCGCGTGGCATTATTGCCGTTATTGGCACGCAAAAAATACATGCCTGATTCGAGCATTTTGCTGTAAAAATCGTTCTCCTTTTCAAGAAGAGCTGCGTCAGAATCCTCACCATCGCTAATGACGTCGATATTACGACCATAGAGGTAAGGTGAAATTTTCTGAACGCCGACAGAAGCGTCCACGGCAATGGAAATATCTGCAAAAGCGGTACCGCACAGAACAGAACTTCCTAAAAAAGAGAGCCCGCAAAGGAGCATAGAATTCAAGTGTTTCATAACCACCTACTTTTATAACCTGTTCTAACAAAATAAACAGATTTATAAGGAACTAAAAACAAAATGCGCCTTCTTTTCAAAAGGCGTTGAGAATTACACATTGACTTATTACAAAATCATGGACAGTATTATGCTGCCTTTTTTTCAATCATTTTAAATAGGATGAGCTACAACTTACAAAGACCAGTTTTCTTTTTTACTGTAAGAAAAAAATTTTCCATAACGATATTATCAAATCCACAACCAATCTTCACCAGTAACACCTCAGCAAGCTAATGCAATCGACTTTCCCCAATCCAGCTCTGAATGAGACTATAAACTATTTTAAGTTCTCAAGTGATTAGGGCTAAATGGCTGCGAAGGTCTAAACACAAGACCGCAGGAACGCTCTGTGTTAGAATCTGGTTATAATCGTTTATTTTTTAATTATATTAAAAAAACTTAAAAAGGTTAGGAAGATGACAAAAAGAACTTTTGTGATAGTTGGTTTCTCGTTGCTAATGATGCTTGCTGGATGTGCAGCCACGACTAAAGGTGGATTGCCAGATCACATAGATTTCGATAACGTCGAATCTGCTGAAGTGGCTATGCATGCCCAAGAGTTCAGAACCATGGACTCTCTCAGTGAAATTGGATGGATGCTAGCTGGCCAGGATGGTGTGGCTTGGATTGCCTCTGATTCTTTGATGGCGGACTTGCCTAAAGATAAACGAGTCGGACACTCCGGATGGGTTGCCCAAGGCAACTTGAGAGACGGTTTCTGTATCTTTTACGGGAAGGATTCTTCAGGTCTTTTTCAAATAGCCCGCTATGATTTTTCTTCGGGACATATGAGCCGCTCTGTTGCCAGAACAGAATTACCAGAGGGTAAGATCTATGACTTGGTGCAGAAAAATGAGTCTGCGTACAACTTCTTTAAAAATTCTGGCGAAGCCTACAAAATTCCGTACAACACATACATCCTAGAAAATGAGGGCCAGTATACGTTTTATGTCATACCTGGTTCTACAAGCGAATACGCTATTTTGGGCGGAGCCTTTAAGTTGACTTCCGTAGATACTACTTGGCAAATGGAAAAACTTCACAAAAGTCCAACCATCATGAAATGGGCTGCAATCAAAGGAAATATGCTTGTTCGTACTTCCTCTATGGGAGACTTGCTGAATGAAGCTGATTTTGCTCAGTATTACATCTACGAAAAGAGCTTGCCAGAGCAATATATCAAAACCCAAAAGTATTTAATTGCTCTTCTTCATGACGAAAAAGGCAAGATGACTATAATGGTTGTAAAGTAGGGGCGAAAATTTGCAGAATCTGACCAGAAATCCACCGTTTTGAAAAAAAATAATCGCGGCGTACAATTTGGCTTGACATTATATCTAAATATAGTATATATTTGAGCAGTAGTATTTTTTCGAGGACCTTTAATGATCGAGCAACTTCGTGGCATCATGGCTCAAAAACAGCCCACTTTTGTCGTTTTAGACTGTGGTGGTGTCGGTTATGGAATTCATGTTTCTTCTAGAACTGGAGAAACGCTTCCTGAAATTGGAACAGAAATCACTTTACTCACTCATCTTGTCGTGCGTGAAGATGCCATGATTTTATTTGGTTTTAGTCAAATTCAAGAAAAAGAACTCTTTCTCCAAATGATCGAAGTGAATGGCATTGGGCCTAAAATGGCTCAACGCATTTTAAGTAGTGTCTCCGTAAACGATTTTTTAAATATGATTGCAAGAGAAGATCGAATCGCCCTTGGTAAAATTAAAGGGATTGGTAAAAAAACATCTGAAATGCTTTTACTTGCATTAAAAGATAAAGCGCTTTCGCTCTCTGCTCTGAGTGGAGACCATACACCAGAGATTCTTCTCCCTACTGCTATGCAAGAGGCCATTGCCGCTCTTCATACGCTAGGCGTAAAAGACCCAGCCGCTAAAAAAGCAGTCGAAAAGGCCGCTGAGATCTTAGGTGATACAGCAAGCGTTTCTCAACTTATTCCAGAAGCCCTTAAACACGTATAATAGAATGGCAGAACGAATTATATCTCCTGAACAAAATTCAAATGAAGACTTAGAACAAGAACAAAATCTTCGTCCTTCTTCGCTTCAAGATTTTACTGGGCAATCTATTTTAAAAGAAAATCTAAGCATCGCTATTGAAGCCGCTTTACATCGGAAAGATTCTCTTGATCATTGTTTATTTGCAGGCCCTCCAGGGCTTGGAAAAACCACTCTTGCAAGCATTATTGCCAAAGAAATGGGCGTTCATATTCATATCACAAGTGGCCCCGTTCTTGAAAAGGCAAGTGATTTAGCTGGGTTATTAACAAACCTTCAAGAAAATGATGTCTTATTTATTGATGAAATTCATCGCTTAAATCGAGTCATTGAAGAATACCTCTACCCTGCTATGGAAGATTTTAGACTAGATATTATGCTCGATTCTGGCCCAGCAGCTCGCACCGTGAATCTTCCATTAAAAAGGTTTACTCTTGTTGGAGCCACCACTCGAAGCGGCTTACTAACAGGGCCTTTAAGAGACCGTTTTGGCTTGCAATATCGTTTAGAGCTTTATACTGACGAAGAAATTAAAACGATTCTTTTGCGTAGCGCTTCTATTCTTAACATTCCAATTGATGCAAAAGCGGCTCAAATGCTTTGTACTCGTTGCAGAAATACACCACGTATTGCCAATCGTGTTTTACGCCGTTGTCGTGACGTCGCTCAAGTTCGAGGGAATGGCATTATTAATATGGATGTAGCTGAAAAAACGCTTTCTATGCTTGGGATTGATTCCGATGGATTAGACCCCATGGACAGAAAAATTTTAAGCGTGATGGTTGAGAAATTTAATGGAGGTCCTGTTGGCCTTGGCACTATTGGTGCTGCTCTCGGAGAAGAACCAAATACTTTAGAAGAAGTCTACGAACCCTATTTAATTCAAAAAGGCTTTTTAGCAAGAACTCCAAGAGGGCGTATCGTCACATTAAACGGCTATAAAAAGCTAGATATAATACCCCCCTCTAATTATCAGACGAATCAAGCCGAATTGCCCATTTAATCATTTGATACGGCTACATAAATTCTGGGGCAATCGTGATGATTAGACTAATTCCATGAAAGCCATGAAATCCTATTTGCCCTCGGAAAAAGAACATGTCTGGGCTACGCACTCTTACACCTAACCCCCAAGAATTACGTAAATTCTCCGATTTCCAGCTGTAGAATTTATCACTGAATAAAGCATATTCGTTAAAGAAAACACCATCTATATAACGATCGACAGGCCAGCGATACTCTAATGAGAGCCCCATTAGAGAAGGTGCTACTAATGTAGAATTATAGCCTCGTAGTGGGAATTTGGATCCAAGTGCAGGAAATGCGTGGAAAGGAGCGGCGCCTTTTTCTACTTCAGATATATTTCTAAAACGATATTGCAAAGCAATGACTTTCCGATCCAAAAACAAATCTTTCATTTTCTGAGGTTCCCAAAGACGAACACTTTCTTCCCATGAAAAGTCTGCATATCTTTGACGTTGTTGCCTTGCCTCTGAAGCACTTAATAAATATTGTTTCGATGTTCCTAAAAGGAAATAATGCTGGTAAATAAATTCAAAATAATAATAATCATGATTTTTTTCTTTTCTCCACGGAGCTTCAATATTTAAATCCGAATATTCTGAAACCCAAGCATAACCTAAATTCCAAATGACGCGAGACCCTTTGGAAGGGACAAAAGGGAGATCGGTGTCATCAAATTGAATTGAAAATTGAAGTCTTTTATCTGTAAAATCTTGATATACACCTCTATCTTTAACGTAATAAGTGGGATGCGATGTCAGTATCGAATCATTCACATCTGGAATATCGGTATTCACAAATCGAGTATTAAATAAAAGGGTCGCACTCCAATTTTTTATTTGGGGTAAAGGGTGCGTTATTCGAGACTCTAAAGTAAATGAAGAATCTGTCTGGGTAAAAGATTCATAAGTGAGAGGAATATTAAAAGAACTATTTCGATTGGCCTCCATTCCAATTCGAGCGCCGAAGAAAAATTTGGTATTTAATACTTTATCTTTAGTGTAACGTAAGCTTGTGGACCAATCACTATTGGCAAATAATGAAAAATTAAATACAAAATAATCAAGATTGAAAAACAAATGACGATGGCGATATACAACCCCCATTTCAGTACTAGATCCAGGAGTTAAATTAAATGTAGGGTAAATGAAAATATTTTTTTCTTTTCCAAAGGAAATTAAATTAACTCCTTTATCAATAACACTATTTTTGAACGCATACTTCAAAGGTGTTGACACCGGATAAATAGCAGCACTTAAAGCAGGTTGAATAATATTTGAAAATGGCCAAATCAGCATTTCTAGCCATACGGGACGTTCTTCTTCGGAAACGGTATCTTGCATTTTTTCTGAAGGGACCTGAACTTCACTAGAATCATTGACTTCAGTCGCGTTTAATGAAAAAGGCAAGAGAAAAACGATCAAAAAACAAATAAGAAAACCACGGCTTAGATCTAGAGCGTTATTTTCTGGTTTTTCAATCATTGATATCTTTGCCACTCTTAGTAATTTAATAAATTATTACCATGTTTTCACTTTTTTCCCGAATTTTGAAAAGGACACACCGCTACCCAACGATCATTTTAGGATTATCCTTATTGATTTCCTTTTTAATGATTGTTCCTGTTTCAAAATTAAAATGGGAATTACAACTTATAGATACTCTCCCTGAATCTTCTCAAACAAAAAAAACAGCAAAGGCTCTTGAAGAAGATTTTGGTGGTCTAGGTACTTTAACAATTGTTCTTCAATCATCTGATAGCCTTCTAAATGATCGTTTTGTTCATCGACTTGCTTCTGAATTCAAAAAAAATCCTTTAGTGAGTCATGTTCAATTTGAAAGCGAGACCCGTTTTTATAAGGAGAATCAGTTTTTATACATTCGTTATCAAGATTTAGAAGATATCCATTCTAGAATCAAAAAATTAAAAGAAGAACTCATATTAAAGACAAACCCTTTTTGGGTGGACTTAGTTGATACGGATTCTTCCTTAAATTCTAGTATTGAAGAAATTTCTTTTACCGACATTGAAAAGAAATATTTAGATAAGCTCAAAAATACTTACCAGAATAATGATGGAACCATTCGTGTTTTAGATATTTACCCAACAAATAATATTACCTCTTTGTACTCGTCACGCGAGATTTATAATTCTATTAAAAAAATTGTGGAGAAAGAAAATAAAGACTCTATTCAAGTGCACTATACTGGGAAAGTGTATCATGTAATTAAGACAGGACAAACACTTCTTCCTGAATCCCAAAAAATGGGCCTTCTTACTGGGTTTTTCATTGCCATTTTATTGTTGATTAGTTTTTATAAACAGCCTCAATTAATTATTCCTGCAGGCATTCCAATCGCCATCTCCATCTTCTGGACATTTGGATTTGCTTTTATTCTTTATGGTAGAATTAATCTTTTTACTCTTTTACTTGCTTTAATTATTCCGGGCCATGCCTGCCAACAGATTATTCATCTACTAAAACGATATACTGAAGAGCGCCGTCAAGGACTAAGTCCTGCACTTAGTCTAGAAAGTTCAATCTTAGGGATTGGCCCTGCTACAGCGGCCTCTAGTTTTATTACTGCCGCCACACTACTTTCACTTAATTTAATGCCATTAGCAGGTCTTCAAGAACTTGGTGTTCTTGGTGCTTTTGGCGTTCTTCTTAATTGGTTTTTAGCAAATACTCTATTACCATCAATCTTGATTTTATTACAACGAAAAAAAACTTTTGAACTATTAGAACCTAAAGAAATCTTTGCACTTAATAAAAACATTACGCTATTACACCCTCATCCACGTTTTTTACTCCTATTTATATTCGTCATTACTTTCATTATTGCCGCATATCGCGGAATCATCCCTAAATTTGAATATGACTTTAGTCAAACAGAAAATCTATCTCAAGAGATTTATGTGGATTCTCTTTTAAATGAAACGAATTACACCAATTATGATCCCGCGATTGTATTATTTGATGACCCCTCGCAGTCTCAGGTATTTTATGATTCTTATTTAGCAAAGCAAAAAAATAAACAGACGAAAACCATTCGCTCTGTAGTGACTTTTGCCAATTTACTACCATCACAACAAGAAAAGAAAATCAATAAACTTCTGGAAATTCGTTCCGATCTTTCTTCTGAAACACTCAATCATTTTAAGTCTTCCGATTCCATGAATATTCAAAACATTTTGAATTCTTGGAATGTTTCTGAATTAAATGAAAATGATCTTCCTCCAAATATTCGTCATAAATTTGAGTCCAAGGATGGTTCTCTTGGTAAATTTGCTTTTATTTTCCCCACACAAAGTACGAATGATGGAGCTTTCTGTCGACGTTTTTCAAAAGAAATTAATAGTATTCTTACTCCAGAAGGGAATCCATACCATGTCACTGGACCAGCCATTGTCCGATCCGATATATTAAACTTAACGCTACCCTACATTCATCTAAGCATTATTGTCGCTTGTATTGCTATTCTTTTTATAACTCTTTTACTGTACAATAAACTAACCTATTCTCTATTCGTTCTTACTGCTCCAATGGTTTCTTTTATTTGGATTCTCTCGAGCATTTCATTACTAGATATTAAACTTTCAGCTTATAGCACTCTTGCTTTTCCTCTCTTAATTGCTTTGAGTGTAGATGGATCCATGCAATTATGGAACGTTTATTTTGAAAGGACTAAAACTTCTGCCCTACTTATTTTAAGTCGTGTTGGGCCATCTATTTTCTTATCCCATATGGCAACGCTCATCGGTACTTATGGATTACTTTTATCTTCTCATCACGGACTTAGAAGTATTGGAAAAATATCTATCCTTGGTTTATTTTTCATTATCCTTTCTCATTTTATCTTTTTCCCCTTAATGGCCGCCTCTCTTGATTTTTATCGTTTCAAAAAGAGATCAGCCTCACATAAAAAACACCTATGAAAAATCTTTCTACCCGCACAGAAAATATGACTCCGTCTTTAACGGTTGCCATTGACACCTTAGCAAAAAAAATGAAGGCCGAAGGGAAAGACGTCGTTAGCTTAGGCGCCGGTGAACCCGATCTAAATACACCTACAGCTATTTGCAAAGCAGGTATCGACGCCATTCTAGCAGGCAAATTACGCTACACAGCCCCTACTGGAATTTTAGAAGTTCGAGAAGCGGTGTCT
The DNA here is from genome assembly GCA_001462345.1 of Fibrobacteria bacterium AD312. GTDB lineage: Bacteria > Fibrobacterota > Fibrobacteria > Fibrobacterales > Fibrobacteraceae > Fibro-01. The sequence goes on along the minus strand of LIUM01000049.1, from coordinate 87,079 downwards.
CATAAACTCATGAGAGATAATCACCTTACTTATAATGCCGATCATATCATTATGACTAGCGGTGCCAAGCATGCCGTTTTTAATGCTCTTGCCGCATTAATCAATCCAGGTGACGAAATCATTATTCCTAGCCCTTATTGGGTCACTTATCCTGAACTTGTGAAATGGTTGGGAGGAATCCCTGTTTTTATTAACGCGAGTGCAGAAAATCATTTTAAAATCACAGCAGAACAATTACAAGAAGCGGTTACGCCAAAAACCAAGACCATTATTTTTAATAACCCATGTAATCCCACTGGAGCTGTTTATTCGTTTTCTGAATTAGAAAAATTATCAAAAGTCATTTTAGAAGAAGATTTGTATTGCATCTCTGATGAAGTTTACGAATACTTCGTTTATAAAGGGTCTTTTGTCTCCATGGCATCTCTAAATGGCATGTATGAAAGGACTATTTTAATTAATGGGGTTTCCAAATCGCATTGCATGACTGGCTGGCGACTCGGCTATAATGCCGCTCCACTAGCCATTGCAAAAATCATTTCCAAAATTCAAAGTCAAGCCATTCACCACCCATCAAACATTTCTCAATACGCTGGACTTGCGGCACTGAACATGGATTTAGAATCCGTATTTTCAATGAGAGACCAGTTTCTAAAGCGTCGTGATTATATGCTTAGTCGGTTTCAACAGATTAAAGATCTATTTATTGCCCCTCCTGAAGGTGCTTTTTACCTTTTTGTTTCTGTTAAAAATATTTATGGAAAAAAAACTCCTGAAGGGAAAACCATTTCTAATTCTTCTGACTTATGTCATTATTTATTAGAATCGGAGGGCCTTGCTATTGTTCCTGGAGCCGCTTTTGGAGACGATTCTTGTGTTCGCTTTTCTTATGCCGCTGATCTTGAGACGCTAACGAAAGCCTGTGATCGCTTTGAGAGAGGAATTAAAAACCTTGGCTAGTCCTTTTCGCATTCTAAAACCTGATCCTGACACACCTTTTGTTATAGGTCGAAGTAAAGAATGCACTCTATCCTTTAAGGATCGAGCGGTCTCTCGCATACACGCTGAAATCACTTTTGTTGACGAGCAATGGCATTTTAAGAATATAAGCCAAACCACTGGTTCCATAAGAAATGGAAGCCCCGTTCAGGAATGTATAATCGAAGATGGCGATGAATTTTTAATTGGACTACAACAGCTTCGAGTCACCTTAAAAAACAATGATTTAACTCTTTTACATGTATCCATTCAAGAAATAATAGAACCTATTTCTTTATCTTCTAAAAAGCCATTTATCTTAGGCCGACAAGTACCAGAAATACAGCCCCAAGGAATCAATCATCCCGCTTGCCCTCTTAAATTAGCAGAAGTACGGCTTTTAGAGAACAAGTGTTTATTTTTATTTGACAAATCAGCTCAAATAGAAACGGGATATAAAAAGAAGAAACTTCTCCTGGAAAACGGAGAATCCATTCGATTACCTTGGTGTTTTATTGTTTTTCAAAACGATAAGCTTTATATCCATGAACGCCATATTGGTTTTGATGTCCTTGTCAAAAATCTCTGTGTTTCAGTTAAAGAGAAGACTCTTTTAAAAAACATTCAATTTAACGTCGCCGCTGGCGAAATACTCACCGTTATTGGGCAATCTGGTCAAGGAAAAAGCACTCTACTTCGAGTTTTAAGTGGAAACATGAAAGCCTCTGATGATAGCCAAATATTAATTAACGGCATCAATTATCGGAAAAAAGAGATTCGTGAATTTTTAACCATACTACCTCAAGATCCTTTAGTTCGAAAAGATTGGACGGTTAAAGAAACTCTTTTACATAACGCTCGCATTTCTCTGCCCAAAGATTATTCAAAAAAGGAAATAGAAAATCGGCTTTTTCAATTTACCGAATTATTTCAACTTGATGGAAAAGAAAACAATCTAGTTTCTACTTTAAGTGGCGGAGAACGTCGAAGAATGGCTCTTTCAGGAGAACTGATGGGAGCGCCAGGGCTTATTTTATTAGATGAACCTTTAGCTGGTTTAGATCCAGTCAATGCCAAAATCTTATGTGCTCATCTAAAACAGCTCTCTTTTTTAGGCCATTCCATTATTATCACGACTCATAGTTATGAAGCTCTAAATATTGCCAATAATGTTTTGATTTTACATCAAGGAGAACAAAGTTTTTTTGGCCCTCCTAAAGAAGCTTGCGTTTATTTCGATTCACAAAATCCAGAGACGATTCTTTCTTGCTTAAATGATCAAACGGCCTGTCAATGGAAAACGTCTCGCTTCAATACTCCCATTGCACTAGAAAATAGCACGGCAAGAAACGTATTTCCATCGATTCCAAGAAAAACATTTTTTTGGTACTGGATAGCATTGCTCTTCAAGGCATTTTTTAGAGACAAAGGCAAACTCTCCGCCCTGTTTTTACAGCCTTTGATTATAGGATTTCTTTTATCCCAGATTTTTTCGAATCAATCCTCTTTATGGATTATTGCCTTTGCTTTAATTTTGTGCGGTAACTGGTTTGCCCTTTCTATCTCTATTCGAGAAATTGTTTCGGAAAAAGAATTGCTCACTCAAGAATTTCGAAAAGGAATGCCCGTGTTTTCTTTACTAAGAGCAAAAACCACCGTTTCTTTGATTTTTGCTTTGATTCAAATCACACTTTGCTACTTTTGTTTTATGCCCTTTTTGGACATTTCACCAGCGCCTTTTTCTTTACTTCTAATTGCCCTTACCACGTTACTGCCAGCCATTGCCTCTGGCCTTTTTATGAGTTCTCTATCAAAAAATGCAGGCCAAGCGAATGCTTTTTTACCCTTGCTTATTATTCCTCAAGTCGCTTTAACAGGTGCTTTGGTGCCTTTAGATCAAATGAAACTGGTGGGAAGAGCCATTTCGACCGTGATTTGGTCTAGGTACAATCAAAGCGCGCTTCAAAATCTATTCACTCTTACCCCAAATTCTCTTTTTAACATTATTATTCCTCTTATTTTAGCGATTCTAATTTATATTATTACATTATCCGTGCTTTATAAACTGAAGAAATCAAAATGAATCTTGGCCCAATTAATAATCATAAAAAATTCCCTTGTGCTTTTAATAGCAACTATGAATTACTTGATGTTTTAGGTAAAGGCGGCATGGGCTATGTCTATAAAGCTCTTGATAAAAAATTAAATCGAGAAGTCGCTCTCAAAGTACTAGATACTTCATCAGATGCTGAATCGGTAAAGCGCTTTTATTTTGAAGCTCAAGCCATGAAAGAGCTTGATCATCAAAATATTGTCCACGTTTTTGATTTTGGAAAACAAGCAAATCAGCTTTTTATTGCGATGACTTATGTCAAAGGGACGTCACTCGCAAGCGTTCTTCAAAATAGAAAAGAACTTGATTTTGAAGCCATTGAACTCATTGGAAAACAAGTCGCTCGTGGTCTTTTATACGCCCATAGTAAAGGTGTTATTCATCGAGACATCAAACCCTCCAACATCATGATTACCCAAGATAATCGTGTCTACATCATGGATTTCGGCATTTCTTACATTCAAGAAATGGAAAAAGAACGTTTGACCATGACTGGCATGACCATGGGTACTCCAGAATACATGTCTCCAGAGCAGTGCCATGGCGATGAAATCACAATCCAATCCGATATCTATAGCCTTGGCGTGATTCTATTTGAAATGACTTGTGGAAGGCTTCCTTTTACAGGAAACAAGCCCATAGAAATTGCAATCAAACATGTTCAAGAAAAGCCTCCTGTTCCAGAAACGCTCCGATCGAATGTTCCTCCAGAACTTTCTCATCTAATATTAAAATGTCTTAAAAAGAACATGAATGAACGCTATAAAGACATGCAAGAACTATTAGATGCGCTTGATTTTATTTTCTCTAAAAAAGACACAGGAAGTCAATCGGTTACACGCCAAAAGAGTAAAGTTTCTCTAGCTCCCAAAGAAAAATCATTCTTTTCTTCTGCCTCTAAGATTTCAAATGAAATCAAACGAAAAAAGCTAATGATTCTCGCTTTTTTTATGTTCCCCTTATTAATGGCCTTGTTGATTACGCTGATGCTTACACACAAGCCAGAAAGTGTTCTTCAACAAATCAATGATATGCATTTACGGGCGTCATTTGAAGAAAAAAATTTAGAAGGGGACTGTCCTAATGGTTACCCTCCTGAAAATTTATTAGATGATAATTTTAAGAATGCATGGTTATTTCCCCCTCCTCTCAACATCAAAAATCCCATTTTAGTCATTGAATTTCCTGAGCCTACTTTAATCACTCATTTAGGCATGGCTATTGGGTATCAAAAATCCATTGATGATGATTTTGGAGATCGCTTCAGAATTTTTAATAAGCCAAAAACTATTATTCTAAAAACGAAAGAAGGGTTTAAACAAAAAATTCTTTTTGAAAACATCAAAGGAATGCAATACCCGACTATGAATGCAATTGAAACGACGGAGCTACAGTTGTTTCTTGAAGAGAGTTACGAATTAGAATCCTCTAAAAATTTTGCTATATCTGAAATACGTTTACTTGGATTAAAGCTAAAATGAGAGACCACTCCAACAATACTAAAAAAGGCCGTTTTACAGAAACACATGCTGCCGCTTATTTAAGAAGGCTAAATTACACATTGCTTTCTCGAAACTACTCTTTTGCTGGTGGCGAATTAGATATTGTTGCAGAATCCCCTTCTGGAGATCTTGTTTTTACTGAAGTCAAATCCGTCTGGAACGCCCAAAAAGGGAGCGCTGCTCATCGTGTTTCTCGGGCAAAACAAATCAAAATCTGGAAAACAGCTTGTCATTTTCTTCATTTTCATGGAGCACCTAATAAACGATGCCGTTTTGACGTTATTGCAATGGATTTAGCTGCCACGAATTATAAGTTAACCCATATTCAAAATGCTTTTGAAGGGCCTCAAACAATATACGAGTGTTAATTAATATGCGTTTCGAAGTACATCCTATAAACCCTCAAGCGAGAACGATTAAACTCGCCGCCACACTTTTAGAAGACGATGGTCTTCTTCTATACCCTACAGAATCTGGTTATGCTATTGGCTGTAACGCCGAGTCCTCAAAAGCGATTCATAAACTTTACGCCTTAAAAAAGCCCTTAAAAAAGTTTTTAATGGCCTTAATTCTTCGGGACATAAGGTCAGCTACTGAATATGCTCATGTCAGTAACTTTGCTTTTAATATCATGAAACCAAGAATACCTGGGCCATACACATTTATTTTACCAGCATCCCCTCATATAGCAAGAAAGCTAGATGTCAAAAGAACTGAAATAGGGGTTCGATTTCCGACTCATCCTTTCTTTAAGGAATTATTTCAACATTTTGACAAGCCTATTTTAAGTACGGCGGCAAAAATTTCTGAAGAAGAATTGACAGACCCTGATGCTCTTTGGAATTTATTTGAACATAGCGTCGATATGATGATTGATTGCGGAGAAATTGGAAGCCACCCTACAAACGTGATTAGCCTTGTTGGTAACGAGGTAGAAGTCATTCGTGGTGAATTATTATAAAGCGTTTTTTATAGCATTTAACAATCTATTCTCGCCAAAAAATAATGAGAATCGTTTTTCTAAAAAAGCATCCAAATGCCAACCCAATAAATAAGAATACCTAGTGATATTTCTTTTGGATTTTGTTTAAAAAATTGTACACCAATCATCCCGAAAAATAAAAGAATCATGGATAGATTATTAACAGGCTCTCCACGATAAGCAAGAGAAAGAGAACCAAAGAAAACAATCCAGAACCATAACCCTTGTGCTAAAGTCATAAAAAAAGTTCTTTTCTTTGTTAAAGTCAAAGTAGAAACACATAAACAGAACGCCCACATTTTTAAAGGGTAAAACTCCATCATAGGGTCTTCCATATCCCCTGTAAAAAATGTAAAGAGCATAAAACACAATAAAATTAAGGCCTGTGAAATCCCATAACGAGCAATCGAACGAGGGGATGTCCATAAAAAAGATGCGGGTAATAAAGCCAAAAGGCAAGCCAATGCGTTTATAAGAGGAGTCATTCTTTTTCCTCCGCGAGTTGGTACATATAACGTATTAAAGCTCTTGCTTCAGGTTCAGAGACGCGACCTTCAAATGGATTCATAAAAGCACGCCCTTTCAAAACGACTTGAGTTAATGAATCCTCTCCCTGACTATTTAATCGTTCTAAAGTTAAATCTTGAATTTCAGGATAAAACTCATAAATAAATTTTCTGTTTCCTTCTCCTTTTAAGCCATGGCAAGAAGCACAGCGACTCGCCCACAAATCCTTTACGGGACGATTATTTTTTGAAACTCGTTCTACAGAAATAATTTTAGATTCTACACCTAAATTAGTATCTCCGCCAGCATAAAAAGCCCCAAACGCTCCCCCAAGAATTAAAACCAAGAGGCCTGAAACAAGAAAAAATTGCTTTTTAGGGACTACAGAATACACCCCTAAGGCAAAAAAAGATAGTCCAGCAAATAAAGAGAAAAGAGGGAACAAAACAGGAATCCAATTCATCAAAGGAACAGAAGTATCTAGTGGGTAATTTAAGGCAAAATAAAGAAGAGCAAAAACGACAGCACCTGCCAATATACCCCATAAGACTTTTCTTGAATATTTTTCATTCGATTCTTCTGCCGATACATAAAAGACTAGAGGATTATGTTTTTGAATAAGAAGATATAGGCCAAAGAACACAGATAAAAACAAACCTATTCCTAATGCAAACCATCCATAATCGACAGGAAGCCATTCGATATCCAATGGAATAATTAAAACGTAACGTTCAAGCCACATAGAAATAAGAACGGAGAAAGAAACAAAAAGTCGAAACGCTTTTTGTTTTCTTAAAACGGGAATCCATAATAATTGAACGATTACAAAACCAAAGAATACCACTTCAAAATGCCAGACTCCTTTTTGGAAAAATTCCCAAATCCAAAAAACAAATAAGAGCCAAGAGGCGGCAATCAATAATTCTTCTATTTTACGAACTCTCCTCTTTTGCACCTCTAAAAGAAAAACAACAAGAGCAAGACCAGAGAATAAAGCCCCGAGAATAAAATAGATTGGGAAATAAGCTCCTTGCCATAAATTATTTGTCGTGACAGCGAAATCAAGACTCACTATAGTATGCACCCAAAGAACTAAAGGAAATAAAATCCATGCTAACACTTTTCTTGTTTTTAACAAAGAGGCATGTTTTAAGGAAAGTAAATGCGTGACGATATAAAAGATAGAAATACACAAGTAAACAAAAATTGCCACAAAATCCCATATTAAAGGAGATGAAAAATTGGCAAAGATGTTTCTTTCATTAAAAAATGGAATTAGAAAATAAAAACGAGAAACGATTCCTAAATGAATCAATGGGAATATCGAAGCCACAAGGATCGCAGCGATTGTAGAAAGTTCTGCTACTAAAGAAATCCTTTTTTGAAAACGGACTTCAAGAATCAAAAGAATAGCAGATAAAAATGTCCCTGCATGAGCAAGACCTATCCAAAAAACAAAATTTACAATAGGGGTTCCCCAAAAAAGCGATTGATCAAGAGCCCAGGAAGCAGGCCCTATACTTAAAGCTTGAAATAAAGTCCAGATGCCTGGAATTAAGAGAATAAGCCCTACAATAAAAAGCTTTTTGACCATCAGCGCACTCCCTTGAAGTAAACCACAGATGGATCAAAAGGAGCAATAGAAGAAAGAGTATAAACGCCTCTTCCCCTCGCTTTTTTATAAAGCAGTGAGTTTGGATCAAGCCAATTTCCAAAAAGAATCGCCCCTTTAGGGCAAGCCTCAGCACAAGCCGTCGTTACATTTTCACCAAGGAATTCTTTTCCAATGGTTTTTGCTTTGAGCCGAGCATTTTGTATGCGATGTAAACAAAGAGAGCATTTTTCAATCACTCCTTGTTCTCGCACAGGAACTTCTGGATTAGAAATAAACTGTAATCCCTCATCTAAAGCATCTACATAATTAAATTTTCTGATTTTAATTGGGCAATTGACGCCACAGAAACGAGTGCCAGCACACCTTGCATAAACCATCGCACTCACCCCATCTGGAGAATGTACAGCAGCCCCTGTTGGGCAAACCTTTTCACAAGGAGCGTCTCCACAATGAAAACAAGTCACTGGAATTTGATCCCGAAGCTCAATCCAATGCATGTAATTATTTTTAGAGGCCTGGTATTCATTCACTAAGGGAATATTATTTTCCAAATTACATGCCAAAACACACTCCCCACAACCATCACATAAATCTAAATCGATAGCCATCCCAAAACGATTCGTTGCATTAGGGAAAGCCTTTAATGAACTAGGGACAGGAATAGCAACTAAAGAATCCAAAGGCTTTTGGTTTTTCATCGCCTCTTTTATTTGCTTTTTTATATCAGGAATAGAAACGGGACGAACTCTTGAAAGACTTTTTTCGCCCTGCTTACGGCAGCCAAATAAAAGTAAGCCACCTAACAAGGCACCGAAAGATTTAATAAAAGTTCTTTTAGAAATCAACATACATTACCTATGACAAGAAGCACAGTCTGTTGCAGAAGCTTCAAACCCACGTTTTCCTTGGTGACAAGCTAAACATTCATTCATCAATAAAAGAGGTGGTGTTCCACGATCCCAAGCGAGTTCATTAGAGTGGCATTCCTCACAAGAAACATTCGCCTTGGCATGAACACCATGATGAAATACCACATGAGCAGGCAAACGGTTTTTTGTTTGAAATGGGTGTTCTGAAGCGTTTTTTAAGGCGCTATCTAAAGAAGCAATCCCTTCTGATTCTGTTAAAGGCAAACGATGGCAATCCATACAATCGGATTTCGAAGGCATAAAGGCTTCTCGATTCGTGTAGGCTCCAGAATGGCACGCTTCACACGAAAGGCCAATGGAATCCCCATGAAGAGCATGCAAAAAAGGAATAGACGTCTTTTTCGTATTAGAGGCTAACGATGGCGAAAAGAATATATCAGCAAAAATCAATGCTAACATAAAAACAAATAGAAGAAAGAAAATACCCTTTTTCATCGAGGCCTATTGGGGTCTTTAGGATTATCTAAAAGGTAAAATAGCCAAGACGATATGACTTGAGCGTCTTTTTGAGAAAGAGGGTCTAATGCCATTGGAGGGTATTTTTCTGGTTGTTTTTGAGTCGGATTCATCAAATAGCGAACGAGTTCTTCTTTTTGAGAAATATATTTTCCAATATTTTCACCCATCGCAGGCCCAGCAAATTCGCGAGACCAGCGATGGCAAGCATAACACTCTTTATTGTAAATCTTTTGTCCTTCTGTTTTAATGTCTTCTGAAATAGGGGGTATTACAATCACTTCTGCTGCAAAAAGGGAGCATAAAAGCAAAAAAAAGCATAAAACAATTCGATTCCACATAAAACACCTCTACATCACTCTACAAAACAAAAAACATTAAATAAAACAACATTACGATTTTTATAAAATAAATATAAAACACCCCCATATCTAAAAAAGAACCTTTTTAAAGTTTTTTATCAAAAAAACATGAATATCATCTCACTTGGTCTCTATAAGTTTGGTAAAAAAGACTAAAAAACGAAATTATTATCGGAGAAAAGCATTCCAATAAAGAAACTGGCGATTGGACTGGCGATTGGCTAAGTATTACTTGCAACAACACCGAAGTAATACTTCACCTGGCGATTTTCGCCCACTTATTCACAATAACAGAGGATTGTTTTCAAAATAAGGTTACGAGTAATATCGAATGGGTTCAAATAGCCATGATTTTAACTAAACCCTCTAAATCTTACCAATAAAACTCAATCCGTATCATAGAAACCATTTTTTTAAGAAACCTTTTTGTTTTTTTTGCTAATTTTTGACCGTTATTTTTTATCGAGATGTTAAGGAATTCATATGCTTATATCTATCAATTGGCTCAAAAGACACATTGACCTTCCAGAATCTATTGAAGAAATAGAAAAAACTCTTACTGCTGTTGGACTTGAAGTAGAAGGGAAAACTGAGCCAGGAAAGATTTTTGAAAAATTAGTCGTAGCCAAAGTTTTAACTTGTGAAACACATCCTGATAGCGATCATCTTCACGTGACCACAGTAAATAACGGACAAGAAGTCATTCAAGTGGTTTGTGGCGCTCCTAACATTAAAGCAGGCCAAACAGTCGTTTTGGCTCCTATTGGTGCCGAATTACCTCTCCCCAATGGCGAAAAACTCAAAATGAAGAAGTCCAAAATCCGAGGCGTAGAAAGCTTTGGTATGATTTGTGCAGAAGACGAAATCGGCCTTTCTGATGATCATGGTGGGATTATGGTTCTTGATGATTCTATTGAAGCTGGTACTCCTTTTGTCAATCTCTCTTTTTATGATACCACTCTTGAACTCAATGTCACACCTAATCGTCCAGATGCTCTCTGTCACCGAGGAGTCGCTCGTGAACTTGCTGCTCAATTTGGTCGCCCTCTAAAAAAATTAGAGTATAAGATTGTGGAAGAATCCTCCCCTATTTCAGATGAAATATCACTTTCTGTCGAAGACCATTGCGGTTGTTCTCGCTATGTAGGCCGCGTTTTAAAAGACATCGAAGTAAAACCATCTCCAGCATGGCTCTCTAAACTACTACACGCCATAGAAATTCCTTCTATTAATAACGTTGTCGACATCACTAACTTTATTTTGATGGATATTGGGCAACCACTCCATAGCTTTGATATAGATCAGCTCTCTGGAAAATCCATTCACGTTCGACGCGCTCGTGATAACGAAAAAATCACCACCATCGATCATAAAGAATATGTTCTCACCCCAAGTGACCTCGCTATCTGTGATGGTAATACTCCCGCTTGCGTGGCTGGCGTTATGGGTGGAGCAGAATCTGAAATTTCAGAAAAAACAAAAAACGTCTTTTTAGAAAGCGCTTATTTTAACCCTACCATCGTTCGTAAGCAGAGTAAGCGTCTCGGGCTTTCTTCCGATTCCAGTTACCGTTTTGAAAGAGGGATTGATCCCTTTATGCAAGAAGAAGCAAGTCTATACGCTTGTTCTTTAATCCAACAAATTACGAATTGTAAAATTCTTAAAAATGCCGTTTCATTCACCGCTCCAGAACACCCAAAAGAATTGAAACAAGTTTCTATTCGCCCTTCTCGTGTACAAAAAGTACTTGGGATATCCCCTTCTGCAGATGAAATTAGAAAACGCTTAACAAGCATTGGTCTTGTAGAAGAAGCCCCTTGTAAGGGCGTTCCAGATCAAAATGAAGAACATTTAACCTTCTCCATTCCTGGAAATAGACCTGATCTTGAAAGAGAGGTCGATTTAATTGAAGAAGTCGCTCGTCTTATTGGTTTTGATAAAATCCCATACGATCTCCCTATGATTCGTATGCAGACAAATGATTTGCCAATTCAAGAACAGATTAATCGTAAAATTCGTTACTCTCTTTCTGCAATGGGTTTACATGAATGCTTGTCCCTTCGTTTCACAAGTAAAAAACTAACCCAAAATGTTTTTGGCGAACCAAATGAAAAAGACCCTCGTAGTACACCTGCCGCTTTATTAAACCCTCTTTCTGAAGACCTTGGTGTAATTCCAACTTCTCTATTGCCCAATATGTTAAAATATATTGCTGAAAATGAGAAGAATAGACCAGGGACCATTCGCTTATTTGAAGTCGCTAAAGGCCAATTCTCAAGAAAAAGAGAATCCGAACGAGACACTGGGTTTGATGAAATCCCATTACTCGCCTTTGCTATTGCAGGGCATTGGAAAACAAAAGCGCTAGAAGAAAAGCCTTCTCCTATTTCTTTCCTTGACTTCAAAGGAGTCATTATCGCTCTATTTAAGAGATTAGGCTTGTCTCTAGAATTTAATATTCCAAAGGTTCAAGAATCATTTCTCCATCCAGCACAGCAAGCTGAACTTATTTGTGGCCCCTATACATTAGGAACAGCAGGCTCTTTGCACCCTACTGTTATGGAAAAAATGGATATTAGTTATGATACTTTTGTCGTAGAAGTGCGTTTAGACTTGGTTGAAAAGGCAATGCAAAATAAGGTCATTTTCACACCATTTAGCCGTCAAGTCCCCTCTTCTCGTGATATTTCTATTGAAGTGGATGAACAAATGTCTCATGAATCGATATTAAAGCGTATTTCTGGATTTAACCCCAAAAATATGGCCACGATCCAACTAAAAAGTATTTATCAGGGCGATAAAATCGCTGCTGGTAAAAAGAATATGGTTTACTCTCTCGTTTATCAAGCTATGGATAGAACTCTTACAGATGAAGAAGTCAACAAAGTGCATAATAAACTAAGAGAAAATCTAACTAAAAACGGAGATATTCTTTTAAGGTAATTTCTTCCAAGAATGATCTTATTTTTCTTGGCGTTTTAACACCCTTCAAACTTTATTTTTGATAAAGTTTACTATTATTTGAGTATGGCATATATAGCAATGGCCCGTAAGTGGCGCCCTAATTCGTTTCAAGATATGGTTGGTCAAGAACATATCGCAAAAACTCTTCAAAACGCTATTGAAGGGGGCCGTTTGCACCATGCCTTTCTATTTACTGGGACTCGCGGCGTTGGTAAAACCACTTCGGCTCGTATTTTAGCTAGAACATTAAATTGCATGGGCTCAAATCCTTTAAGTCCATGTGGCGTTTGCGCTAGTTGTAAAGATATTAGTGGCGGCAATCCCATGGACGTACTCGAAATAGATGCCGCTAGTAACACTGGCGTAGATAATATTCGAGAACTACTAGAACGAGTCCAATACGCCCCCATGATAGGGAAATACAAGGTTTTTATTATTGACGAAGTGCATATGCTTTCTAATGGGGCTTTTAATGCTCTTTTAAAAACACTAGAAGAACCTCCTTCTCATGTCATCTTCATATTTGCTACAACCGAAGTCAACAAAGTACCTCAAACTATTTTATCTCGTGTACAACGTTTTGATTTTAAGCGTTTAACTACAAATCAAATCATTGATCGATTAAAATACATCTGCGACCAAGAAAAAATCACGACTGACGTTGAGGCTCTTGGCATTTTTGCTGAAAAAGCAGATGGATCCATGCGAGATGCCCTCACCTATTTTGATCAAGCTTATGCCTTTACAGGAAACGACTTAACAGCAAACTCCGTACGCTCTATTTTAGGAATTCCTCCTAATGAGCTCTATTTTATGTTAATTCATGCCTTTGCTGTCCATGATATCAAAGAATGCTTTGAAATGGTAGATAAAGCATGTTCCATTGGCGTTGAATTTTCACCTCTTTTAGATGGCTTTGGCAAATTTTTAAGAAACCTACTTTATTCGAGATTAGATTCCGTTACCGCAGAAGAACTAAACATTACTCCAGAATTATTCGGACAGCTCAAAAAAACGGCTTCAGAGTTATCAAACGGTGATTTATTACGTCTTTCAAAAATATTAACTGAATTACAAAGCAAATTACACCACACGAGTAACCCTAGATTACTCGTAGAAACAACGTTTGCTCGAATGGCTTGGCTTGATCACATGACCGATTTAAGGCGAGCCTTAGCTGCCATCAACGATTATCCCGACGCTTCCAATGAAGCGCTAAAAAAAAAAGTAACTGAAGTTACCACCTCTCTTGATTCTGTTCAAAATACTCCTTCAACAGCATCTTGGGAAAGTTCGTCTACCCCTCAGTATTCTCGTTATGAAATTTCTTCCGCTTGGAACACCATTTGCCGTCAATTAAGTGATGATCATGATTTACTTTTTACAGCCGCACTTAGTGGAACATCCCTTTTAACTCCCGATTTAAAAGCTACCCCATTTCCAGTGACTATACAGTTTAAGACGGAAGATAAAAATGAAAATAATTGGTCTTATAAGCAGTTTTTGACAAATACCGAATTTCAGGAACGCTTGGTACGTATTCTAGAAGATTACCTCCAAACCACTGTAGAACTCAAAGTGGCACAACGTCTTTTATCTGAAAGTGAAATTCAAATAGAAGCCAAAAAGAAACGTACACCATATGAAAAAGACCTAGAAGATGAAAAAATATTTACCATTTTAAATCAACTTTTTGATACAGAATTAGTATTTTCAAGAAAAATACCAAAGAATTTTTCTAAAACAGAATGCGATAGTAATTATTGCGATTAACATATAAGAGGATTTCCTTATGAATATGCAAAAAATGTTAAAAGACTTACAAAAAATGCAAACCAAAATGAGCCAAGCTCAAACAAACCTACAATCTCAATCTTTTGAAGCAGAAGCAGGTGGTGGCATGGTTAAAGTCGTTATTAACGGGCAAGGAATTATCACTTCTATCAAATTAAACCCAAATGCTGTCGATAAAGACGACGTTGAAGCCTTGGAAGACCTCATTATGGCCGCTGTGAATGCCGCTGTCAAGAAAAAAGACGACGCCACTTCCTCCAGTATGAACGAATTAACCCAAGGAATGAAAATTCCTGGCTTATTCTAGCGTTCCATTTATCCGTCATTTTATTCTGTTTATCTAAAAAACGACCATTTGTACTAAACGTAAGCAAGTATTTTTTCTAATTTGGCATCTAAATTCAGTATTTAAATACAAGGAGATTTAAATGCCTAAATACTTTGCGGTATATATCGCTTTTTTGCTTTTAATGGCGATACCGTCTTGGTCAAGTACAATTTATTCGCGAGAAGAAGCTATTAAAATAGCTCTTGAGAAGTCGTCTTCGATTCAAGAAGCCGAACAATCTTTGAAATCCGCTACAGCACAGGTGGATCAAGCTTATGGTAATGCCTACCCTTCTATTGACTTGAGTGTTCAATATGCTCGTACTTTTGGTGTTTCTGATGTTGAAGAATCCGCTAGCATTAGCGAAATGCTGGATGCTAGTGCGGATATGAATGATCGTATTATTGCAGGAACTCTTGATGGCATGATGTATGGTCTAAACGCTATGAAAGGATTTCGTTGGGGAACTCAAGTTGGTTTATCAGCAAATCAAGTTCTTTACGCCCAAGGAAAAGTGACTACTGGAACAAAAATTGCAAAAGCATACAAACGCTTAAGCGAAGTCACTTTAGATCAAGAAAAAATGCAAATTCGATTCGATGTGGAAAAAGCTTTTGATCAAGTGATTTATCTTGATTCCGCCGTTGCTATTTATGAAGCCAGTATCGAACAAGCAAAAAAGCATTTAGACTTTGTCAATCAAAGTTTTGAAAGCGGCCTTGTTGGTGAATTAGACCGAGTACGAGCCGAGCTACAAGTGGATGAACTTAGCTCTGGTTTAGAAAGTACTAAGAAAAAGCAACTTCTTGCTAAAAATGCTCTTTTAAATACGATGGGACTTTCTTGGGCATCTGATGTTTCTTTCAAAGGGGACCTACGTGACCCTTCTTCATATAATGGAGTACTGCCCGATACATCTATGGCAGGCATTCGCAAAAGACGCAAGGAATTAATTCTTTTAGATGCCTCTGAAGAAATGCGCGAATTAAATGTTAAAATTGAAGAAGGTGGCTATAAACCTATGGTTATCTTAGGAGGCTCTATTTCCTACGCTCATGGTGGTAATCGCTGGAACGATTGGAAGGCTCCAAATTGGGATGACAATATTTCAAAAAAAGTCTACTTATCTGTAACCATGAATTTATTCAACGGAATGCAAACCAGGGAAAATATCACCATGGCAAAAACAGATTTACGAAAAGCACAAATTCAAAAAGAGTCTGCTGAACGTGGAATTCGCTTAGAAGTAGAATCTGCAGTTAGTTCATGGGAAGATGCCCAAAAACAAATTCTCATCAGAACACGGCAAGTAGATCTAGCCAAAAGAAACCTTGAACTCACAGAAGCCGCCTATGGTGTTGGAAAATCGCCCCAATTAGATTTACTCGATGCCAACTTGAGTTTAAGAAACGCCAAATTAGATTACATGTCTGCAGTCGTCGATTGGAACACTGCCTATAACGCTTTACTAAAAGCCACCGGAGAATATTAAGAGGTTTATTATGACAATTCAAAAAAAACTCCTCCTGCTTACCACTGTTTTATGTTCTTGCTTTTTAGTTGCTTGTGAAGCACCTAAAAAAGAAGAAGCAAAAAAAGCCTCAACCATCGAAGAAATTCACCGCGAAAAAGGTAAACCTGCGAAAGTCTCCCCTGTAAGTAAGCAAACACTTGCCGATTATAGAATCTTTAGTGGTGCCATTTCTGGAAAGCAACAGGCATCAGCAATCGCCAAAATGGCTGATCCAATTAAAGAGATTAAAGTCAGTATTGGAAGCACTGTAAAAAAAGACCAAGTGCTTGCAGAATACCTTTTCACTGGAGATAATACAAATAAAGAACAAGCAGAAGAACAAGTCAAACTTCTTGAAGCTTCTGTCAAACGCTTACAAGAAGTGTATACCAAAGGCGGTATTTCTAAACAAGATCTTGAGCAAGCAGAAACGCAACTACGCATTGCCAAAATGGGTCTTGAAACCGCTAGGCGCGCTTCAGTTATACTTTCTCCAAGCAATGGAGTTGTCACTTCTATTGATATTGAACAAGGCCAAGTACCTAAATTAGGTGCAGCTATTTTCACCATCGCTCAGCTAAATGAAGTGATTTTAACGATTCCTGTTTCTACAAAAGATATTGGTGCTTTCAAAAAAGGCTTAAAAGCCTATGTGGATATCAATGATAAGACGATTGAAGGAAAGGTGACAAAAGTTCCAATGGCTGCTAATGAAATGACAAGATTCTTCCCTGTAGAAATCACATTTAATAACAAAGGACGTCAATTATTGCCAGGTATGTTTGTCACGGCTAAAATTAATGCCAAAAATATAGAAGCCATTGCAGTTCCAAATGAAGCCATTGTTTATCAAAACGGTAATAATTATGTGTGGAGAGTCGTTGATGGAAAGGCAAATCGCAAGCTCGTCACTCTTGGTGTTGCTGACGCCTCTTATACACAAATTCAAAGTGGAATTGAACTTTCTGACATCATTATGACTGAAGGAATGTCAAAAATGAACGAAGGTGATAAAGTCCTCATCGTGGACCAAAATTAGGAGATCCGCATGATTAAGGCGAGTATCTATAAACCCATCACCATGTTGATGGTTCTATTAACGGTAGTTGTTTTTGGTATATACACCTACCGTATGATGGCTGTGAATATGCTACCAGATTTTACTATTCCAGTCATCACAGCAGTTGTAGTTTATGCAGGCGCTAGCCCTGAAGAACTAGAATCTACCATTATTAAACCAATTGAAGATCAAGTGGAGTTAATTGATGGTATCGATTACACGACAGCGTATGCTCTCGAAAACTATGCCATCTTTGTGATGATGTTCAATATGGACGTGGATGTAGATGTGGCAGCAAACGACGTTCGAGAAAAAATTGCAGCGGTTCAGTTAGATTTCCCTGACGCTGTGGAAGATGCCGTTATTCAAAAAGTGGATATTAACGGGCGATCTATTATTGATTTTGCCTTAACAGGCCCTGTGGATCAAACGGAATTACGTACTCTTGCTGATAATTATATTAATCCTAAAATTTCATCCGTTCCTGGAGTCGCCAGTGTTGATCTTTTTGGTGGTACAGAAAGAGAAATTTCTGTTGAGCTTAATAAAGAAGCCATGATTTCTCATTCGGTGGATATCGCTACCATTATGGGAATAGTTGGACAAGCGAATCTAACAGGTCCTTTTGGTGAAATGAAAGGCAATATTAAAAACACGAATATTCGCTTAGACAGTAAATTTAAGAACCTAGATGAAATTCGCACTTTAGAAATTCCTACAAAAACAGGCACTATTCGTTTAAGTGATATTGCTGTTGTTAAGGATACTATCAAAGAGATCAATTCTGCTTCTCGTTATCAAGGGATTAATGCGATCAGTTTGTCTGTTAAGAAAAGAACTGACGCCAACGTTGTTGCCGTAGCTGACGGAGCTTTAAAAGCAGTTGAAGCATTAAATAAAACTCTTCCTGAAGGCTTTGAAATTCACTTAGTATACGATAAATCTGAAATGATTCGTGAGTCTGTGAACAACGTTCTTTCAAATATCATCATTGCTATTATTTTAACTGCAGGTATTCTATTACTATTTCTGGGTAAATTCAGTTCGATGTTCATCGCGGCAATTACCATGCCTGTTAGCGTCATCGGTGCATTTACTTTTATGTATTTTGCAGGCTTTTCCATCAACGTGATGACCTTGATGGCGTTATCCTCCTCTGTAGGTTTGCTAGTAACTAACTCGATCGTCGTTCTTGAAAATATTATCGTTAAAATCAACGAAGGATTAGAACCTAAAGAAGCTGCCCTTAAGGGAACCTCTGAAATCATGGTCGCTGTCATGGCGTCTACATTAACAAACGTTTGCGTATTTGTTCCTATCGCATTTATGCAGTCTGTTGCTGGCATCATGTTTAGAAGCTTTGGTTTAACAATGGTTTTTGCCACTTTTGTTTCTCTTTTAGTGACGTTTACATTAACACCTATGATGGCGGCCTATTTATTCAAGAGTCGTAAAAAGAATGCGGATGGAACCCTTGCCGAGCCAAAAGAAAATATTTTCACAAAAATATTTATGATATTCCCAAAAGGAATGGATTTGATTCGATCTCTTTATTTGAGTACATTAAAATTTGCTCTTTCAAGAGTCGGTGTTGTTGTTCAAATTCTTGCTGTCTTAGGAGTTATCCTATTCACAGCGTTTATGGCAATGCAATTTTTATCTGTTGAAATGATGCCTAAACAAGACGAAGGTATTATTAACATCACTATTGATCTTCCTAGCGGAACCAATATTGAAAGAACAAATGAAGTGATGCTTGATATAGAAAAGCGTATTTCTAAAATACCTGAACTTGAAAAATACAACCTCTCGATTGGTGGCCAAAACAGTATGGCCGGAGCAAGCACCGGTAATCTTAAAATGAATCTCTTTGATGCTGAGTATGGGAGAACTCGTACCACAGATCAAATTATTGACTCTCTACGTTTTATACTTTCCGATATCCCTGATGCTTATGTGACTGTAAAAAGCGTCAACGCAAGCGAAATGGGCCCTGGGCAACAAGGAGACGTTGTACTTGAATTGAAAGGCCTGAATGGGGACTCTGTATTAAAAGCAACGGAACTAGCCATTGATAAAATTCAAGGCATTAAAGGAGCTGTTGAAATCAGATCTTCTTATGAAGAAGGTAAGCCTGAATTTGTCTTAAAACCTAATCGTGCAGCTCTTGCAGAATACGGGATGACAGCAAAGGCAATTAGTACTATTGGCTATATCTACATGAGCGGTTATGAAGCAAGTACTTATACTGAAGACGGTGAAGAATACGATATTTATGTTCGCTTAAATAGAAATGAATTTAAAGACTTAAGTAGTATTTATGACCTTCCTATTTTAACTCCTAAGGGCTATGTACCTGCAAAAGTATTATTTGAAATTGAACGCAAGCAAGCACCAAACCAAATTACAAGAAAAAGCAAGCAACGTTTAGTTCAAGTCTATATGAACTTGCTTCCTGGTTATACTTCGGGTCAAATTATGTCCGAAATTACAAAAGCCACTTCAGAGATTGAAAATCTACCAGAAGGAGTCACACTTGGCTTTGGTGGTAGTGCAGACATGCAAGGTGATATGGTGGAAGAGTTTATAGCTGCTATTATAATGGCTATCCTTCTCACCTACATTCTACTTGTCGCCTTGTTAGAATCATTCTCGCAACCATTTATCATTTTAACAACCATTCCTATGGGTGCAATTGGTGTGATTGGTTCTTTAATTCTAACAGGAAAGAGTATTTCTATGATTTCTCTTATGGCTATAGTGATGTTGATTGGTGTTGTGGTCAATAACGCCATTCTTCTCTTAGACGAAGCCAATCGACTGTTTAGGACAAGTGATATGGGAAGACGTTCTGCTATATTAAAAGCATCAGAAGTTAAATTCCAGGCCATTGTTTTAGCGACAGTAGCATCTGCTATTGCACAATTACCTCTTGCTTTAGGTATTGGTGGTAAAACAGCCGCAATGACTCAGCCAATGGGTATTGCTTGTATTGGTGGATTAATCGTTTCAGCCATTTTAACAATGTATTTAATCCCAACTTTCTTCTGGCTTCCTAACGCTTTATTCCATAAAGTGAAAAAAGTAACCTCAAGAAAGTCATAAATTAATCCTTTAGTATTACATCAAAAAAAGCCCTTTTGAAGAAAAAGGGCTTTTTTTGATGATCTCATTTCTGACTCTTTTTAAGTCTAAATTAACTGTTTTAAGTGCATAATCTTTTTTTTTATTGACTAAAAAAATAGAATAACTTAAATTGGTTCTAACTTTTTACTTATAAGGGGTTTAAATGCTCAAGAAACTAATTTTCCTAACCATCTCACTAAGCATTGTTGCATTTGCACAAGTGACTTATCAAACGAATGGTTATGAATCCGCTAGCGATAATAACAATGGCTCTGGATCCGAACCTGGTCTTTATATTGGCATTCACCCCGTTTCACTGTTAATTTTAACCGCTATTGGCATGCCTACAATTTGTTTAACAATTGAAAAAACAATCTCTCAAAAAAGCTCTGCCATTATTCGTCCAATTTTCTTAAGCCAAGATATATCTTCTGGTGATTTTGAGATGTCTACTTTTGTTTTGGGTCTTACTGGAGGATATCGTCATTATTTTAGAAAGCAGCATAAAGGCCTCTTTATTGAAGGCGAATTACAATTTTCTTATCTAGATCTTGAAGCTTCTGATTCCTATAATTACGCCAATGGATCCGCAATTGGTTTCGGTCCATATTTAATGCTTGGGAGAAAATGGACTTTTGGTTCTATGGCTTTATCTATAGATGCCGGCATTGGTCTTAATTTTTATTCACTTTCTGTCGATAGTAATGATGAAGAATTAAATGATGATTTAAATGAGTCTCTATCTGCATTTGGATACGACATAAACCTGATTTGGAGTCTTGGGATCTAATTCCTTAAACCATCTCTTTTTATTCTATAGCCTTCTGCAAAGTCAGAGGGCTTTTTTGTATACAATGAAGAGATTCTCAATCTAGATAATATTTTATCTCTATTAAGAATATTAAAAGTAATCTTTTAATTAATCCATTATTAACCCATACCACATCGAATGTGTAAACATCAAATTATTCATGCCCCAAAATTAAGAAGAAAAGACTTTTCCCATTAAATAAAGCGGTTTTTTGAAAAAAAATATAGCGATCTGTTTTCAATGAATCGAATGCTTTAGCCTTTGCCCCACTATTTTAGGCTAAATATTATGATATGAACCATTTGAATTGAATTTTAAACATTACTTCTTTTCAGATTTAGGCAAAGACTTCCCGACATCCTTAAAATTTGGAGTCCAATCAGCGCAATGTGTATTCTTTGGAAGCATTCTATAAATACTTATCTTTTGTTCAAAAAAGCCTGTAGTTGTCACGGAAATTTTCCACTCGTTACCTGCAGGACATTTTCCCCAATCTTCTTTATTTTTTACCGTCCAACGCGAGCCACCTTTACTAATGGTATAAATAAAGTATTCTGAATCCTTAAGTTCTAGATTCAATTGTTTTAAAGTACCCACAGTATTATTCTTTTTAAAATAATCCTTTTGTTTTTCAATAAAAATAGAGGCTTGTTCCATGATTTCAGCTTCTTTTTTTAAGTGGTCATCCGACTCATCTGTAGCACATCGAAAAACTAAAAAAGTCGATACGAAAATAAAAATCAGAACAAAAAGAGAAATTAACCATTTAAAGACAACCTTAAATAGAGTCTCAGGAACAGCGTTTTCAAAAGCACTTTCATCTTCTAAACAAGACTTTCCTCTTTTTAAAACCTTAAGTGTGGTAAGTAAATCTGCAAAATATCTAGGAAAAGAAAAAATACAAACGCCTATTAGCATTGTAAAAATTGCCATAAAAAACAAAAGGGGCATCAAAACATCTGCTAATGGAAGAACATTCTGGTTCACAGAGTTAATGATATTCCATAATTCTTGGTCTTCTTTAAAGCTTTGTAATGCGATTTGACCTGTAAAATTAGAATAACGAACAACAGCTAACTGAACGGCTTTATCGGCAAATACAACAATAAGATCCAGAATTTTGGCAAAGAAAAGAGCAACAGCACCAATAGCAAAAACAAGGGTTCCAATTACACGTACAACTCGATATTCATTAAAACCCTTACTCATTTGTTACCTCTGTGTTAAAGAAATGGCTATTTCTTTTACCAATTTCAGATTCATTTTTCCTGTACCTAATTTAGGTAAATGCTCCACAACAAAAGCCACACTTGGAATCATTAATGGAGGTATACCAGACTGGCGTAATTCTTGTAAAACCGTTGCGGGATCTTTTTCGCCTTCAAACAGAAGGACTAATCGTTCTCCCTTAACGACATCTTTAATAGAAGTTACGGCATAGTCAAACCCTTTAAGAACTTGCGTATCTTGAATACGCATTTCTACAGCACCTAAACTGACCATTTCACCGCCAATTTTTGCAAAACGGCTGTAACGATCCACAATGGTTAAAAAGCCGTCTTCATCCAGATAACCTTTATCTCCTGTGCGGTACCAGCGTTTTCCATCAATTTCTATTAATGCTTGAGCTGTTCTTTCAGGATCTTTTAAATACCCAACCATCACTTGACAACCACCAATTAGAATCATGCCTGCTTCACCTACAGGCAATTCTTCATTTGTATCAGGGTCCACAATGCGGAAACGCGTTCCTGGAAGAGCCATCCCCACAGAACCAGGTTTATTATTAATCTGCATAGTCAAGAAATCATTCAAAAGCATGTTTTCAGTATTTACAGAAGCCACAGGAGTTGTTTCCGTGCAACCATAACCTTCAAAAATATCTTTACCAAACTTCATTCTAAATGCTTCTTGTAGTTCTGGCCTTAAACTCTCTGCTCCAGCAATAATAATTCTTAAATACTTGAATACCATCGGATGCACCAGTCGATTGACAACAAATGCACGCAAGAAAGTAGGGGTTCCTACAAATGCAGTGACCCTAAATTCAGCACAAGCCCTAGCCATCGTTTTAACGTCTGTAGGGTCTGCAATGGTAACAATTGGGCAACCTTCAATTAAATTCAAAAGGGTTGTCACTGTTAATCCAAAAGAATGGAAGAGCGGAAGTTCACAGAGCATCACATCGCCGCGGCACACATTTAAAATGCAAGAGGTTTGCTGAATATTTCCTATTAAATTGGAATGAGAAAGCATAACCCCTTTTGGAGTTCCTTCTGAACCAGAACTAAACATAATGGTCGCAATATCACTCAATTTAACTCGCTTCATAAAGAAAAATTCAATCACAAACGTTGGTAAAATAAACCCTAGAACTAAATAATAAAGAAGGCTGCCTTTAGAAATCTGGCTTTGAATATCTTCTGCAAAAACGACATTACATTCTGCACCACCCATGGTAGAGTAGTCATTGCCTCGATTTTGAAGTTTTTCAATAAATTGAGAACTGGTAATCACCGTTTTTATATCTGCTTGGCGAATACAATTGGCAACAATATCCGGAGCAGAAGTATAGTTCAAGTTCACATTCGTTTTACCAAGCATCCAAAGAGCCATATTCACAATAACGCCTGCTGGGCTTGGAGGTAGCATAATACCCACGTTTTGTTCTTTACCTACTATCTTTTTAAGTTGTCGACTAAAAGCAAGCACAGCACACAACAATTTGTAACCAGAAAGATGCCCTCCATCAGGATTATAAATAGAAGGCCCTGATCGCACCACTTTTTTACATGTCCTAAGCCAAGAGGCGGCTATCGGTTTTCTAAACGAAATTCCATAAGCCCAAGCATCAATAGAAACATTACGCACAATCGTTCTAATTTCATTCGCTGGAGTATCTGCAGGAATTGGTTTTCCAAAAGCCATAGTCACAGCCCGTGGAGTCGTAACATCATACATATCAGAGCCACTATAACTATAACGACTACCCCACATTCCTTGAATATAGAAAGGAACAATGATTGCGTTGGTGTCTTTTACAGCATCTGAAAAATCAAGCGTAAAAGGAACAATATGAGGGGCTTTTGAAACTTCCCCTGTAGGGAAAATCACCACCGCTTCCCCATTCAAAAGGGCTTCATTAATCTGTTTTAAAGCAGGCAAAGGATCTCGACTTGAAATACGAATCATCCCTAATCTTTTTAGTATGGCTCTCAAATACCACTTTTCAAAATGATCTTTATTTGAAGCAATACGTAAAGGACGAGGGCTTGCCATCTGTAAAATAGCCCAATCGATAAAGCTATGATGGTTTCCAACGAGCAAAACAGGGCCATCGTTTGGAATATTCTCTACCCCTAAAACATGCATTTTATATCGACTAAAGACTAGTTTTAATAAAGAACGCAAAAGCGCCTGAGGCATGTTATAGATGGACCAAGTAAAACCAACCAAGAAGATTAAACCAAGACCAACAAATAGCTGGTGCGTAGTAATCTTGGTGTAGTATAATAGGAGGGCGTGTACAAGTAAAAATACAGCAAGGACAATCGTTTGCACCATATTACTAACAGCAATAATACGGCCAGAAGTATTAGGCCTTGTATTAAATTGCAGTAACGCATTCAATGGAACGAGTAGCAATCCGCCGAAAAGCCCCACCAAACCAAAAAGTATTGCTAAAACAATGGGATTCACTGTAAAAGGAATTAATAAAATGGAAAAAGAGGCCCCTAAAACACCGAGAGGAATCAATCCCGTTTCAATAAAGTTTTCAGAAACTTTTGCAGCAATAAAAGAGCCTAAGGTTAAGCCAATAAAAGTATGAACTAAGCTGTTTTTTAATACAGAAAGGCTTTCAACACCTGAAGAGTCCTGGAAAACTAAAACAAACACTTGAGCCATCGCCCAAAACATCGAAAGCCCAATAATCGTAGCACGAACGTTTTTATTAGACCAAGTAGAAACAATCGTTCTTTTCGCGGAACGCATTTTTAAAAAAGGATCTTCATGCCCAATTTTTGGAATAACAAAAGACATGACCGTTGCCAAAACACTAAATCCAGTTAAAATCCATGGAAAAGCGATCGATTTAGATAAAAAGTCCGTTAAAGAAGGTGAATCAGAAAAAGTTCTAGTAGCCCAATTTACAGCAGAAGTCATCACCCAAGAGGCGGTAATCAAAGCAGCAATCGAAACTAACTGAAGAAAGGCATTGGCATAACTTAAACGAGCTGTTCCAAACATTTCTTTAAGAATACCATACTTAGCAGGGCTATGAATCGCAAATCCAGCGGCTAAAGCAAGAGTTAACCAATAAGCCGTTTTAGGAAACCCTACTGTAGTACAAACCGCCATAGCGATCATTGAGAGCGTCATAAACAAAGAGCTAAATGCTAAAACTTTCTGCTTTGAAAACTTATTTGAGAAATAACTCGCAGGGACAATCATAAGAATATAAGGCAATAAGAATAGACCTTGTAAAACCAAACTTTCCCAAAGAAAAGCTTGATTACTTGCCGTTCTTGCAATCACTTTTTGAGTGTAGATAAATACACCAATTTGAACAAAAGTAATTGCAAAAACAGAAATAAAATATCGAACTGTACCTTTAATTTTCCACATAATGATTCACCATAAAGTTTTTTAAACGTTATAAAAATTTGCGTTTTTTGCCATCCAGCATTCAAGTTCTTCGACTTGTTTTGGGATCTCTTTTGATAAATTGAGACACCCCTTTTCAGTAATTAATAGGTCATCTTCTATACGAATACCAATAAAGCAATCCCATTTTTTCCCTTCTAATTCGATTAAAAAACGCCCATATAATCCAGGTTCATTAGAAATCATCATTCCTGGTTTAAGAACAAGATCTAGAGATCTACTTTTAGGAGCCCCTTCATGTACTTGTTCTCCAATAAAATGGCTCACCCCATGAGGACGCTTATTATACAGTAACTGATATGAGCCACCTTTTGCTATAAAATTTCTTTTTAAGGATTCTTCAATAAAGTCCCAGACTTTTAAATCCAGTTCTCTTAAAGTAACACCAGGCCGCACCTGTTTTTCATGAAAAAGCTGAGCCTCTAACACTACATTATAGAGCAACTTTTGTAGTGGATCAAACCGACCCGAAACAGGTATAGTTCTTGAAATATCACTATGCTGAGTTCCAATGCGGACGCCAAAATCTAAAAGGACTAAATCATTCTGAAATAGAGGTTCATCTTTTTTTGAATAATGTAAACAGCAAGCGTTTTTACCCGACGCTACAATCGTTGGAAACGCAAGATCCCCATCTCCCCTAGTTTGAAGTTCATAATCCAAAGCTAAACCAAGAGCCCTTTCATTTTTAAATAAAGGCAAACGAGATAGAATGGACTTAAAAGCTTCTGCAGAAGCTTCTTGTGCCTTCTCTACCAAAATGAGACGTTCACTATCTAAGACCATTCTCAATTCAAAGTGAGTATCACTAATGCTACGGAGGGTCATTTGTTTTTTCTCTAAAAACGCCCTCATCTCAAGAGCAAACCTCGCATTGTGGTCTAGATGATAATCTGGAAAGAAAAAGGAATAGGCATAAGATGGATTCTCTTTTCTTAAAACGAGATTCTCTATAGTATCCCATAGAGAGCTCACAGGCTCTATAGATGAAAAACCCGTTAAATCTTTTAGTTCTTTTAAATCATTCGTGTAACCAATGCGTTTGCCAATCCAAAACTCCTTCTCTATATCTTTCAAAGGAATAAAAAGAACTTCTCGCATAGACTCCTCTTTAGCGAGAGGATCTAGTAATAAGAAACAACCAGCTTGATTAATTCCTGTCAGAAATAAAAATGAAGGGTCTTGAATAAATCGAGTCCAAGTCGATGCAAATACTTCTTCAGTACCTGGATCTACGGAAACTCCACTAAAAACACAAAAGGAGTCTAGTTTAGAGAGTAATTCTTGCCGACGTTTTTGATAAATTCCAGCCGATTTTTCAGAAAAAGTGGATATAAAAACTTCAGAATAGTCTTGTAATAACTGTTTAATAGCTTCCATAAAGAAAAAATTTAGTTTTTTACACTTTTTATCTTTTCTTCTATATATATTTGAGACCAACACAGACTAGAATGGAGCCTGAATAATGTCTCTTTTAAAGAATTTTAAGTTATTACTCATTGCCAGTACCGTTGTTTTATTTGCTGCTTGCGCTGGTTCTTCTGGCGGTAGCGGTTCTTCTGATGACGAAGTTTACTACGAAGATGATGGTTCTGGTACTGGAACAAAGAAAGCCGTGAAAAAGGAAGTCGTTACAGAAGATAAACTCAAAGACACGGAAAAAGAAGCGACTGCACTTACTGAAGAAAATCATAAGTTACGTCGTGAAATCTTTGATTCGAAAACCAAACTAGGCATTCCTGTTGAGCAGCAAACTGGGGAATGAGCGAACCTATACGCTATCCAATTTCAGATGATCTGAAACGGCTTATGGCTGGAGAAAATGAAACGGTTTTCCGTATACTGGAAAGCCGTTTTTGCGTTGCTATTCAAACACGTCTTCCAGGGCTTTTTATAGAAGCAAAAGAAGAGAATAGCAATATACAAGCGACTCTTACTCTATTAGATCAAATAAAACTAGCAGCCCAAAACGGCACTCCCATCTCTGGGGAGTGGATTCGTAGGTTATTAGAACCTCAACACGAAGTGCTTTCTTCTGAATTAGAAAACATTCCTTCCGAGCCCATTCTTCGTAATCGCTATGGATTCCCTGTAGTTCCTCGAACTAAAAATCAATACGACTTAATCAAAGCCGTAGAAAAAAACGATATCATCTTCGCCAAAGGGCCAGCAGGTACTGGAAAAACGTTTTTAGCTGTAGCTCTTGCTGTGGCGAGTCTTGAAAGACACGAGGCCGAACGCATTTGTCTTGTTAGACCAGCTGTCGAAGCTGGAGAATCTCTAGGTTACTTACCAGGAGACCTCAAAGAGAAAATTGCCCCCTATTTACGCCCTATTCATGATAGTTTAGCAGAATTACTTGCTCCAGAAAAGCTAAAACACTATCAAGAGATAGGAGCTATTGAAGTAGCCCCTCTTGCTTATATGAGAGGTAGAACACTTAAGCGTGCATTTATTATCTTAGATGAAGCACAAAATACTACAGTAGCTCAAATGAAAATGTTTTTAACAAGATTAGGCACTCATAGTAAGGCGATTATCACTGGAGACGCCTCTCAAGTGGATTTAGCGAAAGGTACCGTATCAGGTTTAAATCACGCCATTGATTTATTGCAACATATTCATGGCATTGCTCATGTAGAATTTAATGGGACTGATGTTCTTAGACATCGCCTTGTCAAAGACGTTATCGCTGCTTACGAAAAAAATGCAGGTCAAACAAAATGAAAATGAATAAGAATAAAATTTCTATAATCGCGGGCTGGATTTGTATTTCTCTTCTCGCCATTTTATTATTTCCAGATAAAGAACTTGCTCAAAAAGCGGAGACGCCTCATTTAGGGCAAATGAGTCCAAGAACGTTAATTGCCCCCATTTCTTTTGAAGTACCTAAAACAACTCAAGAGCTTGAAATAGAAAGGCAAAAGGCTTCAGAAAAAGTCAATGCTGTTTTTGAATTTAATGAAGATGAATCCAAAAGATCTTTAGATGATTTAAAACAATTCCTCTCTAAAGTGGGTACCTATGGCTCATTACAAAATGCAATCTCTGCAAGTAATGATCCAGATTCAGTTCAAATGTTTACACAACAAGCAAGTCGATTATTTGACAAATTAAAACAAAGAATTTCCACGACAGCTATTCAAAAACTAAGTCAAGACCCAAAAGCTTGCGATTCTCTCTATTCCGCCTTTAGTAAAATGGTTCAAAAAGGAATTTCTAACACTTTAATTGCAAATACAGAAACAAGCCTTCAACTATTTAGAGATAACTACAATATTCAAGACGTTCGATTTATTCCTTATACCAATACTACGGTTTCTTTTATTAGAAACAATGAAGAACGAAATATTGACGCAAGTCAAATCCAACCTCGAGAAAGATGTATTGATGAAACATTTGCTGAATTACAAATGGCTTTCTCTAAAAACCAAGGCTTACAAAGTGCCTTTTACGAAACACTCTATGTTTTCACCTTACCTAATGTTTTTTATTTAGAAAAAGAAACAGAAGCTCGTAAAAAGGCAGCTCAAGAACAAGTTCATTTATCAAAAGGAATGATTCCAAGAGGCATGGAAATAGTGGCTCAAGGGTCTATTATCACAAAAGATATTCTTGAAAAAATAGAGGCATTACAAGAAGCCATACAAAAAGAAGAAGGGTCTAAAACACTTACTTCCACTTACGGGCAAGCATTACTTCTTTTTGCTGTTATTTCTGGATTCTTTTTGTTCTTTATGTTATTTGCAGGTAACTCCATCAAAAAAACAAATCATATCTGGTCTATTATTGCCTTAGCAGCCTTCCAATTGCTTGTTTTTTGGCTATTCCATCGAATCTCCGATGTTTTAAGCAAACCTGGCTCAATACTACCTGATGGTATCGATTTGATTTGGATTTACCCCTTCAGTATTACACCAATTATATCCACCGTATTATACAATCGACGTATAGGATTGATTTTTTCTTTATTCTCTTCAGTGATTATGAGCTTTTTATCTGGCTATGACCTAGCCATCATGATTAGTTGCTTCTTTATATGTTGGGCTACTATTCATTTGCTTGCTCGTATGAGATATCGTGTTCAATTTGCTTGGGGCATTTTATCGGGTGTGTCCATGATTGCTTTAATGCTAGTGATTACTCTTTTACTTCGCAATCGACTGGAGTTTGATATTTTTTATACCACCTTTCTTGCAGCAACAATCAATCTTATATTCTGCATAGCGCTTGCCTCTGTTTTATTAATCCATTTGACTGAAAAGCTTTTTGGAATAACCACTTTCCTTACATTAATGGAAATGTCTGATTTTAACCGTCCTGCTTTAAAACGTCTTTCTGAACTGGCTCCTGGAACCTTTCATCATAGCATTCAAGTCGCTAATCTCGCAGAAAAAGTGGCTGACTATATTGGAGCAAATTCCCTCCTCGTTCGAGTGATGGCTCTATATCATGATCTTGGTAAAACGATGAGACCTGAGTTTTTTACAGAAAATCAAAAACAAGGGATTAACCCACACCATTCTTTAGATCCATTTCAATCTATTAAAATCATTACAGGCCATGTAGAACAAGGGATTTCTCTTGCTAAAGAATACAATATTCCAGAATTGGTCGCTGCCGCTATTCCTGAGCACCATGGCACTACATTGATTCAATATTTCCACCATGCCGCTAAAGAATTATACCCTGAAAGAACAATTAAAGAAGATGATTTCCGCTACAAAGGACCAAAGCCTCAAAGCAAAGAATCGGCGATTTTGATGCTTGCTGATAGTATTGAAGCCACCAGCCGAGCATTATCAGATTCTTCTTCTAATGCCCTCGCTGAAATGATTCGAAAAACAATTGATTTGAGATTAAAAGAAGGGCAATTTAGCGATACGGATCTAAGTGTAAAAGATTTATTTAAATTAGAAAAAGCATTTTTACAGAGCCTAGACGGAACATATCACACAAGAGTGAAGTACCCGTCTCAAAATAAAAGTTAAAAAAACAGCAAAATATCTTGACAAAGACGTTTTCACTTAATATATTTGGGCCTGTAATATTGGTGGTAACGTCGGTAGGACAGTAATGAAAAACAAAAAGACTTTTCTATTGATAACCCTCGGAGTTGCATTGCTAATGATTGGGTTTTTCTGTTTGGCTCAAGGGCCAGCAAATAATCCAATCTCTCTGACAGTCGCTCCAATTATTTTGGTTTTTGCTTATCTCATCGTAATTCCAATCGGAATTCTCTGGGGTAGTAAAGATTCAAAGACTAAGGGCGATTAGCTCAGCTGGTTCAGAGCAGCTGCCTTACAAGCAGCGGGTCAGCGGTTCGAATCCGTTATCGCCCATACCAATTTTTGGGGTGGTAGCTCAATTTGGTTAGAGCACCGGCCTGTCACGCCGGAGGTTGCGAGTTCAAGCCTCGTCTATCCCGTAAAGAGCCCTCTTTTTAGAGGGTTCTTTTTTTATATACCCTTTTTTTGCAAAAAATCAGTAAAAAACGAGTTAGCACTCTCTGGAAAATTTTATAAGAAGCTTAACTCGCCTAAAATATAAACATCTAGTTACTTCGGCGTGTAAAGCAACATTCAAGTGATACCTAGCTGCACTTAATATATTTTCGAGCATTGCTAGTTTTTCTGCGAAATGCGTTGTCAATAACAACCTTAATTTGTGAAATTTTCCTTTTTTTCCGCATAAATTCTGGCTTTTTATTCATTTTTTCACTTTGGGGCTTCGGTGCAACAAAAGCCTCTACAATCGTATTTAATTTCGACAAAGCCATCACGCGGAACAACAAAGTGCTGTTACTATTTTGTCCATAATATCGTTGTCTAAGAACAACCCTTTATAAGTCTTTTCATATATAATCTCTATTAAAAGGGTATTTTTATTTGAAACGTATTTTAAACGGAGTATTTATGGGTTTCAAAAAGATTGGGGTCTATTTTTTATGTTTCACAGGGGTTCTTTTGGCTTATACCCCTCCATCAGGCGCAGTATCAAAATTAAACAGCTATAGAGGGTATTCTGATCTCACCAAAGCGGCAGGGTCTATGGATTTAGATACCTATACTTATAATCTTACCACTTGGCAAATTAATCATGGTGGTTTTT
Source organism: Fibrobacteria bacterium AD312 (assembly GCA_001462345.1). Classification (GTDB taxonomy): domain Bacteria; phylum Fibrobacterota; class Fibrobacteria; order Fibrobacterales; family Fibrobacteraceae; genus Fibro-01. Next base: position 55,263 of record LIUM01000049.1, on the reverse strand, counting down.
ACAAGGCTTTTGCCTCTAAATATGTAAACCCATGGAATGGCTCAGATGCAAAATCCGATATTGTCAACAAGGACGGTACGGCTCTTGGAACGATTGACAACAACGCCACCATTCAAGAAATGAGGCTTTTGGCTGTACGTTATAAAAGCACAACGAATAGCAGTTATAAAACAGCTTTTAAGAATTCCTTTAGCAAAGCTATAGGTTTTTTAGTAGCCGCTCAACGTTCTAAGGGAGCATGGCCTCAGATGCATCCTAAACGAGGAAATTACTCCGATCAGGCCACCTACAATGATAATGCCATGATTCGTGTCATGGTTCTAGCGAAAGATATTGTCGATGGCGTTGCTCCTTTTGATTCTGATATTGTGACTGAATCCGATCGAACCAAAATGCAACAAGCTTTAAATAAAGCCGTTGACTTCGCCTTAAAATCTCAAATTTATAACAACAACGTGCCAACAGTCTGGTGTGCTCAGCATGATACATCTAGTTATGCTCCTGTAGAAGCAAGAGCTTATGAATTACCTTCTAAATCAGGGAGCGAATCAGCTGGTATTGTATGGTTTTTAATGAACTGGCCAGATCAAACGCCCGAGATTCAAAAAGCCATCAAAGGGGCTCTTGCTTGGTACAAAAAGACTAGAGTAGCCGATATGAAATATTCTGACGGTAATTTCGTCAGTTCTTCGGGCTCTTCCCTGTGGTATCGTTTTTACGAAGTCAATAATGACAATTACTTCTTTTGCGATCGAGGAGGAGTATCCACTAAAACGCAAGATATTACCAAGCTTTCTGACGACCGTCGTTACGGCTATCAATGGGCAGGCGATTATGGTTCCGCTCTTCTCAATGTAGAAGCAAGTTATCTGGAAGCCATTTCTTCTTTATCTTCGTCTAGTTCGTCTACGCCTTCGTCTAGCTCTTCTTCCTCTTCGTCTTCCTCTAGCTCCACCCCATCTTTTAGCTGCGGAGATAAAGACTGTTTGATTCAAATAGAAGGAGAAGATTTTTGCAGTGCTGATGGTATTTTTGAAGATAAAAATGCTGGTTTCTCAGGAACAGGTTACGTCAATCCAAATAATGCTTTAGAAACAAGCGTTTCGTATCCCATTTCAGCTTCTGTTGCGGGAGACTATACTTTTTATATTCGATACGCTAATGGAACAGCAACTGCTAGAGACGCCCAAATCGTAACAAATGAAAATAAGATCACGTCAATTCAATTTTCATCTACCTCTGCTTGGACTACCTGGAATACAATTCCAATTTCAGTCTCTCTTCCTCAAGGCCATTCCTTCTTTATTTTTAATGCACTTACAAGCGATGGGCTTCCTAATATTGATTGGATTGGATCTACAGATCAAAAATTAACAATAGGTTCTTGTACCCCTACAAGAATTGAAAATAAGCTCAATGTAACAAGCCGTGTAAGTGGGCATATTCAAAATCAGCATCTCTATTTAAGAAACATTCCTAACAGCAATGTGCAAGTCCGCATTTTGACCTTAAATGGAAAGCAGCTTCATCTACTGCATGCAAATAGTTCAAACGTAGTACCGCTCCCTTCTATGAAGGGTGGACTCTATTTATTTGAAGTTTATGATAATAAAAATCAGATGGGCTCCTTTTTATTGCCCTTAATCAAGTAAAAAGGAACTTTTATGAAACGTTTATTTTTAGTTCTTTTCTTAGTTCTATTTTCAGCGAATGCCTTTGCCATCACTAAAGCAAAATTTGACTTTGTAGTAGGGGTTGATGGTAATTTTAAGCAAGCAATGGATGCCGCTAAAAACGCAAACCCAACTCTGCAAAAACGATTTTATATCTTCTTCCCCAATGGAGAATATAATATTGGGGTCCTCACTGGAGATACGAATCAAAAAACCACCTTCACCACATCTAACGTTTCTTTTATTGGACAAAATACAGATAGCACAGTGATTTACAATAAATCTACAGATGAAGGCATTAGTATTACAGCAACGCTCTATTTTAGTAAAACAGACAATATATATTTACAAGATTTGACTATTTACAATAAAGCAAATTATGGTAATACTAGTTCTTATTCTGAAACAGGCCGCCACGTTGCTGTTCAAGAGCAAGGGAATAAATTTATTTATAAAAACGTAAAGCTTTTAAGTACTCAAGATACTTATTATACCAAAAGTTCTCGTACTTACTGGGAAACAGGTGAAATTCATGGCACCACGGATTATATATGTGGAGGCGGAGATGTCTTTTTTAATCAATGTCGATTGTATAATCTAAAGAAAAGTGCGATGACAGCACCATCCACGACTTCTGATTGGGGTTATGTTTTTCACTCCTGTACCATTGATGGAAATGTCACTGGTTATACTTTAGGACGTTCTTGGAATAATGCCAAAGCCGTTTTTATTAATACGACGATGAATATACTCCCTGACGAAAAAGGATGGGGGGAACCCATGAATTCCGTTCCCCAAGTATTTGCCGAATACGGCAGCAAAAATAGTTCCGGCGGTTCCATTGATTTAAGCCAAAGACGGAAAACTTATTCATTAGATGGTGTTACCGTAAATCTTAATCCCGTTTTAACAGCTTCTCAAGCCGCTCAATACACCGTTGAAAATGTCTTGAGTGGAACAGACCAATGGAAACCAAATTTACTCACGAAGCAAGTGAGCGCTCCAAAACTCACTTTCGAAGGCAATCGCATTACTTGGCAAGATAACGATAGCGCGCTTTGCTGGGTAGTCTTAAAAAATGGTAAGTATTATACAAACGTAACCACTCCTTCTATAGAAACAACCTCTTTTACTTCAGGAGATAAAATCATTGTAAGAGCAGCCAATTCGATGGGTGGTCTTGGGGCCGCTTCTCTCGCGGTCACTGTGGAGCAAGACTCTCGCCCTTACTATAAAATCAACCTTTCACCATCTCTTGGTGGTTCTATTTCTCAAAATCCTGAGGGAACCTCTTTACCAGAAGGGACTTCCGTGACGTTTACTGCTGCTCCCCTTCTTGGTTGGCAATTAGACCACTGGGCAGGCGTTCATTCTGGCACAGAAAACTCCTGGACTCATAATTCACTCACTCAAAATATTTCTTTAGAAGCATTTTTTATGCCTATTGATAAAAATAAATATGAGGCAGAAAGTGGTATATATGAAAAGGGTGCCGTTTTTGAAAATAAAAACACTGGATATTCTGGAGATGGTTATGTGAATTTTTCTGCAGAGAACGGGTCTTCTGTGGATATCCCAATCTATAGTGATAAAAGTACAGATGCAGAAATCCACTTGGTTTATGCAAATGGTTCTACAGCCACTCGAACCCTTAGCATTCTTCTCAATAATTCTATAGTTTTAGCAACTCTTGATTTTGAGCCCACTGCAGACTGGAGTACTTGGGGAAATAAAACCATCTCTTTATCATTACCACAAGGATTAAGCACCATTTCCCTACAGACGGTAAATGAAAATGATGGCCCTAATATTGATGCTTTTACAATTGAGCCCAAAACGATTGCTGTAGCGAACTCCAAAAATAAGCCTAGTTTTTACTCCTATGATTCCAAATCAAAAGTCTTTTTTATAAACTCTGATAATATCCAATCTATCTCCGTAGAATTATTCTCCTTGGATGGGAAACGACTCTTTTCTCAACAGAATAAAAAGAGTATTTCTCTTCAATCCTTGAATCAAGGGGTATATATTATGAAAATTCTTGATGGTCAGAATTCGTTTTATGGCTTAGTTTCATTATAAAAGAAGGCGTACTTCTTTGATTGGTTTTTATAAAAAAGGCTCTCGTGATGAGAGCCTTTTTTATTTATAAAGAAAATACTTATCAATTTGTTATTTAAAATCAAAGCATTATCATTATTTTCTGACATTCAGATTAAAGTATAACATTGTTCGATTCTTCAGAAATTAGGTCTGATCCATAAGTGGCTTTTACTCTTTTTGAAACACTCAAATACTTATACCAAACTATAAAAAATATCAAAGATTGAAAAAAACCTTTTGCCATTTCTTGAACTATAAGATTATTAGATGATGATGGAAGCCCCGCAAAAAAAGGAAGAATAGAAGCAATAATAGAATACCCTAAATATAACAGCAAATAATTTTTAGCTATTTGAACGGCTTTAGGTTTAATAGTCCAAAGAGCAAGCCCAGCTCTTATACTCATAATCATTAAAAGAACGCTTAATGAAGCGTCTATATAAAATACAACCTTCCAACCAGGATACAAATCAAATAGTCGTAAGTTATCTTCAGATGAGATAACATAGGTTATTAATGTTCTTAAAGGGCTAAAAACTGTTAGTGCTAAACATAATAGTAAAAGCCATCCTCCCACACTTTTAATTTGAAATAATGGTTCATTATTTGATTCCGTCATGATGTACTCCTAATAAATGATTGAAAACTATTCTGGTAGGCGTTTGCCTGTCCAAGGGCAATAAGACCATGAAATATGTGCCTCTTTTCCATTGGGACATATACGTGGAACATAAAGAGAGTTTAAGGGGAACTCAATAGTCGTATTCAGAAATAAATTCTTTTTCTTTGTCAGTTGGATATCAATTTTCCCTTTTTCGTATGGGTTAAGAAGCCTATTCGTCGATTTTACTTTGTCATTAAGAACATAAAAATGCATACTGTTGCCCATATTTCCCATAGCAGCAGCAAGAATTGGTTTAAAAACACCTAAAAGAATTTCTAACGTAGGATCTATTTTCGTCACTACGGATACATTCTGCTTTTTACCATCTGCACCTATATAGACTAATTTCATATCCTTTTCTATTTCTTCTTTTGAAAAGAACTCAAAAGCACCTAATTCCGAGATATTGGCTTGTACGACAGCTAATAAAGAAATGCCAGACATTGCATTTAACATTGCATTTTTTTCTGTTTCTTTAATACTTGGATCACTAGATAAAACTTTTTCCCAGAACTCATTAGGAATCCACCATACAAAAGCCATATGATCATCCCCAGTGCCCTTAAATGAAACTTGAGTTTCACTTGTTAAAACATCTTCATCAATTTCAATCACAGGTTTCTTTTCTGCAGCAAAGGAGTAGGAAACTACCATCAAAGCTACAACAAATAACATTTTCATTTCATACTCCTTTATTTAATATCAAAGACCATTTTATAAATAACATTATTTCAGATAAATTCATCTATGCTAAAATAACATCCCAAAATGATTGAGTTGAAATATAACTTGAATTCATCAATTAAGGATACCCTAGAAAAAATTATTTTACGGATAAACGAAATAGTTTTAATGTAAATGGTTCAAAAAAAAATAAATGGCTACCAAAAGGCAGCCATTTATTTGTGTGTGTGTGTGATGGGAAATTTTTAACAATCTCTTGAATAAAAAAATACTGAGTTTTTAACAGGAAAATTAGGGATTTTCATTAAAAGCATGGACAATTTATCCAAACAATACATATTAGATATTCAATAAAAAAAATCGATCTTTATAAAGACCGATTTCGTTTTGAAAAAATATTATGAGAAAAACGTTAAAAAAGATTACAAATTCTTATCTAATACGTTTTTAACCGTATTCAATGGCACGGCACCCACTAAATTGCCAACTTCTACACCATTCTTAAAAAGTTTAAAATTAGGAATATTGGTAATGCCAAAACGGGTGCAAATCTCTCTACATTCATCGACATTGATTTTTGCAATTATTGCTCTGCCCTCATAATCTTCGGCCAATTGATCCATAATAGGCCCCATCATTTGACATGGACGACACCATGTGGCCCAAAAATCAACAAGAACTAATTGACCTGATGAAATGACCGTATCAAAATTTTGAGCAGTAATGTGAATTGCAGGCATATTTTAATCCTCTGTAAATACTTCTCCCGTAAAATAGTTAATTTGCAATGCATTGTGTATGAAAAAAATAAGTCTTAAAGCTCTAATACTCATTTTCAGCGTTTCTTTTGTTTATGGGGCGGTGAACACCCCGCAAAGCACTTCCAGAGAAGTGGATGGTAGTCGTTTTGCTTTTCAAATCCCTGAGTTATTGCAACGTTCTTATGATTTACCAGGGCAAAAAGCAGAATGGGTTTTAGGGACCTCTATTTTAGGGACTCCAGAGATGCCCTTTGAAAACATGATGTTAAGTTCCTTAACTCGACGCTACCCTTCTATGCTAGCTGGATTATATATTCGTCCTCTCTCTTTAGACCTTCATTCTCTTGCGTTAAACGGAGAAAACGGTCTACTACAACCCGAGGCTCGAACATCGCCCATTGATACTCCTATTACCGATTTGACTTGGGAACGCTTTGCATTTGGCGGTAATTCATTAAAGCTTAATTTTCAGCGACTATTATCTGATTCTATTCAACTGGATTTAGGTGTTGTAAGTCATTCTGATAAATTATCTAAAGAATTTGCTTATCAAGATGTAACGCACCAGCCCTTTTTTACTTTAGGAAGAGACTCCTTAAGTATTCCTTTTAATGGCCGTAATATTGCGATGAATAGCATTCATCTTCAGCCCTCTATTCGGTGGTTTCTAAACCGAGGGGAACTTGCATTACATACAAATTTTCTTTTCTTAGATAATAGCGATGTGACTCCTCATAAAATAGACAGAGCACCTTATGATTTAACAACTCTTGTTTATTTAACAGACCCTTATTCAACTTCTATTCGAACACAAACGTATGCTCTCGAAGGGAAATGGAAGCCGACTTCAATGCTCAAATTCGAAGGGCTTTTGGGTATGGGAAATCACGGTATTTCTTATGATAGCCTCCCTGACTCCACTTGGGCTCCTATACAAAGAGACCTCGATTATGAGACCATTACAGGTAAAGGGCTTGCCGAGTACCAATCTTTTCTTCACCCTGCTCTTATTTATGATTTTGAATTTTATGACGTGACTGACAATAAAAAAACATACTTTCAAGATCGTTCTATTGGGTATTTACAATTGCAAGATACACTTGGAATCATGTCTTTTAAGGCCCAAGGTGGATTACAAAGAAATAGTAGTTTCTTAGATACAGTTGAATACGAGAAGGCTTATTCACTTTCTTTATTCTTTGATCTTCCTTATCATTTGAATATTTCTGCCGCGACAAAATTTAGCACTCGATTCCCTGATATTAACGAACTAAAAATAACGAATACCGCTCGGTATGCGTTTCCAAATAAGAATTTACTCCCAGAAAAAGCCTCACGTTCTTCTCTTGATATTCAATGGCTTAAAGAGAGTCTTTTTTATGGTTTAGGATTTCGTTACGAGACTCTTGAAAACGCTATTCGCATGCGTTGGATTACTGAAACAGGCTTAGATTCTATTGCAAAAGCCTTTCAATGGGTTAACATAGATAATGATATGACCAATTTAAGCTGGATAATGTCTGCTGGTTTTTATCTTGGAAATTGGAAATTTTATTTCGAACGTGGAGCAGTAATACATCGAAATGTTAGGTTACTAGATACTCAAAATCTTTATTATAAAGGGTCCGTTTTTTGGAGCAATCGCTTTGTAAAAAACAGATTAGGGGTTAGTGTTCGCTTTGATTTTCAATGGTTTGGAGATCGCTACGATTGCGCCGTAAACGAAGATGGACTGCCAGAAATTATTCCTTTAGATAAATACTTAGCTCTAAATTTTGAAGCCAAGATGCAGATTTTATCTTTTGAATTATACACAAGAATAGACAATCTAAATCATAGCCTTTATAAGCCAGCGGCGGGCTATACTCCAGAAGGAATTCGCTTTTCTTATGGGATTATCTGGACGTTCTTAAATTAATTTTTAGCTTATATAGTCGAGGCCAATTTTTGCCTGTGATCCATAGATATTCTCCGTCATAAGCAATGCCGTTGAGCACGTCTGCTTTTGGGTAAGTTCGTTTGATTTTTTTACTCCACTGCGAGAGATCTAAATAAGCGCGTACTTTCCCAGAGGGTAAATCAATGATTGCTATAGAATCAGATTGCCAGATATTAGCGTAAAGAGTATTCCCTACGACTTCTAATTCATTCAAGAAGGTGACTGGCTTTTGTTCATCTAAAACGCGAATGACTTCCATTACGCGAAAATCCCCTGGCGATAGACGATACAATTCATTAGTTCCATTGCTCATGAGGAGCGCACCGTTCCAAAAAGCGAGCCCCCAGCCTTCGGTATGAAATCTAAAAGAGTCTCTTAATTTAAAAGGTTTAGCATCAAAAATAAAGCCTTTTTTATTTTTCCAAGTGAGCATAAAAACAACATCGCCCACGACAACAGACCCTTCTCCAAAATAACGTTCGTCTAGAGAAATAGAATCCAGTACTTCACCAGTGAGCGTTTTTCGATATAAAACAGACTTGCCATATAAGCCTGTAGATTCAATCCATTCTTTTCCATCAAAATTTAGCCCTTGCGTAAAATGAGCTGTGGAATGAGGCAAAGAATCGACAACACTAAATGTTTGAAGAGCTGCGGCAAAAAATAAAGAAAGAGAAATACTCATACAAGAATTATAGAATAATTGCTATTATTAAAATATGGGTGCTATAAAAAAACCTCTTTCCGTTAAATTGATCATTGGCATTTTATGCGGTGACCCCCGTTTTTTGGATTCTATTCGCCCCATTCTCTGTGAAAAATTTGGAAAAGAAGAAGAAAATCTTCCTTTATTCCCTTTTCGTTTTACAAACTATTATGAAGAAGAAATTGGAAACGCGCCGCTCCGTGGGTTTCTTTCTTATGAGCGCTTGATTTCAAGAGAAGAAATTGTTGACATTAAACTTTGGACGAATGATCTTGAACTTACTATTGCAAAAGAACAAGGGACTGGGGAAAAGCGCCCCATTAATCTAGATCCTGGATACATGACTCTTGGGCAGTTTTTTTTAGCAACCACAAAAGATCAACGCCAAAGAGTTTATATTCGAGATGGTATTTTTGTAGAACCAACATTATATTTTCAAGCAGGTCACTTTCATCCCTTTGACTGGACTTATAGAGATTATCAAAGCGAAGAGTATATTCAGTATCTTGAAAAAGTGCGTCAAAAACTGGCGTATCAACATGCCACAGGAAAACCTTACCGAGAACGTTCCACTCCATAAAAAAGAAATATTTTTATGATTAAAACACTACTCAATCCTCATATTTTAACCGTTCTAATGCTCATTTGCTCCAACTGTTTTATGACTTTTGCGTGGTATGGGCATCTAAAAAATATGTCTCACAAAGCGTGGTATATTGCCGCTATTGTAAGCTGGGGCATTGCTCTTTTTGAATATATGATTATGGTTCCAGCAAATCGTTTTGGGTATCAAGTTTATACTTTGCCTCAGCTCAAAATCATTCAAGAGGTGGTCACTCTTTCTGTGTTTATCCCTTTTGCTGTGTTTTATATGAAGCAAGATTTCAAATTGGATTATGTCTGGGCTTGCCTTTGCCTTTTAGGTGCCGTCTATTTTATGTTCCGAAATTAACGGTTACAATTTTTTAGCAAATAAAAAAGCCAGAAAACACCTTCTTATTTTTTTAATAAAACAAGTCCACTTTAATGCTTCTTTTCCGTCTATTTTCGGAAAGAATCGTTAAAATAGACTTTGTATTCCTATGATGTAGAAATCTAGGTTAAATGTATCGGTTTAGATACAGAAGTGCCTTTCAGTTGCATTTTACGAAAAAAAATGCCAAAAATTTTACATTGGCATTTAAACATATTAGGCACACAGTGTCGTCAATACATTATAATTTCACGCATTTTTCTTTTTTCGCAAAAAAAGTCGAAAGGCACGAGTATTATACACCCTTTAAAAAACAAAACCCTGCCTTTTCTAAGACAGGGTTTTTAATTTCGATTAAGCTAAAAATTAACCTTTTGCATTCACCCAATCAGCATTGCTCTTTACAGCAGCAACAGATTTGTCAAATGCAGCTTTTTCAGATTCATCCATAGAGACTTCGAGAATCTTTTCTACACCAGCAGCACCAATAACAACTGGAACGCCGCAGTATAAATCTTTAACGCCATATTCACCGTTTAATTTAGCGGCACAAGTGATGACACTCTTCTTATCGAGTAAATAAGCTTCTGCCATTTTAATTGCAGAAAGGCCTGGGCTATAGAAAGCAGAACCTGTTTTTAATAATTCGACAATTTCGCCACCAGCATTTGCTGTACGTACAGCGAGCTTGTCAAAAGTTTCTTTGTCCATTAATTGTGGAAGAGGAATACCGCCAACAGAAACGTAGTTATACAAGCTAACCATGGTATCCCCATGACCACCCATCACAACAGCGCTAACATCTTCTGCAGCAACACCTAATTCCATAGCCACAAAGCAAGCTAAACGAGAAGAATCTAGAACACCTGCCATACCAACCACTTGCTTTGCAGGGAATCCAGTGACTTTTTGCATTGCATAAACCATCGCGTCTAATGGATTAGTAATCACAATAACGAATGCATTTGGAGCAGTTGCCTTAAGAGCTAAACCCACTTTTTCAATAATCCCGTAGTTAATACCGAGAAGATCATCACGACTCATACCTGGTTTACGAGGAACACCAGCGGTTACGATAACGACGTCAGAGCCAGCAAGATCTGCATATTCATTGGAACCAGAGAGTTTTACGGAGGAATTAATAACTGAACGACCTTCCATAATATCGAGTGCCTTACCTTGAGGGACTCCTGGTACTACATCAACAAGAACAACATCGCCGAGTTGCTTTTGAGCAAGGGCGAGAGCCATGGTACCACCAATCTGACCGGCACCAACGAGAGCAATTTTTTTTCTAGCCATAATAAGCTTCCTTAAAAAGAAGTTGAGTTGTCAAATGACGAGTATATAGATAGCAAAAATTGAATAAAAAATCACTAGCTTTTTACTAACTTTAAACTTATGACTACAACAAAAGTACAACCTCCTCAACTTCCCAAAGGAACCCGCGATTTCTACCCAGAAGACATGCGGATTCAAAACTTTATTTTTGACACCTGGAAACGAATTGCTCTTCGTTTTGGCTATGAAGAGTACGAAGGCCCAATGTTTGAGCATTTAGAGCTATTTACGGGAAAATCTGGAGACGAAATTGTAAGTCAACTTTATAATTTTGAAGATAAGGGTGGCCGAGCCATCGCTTTAAGGCCAGAAATGACACCTACCCTCGCCCGCTTGGTCATTCAAAAAGGGAATGCCATTAAAAAACCTTTCAAATGGTTTAGTATCCCAAGGTTATTTCGCTATGAAAGAGCTCAAAAAGGGCGTTTACGTGAATTTTTCCAATTAAATCTGGATGTTTTAGGTACAGAAAGCATTTATGCCGAAGCGGACCTTATTTCTGCTACCGCTACGATGCTCTTAGATTTCGGTCTAAAGTCCACCGATTTTGTGATAGGGATCTCCAGCCGTAAGTTACTAGCCACCTACCTTCAAGAAATTGGAACTCCAAGTGCTGATCTAGTATACCCTGTTTTAGACCGCCGCCTCAAGATAGGGCCAGAAGCTTTTGCCGAAGCCTTAGCTGCCATTGGTCTATCAACGGAACAATCCCAAAAAATTGATGCCTTAATGAGTTGTAAATCCATTGAAGAAGTGAAAAAGCTCGTATCTTCTCCTTCTTCAATAGAAGCCCTTCACGAAATAGAAGACTTATTTGACATATTAACAAGCACTGGTTTTGGTGATTGTATTGGGCTAGATTTAAGCATCGTTCGTGGTCTCGCGTATTATACTGGGATTGTCTTTGAAGTCTTTGATAAAGGCAAAGCCATGCGTGCCGTAGCTGGTGGTGGCCGTTACGATAGCCTTTGCGAAAAGCTTGGTGGCGCCAAAGTCCCTGGCGTGGGTTTTGGTATGGGTGATGTGGTTCTTGCAGATCTTCTTCGAGACCACGACTTACTCCCCACACAAAAACAAACTCTAGATCTATTTATTGCCTCTTTTTCAACTGATATGAAACAGATTTTCAAAACAGCAAATATATTTAGACAAATGGGTTTTAATGTATCTCATCCTCTTTCTCCAATAAAGCTTGGCAAGCAAATGGAATTAGCCAATCAGCAAGGAGCTACTTGCGTTGTCTATGTGGATGGAGAAAACGCTAAAGAAGGTGAATTTGAATTTAAGGATCTTTCCAAAGGGACTATGAACGTTGGCTCTGCTCAAAGAATTTCGGAATACTTAAAACAATGAGCCCTTTAAAAACTCTTGCTTCCATTCTGGTTCTATTTATAACGTTAGGCGTTCTAGCGGCGGTGTTTCCTAAAAATGGAATTTCTGTATTCAATGTCACTTTACGTTTTCCTTCTTTAGCTTCATTGTTTCCAGAAAAGCAAGACACTCCTCAAGAGCCAGCAGAGGATCCTGAAAAGGCAATACAACGGATGCTTGAAGAAACACGTCAACGTGAATTTTCTGTCTATGCCGATTCCGTTAAATTTTATGAATCGTTTTTTAAGAAAGGCGCCACCCGTTTTGACTTACCAAATAATGATCCCACTTGGTTTGATCGATTCTTTTTGCATTTAGAGCTTGCGTCTCTCGAAGATAAAGTGGTTCATATTTTTCATTATGGCGATTCCCAAATTGAAGAAGATCGCATTTCAGGTACTATTCGAGAAAACTTGCAAGAGATTTTTGGTGGTTCTGGCCCTGGGATGCTCCCCCCAATTTTAGAAGTTCCATCCATGACCACCAGTCACTGGAATTCTGGCGATCTGGAACGTTTTATTTTATTTGGTCTTAAAGAACAAGAAGCGTCGCATAATCGTTACGGTCCTCTGGCTCAATTGGCGAATTTAAATGGTTCTGCTTCTATCCATATAAAAAAAAGGCCTAACAGAGAAAAGCAATTTCCTCATGTAGGAGAGTATTCTCAAATTCGTGTTTTAACTAGTGCCAATAGTCAAATCAGCATTTCACTTTCTTACGATTCTACTTATATCGAAAACGAAGGCGACCCTGAAAAAGAGAAAAAGAAGAAACGATCCGTGATGGCCCCTAATCCAAAAGTGGAAAATTTTGAAAAGCTCCGCGTGTATCAATGGCTATTACCTCAACCAACAGATGTCGCTCGCCTTAATTTATCTGGAAGTGGAGAAATTTATGGTATTTCTCTAGATGGTAATCATGGCGTCGCACTAGATAACGTGCCAATGAGAGGTAGTTCTGGTACTATTTTCCATCGTATTGATAAGGATTTATTGCAAGAATCTTATGATGCATTAAATGCTCGTTTGATTATTATGGAGTATGGAGGGAATCTAGTTCCTGGAACTCATAAAGGCAATGTAGAATGGACAAAGAAGATTATTACACGCCAAATCCAAACGATTCAAAAAGTCAATCCCAATGCTGATATTTTATTTATCGGCCCTGCGGACATGGCGAAACAAATTAACGGCCAATTACAAACTTACCCAGGGCTTTCACTAGTGATTAAAGCTCTTAGAGAAGTTTGCGAGGAAAATGGCGTAGCCTATTGGGATATGCACCGAGTCATGGGGGGCAATGGTTCTATGCAAAAATGGGTAAAAAGGACTCCAGCTCTAGGCCACACAGATTACATTCATTTTACCCGCCAAGGAGCCTCTCATATTGGAAATCTCTTTAGTAGTTCCTTAAAAACATACTATGATTTTTTCAAGTTCCGCGACGCGCATAAAATTGATGATGATAAATTAAATGATATTCGAGCTTTTGTTGATTCACTTAAAACAAAAACACCTGATTCGACAATCAAAAGTTCTATGACTATACAGGGGGAACAGTGAAACTATTTTTGAGTCTACTTCTCTTTTTGTCGGTGATAATTAGCGCTAATGATTTTGAAATTGATTTGGCAAATTACACGTTTATTGATACTTCTATTAATGAAATTCATTTCCCTGCTGGAGACGAGAACTACAAGCATTTTTATAATAAAATGGACACTCTTGTTTTTGAAAATAAAGGGCAAGTCCGTATTATTCATTTTGGGGGTTCTCATATACAAGCGGATGTTTTTTCAAACCGTGTTCGCGAAAACCTAGTGAAGAGATACCCTGGCCTTGCTGCAGGACGAGGCTTTGTATTCCCCTATTCTGCCGCTAGAACAAATACTCCATCCAGTTATGCTTCTTATTACAAAGGCAAATGGGATATGAGTAAAAACGTTTTAAAAGAGATCACTAAGCCATTAGGCCTTTTAGGGATTGCCGTGAGCACCTCAGACCCTCAAGCAGAAATTTCTATTTTCTTAAACCAATATAATTCCACTCCTATTTGGTTTTTTAATAAAGTACGAGTTTTTGGATTTTCAGAACTCAATGATGTTGTTCCTTATGTAAAGCTTGATTCTACAACATACCAAGGGACTCTTGATACCAATAGCCACTCTTATTTATTCAATTTACCGAGATCCTCTGACTCTTTGATTATCTCTTTTCGCTGGAACGATTCCCTAAAGCAAGACTCTTTAATTCAAGTATTTAAACAGTATTCCATTTTACAAGATTCACTTTCAAAAGATTCCTTAAGTAAAGGTGTTTCAAAAACGGACGTAGTCTCTGCCGATTCTATGTTTCAAGACTCTCTTATCTTAAAAGATAGCCTCATGGACCAAAACCATAAATTTACTCTCACTGGAATCCTTGTAGAAAATGAACACCCAGGCATCTCTTACACTAATGTTGGGATTAACGGTGCCAAAGTCCAAGCCTATTTAGTTTGCCCCAATTTAGAACGCGATTTATCTTTTTTTAAACCAGACCTGATTATTTTTTCTATTGGTATTAATGATGCGAACGTTGAACATTTTAACGATAAAAAATTCCAAGAGGAATACGACTCCTTAATAACTTTAATACAAAAAGTAGCTCCCAAGGCCGCGATCTTATTTACTACAAACAACGATTCTTATAGAAAAGTAAGAAGGAATCGTTACATCCAACATCCAAACGGTAAAGTAGCAAGAGAAGCCTTCCTTAATATGGCTCAAAAGCATAAAGCGGGCGTGTGGGATTTATTTACCATTATGGGCGGGCTTGGCTCCATGGCAAAATGGGAAAAAGCAGACCTTGCTAAAAAAGATAAAGTCCATTTTAAAAGTTCTGGTTACAAATTGATTGGGGATCTATTTTATGAAGCCCTTCTTAAAAGTTACAACAATCATGTGGCCCATTTACCAGCAGAAAAGCCTTCTTTAGAAAAGATAGAAAAAGGTACTAAACCATGATTGATCGCTTGATTTCTTATTTTTCTTTGATTTTTTCTTTCGATCAAAACGCCCCTTTACTTTTTACACAATTTTATTTCTGGGCTTTTTTTGCCATTGTTTTTGCTGTTTTTTCTTTGATCCATAATAAATTTGCACTTCGCAATGCCTTCTTGTTCTTTGTTAGTCTCTTCTTCTACTATAAAACAAGCGGAAGTTATGTTCTTATTCTTATTTTCACTGTCGTTATCAACTTCTATCTCGCCAAATGGATTCACCGTAACACCTCCATTTCATGGCGTCGATTTGGAGTTATTTTAGCAGTCATCGTTAACCTACTCACCCTGAGTTATTTCAAATACACGTACTTTTTCTTAGATCTTATTCAACAAGTCTTTGGAATCGAACTACACGCTTATAACTTCTTTAACGCCGCCAGTAATTATCTGTTTAAAACAGAATCTTTAGTCGATAGAATCGTTCTTCCTGTTGGCATTTCCTTTTTTACTTTTCAGGCTATCAGTTATATCGTCGACGTCTATCGAAAAACCGTAACCCCAGTAAAAAAACTATTAGACTTTGGATTCTACCTCACCTTTTTCCCACAGCTCGTCGCTGGCCCGATTGTTCGCGCCAACGTGTTTATTCCCCAACTCTACAAACAATCGTACTTACCTCGCCGTACTTTTGGATTAGCTGTTTTTTGGATATTAAATGGCCTTGCCAAAAAAATAATCATGAGCGATTATCTTGCCGTGAATTTTGTAGACCGCGTTTTTGAAACACCACTACTCTTTACTGGATTTGAAAACTTACTTGCCTTATTTGCCTATTCTCTCCAAGTGTATGCAGACTTCTCTGGTTATACCGATATTGCGATTGGTGTTGCCCTACTGATGGGTTTTCATCTTCCTAAAAACTTCAACTCACCATACAAAGCCATAAATCCCACTGGATTTTGGCGTCGCTGGCACATGTCCTTATCCACTTGGTTACGAGATTATCTTTACATTCCACTAGGTGGCAATCGCCGTGCAGGCTTCGGTACTTTTTTCTGGATTGCCATTATTTCCATCATCGCTACCATTCTTTCGGGTAGCCTTATTGTGGGTTTAGTTTTAGTTCTGTTTTTTATAGGTTTAGGGATATACGCTTACTTCCATGCAGAAGACAGGCGCTCGATCACCACACAAATGAACAACATGACTACAATGCTTCTCGGTGGTCTTTGGCATGGCGCTAGCTGGAACTTTATGATTTGGGGCGGTCTCAATGGTGCGGGCATGATTTTAAACCGCTTGTGGTGTCGTTTCCAAACGCCTGTGAGAGCTATACTCATGTTTGCGATGACCACTACTTTTATAATTCTCTCCAAACACTTCTTTCATCCACTCTTTGCCATTCTAGCCGTTTGGGGTGGTCTCATTTTTGTTGGATTATACTTCAATTTAATCTTTAGACTTTTTACAGATAAAACCATTAATTGGGTGTACCAGTCTTGGAATATTCTTTTAACGTTTATTTTTATCACATTCACTCGTTTATTCTTTAGATCTGGTTCTAATTTGGATCCAGTGGAAGCAAACGAAACGGCCTGGGAAACAGCGACCAATATGATCCGCCAAATAGGCAGTCCATGGAATCTAGATACTGTCCCAACGATGATTTTTGAATATAAAAACATCATTTTAGTATTTGCTCTAGGGATGATTATCCACTGGCTTCCCGATCGTTTTAAGAGGCTTTATCGCTATGTATTTGCAAACTTCGCACTCCCTATACAGATCATTCTCACGGCTCTATCCGTATTTTTGATTTATCAGTTTATGAGCGCAGACTCTCAACCGTTTATCTACTTCCAATTTTAGCCTAAACTATGTATAAATCAATATTCCTGTTTTTTATTCTATTGGCTGCAAGATTAACACAGTTAGTGCAATTGTACTTTACATCTATTCCCTCTGGCGGTTTACTAACAGAACAGCCCATTAAATCTTTCATATGTGCATCCATTGTAGAAATCAGTACTTTAGCCATCATAGCTTTTTTGTTTAGTATCGTATTTCTGATTAAGCAAAAAAAATGGCATTCTTTCTTTTATGCTTTTTTTGCCTCCATCGGTGTTATCTATTTACTCTTCTCTGCAATCAATGACCAAGTCATGCGATGGATGGGGCAACATTTTGATCTAGCCTTTATTAAAACCTATTCCGTATCGAATCTTGAACCAAAACTCTTTCTGAATATAGCATCAAACGGCATTGTCAGTTTTATTATTTCTTCTCTCATTGTGCTCATCACAGCATGGCTTCTCTATTTTATCCCCAAAAAAATCACTTTCAAGAATCATTCTTATTTTTCGTTAGGTTTATCTTCTATTGTTCTATTCGCTCTTTTTATTATCAGTTTTACTGCCATCGATTGGTATAAACCTGTCCGTATTCGCTGGAAACAAATCCAACCGATTGTAGCGACTTGGTATTATGATATAAAATACGATTTAACGCATAAAAATAAAACTGAAGATATTTTAATTGGCATTGAAGAATTGGGGGGAGATATAAATAGTGATTACCCCTTCTATCATTTTGTCGCCAATGAAGATTCTTCCCTACAAGCATTTAAATCTAAACCTCTTGAAGAACGTCCTGATATCATTTTACTGTCACTAGAAAGCCTGCGCGGCTGGGCTAGTGATTTTCGTATTTCAGAAAATTGCAATCGCATGCCAAACCTATGTGCTCTCTCTAATTCAGGAACATCATTCCCTTATACATATAGTGTTGGATTCCCTTCAACTGAAGGCATGACTGGTCTACAATTAGGTATATGGAGCCATCCTCAAAAAGTATTCCTCACTGATTTTATTTCTTCAAATTCAAGAGCTTTGCCAGAAATTCTAGGTGATGCAGGATATTATAGACTTTTTTTGACCGCCGCCGAACCTAGCTTTGATAATTTCACACCATGGTTTAATAAATGGGCCGATTATCATGAATATAAAAAAGAAAATGATTCAGACATTCCTCTTGCCCATCGATTTGTAGAACTCTATAAAAAACGTCCAAAAGACAAGCCTCTTTATTCCATTTGGATCAACTTTACTACACACACTCCTTTTACCGTTCCAAAATCTTATGCGAGCCCAGCTAATACTTCTGAAGAACGCTACAAACAAGTTTTAACTTATTTGGATTCCGCGCTTGGTATTATTTTTAAGGCAATTCAAGAAGACGATCGCCATCATGAAACCATCCTAGTCATTACTGGAGATCACTCCATTGCCAATAACGCCAGTCAAAAAGCAAGTAGCCAAAATGGAAATGCTTTTTCTGGACAGACATGGACGACGATGACTTGGTACGGCTATCGTGTTCCTAAAGAAAAGAAAATTCTTAGTCCTATATCCCATGTCGACTTTGCACCGACGATTCTCTCGCTTTTAGATTTATCCGTCTCTAATCATTTTGTTGGCACTCCACTTTTTGATGAAGAAAACGTTCACCATACCGTTTATAGTTTCCGTCGCGGAGGGATTGCTAGAAGACAAGACTCTATTATTTGCTTCACGGATGTAGATCCATCTGTTCCTTCGCTATACAAAAAACACAATTCGTTTATTGATTGGGACAGTACAAACACAATTGAAGGATTTGCTTCTGAGCCCGATTTAGAAAGCCCTCATGATTTTAATAATCTTGAACATCGTGCAAGAGCAGCTGCAGAATCTTGGAGATATATTTTAGATCATAACAAGCTTTTCCCCACTCAGAAATAATCGATAAACCTAGCTTGAATTCAAAAACCATAAAAAAAATCTCTGTTTTTCAACAGAGATTTTTCGTGGATGATGCAGGGATCGAACCTGCGACCCGCTGATTAAGAGTCAGCTGCTCTACCGACTGAGCTAATCATCCTTAAGTGCTTTCAATTATAAAATAACTTTTGTACATTTTCAAGATAAATTTCTTTACTTTTTTCAATTTTATCATGACAAACGGTTCACTTTTAGACCTCTATTGTAGTCATCTCAGTATTGAGCGAAACTTATCTTCGGCAACGGTCAGAAGTTACCAAGAAGATTTACGTCATTTTATTTTTTGGCTCGATGATCATGATATCTCACTAAAAGACCTTGATCTTCCCCTTTTAGATCAATTTCTTAATCAATTGGCCTTAAATGTCGAATATAGCCCCACTTCCATTGCAAGGCATTTTTCGAGTTTACGTGGCTTCTTAAAATTCATGCAACAAGAGGGTTACTACTCTCATTCCACAGAATCCATGCTCGCAGTTCCCAAAATTGGACTTTACCTTCCTCAATGCCTAAATTTAGACGAAGTGGATAGCGTTTTTAAGCATATTGCTGAATTTTCAAAATACCCTCTTCGAGACACCGCTTTGTTTGAACTTCTTTATAGCGCTGGACTACGAATCTCAGAAGCCTTAAACTTAAAGCTTGAGCACCTAGATCTCGATAATGAATGGCTCACTCCTGTTGGTAAAGGGAATAAGCAACGATTAGTCCCCCTTGGTTCAAAAGCAAAAATGAATCTCAAACAGTGGCTCCAAGAAGGCCGTCCAAAGACAGAACCCAAAAGTGATTGTGTAATCTTAAATCTAAAGGGTCGCCCCATGAGTCGAATGGGGGCCTGGAAAATAGTCCAACAACATACAACCCACTTAACAAAGCACGTTTCACCGCATACTTTTAGGCATTCCTTTGCCACTCATTGCCTCGAAGCAGGAATGGATTTAAGAGTTTTACAAGAACTTCTAGGGCACGCTGATATTGCAACAACGCAGATTTACACGCATATTGATAAAGAGTTTATTCAAAGAGAACACCACCTACACCACCCTAGAGAAATAAAAGCTACACCGAATGACTAGTTTTTTGCTAGATTATGCTTGAATTTTTATTATTTTTTTAAAGAGGAATGTATGAGTAAAAATTATAAAATAGCGGTTCTTCCAGGTGATGGAATTGGCCCAGAAGTGATGAAAGAAGCCGTTCGTGTTTTAGATGTTGTTTCTGAAAAATTTGGATTTTCTATTCAAAAAGAATGGGCTGATGTAGGCGGTGCTGCTTATGATAATCATGGCTCTCCACTTCCAGAAAGCACTTTAAAAATCGCTGAAAATAGTGATGCTATCCTTTTTGGTTCTGTAGGCGGCCCTAAATGGGAATCCCTTCCTCCTCATCTTCAACCAGAACGTGGTGCGTTACTTCCTCTAAGAAAGCATTTCAAATTATTCTGTAATCTACGCCCTGCACGCGTTTATAAAGAACTCGCCGCAGCCTGCCCTTTACGTTCTGATATTGTTGGAAACGGTTTTGACATCCTTTGTGTACGTGAATTAACTGGAGATGTTTACTTTGGTCAACCTAAAGGCCGCGAAGGCTCTGGACCAGATGAAAAAGGCTTTGACACCATGATTTATTCACGCTACGAAATTGAGCGCATTGCCAAATTTGCTTTTGAAGCAGCCATGCTCCGCGGGAAAAAAGTCGCCAGTGTAGATAAAGCAAACGTTTTAACCACCATGGTTCTCTGGAGAGACGTGGTAAAAGAAGTTGCCGCAAACTACCCAGAAATCGCATTAGAACACATCTATGTCGATAACGCCGCTATGCAACTCTTACGTCGCCCACGTGATTTTGATGTGATGCTTTGCCCAAATCTTTTTGGTGATATCTTATCTGATGAATGTGCTATGCTCACAGGCTCTATGGGTTTACTTCCATCTGCTTCTATTGCAGAAGGCTCTTTTGGTCTTTACGAACCAGCTGGTGGCTCTGCTCCAGACATTGCTGGTAAAGGCATTGCAAACCCAATTGCACAGATTTTGTCTACCGCATTAATGCTTCGCTACACCTTCAAAGAAGAAGCCGCTGCTCAAGCGATTGAAAAGGCAGTAGAAAAAGTCATTGCTCAAGGGTATCGTACAGGTGAAATCTGGACCGAAGGCTGTATAAAAGTAGGCACCTCTGGTATGGGTGACGCAATTATTGCTGCTCTTTAAGATTTAAAATTCATTAAAAATTATTGTTGAAAAACGAGCTTTGGAAAACACCTTAGCTCGTTTTTTTATTTTAAAAAATCTATTGATGATGGTATGGATGATTTCGATGCACCATCTCACATCGATACAGTTGCTCTGCTAAAATAACACGAGCATGATCATGAGTGAGAGTCAAAGGCGAAAGAGATAAAAGCAGATCTGCTTTTTCTTTAATGGAAGACGAAATACCATAAGCAGAGCCAATTAAAAAGACACAAGGAGACGATGCTTTTTGTTCTGTCCACTTCGCTAATTGTACTGTATTTAGAAGTTTTCCCTCTTCGGCAAGAATAATCCATGCGTAATCGGATTTAGGGAATCTTTTTTCAAATTCAGCCGCCTCTTCGGCAAGACCGCGCGTTTTATCTTCGCGTTTGGATTCTTTTAGTTCTACTACATCGAAAGAGATATACGAACGAAGCCTTTTACTGTATTTAGATACTTCATCTGCAACAAAAGAAGAGCCGGCTTTACCAAAAACACAAAGTGTCCACTTCAACGGCCTACTCCAAGTCGCTCCACAAGAAAATCAGGTGCAGAGATCGCTCTCATGCGTTCTTGAGTTCTTGCAATATCATATTTCACACGAATGATTTTCACTGTCTTTTGGGTTGAATCAAATAAACACCAAGAAGCTCTAGGATCCCTATCTCGAGGTTGCCCTACACTCCCCACATTCACTAATACTCGTTCTGTACCATCGACTTTATATTCGCTTTCTTCAATTACTTTTGGAATTGCTCCACCACCCTTCATGGCGACAATAATTGGAGAATGGGTATGACCCACAAAACAATAAGAGCCCGAAAAATGATCAAAAGCATCTAAGGCGTCTTCTAAGTCTGTCACATAAATCCAATCGGCTGGAGACATGGGCGAAGCATGTACAAAACAAATATCATTTTCCTCAAACATATAAGGCAATGATTTAATATAAGAAGCGGACTCTTCTGATATAGCCTCTTGAGTCCACTCAATCATCTTTTTGGCGTAAGGATTAAACCCTACAGACGACTCCCAACGAATAGCTACGCTATCGTGATTACCAATAAGACAAACGTCGGCGTTTTCTTTAGTCAATGAAACACATTCATTAACATCCACACCATAACCAACTAGATCACCTAAACAAATGCGGCGTTCCACTCCCAGATCATGCATTGATGCAAGAACAGCAGTTAAAGCAGCTTCATTAGAATGAATATCTGAAAAGATTCCATAAAGCATAAGAGTGAATATAAAAAAAGCAAATTCAATTATTACATAAAATCACGTAAAAATATATCTACACCACTATAAATGATGTCAAAACTTTCATAGAAACCAGAATCTGCCCCGTAATAAGGGTCAGGAACAGAACTTTTATCTTCTAAAAGCATCCTAACCTGTGCTTTACCACCTACCCGTTTTTTCATCTCTAAAAGTGATCTCAGGTTATTTTGATCCATGGCAATAATAAAATCAAAAGTCTCAAAATCATCAGGAGTAACAAGCCTTGCCCTTAAATCATCTATAGGAAACCCTCTTTCAGAAGCCACTCGACGCATTGTGGGGTGAGGAGGTTGCCCCACGTGCCAATCCCCGAGACCAGCAGAATCGATTTTGCCAATATCACCCCTATCTTGAGCTAAAATACGACAAACCCCCTCTGCAGCAGGAGATCTGCAGATATTACCTAAACAAACGAACAGTATATTCTTCTTCAAAGCCAAAACTCCTTTTACAATTCGAGTGCGGTTTTCTATATTCTCACGCATAATGGATATAGTGCAAGATAAATTAAAAGTTAGTATTTCTTATACATTAAAAGACAATAATGGCCGGATTATAGAAGAAGTACCTGAGAAACACCCGTTCATCTATTTGCACGGCTTTGATAACATCATTCAAGGGTTAGAAGAGGCTCTTTTAAATAAGCCTGTTGGGGCCACTTTTTCAGTGTCTATTCCTTTTGAAAAAGCGTATGGAGCCTACAATAAGACCCTTGTAATAGAAGTCCCTAAAGAGGAGTTAGCTGATATTGGGGAACTTTGGTTAGGTCTTGAACTCGAAATGTATCAAGAAGATGATTCTCAAGAGTTTCAAATTCCTGAATACCCAGAACAGATTTACAATGCAAAAGAATATCCCCTTGAAAAAGAAACTGGGATTTATTCTATTAAAGAAATTAAAAAAGAAACAGTCGTTTTAGACGGAAATCATCCATTTGCAGGCATGGATCTCATTTTTGATGTTCATGTTCTTAGCGTTGAAGAACCAAGCTTTTCTGAACTAGAAAACGGGATTCCAGATGAAGATGAAGAAGGTCTTGACGAAGAAGAACAAGACGATAAAAACGACCAGAGGAGGCATTGGTTCTAATGGCTAGTATGGATGAATTAAAAAAAATGGCTGGAATCAAAGCCGCCAATCTCATTCAAGATGGGATGGTCGTTGGTTTAGGTACTGGAAGTACAGCAGCCTATATGGTGGAACGTTTAGGAGAACGTATTAAAGAAGAAAACCTAAACATCACAGCTGTAAGTACTAGCTGGAGCACTACTCTACAATGCCGTGCTCTTCATATTCCATTAAAAGAAATGGGAGAAGTTTCAAGGCTCGATATGGTAATCGATGGCGCCGATGAAATCGATAGCCAAAGAAACTTAATTAAAGGTCGCGGTGCCGCTCATCTTCTAGAAAAAATTGTAGCCTCCATGACAAACAACTACATTATCATCGCCGATAGTGGGAAAAAAGTGAATGTCTTAGGCGAAAAATTTGCTGTCCCTTTAGAAATTTTACCTGGTGCTATTGGTGTAGTTACTGAAAAGGTGAAAGTTCTTGGCGGTAACGTCGTTGTGCGTATGGGAAACCCTGGAAAAGATGGCCCCGTGATTAGTGATTCTGGAAATTTAATTGCCGACGCCAAGTTTGGGCCTATCTCAGACGCTAAAACACTTGCCCATAAATTGGACTCCATCTCTGGAATAATGGGCCATGGGCTATTTATCAATATGGCAACAAAGGTGATTCTTGCAACGCCTAATGGGCTAGAAGAATTCTAATTTTCTTCAGCCTCTAGAAGACGTTTCAAATGGCAAAACATTAATTCGCCTGTTTCGTCATTTCGAAGATGCATACCGTTGCCTTCGCAGAAACTATAATACTCGCAATCCTTACATATTCCCGTTTTTGTCCAACTACGGTTTCTGTAAATTCCATAACGAGATTCCCAAACTTCTCTAAAGCTATCTTTATAGATATTGCCTTGTATAAAACGACTACGCAAATTAGGGCACGCAGAGATCGAACCATCTACTAAAACAGAAGCAATATTAATTCCCGCTCGACAAAAGAAGAAATTGTCTCTCACAAGCCCTTCGTAGTTGCCAAGAAAGCCTTCACAACCGTAGTTTAGTTTGATTTTCCCTTCTTTACGCACTCGAGCCATAAAATCAAAAAAGTCTTTAAACTGTTTAGGCAGCAATTGTAATTCAGGATATAACTGAGCTCGACCAACAGGAAATACCGTGAAGATTCTCCATTCTTTTAAGCCTAAAGAAACCAGCAAATCATATAATAAATCAAGTTCTTCAAGGTTTTTCTGATTTACACAAGTGACTACATCATATCGTACATCTTTCACTTGATTCAAATAGGCAATGATTTTCATTGCTTTTTTAAAACTTTGTTTACTATTTCTCAACCAATTATGAGACGTTTCTAAACCATCTAAACTAATCGTAATAGAGCGAAGCCCTGCATCCATTAAAAGATCAATTGTTTTTGGTTGAAGAGCCATCGCATTTGAAACAATCCCCCAAGGGAATCCACGACGATAAAGTTCTTGCCCTATTTCAAGAATATCTTTTCGTAAAACAGGTTCCCCTCCAGTGAGTACAATCATGGTCTCATTGGGTGTAATAATTGGAGTAATATCATCTAATGCCTTAAAAAAATCAGCTTTAGGCATATCTGGAACAACGGCCTCTTTTTTACAATCGCTGCCACAATGCAAACAATTAAGATTACACCGTAAGGTGCATTCCCAAAAAAGGTAATTTAAAACATGTGTACTTTTTTCATTGGCACGATAACGATTAAAAAGTTTTAGAGCAAGCTTCTTCTTGAAAGGAAGAGGTGTTGTCTTCATTTTTATTCCTTTAATTCTACATTAAAAGTCGTTTTTGTTTCCCCTTCATTCCAATTGCCTGATCCACCAGTAAACTTTGGATCCACAAACTCAACAATAGTATCTAAAGGTTGAAAAGAGCCATTTTGAGTGCTATCTATATCTTCAAAAGACAAATCAAAAGCTTGATTCGAAGGAAACGCTCCTTGAGAAATTTCATATTCCCCATTGGCGTCTGTATATGTGGAATCATAGAAAAAAGAATTTGAGCCCATTTTCACTTTAATATTTGGGATTCCTACTGTTTCTGAAGTTACTTTCCCTTTGACCTTAAAAATGGCATAAGGAACACCATATTCTGCTACAGGATCTGGATCTACTGGAGAATCACAACCAGTAAGAGAAATACTACCAAAGCCTAAAATGGCTAAAAGATATCCAATAAAGGCATTAGAACGTTTGATAAAACTTTTTTTAATTCGTTTCATACTGTTTTCCCTTTTTTAAGCATCTAACACAATCCCATGCTATTAAAATGACACTATTACGATTTAATTAAATAAATAGTTAATTATTTCATAATAATACACCGAAAAACGATTAAGGTAAAAAACAGTGTTTTATATCATAAATAGGAATTCATTAACAAAATTATAGATCTTCTACGTCTACTTCTTCTGGTTCATCCACAATCCATTGACGTATTTGATCGGCTAATTCTTTTTGATTCATCGTTTCTAATCTTTCTACAAAACGAGATAAAACTTCTGGGTTCACTCCAGCTAAATCTTGTTCAAAACGATTAATATAAGCCTTAAGACGATCTATTTTTTCAAGTGAAATCAATAAATCAATATAATTTTCATTTAAAACATCGCCTAAACGATATTTTTCATGTTCATCTAATAGAAATTCAGCTTGTTTAGCTGGTACAATCTGAGTTAAACGAGCCAAATTAAATTCTTTAGGAAATTTTTCGTAAAGTACTTCAGCAAACTTAATGGCACGAGGAAGATCGCCTTCTTTATGAGCGCAAGCCACAGAAAGGTCTAAAAATTCTTCTTCGTCTTTACCTATTGGGTTTCGCACTTCTGAAAGAAGCCTCTTTGTTTCCACTAAATCGCCAGCAATATAATACGCATTGGCGACATCTAAAATCGTTTCGTGGCTACGATCTAAATCTAATAAGAA
This sequence comes from Fibrobacteria bacterium AD312, assembly GCA_001462345.1. Lineage (GTDB taxonomy): Bacteria > Fibrobacterota > Fibrobacteria > Fibrobacterales > Fibrobacteraceae > Fibro-01. The sequence goes on along the minus strand of LIUM01000049.1, from coordinate 28,694 downwards.
ACTTGCTTTTTCATAAACCGCTGGCACATTAAGCCCATCGGCCATATCACGCAGCGCTTCTAAGACATTTTCTTCATTTTCTAAATCTTGACTTCGTACCGTTTCTAAAATAGACTCTACCATTTCAAGAGCACTTGCAGCATCTAAAAATTCAGTTAATGAAAGAAATACAGCAGCTCTTCCATCTTCTCCAGTATGACGAACAGCAAGATCGTGTACTAAATCCATAATCCATTTTTTGTCTTCAAAATCTCTTGCTATATCAATAAAAAAGGCACTCGCATCTGCATACAAATCAAAAAACTCATCATCTTCTTCGACATCTGCAAGAACGTGATCTGTACTTAAAAACCATGCTAAAAGCTCTAACTGGACTTTTGGAGACTTGACTTCATCTATTTTATCTAACTGATTACCAAGAAGATCAAATAACTTGTCCAATTGCCTTAATGCTTGATGACGGCCCTTAGCAATCTCTATTAAAACAAAACGAATATCTTCTTCTTTTGTTCTGCCAACCGCTCTTGCCGCAGGAGTGTTCCATGTTTTTTTCTTTTTCATAATGAGCCCATTTTGTTTCGAACCCCTATTTCACTTTTGAAAGAATTCGAATCAATCCACTTGACCATCAAAGAAACTCTATTCGTTTCATTTAATGCGTTCCAATACGTATCTAATGTTTCTTGAGGAGTATTTGCAATAGGAACAAGCTGTGGTTCACCACTAAAACTAGGGATAGGGTTACCATCTGTTTTATAAGTAGAAATAAAATGCCCTAAACCAGGCATTTTCTTTTCGTAAGAGAAAAACTGTCTTTCACAGCCTGCTTCTTCATTATTAGAACGGGATTTAAGAATCGAAAGCTTATATACAGCAGGATTTGCATTTCTATAAGTAATACCAGAAATTCTTGGAGTAAAATTTGGGCCATCTGGTTCATAACAACGTGTATTTAGAGCCTCTTCAAAAGACCCACCATTTTGCATGGTATCATAAACAGTATCTGTTTGATCGCCATTAGTAATGATATGATAATCATTTGTATGCTTAGCTGGGTAATAAATAATCAAGCTAGGATCGACTAATTTGGATTCATCAAAAGCTTGTGTCTTCATAAAATTAGTATCTTGATCTATGACAAAAATACGATTACGGCTATTTACACTACGCCCCATAATCCAGTATACTTGAACGTCAAAACGACCACAGGGACTTGTCCCTAAGACAATGCCCCTTCCAGGATAAGAATTTGTAGATAAGTTTTTAAAATTGAATTCAGCTTCTTTAAAATATGACATTTTTACCTCAAAAACAGAAATATAAAAAAACCCGATGATAAAGTCATCGGGTTAAAATCAATACTATGAAATAAAAGGATTTATTGGACTATTAATAATAGTAATCAACGATTCCATCTTCATAGACACCAACTTCATCGTCGGTATAATTGTACTCAAATGTTAAACCACCACCAACATCATATGCAATAAAAATGTCGCCACCATAGCTGAATGCTTCGACATCACTTACATAATAAGTGGTAGAGGTAATGCGAGAGCCATTGTCATAATACTCGATTACATCATATTGAGAGAAATCAAAAGCATAAGAATCATAAGTAGCATAGGAAGAAGAACAACTGTTATAGTCTACATCTCTTGCATCGCCTTTTGTAAAATTCATACCGCAATGGTATGTGTAATCATAGTAACTTGTTTTGTAGGTACGTGTTTCATAAGATGAATAATCATCTACTACAGTAATTTCACAACCAGTAAAAACGAGTGCTAGTGCCAAAGCCAATAGAAGTTTTAAGGAATTCATAAACAACCTATCCTTGTTTGATTTATAAATGATAAGATAAATATAAGATAAATAATGTTGTATAAAAGATTTGTTTTTATTTTTTTTACGTTTCTATGGTTTACAACACATTATTTTGATTTGATTTTTAATAAATCAAAGTAATATTCAAGCTAGCCTTTTCCTTATATGCAAAGTAAGACTATTAGACTTAAATGCAATTTTTCTGAACCATAAAATGTTTTTTTTGCAAGAAAACAAGTGAACTAAAAAATGATGAAATAGGTATTCTTTTTTTAATGATATTTGTCCCTTTGATAGAATTGTTATTAATAAATATCAATTCATAAATTCAGGTCAAAAGAGGAACAAAAACAGCCTCGTTATTATTGTAAAAATTGAAAGCCTTGTTTTGTGTTTCAAAATGAAACGCTTGTTTATTTTTCATGTTCCATTTTTTTCCAGTTACCATTTTTTTTCAAAAAAAGAGCTTTTTTTACAAGAAAAATAGATTGGCATAAATATTGCTTTGTTTTTGGCATAAAACAATTAACAAGGTTCTACGAACCACTCACTCTAAAAAAAAGAGGTACAATAAAATGATTAAGCCACTTGCAGACCGCATTCTCATTGAGCCTGCTGAAGCAGAAACCAAGACCCAAAGTGGTCTTTTTATCCCTGATAACGCAAAAGAAAAACCAATGCAAGGTAAAATCGTGGCGATGGGCCCAGGAAAGAAAAATGATAAAGGGGATCTCATTGCGCCAGAAGTAAAAGTCGGTGATGTCGTTCTTTACGGTAAATATAGCGGAACTGAAGTCTCCGTTGATGGCAAAACCTTTTTGATCGTAAAAGAAAGCGATATTTTTGCAATTCTTTAATCATTCAGTTTAACAATTAATACAAGAACTCAGGAGTTTTATAAAATATGGCAAAGCAAATGAAATTTGATGTTGCTGCTCGTGCAAGCTTAATGAATGGCGTAGACAAACTCGCCAATGCTGTTAAAGTCACTTTAGGTCCTAAAGGCCGTAATGTAATGATCGGTAAGTCCTTTGGTGCACCAAACGTCACCAAAGACGGTGTCTCTGTAGCTAAAGACGTGGAACTTGAAGATGCATACGAAAATCTTGGTGCACAAATGGCTAAAGAAGTCGCTAGCAAGACTTCTGACGCGGCTGGTGACGGTACTACAACAGCAACCGTTCTTGCTCAAGCAATTACTCGCGAAGGCTTAAAAAACGTCGCCGCTGGCGCCAATCCAATGGATATCAAGCGCGGTATCGACTCTGCTGTTTCTGCTGTGATTGCTGAAATCAGCAAAATGGCTGTCAAGATTAATGGCAAACAACACATTGCTCAAGTCGCTTCAATTTCTGCAAATAATGATGCTGAAATTGGTGAATTACTTGCAAATGCTATGGAAAAAGTCGGTAACGATGGCGTGATTACCATTGAAGAATCTAAAACGGCAGATACTGTTCTCGACGTTGTAGAAGGTATGCAATTTGATCGTGGCTACCTCTCTCCATATTTCGTTACAAATACCGATAGCATGGAAGTGGCTCTCGAAAACCCCTTGATCCTTCTTTATGACAAGAAGATCAGCACCATGAAAGACTTACTTCCTATTTTGGAACATGTCGCCAAACAAGGTAAATCTCTTTTAATCATTGCAGAAGATGTCGATGGCGAAGCTCTTGCTACACTCGTTGTAAACAAGATTCGTGGTACTCTAAAAGTGGCTGCGGTGAAGGCTCCTGGTTTTGGTGACCGTCGTAAGGCAATGCTTGAAGACATCGCTATTCTCACTGGTGGTATGCTTGTTTCTGAAGAAACAGGTGCTAAGCTAGAAGACGCTCCTGTGACTGTTCTTGGTCAAGCTAAATCCATTACCATCAACAAAGACAATACAACTATCGTTGAAGGTGCTGGTGACTCCGCTGCTATTAAAGCACGCATTGGCCAAATCAAAAAGCAAATTGAAGATACGACTAGCGATTATGATCGTGAAAAGCTTCAAGAAAGACTTGCTAAACTCGCCGGTGGCGTTGCTGTGATTAAAGTCGGTGCAGCTACTGAAGTAGAAATGAAAGAGAAAAAGGATCGCGTAGACGATGCGATGCATGCGACTCGCGCTGCCGTGGAAGAAGGTATCGTTGCTGGTGGTGGCGTTGCATTAATTCGTGCTGCTAGTGCCATTGATGCTCTTAAATTAGATAATGATGATCAAAAAACTGGAGCTTCTATCATTCGTCGCGCCATTGAAGAACCATTACGCCAGATTGTGATTAACGCAGGTCTTGAAGGTTCTGTAGTGGTGAACAAGGTGAAAGAAGGCAAAGACGGCTTTGGTTATAACGCTAAAACCGACAAATACGAAGACCTTATTAAGGCGGGCGTCATTGATCCAGCTAAGGTGACCAAAGCAGCTCTCGGTAATGCAGCTTCTATTGCAAGCATGCTTCTAACCACAGACTGCGTGATTGTAGAAAAGAAAGAAGATAAACCTGCTGGAATGCCAGGTGGCATGGGCGGCGGAATGGATATGGGAGGCATGGGCGGCATGATGTAATGCCTTTCACGCTCCCCTATTGAGAGAAAGAAAAGATCCTGCCTCGTGGGTGGGGTCTTTTTTTATCTTCAAAATCGTAAGCGCGAGCAAAGTGCGTCTAATATCTTAAATGCTACACCTATAAACAAAAAACCACCAGCTTGACTAGTGATTTTTTAAATAATACTGAAAAAAGTAAGAAAGAACTTAACGCTTCAAAATACGTAATGTTTCAGAAGATAAACCTTCTCCAATGATAATCTGGTATACACCTTTAGGCAAAGTCGAAATATCAAATTGAAGATTTTTTTGCACTTTTTCTATAAACATTTGGCGACCATCTAAACTCACTATTCGAACTAAAGATTCTTGATTATTATGTGTGCTTCCAAGAATTAATTGCATTTGAGTTCCATAACGATGGATTACAGAAGGTTGCTTTTGCACTAGCTTTACGTTTTTTACGCTGGTAGGGATTTCTAAATCATCCACAATAATTTTCCAATTTTGATTCCATGGCCAAGAATCATTCCAATCTTGAACGACACGATCTTCGTCCATACGAATATAATGACCACTATGTTTCATTTTCATTCGAACGACATAACCCGTAAAACCATCTTGAGGTTCAAAAATAATTTTTTGATGGTCTTTTCCATTATTATCCCAAATTCCTGCAGCGACACCAGGATCTTTGGATTCGTTTGGAATTTCAAAGACTCTATCTCCGAAATACATGTTATAGGTATTTGAACCTAAGGCAGATAAAGTCACATAAGCCTTTTCATCAAAGCAGTCTCCTAAAACAACAGCGTTCTCAGAAGGAATCATGCACTTACCTGATGCCACAGAACGTATGCGAACGGTATCAGGGAAAGCAGATTTACGTTTCCATACACGAACCCAATCGACTTCGAGATAGGCTGGGTTATTCGCTGTAACATCGATATCATCACCTGCCCAGCCTCCAATGGCCAAATTGATGATGATGTACATCGCTTTAGTTTGACTGATTTCTGAAGGTCGATTATAAGAGGCAATTCTCTGGTCGTTGAAATAAAAATTCATGACTCCAGCATCCCATTCAACGCCATAATTATAAAATGCAGCTGATTTATCAGGCCCAGAATGAGTTCCTCCAAAAGAGGCTTCATGATCCCAAGCATCTCCATGAGAAGCATACCAAGAAGGATCTGTATAGTGCAAATAATAATGATGTTGAGTTCTTGCGTGAGGTATTTCTAGAATATCAATTTCTGGAGGCCAGCCATCTTGCAATGTCCAAAAAGCAGGCCATGTGCCAGCATGAGGTGGAGCCTTAAAACGGCCTTCAATATAACCATATTGAACTTCAAACTTACCACGAGTATCTATAGCCCCAGAAGTATAATCCAAAGAATAAGTTTTACCACCATTAGACGCTGTAGCAGGTGCATCGGGATGGCGAGTGGCTTCTCCTTTGAGTTTTAAGAAGCCTTCTTTTACAGAAACATTTTCTGCAACACAGTAGGCTCGATGATTATGAGTATGACCCCAATTATACGTTGAATTCCATTTTTTTAAGTCTAAAGAGTTTCCATCAAAATTATCTTCAAAAACTAAATCCCAGCCTTCTAAGCTCGATGGTGGTTCTGCAAAAGAAAAACTAGAAAGTATAAATGAGAATGCAAAAAGTGAAAATTTATTCATATTCACCCCAAAAAAAGCCCATCAAAAAAACACCATTTTAAATATAACGTTATAAAACAAAAAAAAGAATAAAGAACTAATCCTAGCTTAAAATAAACGTTATTATTTTGAAAAATGAATCTGTTGTAAACAACTATTTACCAAGCCGTTTCCAAGAAGGGTAATACCCTCCTTTCAAGGCATCCACATTACTGACAACAATTAAAGCCTTTTCATCGATTTCATGAATTAATTCTATGATTTTCTCTTTTCTCAAGCGATTGGCATAAATGATCAGCATTAATTTATTCGATTCTCTACCATCCGCATTTACGGAAGTGACTCCATAACCATTTTCTCTTAAGGTGTTCATCATCGAAATGCCAATATCCTCTTCAGCAATCACTTGAATCAAAACACGCCCAAGGGCAATTCGAGATTCTATACGAGAACCAATGTAAACGCCTACAGCATAACCTAAACTATACATTAAGCCTTTAATAGGAGCTTCGGAGATTCCAATAATAACTCTTGAAGCGACAAACACCCATAAAATAATTTCAAAGAACGAAAGAAACGCTCCCTGTTTTCGATATCCTTTATTAATTAAAATATGCCGCAAGGTGCCAATAGAAACTTCAGTCATTTTTGCAACGAATATGATGGCGAGTTCCCATAAAGGAACAGCCGTTAAGATATTTGTCAAACTACTCATCATAAGAGGAAAGATAACTAATAAAAAAGAAATATCAATCTATCGAAAGAGGACGCCAGCGCTCTTTTTGGTATTTCCTTAAAAGATCTATTTGTTTATGAAAGTCTTTATTATTAGGAACTGTTTTTAATGCATTTAAACGTAATACATAATTTCCTATGGTCTCCCCTGGCTGTATAGGATAGCCCATTTTCGCTAAATGGGATAGGGCTTTAATTAAAGATTTACGCCATTGTAACTCTCTTAAATCTAATTTGTTTGAAATATGTTTTTTTCTCTTTTTTTGAAATAGAAGATAAAAGCCGAAGAGCGAAGCTAGTACCAAATAAAACCTAAAGTCTGTTAACCAATTCTCTGTAATGACTTGCCAAGCATCTAATTTTTGCCTCCATGCCCCTTCTTTAATTACATGCATAAAATAGGCCGTTTTTGCTTTTATTTTTTCTTGCGTACGTAGCCAGAAACTATAAGTTTCTTCACTTTGAGCGACAATAGGAGTCGGATCTGAAGTTTTCCAGCTAGAATCAAAATATTCTACCCAAGCATGAGAATTTCGCCTTCTAAAAAAGGCATACTCTTTATCTTCTGCTAGTTCTGGATAAGCAAAGCCCACCACATAGCGAGCTGGAATTTTTTGATAGCGTAAAACTAATGTGGCTAAAGTCGCGTAGTATTCACAATAGCCCGTTTTTGTATCCCAAAATACTCTCAAGGGGTTATCATTTTTTTTGATAGGCAAATATAAAGAATACTTAAAATGAGTTACAAAATAGGTTCGAATACGTTTGACTTTTTCTTGTGCCGATAACAACGTATCTAACCCCATGGCTGAAGAGACTTCTTTCACAAGGGCAAGATCTCTATCTGCAATATTCAAAAAAGAGGATATCAAATTGGTGTCAAGAATATTGGTTTGCTTATAATAATACCAATCAGACCTTTCTATTCCAGGGACTTGCCAAGATCCTCCTTTATAGTAATAAATGGAATCCCCTGCTTTAACAGAAACTCCCGTTGCATTAGATGGAGCAAATAAATAATGAAATGTATTGATGGCCGATTGCACCCAAACTTTTTCTGTTTCATTTTCTGTTTTTAATTTGGATTCGAATAAGGCATAATCGACTTCAAAACGACTCGGGTATAAGACCTCATAATCATTAGAAACCTTCCACAATCCCTGAAGATAACGCTCATAAGCCAAGGCTTTAAAATAAATGGGAGGAGTAGAAGTCCATAAACGAAGCACTATTTGATCATCAAAATTGGACTTATAATTTTTTTCAAAAGAACCTAACGAAGAGACAGGATCAAAACCCATCATGTGTCGGCTCAAGTAATAATCTTCAGTCCACTCTCCTGAATGTCTTTGACTTTGATTCTTTTTTACTGTGATTGTAGTAAAGACAATTGCAAAAGAAATAGTAAAAGCAATAGCTAAAGAAATACCCCATTTCAAAAGAGGTAAACGAGGGCGAATATTCCATAAAAATAGTAAAACAAAAAAAATGGCAATAATAATGGCAGGCGTATCGGGATTACGAATAGAAAATATGAATGCCGCTAACGCATTAAAGCGAACAAAGACAAGCTCGCCTCCACGACCTAAACTACGCCATTGCATTAAAGCTAAAAAGAGACAAAACCAAGCGGGAATAAAGAAAAGCCATGGTGAAATTTGCCCATCTATACTTGGAGATAAAAACCACCAGAAAGAAAATGGAACTATCGCGAGATAAAGAAGCCCTTTTTTTAATCTAGCGGACTTGCCTTTTTTTTGACGCATGAGAATCCATAGCGCAAATAAAAAAGAAGGTATAGCTAATGCATAAACACCAGATTGGTGCCCCACAAATAAAATACACAAAAACAAAAAAGCAAAGATACTCGATGGATTCATAAGAACACCTCTTCTTCTTCGGAGGGTTCGTAATACAAAAGAGAATCATCGCCACCAGATTCGTCGGAGACCACAATTTGTTTTTGAATTAAACTCGATGCGTTTGGAGTGAGCGTCACCGCAAAAACAGGACCCATGGGAAAAGCCTCTGGAGACCATATTCCAGGAGGCTCAGATGATTTAAATCGAGGCGTTTCGATTCGCGCAAGAGCCGCCATCACCAAATCTATTTTTTCTCCTCGAGTGAGATCAATTTCTTGGTTATTAATAAAAAAGCGTCCTAGAATTTGATGATCATTAAACCAAGTCGCTATCGCTCCTGCAAGAGCAATCGCTTTTTCCACAAAAATGATTTTTGAAAAAGAACTAAAACGGACATCTAAAACAAAGACGACAGAAGCGCCTTGTTCTACAGTAAATTCTTTTGTGAAAGGCTTCAAGTAGCGTGCAAAGGCACGGTGATCAATATCTCGAACAGAGTCTCCTTTACGATAAGGACGAACGCCCGAGAAGTCTACCCCTCGTTGAGTAGAGGGCATTAATAATAAAGCAAATTCACGCCCAGGATGGCCTTTGGTTAAAAAAGAAAACTGACGCACTTGAAGCCGTTTTGGATAAACCAAAAAATCAAGAGAGCCATTATAGAAAGTAGGTGTCTGTACTAAGCCCAAGGGATCAGGAACAAGAGCCACTATTTTTTTTAGAACAAAAGACCCGCGATGACTTGTTTCAAGCTTTAATTCTATTGATTCTGTTTCATAAGCTTTAATAGAATGGGAAATCGTAGCCCTTTTTTTTATGGTGGGAGAAACCCGAAAAGCATCTATAGATACAGAAGGATAATCCTTCATGGCCTGCACAAGAACATGAAGAGAAGCCGTTTCATTTTCTCGAACAGGTAAAATAGAAACAGAAGTGATTTTTAACTTTGGCTTTTTATCACGTATAAAAATAGCCGTAAAAAGAAGGCCGCCAAGAAGCCCAAAAAATAAGCGCGCTAAAATGGCTCCTGGAACTATGAAAAGAACAAGAGCCACCCAAGAAGCGGAAATAATAGCACGTCCAGCAGAAGTAAATCGTTCCTGCCAAAAGTAATACAAAAACATCAAAACGCCGTCACGATAAGGTGTTTTGGGTATTGCTTTTTGAAACGCCCTTATTTTTTTAAGCAAACGCATAGTTACCGAGGAATAGGGGTATTCTTTACTATTTCTTGGATAATCCCTTCTGTCACTCCAAAACCAGATTCCACAGCAAAAATACGGTGAGCCATCACTGGTTTTATAACAAATTGAATGTCTTCGGGAGTGACATAATCTCTTTCATCTAAATAGGCATTTGCTTGAGCCATTCGAAGCATAGAAAGCCCTGCTCTTGGGCTTGCCGCTAAACGAAGCCCCGCATGAGAACGAGTCGCTAAAACAATAGAAATAATATAACGTTCAAGCGCTTCTTCTACATGGATCTTTTTCACCTCTTCTCGGATGTTCAGAATTTGATCAGGTGTAATCACCTGCTGAAGAGACTGAATAGGCTTAGAAAAACGTTCCGTTCGTAATATTTTTAGCTCCGTCGCTTCATCAGGATACCCAATCGAAAGTCGAATGATAAAACGATCCATTTGGGCTTCTGGTAAAGGGAAAACGCCATGAAACTCCACAGGATTTTGAGTCGCTAAAACCATAAAAAGAGCAGGTAATTCATGACGAATACCTTCTAATGAAACTTGACGTTCTTCCATGGCTTCGAGTAAAGAACTTTGCGTTCTAGGAGAAGCTCTATTGATTTCATCGGCAAGCAAAATCTGCGTAAAAATAGGGCCACGATGCACTTCAAAAGTCCCTGTATTCTGACGATAAATCGCTCCTCCAGTCACATCTCCTGGGAGTAAATCTGGAGTAAATTGAATACGAGAGAAATCGGCACCCACTAAAACAGCAAGAGCTTTTGCGAGAGTTGTTTTACCAGTCCCAGGAACATCTTCTATTAAAACGTGACCATCCGCTAAAAGAGCATTTAATAATAAACGGATTTCCTTCTCTTTCCCAAATAAGACATGATTGAGTGAATTAATTAATTGTTTTAGCATAAAATTAAATTAGCTTTTATTCGCTTTCAGTCACGATTAAAAATCAAAAGAAAAAAAACGATGTGATTTCGCTACAGGAATCATTAAATCCCAAAAATTATCTTGACAAAAAAATCACTTTCCTAAACACCCATAATCCTATTTTTCTTTTTTCAAAAAAGCGCAACGATTTTCAGGTTCTTTTCCTTCGTTTTTTACCGTTTCATTCTGAAACAACTGTTTTCTATTTGAATAAAAAACCGCTATTTTTCAATTAAAACGCCATTTTTGTATTTAGGCATGCATTTTGCTATCCATTAAACAAACCAATTTAATGTTTTTTATTTTTATTAAGGAATTGAAATGGCTGACCAAGAAACCAGTAAAAACGTAAATCCAGAAGATGATGATCTTATTCGTGAAGCAGAAGCTTGTGCTTGTGAAAAAGAAGAACCTTGTCAAAATAATGATACTTGTCAAAATAATGATGCATGTGCAAACGAATCCGCAACAGAACCTACTTTAGAAAAAGAAGAAAAATCAAAAAAAGATTCTTCTGAACCTTCCGTTTCTGAAACAGAAGTTCTAAAAGCGGCTCTATCTGCATCTAACGATAGATATTTACGTTTAATGGCCGAATTTGATAATTATCGTCGCCGTACTACTAAAGAACAACTTGAAATCATTGAAACGGCTAATGCAAAACTTTTAGAAAAGCTCTCTGAAGTGTTAGATAATTTTGAACGGGCCTCTCTTCCAGAAAATCGTGGCTGCGATATTGAAGCTTTTGCTAAAGGCATGTCTATGATTCACGATCAATTTGAAAAAACTCTTCGTGATGCAGGCCTTGAACAAATCAATCCCGTTGGAGAATTATTTGATCCATCTTGTCAAGAAGCACTTTTAAAACAACCTTCCAACGATGTGGAAGAAAATCATGTAATTCAGGTTTTCCAAAAAGGATACCGCTTAAAACACAAAATTATTAAAACGGCAAAAGTCATCGTCTCTGCTGGGAAATAACATTTTTAACCTTATGGACTATTTCAAAATGAAACAGCCTTTTCAAAAAACCTTGTTTTTTGCCCAAAAAGCTAAAAATCAGATTGGCACGCATTTTGCCTTAGATCCAATGAAAGAAATTAATTAGGAGATACTCATTATGAGCAAAATTATAGGTATAGATCTTGGTACAACAAACAGCTGCGTCTCTGTTATGGAAGGCGGTAAGCCAGTTGTGATTGCTAATGCTGAAGGTTTTCGCACCACCCCATCTATTGTTGCTTTTGCAAAAAACAACGAAACCCTAGTTGGGCACGTAGCCAAACGTCAAGCCATTACAAACCCAGAGAAAACGATTTATTCCATCAAGCGTTTTATGGGTCGCACTGCAGGGGAATGTTCTGCTGCTGAAAAGAACATGCCTTACCATCTTGTAGGGACAGGTTCTAGCCCTGTTCGAGTTAAAATTGATGATAAAGAATATGCACCACCAGAAATTTCTGCAATGATTCTTCAAGCCATGAAGAAAATCGCTGAAGATTATCTTGGTCAAAGTGTAACTCAAGCAGTGATTACTGTTCCTGCTTATTTTAACGATGCCCAACGTCAAGCTACAAAAGATGCTGGTAAAATCGCTGGATTAGAAGTGCTTCGTATTGTGAACGAACCTACTGCTGCTGCTTTAGCTTATGGTTTAGATTCTAAGAAAAGCGAAAAGGTCGCTGTCTATGACTTAGGCGGTGGTACTTTTGATATTTCTATTTTGGAAATTGATGAAGGTATGTTTACAGTTAAAGCAACCAATGGCGATACCATGCTTGGTGGCGATAACTTTGATGAAACCATCATCAACTGGATTAATGATGAATTCAAAAAGAGTAATCCAGGAATCGATCTTAAATCAGATAAAATGGCGCTTCAACGCTTAAAAGATGCTGCAGAAAAAGCAAAAATTGACCTTTCTGCTACCACAAGCACATCGATTAATTTGCCATTTATTACTGCAGATGCCACTGGCCCTAAACATCTTGACCTCACGCTTTCAAGAGCTAAGTTTGATCAATTGACCGCTTCTCTCGTAGAACGTTCTATTGAACCTTGCCGTAAGTGCTTAGCTGATTCTGGCCTGACTCTTGGTCAAATTGATGAAGTGATTCTCGTCGGTGGTTCTACTCGTATTCCTGCGGTTCAAGAAGCTGTTAAGAAGTTCTTTAATAAAGAACCTCATAAAGGGGTAAACCCAGATGAAGTTGTGGCTGTAGGTGCAGCAGTACAAGGTGCTGTTCTTTCTGGTGATTCTGCTGTGAAAGACGTGTTACTTTTAGATGTTACCCCTCTATCTCTTGGTATCGAAACTCTTGGTGGCGTGATGACTAAGTTGATCGAACGCAATACCACTGTTCCGACAAAGAAGAGCCAGGTGTTCTCTACTGCTGAAGACAACCAGCCAGCAGTAACAATCCATGTTCTTCAAGGAGAACGTGAATTTGCACGCGACAACAGAACATTAGGCCGTTTTGATTTACAAGGAATTCCTGCTAAACCACGTGGTGTTCCTCAAATCGAAGTTACTTTTGACATTGACGCGAACGGCATTGTGCATGTAAGCGCCAAAGATAAAGAAACAGGTAAAGAACAATCCATTAAGATTACCTCTTCTAGTGGACTTTCTGAAGAGGAAATCAACCGCATGGTGAAAGAAGCAGAGTTGAATTCTCAAAAAGATAAAGAAGCAAGAGAACTTGTCGACATCAAGAACCAAGCGGAACAAATGGCTTATCAAGCAGAAAGCCAGATTAAGGAAGCTGGAGATAAAATCCCTGCGGACACCAAATCTCAATTAGAATCGGCGATTCAAGAAATCAAAGACAAGAAAGAAAACGGTACTAAAGAAGAGATCAAGGCCGCGATGGATAAGTTGCAGAACATGTTAGGTTCTATGGCTCAAGCTGCTGGAGCTGGTGCTCAACCAAATCCAGGTGCTGGCTGTGGAGCTGGATGTAATCCAGAGCCAGAAACAGACAAGAAAAATGATGGACCAATTGATGCAGAATATGAAGTCGTCGATGACGATAAAAAATAATCCTAGTGGCTTAAAATAAAGCCACTAACAAAAAATGGGATTCTCTTTCTTCAAAAAAAAGAGTAATCCCTTTTTGCGTATGAAACTAATGTTTAGATTTAATTGATAGAGAAATTATTATGGCTACAAAACGCGATTATTATGAAGTCCTTGGAGTATCTAAAGATGCGAGTGCAGAAGAACTCAAGCGCGCTTATAAGAAATTAGCAATCAAATACCACCCAGATAAAAATCCTGGCGACAAAGAAGCAGAAGAAAAGTTCAAAGAAGCGGCCGAAGCGTATGATGTTCTTTCTGATCAAAACAAAAAAAGTCAATATGATCGTTTTGGCCATGATATGCCAAACGCTGGTGGCTTTGGTGGTGGTCAAGGATTCTCAAGCTTTGAAGACATTTTTAGCCAATTTGGAGATATTTTTGGTGGTTTTGGGTTTGGTTCTTCTGGAAGAGGAGGCCGTTCTAGTCGTAAAGCAGGCCCACCTAGAGGGCAAGATTTACAAATCAAAGTGGCGCTTTCTTATAAAGAAATTCTAGATGGCGTTACTAAAAAAGTACGTATCAAACGCTATGCCCCTTGTACTTATTGTAATGGTAAAGGCGGGTCCGATGTGACCACTTGTAGCACTTGTAATGGCACAGGACGAGTTCGTCACGTAACCCAATCGTTCTTCCAGATGGTGAGCGAATCCGCTTGCCCTACATGTAATGGCATGGGTGAAGTCATTAAAAATCCTTGTTCTCATTGCCGTGGCGAAGGTCGTGTTTTAGAAGAAGAAATGATTTCTATAAAGATTCCTGTGGGTGTTGCTGAAGGCCAGTATCTCAATATGAGAGGCGAAGGAAACTGCGGGCCTAGAGGTGGCGCTAGTGGTGATCTTTTAGTCGTGATTACAGAAAAGAAAGATGATTTCTATACTCGTGATGGAGATGATCTACACTGCGATATCCAAATCCCAATTCACAGACTCGTTCTTGGTGGTTCTCAAAGAATCCCTACTCTAGACGGTGGCGAACTCAGCATTAAAATCAGTTCTGGCACACAGGTTGGAAGTATTTTAAGGCTTAGAGAACAAGGGCTTTATCCCCTGAATGGTCGAGGGGGTCGCGGAAATCTATTTGTTAAAATCCAAGCTGATATTCCTAAAGATTTATCTTCTAGAGAAAAGCAACTCTATCAAGAATTAGCTGAACTTCGAAAGAAAAAAGAAGACGAACAAGAAGAAAGCTTTATTCAAAAAATGAAGAAAATGTTCTCTTAAAATAATAACAACTTCTTTATTTTTTCCAAAAAATTAGGTGTAATCATTTACCATTGACGGTAAAACATTACACTAGCCCGTTATTCAAAGAGGCCTATACCGAAAGTATTAGCCTCTTTTTTTTGATTAAAAAACTTTCTCCAATGTTTGTATAAAAAAGATTCCATCATTTCTAACGAAATGAATGAATAGGACTTTGATGATTATGAAATGCAAGTCCCAACGATACAAAGTGTTAAAGCGACGTGTAAAAAAATAATTGTAATATTATGCAATCATTTTAAAGCGCGTAAAATCTGTAATTAGGCAAAATGTACATTCGTTTCCTTAAGTCGGAGAATGTTAGATTTTAACGCATTTTTTGATTAAAACTGGAAATACAAGAATGGATTGTATGTCTGCGTAAATAGAACAAGACAAGCAAAAACAAAGAGAAAGAGCGCCACGGAAATTCGGCGAACACTGAGTTTTTGGCACCATTCAAAGGCGCGCCAAGGAGAAATGGCGTAGAATAAGGCAATAATCATAAAGAAGCAGTTCAATGGAGTAAAAATCTGTGCCGTTAACAAAGGATCCGCTGCAGAAACAGGCATTAAACCAAGCAAAGACTTCCACATGGAAAAGGCCTCTCCAATTGTATTCGCTCTAAAAAGAACCCATCCAAATAAGACAATCACCTGAGTAATTAAAACCTGAAAGACAAAAGGAACTTTTTTATAAATAGCTTGTTTGCCGTTGTATCTTTCTACGATCATAAAGAAGGCGTGATACAAGCCCCAAGCAATAAAAGTCCAATTGGCTCCATGCCAAAAGCCACTTATAAACATTACAACAAATAAATTAAAATAAAGTCTACGTGGACTCACTCGGTTTCCACCAAGAGCAATATAAAGATAATCTCTTAGCCAAGTAGTTAAAGAAATATGCCAACGAGCCCAAAATTCCGTAATGCTCGCCGATCGATATGGGCCATTAAAGTTACGGGGAAAATGAAAGCCTATCATTAAACCTAAACCCACAGCCATATCAGAATAGGCTGAAAAGTCAAAGTAGATTTGGAACATATAGGCAACACTACCCCACCAAGAATTTAAGATGCCAGGAGCATCACTTGCAAAAACTCGATCGGCAATAACCCCCACCTGATTGGCAATCAAAATTTTCTTAGCAAAGCCAATACAGAAGAAAGTAATCCCTTTTAGAAACAAATCCATGGAATGTTTTCTAGTAGCTAATTCTTCTGCAACGGTATTGTACCTAACAATTGGGCCCGCGACTAATTGTGGGAATAGAGCTACATAACATGAAAATGAGGCCAAGTTCTTTGCAGGAGGAGCCACACCCCTCCATACATCAATAGTATAACTCATCGACTGGAATGTGTAAAATGAAATGCCAACGGGTAAAATAACGTTCCATATAGAAAAAGTGTCTAAACCGAATTTGGATAAAATCGCATTTAGCCCACCCATAAAGAACATGTAGTATTTGAAAAAGCCAAGGGTTGATAAATTGGCGACAATGGAAGCCGTTAAAGCAATATTACGTTGTCTTTGACTTGCACCCTCTGCCGAAATAAAACGGCCAGCTATATAATCAATCGTTGTGGAACTAAACATTAAAACGATAAGCCAAGGTTCCATCCAACCATAAAAGATATAACTGAATATGGTAATAAATAAATTGAGGTAAGAATGCCTAACGCCACGCCATACGAGAACAAAATACCCAATCAAAAAAACGGGAAGGAAATAGAATAAAAAAACTTGAGAAGAAAAAACCATAAGTTATTCTGTCACTTCTATTGCAAAATAACGAATGGACTCATCGTCAAAATACTCGTCTTCAAGAGCCTCTTGCCAAATAGATTCTAGCGGTACTAGTACAAGACGATGTTTCGCACCTGCCTTAAACTCACGTACGTTGCCTTTTGAATTAGCAGCCATTTTGTCTTTGACTTGCCCTCTTGGAATTTTTGGATTATAAACACCAACAAGTACTTCTTTTTCTTTTAAGGAGCCTTTGACTACATTTAAAACTTTATACTTAAAAATGTAAACATAGTTATAGAGATCATTGCCTGGGATTTTACCTGGAATTTCTGTTAATCTGGCATCGACCACAATAGGGTCTGCAGAATAGGCAAAAACAAAACTCATCAATAAAAGAAACAATGCTTTTTTCATATTAACCTTTCCATTGAGCACTAAGATAGAATTATTCTCATAAAAAATTTAGACTCTCAAACATTTTTTTATAATAAAAAGCTTTTTCTTGTAATGGCTTAGGATAGGCTAGATTAAGATAAAAGAATAATAAAAACTTAAATATACAGTCTAGAATTGCTAAATTGTCCATGGAGTAAAATTCATGGAAAAGCTTTGGAATAAACCATTTATCCTTATATGCATCTCAAACTTTTTGATGTTCTTTTCCTTTTATTCTTTACTCCCAATTCTACCCCTTTACATCTTTGAAAAATTAAACGCTGGTAGTACGGTCTCTGGTATTATTTTAGCGTCTTACACCATTGGTGCTCTATTATGTAGGCCTTTTGCTGGGTATCTCGTCGATAGCTTTTCCAGAAAGCACCTATACTTATTTACCTATATCCTTTTTTCATTTTTATTTCTTGGTTATTTAGTCACCTTTACTCTTGTCTTAATCACTGCCACGCGTTTAATTCATGGGCTTTCCTTTGGTATTGTTACCACAGCAAGTAATACAATTGCAGTTGACGTTCTGCCCTCTTCTAAAAGAGGTGCTGGTATTGGTTACTTTGGAGTCACCACCAATGTCGCTTTTGCCCTCGGCCCTATGACAGGGATGTTACTATATGAATCCTTAGGTTTTAATGCCGTTTTCATTTTTTCTTTTCTTACTTGTTTGATTGGAATTGTTTTGATCTATTTCTTAAAAGTTCCAATGAAGCCTATAAAGAAAGACGCAAGCCCTATTTCACTAGATCGTTTTTTCCTCGTCAAAGCCACGCCTCAATTTATCAATCTCATTTTAGTAGGCTTTGCCTACGGTCCCATTACGAATTACCTTGCTCTTTATGCCAAAGAAATCGGTATAGAAAAAGGGATTGGTTATTTTTATGCTTGGCTTGCTATTGGACTTGTCAGTAGCCGTCTTATCAGTAGCCGCTGGATTGATAGAGGCTACCTTACCACACTAATAAAAATAGGGTTAGTGATTTTAACTTTTACCTATGGATTATTTTTCTGGATCCACTCGCCATTTTTATTTTTCCTTCTCGCCTTTATTCTTGGGATAGGCCACGGTTTAGTTGGCCCAGGGTACCAAACGATGGTAGTGAATATGGCTCCCCATTCTAAAAGAGGAACAGCCTCTAGTACTTATCTTTCGGCTTGGGATTTAGGGATTGGAATTGGCATTTTACTTGGTGCTCCAATCGCTACGCATATCCAATATAGCGGTGTTTTCTTATTAGGAGCCTTAAGTATTTTTATCGCTCTAATTTTATTTATTACTATTTCTACTCCTCATTATCAAAAGAATCGATTGGAATAATAAAATGGATTTAGCACAAATTCCAGGCCTTGGTCCAAAGAGAATTCAAAAACTGAATCAAGCTGGTTTTTTTAGCATTCAAGATTTATTGTATCATATTCCAAGAACTTGGCTAGATCAAACTAAAATTCATTCTATAAAAGAGCTTAAGGCGCAAGATAAAGCCATTGTCATTGGACATATTGTTCGAGCAGGAATTATTCGCCGTCGTTCCTCCTTCTTTCAAGCCGTTTTAGCAGATGATTCTGGCCAAATCAGTTTGATGTTTTTTAAGAATCCCTCTTACTGGTCACAAAAAATAAAGCCTGGGATGCGCTTTGTCGCTATTGGAACAGTCAGCGAGTATCGAGGGCTTCAACTGGTTCACCCTGAATTGCAGCCGATGGAAGATGATGCCGATTTTAAGGGAGGCATTGTTCCTGTTTATTCTATTCCAGAAGTGTGCCGTGAAGCACGTATGGAACAACGTTTTTTTATAAAGCTCTATAAATATCTTTTTACTCTTCCCCACTTAAGTGTTTCCAAAGCTTGTCCAGATGAACTTTGTACTTTTTTAGGATTAGTTCCCACAATCGAAAACCTTAAACGCCTTCATCAACCAAAATCTTTTGGTGAAGCCATGCAAGGGCGACGCCAGCTCAAAATTCTAGAGCTACTCCCTTTCTGTTTACGAATGGCCTCAAGACGCCGACACTTGACACTTAGAGGATCTGAGCGTGCTATTGATCAAGGGCTTGTCATGGCCGCCGAAGCAAGTTTACCATACGAACTTACTAATGATCAAAAAAAAGCTCTCGCTCAAATTTTAGAAGGGTTACATGGCAAAAGGCAATTTCATGCTCTTTTGCAAGGAGACGTCGGTAGCGGAAAAACGGTCGTCGCCTTACTCGCCATGCTTTCAGTCTGTGGCGTTCAAGAACAATGTGCTTTAATGGTTCCAACAGATATTTTAGCGAGGCAACATTACACTTTTCTAAAGCCTTATTTTGAAAAAGCGGGGCTTCGCCTTTCTCTTTTAGTGGGAGCGACAAGTGCTGCCGAAAGAAAAACGATTTTAGGAGAGCTTCAAATGGGGCTTTCTCACGCCGTTGTTGGAACTCACGCTTTATTTTCTAAAGATGTCTTTTTTAATAAACTCGGGTTTGTAATTATAGACGAACAGCATCGTTTTGGCGTGAATCAACGAGAAGCTCTTTTAGCAAAAGGGAATTACCCCGATTTGTTAGTCATGAGCGCAACGCCAATTCCAAGAAGTTTAGCCATGACATTTTATGGCGACTTACAGACTATTTTAATTAAAGAAAAACCTCCTGGTCGAAAGCCTGTAAAAACAAGATTAATCACCCCAGAAAAACGGGATGATATGAAAAACTTTATTTTTCAGGAAACCTTAAAAGGGAATCATTGCTATTGGGTTGTGAATCGAGTAGAAAACGATGAAGAAGGTAAATCCCTTTCTGTTCACAATGTTTTTGAAGAGTTACGTTCTTGGAATAAAGATTGGAAAATAGAAGTGATTCACGGGCAAATGGATGAAGATCATCGCAATCAAATTCTAAAAGATTTTAATGCGGGCCTTATTCATGTTCTTATTGCCACCACCGTTATAGAAGTAGGCGTAAACGTTCCTTCTGCAAACTTAATGGTTATAGACCATCCAGAACGTCTTGGGCTTTCTCAGCTTCATCAATTACGAGGCCGCGTTGGCCGTGGCGGAGATCAAGCGTGGTGCTTTTTAATGTGCGACTCTAATAACCCTGCGATAGAGCGACTCAATGGATTTGCAAGTACCGAAGATGGCTTTGAAATTGCTGAGATGGACTTAAGAGACCGTGGGGCTGGAAATCTTGAAGGAAACGAGCAAAGTGGCTCTTGGTTGTTCCGCTTTTTTGACTGGATTGAAGACCAGAATTTAATACAAAAAATACTAGAATGGGCCGAACAAATTTTAGACAATCAAAATCAATTCGACAAAGTAGTTATAGAAAAGATTCAGCAGTGGTATAGCGAACTACCTCAAGGGAATGAAGATGGTATTCATTAACTTGAAATGCTCTTTATTCTAATCCTAGCACAGTGATTTTTTCAAAAGTACTGCCTTTTTTAACATAATAAATCCCAGAATGCACTGGTTTTACATGCCCTAGTCGATGCCCTTTTACGCTATAATATAAAGGCAAATCATGACTGACATTTTTTAATTCCAATTTTGAATTGAATGGAACAGATGTTATAATATCTTTAGAAACATCAATATTCATGGCGTCAATTTTTGTATTAAAAAAGGATTGCCTTCCAGTTAACCAAGTTTTCAATTTATTCACTTGATCTGTTTTGTAGCTTTCATAAGAAGATGGATAAGTTGCACCACCAAAACCGCCGAATCCTCCAAAACCCCCTCCACCACTGGATGACAAGACATTAAAGTTATTCATTATAGAAGGTTCTAAATACGTTGCAATAGAATCAATAAAAGCTCCCAAGTTGTTAAAGTCTGTTTGATGAGCATCCCATAATTTTTTCCATTTGGCAAGGAATACAGGATCATCAAAGAAACGTTTATAATAACTATGCGTAGGAATCATATTATGATGATTATCATCGCCTGTGGTGGTAAAATGTTCTGGAGAAAATCCAGTAAAACTAATCCCAGCTGAAAGATCAAAATCCCAAAGAGGCCCCGCAGTAATTTTACCCCCGACATCTTTGTAATGAAAATTAGAACCTGGTAAATAGCCATTTTGAACTTGGCTATTAAAATCAAAATTATCTAAAAATTTTTGAATCATGATATACTTTGCCATTGCTTCTAAATCAACTAAATCACGATATCCATTTTCTGGAAAATCAGACGCAAACATTTTATCAGATAAATTATTTAAATCTTTTTTGATCCAATCTATATTCGCATTTCTTGGATCATCATATTCAGGACTTTTAACAAAAGTGCCAAGTGAATCTTTTCTACCATCTACTCCATTCCATGTCCATTGAAATCTAATTTCATCTGCATCTGGGCCGTGATAATCAAATTCAATTAGCCAGCCCTCTGTTTTACTTATATTCACTCTATTTTCATTCACCTGAATTTGATCACAGAGCAAATAAATCCCTTTATACGAATTATTGATGTAGACATCGACAAAACGATAATCTGGAGTAAATTCTAAACCTAAACGTTTGCCTAATTCAAAGGCAAGCGCATTAAGAATCTGTGTATTATCGTAGTAATTAGCAAGTAATACCCAACTTTTTGCAGCAGGCAGTTCAAAGAGCGAAGTTTTCTTGTCAAACTTTATTCGATATGGTTTTTTGGAAACACCTGCAGTAGAATTACCGCGCACCTTAATCGAATCTACGTTTCCAGTTTTTGAAAGATTATTTACAGGATTATCTTGATCACTCAACTCCATGTTCATGACATAGTAGTTTTTTTGAGTGACATCACTTCCGTTTTGTGTTGTGATTTTAATGGTTGGAAGAGCTGCATAAGCAACCATTGAAAAAAAGAATAAAATAAAACAAATAGTGGAAATTTTTAAATATTGCATTTAAACAATATAAATCTATTTCCTTTACTCCCTCCCCTATTAACGGGGAGTAAAAAGAATATCGTTGTAAAATATTGTAGATAAGATAATTAATGTAAAATTAATTTACCAATAACATAACACCCATGCCTGCAATATAGCCAAAAACAGCAATAGGGGTAATCCAACGTAAATACCATCCAAAAGAAATCTTTTCAATGCCCATGGTAGCGACACCAGCTGCGGAGCCAATAATTAATAAGCTACCACCAGTACCTGCACAATAGGCAATTAAAGACCAAGGAGTGGCATTTATTGGGAAATCGTACATACCCATACAAGCAGCAACTAAAGGAACGTTATCTACAATAGCACTTAAAATACCTAAAGAGAAAGTGACTAAATGAATATTGCCTAACGTATCTTGTAAAAAGTCAGCAAACATTTTTAATTGCCCTGTGCATTCTAAAGTCGATACAGCAAACAAAATTCCTGCAAAGAAAAGAATACTAGACATATCCACTTTTTTTAATATGGAGGAAATGGAATATCTTGATTTAAAATCATTATCTTTTTTGCGTAATAAAAGATCAGTCACTAGCCATAACAAACCTAAAGAGAAAAGCATGCCCATATATGGGGGAATATCTAATAGAGCTTTTAATACTGGAACTAAAATTAAACCAAACATGCCGAAAAAGAACACTACATATTGATCCATACGTTCCGTGGAAATAGTTTCTGAATCAGAATTTTTTTCTCTTACTGGAATTGTCCCTTTAAGCAAAAAGGTCATCATCAATAAAGGAATTAAAACAGCAAATACACTTGGTAAGAACGTGCTTTTCATAATTCCAGCACCAGAAATAAGGCCTTTAATCCAAAGCATGGTGGTAGTGACATCACCGATAGGAGAAAAAGCACCACCCGCATTTGCAGCAATGATAATCATTCCAGCAAAGAATTTACGATCTTTGGCTTTTAATAAAATTCTACGCACAAGAGTCACCATAATAATTGATGTCGTCATATTATCTAATACAGCAGACATAAAGAATGTAATGAACGTAATTTGCCAAAGTAAGACACGAATATTATTTGTTTTTATTCGATTGGTAATTAAAGAAAATCCATCGTAAGAATCAACCACAACGACGATGGACATGGCTCCCATCAAAAAGAATAAGACAGAAGCGACAGAGCCTAGAGATTCTGTTAATTGAGAACCTGCTTCTACTGAATTGTTTGAAAATAAAAAGAAAAGAAGCCAGAGAAGGCCACCTAAGAACATAGCCGTTGCCGATTTATTTAAACGAACAGGATGTTCTAAAGCAATTAGAACATAGCCGACAACGAAAAGAATTGGAAATAGGAACATACAAAAAATCCTTTAAAAAAGGCCTATTGTCTCGCAATTCTAGTAAAAAGTAATCCCCAAGACTAGACTAAATAATTAAAATGAAATTAAGCGGGTTAACATTCCAATCACTAAGCTTGATAGCATCAAATTCAAGAATAAAAAAGTACGCCGTAAAATGGTAAAAAAAACATTCAAAGTGTGTATTTTATCCCCAGGATTCTTTATTTCTTTTATAGCAAGTAATACACTTAAAAAACCCGTGACCACAAGCATTAAAGCCCCTACAAAATAACCATCATCCCAAACAAGAGCCGTTAGAACTAGTCCTGTAATCATAGCAATCACTCCAATAATGATCTCAAAAATGGTAAAGCGTATTTTCATAAAAACCTCTCTATAAAGAATAGCTACTAGTTAGAGTGAATGTAGGATATGAACTTCTTTTTTGACCTTTTAGAGGCCAACTAAAATTAAGATGGTTAATTAAACCAGCGACCGATTTGGTTAACGCTAAGCGAATACCAAAACCAGCCATCAAGGTCATCTCTTTAGGTTCGAAATCTTGAATCTCTAAAACCGTTTGACCAGCACTTAAAAATCCTGTAAAAACAGGCATAATCGTTCCTATTTCAAAATGAGGAAAAAAGCGTTGCTCTAGATGAGCATAAAATCGAGCTTGACCTGCATAAATTTGAGAGGGCAAACCATATAAACCTTCCACCCCCCCCAAAGTCAATTGAAAGCCATAAGGAGCTTCTTTATAAGTATCCATTAGGCCAAATAAAGACGTTGAAAAAGTCTCACTTGGATGCCAAATATATTCAGCAGAAACCGATTCATAAATATGATGTCTTGAAAGCGAATTGAGATAAAAATAAGATAACGCATTCAACGTTAAATGATGACTTTTTTCTCCTAAAGCGAGGTAAATAGAATAATCTAGACGCCAATCATTATTTTCAGCACCTAAAAAACTAAAGTTTTTAGCCGCTCCCAAACGAACATTATAGCCCTTATCTACATCTTCATTCCATTTTACATTTTTAAAGTTTTTAATTCGATCATAACGCAATCTTGAAAAGATAAGGTAAAATCCTACTCGAGAATCTTCAAGCGTAGCCACCCAATCCTTTACTGCAAAAGAATCCAGAATATAAAGATTATCTTCATAAGTAAAAGGATACCTTGTATATTGATCGTACTTATGCCCCATGCGATGAAAGTCATAAGTGCCACCAAGGTACCACTTCATCTCCGAATTACCAAAAGAACGTGCTAGCCGAAAACTTACTGAATCTTCTCGATAACCATTCATTTCTAAAACGACGGTTTTACTTTTATCATTATACACCTGAATAGGATCATCTTCAGTAGATTCTATTTCCGAAGGATCTATGCGAATAGCTCCTTGAGGAAGATCTCCGCTCCATACATAAACGACATCTGCTTTATTTGTATAACCCTGAACGGTATAAGCCCACTGATTCACAGAACGCCTTAAATAAGGCAAATTCATCTGCATAAAACCAGTATAGCCGTCTGTATTCTTACTATAGAGAAGTTCTAAATTGTTGTATCGTTTTAAGAAATGAGAGTCTTTATAAGAAAAAGAAAAACGGTTACGATATTCATCATGTGCGTAATAAACGCCAAATTTTTTCCCAAATCCTAAAAGATTATTTTCTTGAACGCCTAAATTGTAGTAATAGGAATCCCCTACTTTTTGAAGCCCTACAGGGATTGAAATCGTCCAGTTATCACTTGTTTTAACTTTTAAGACATTCTTTCCATCAATGACTATACGTTCGATAGAAGCATCCGATAAGTAAGGTTGCTCTCTTAAAAAACGTTCTACCTCAATTAACTGGTATAAATTGACTTGATCGCCTTTTTCAAAAAAGACAAATTTTTTAATGACGCTTTTTCGAGTATCTATGTGAAGAGTATTACCGATAGCATAAAGGCCACTATCTAAAGCAGAGTACACTTTAGCATCGTCAAAGGCGTCTCCAATCTCATAATACACAGAATCCACAGTAAAAAGAGCTAAAGAATCTTGTTCGAGAGCCAAAGAGAGGGAAAAGAAGGAAAATAGTATCAAAACAAATGCTTTCACGTGTGGAAATATACAAAAGCAAATATTTTTTTTTGTGGACTTTGCAATAAAAGAATTCGATTACTACCTTTGAAATGGGTAGCGGATGGCCGCCTGTTGAAAAACGGGAGGAAAGTCCGGGCACCGCAGAGTAGGATGCTGGATAACGTCCAGGCGCAGTAATGCGACGGAAAGTGCAACAGAAAAAATACCGCCTGCAGCAATGCAGGTAAGGGTGAAATGGCGAGGTAAGAGCTCACCGCACTTTTGGTGACAAGAGTGGCAAGGTAAACCCCATCCGGTGCAAGACCAAGCAGAATTTCGCCTGAAAGGGCCTAATGTGACTCGCGTTAGCTGAAATTCGGGTAGGTTGCTTGAGGCCGTCGGTAACGACGGATCCAGATAGATGGTCATCGCTGGCTTGCCAGTACAGAACCCGGCTTATAACTACCCATTTTTGAAGGCCTCTTCGTTTTTCGAGGAGGCCTTCTCCTTTTATAGAGATTTGATTTCGGCTTCGGAAAGGCCAGATCTCTTCATTATGATTCGTAACGGAACTCCATCATCACGAAGCCCTTTTGCCATTTCACGTACTTTTTGAAGCACTCCCTTTTTCAATTCCTTCTTTGTAGCTATCATCAAGACAACATTCGATTTCTGCTTCTGTAATCATTTCGGTTACACCTTTGCGATCAAGTCTGATGATTCCGCACGAATGCGGATTTTTTCGTAGGCTTTTTCAAATATCGTGTCATTGAACTCTGGCGTTTTTTGTTCTTCTGGCATGTTTTTTAGTAAATCTGAATTCAAATCACTAACGCAATCCTAATAGAAAAAAAAAGATTTTGAGCATTTATTATTTAATGCTAACTCAAGTAAAAAAATCCACGGTTTCAAAGAGTATATTGATATTGTGCTGGAGTAGGGAAATCGTTTTAAATATTTTTTGTCAACAACAATGCAATAAGACCTCACAGACACCTGAACGGACTCACCCCAAATGAACAATGGAAAGAGATTAACCCGTATATGATGACTCCAAAACGAATAAAGAAAGTCAGTTTATGGAACGGACTGTTAAAAGGATACACACTGGATTACGAGAAAGTAAGCACCATTTTATAGGGATGCTGTACACTGTCCGTTACTTTTATGCCTTCAAATTTTAAAAAGCAGCTTTTTCAAACAATAAAGGCGTTCAAAACAATGCCTCAGACAAGTAATTTTTCAAAAAGGACAACGGACGGGGCAACTAGAATCAAGCTTTACTAAGTAAAAGCATCTAAATTACTATTGTTGACGGAAATGGTATTATCTCTTCGCTCAGTTGTGTGCTACACAAACGAGCTCATCAATAACAGCCATTTCCGTCTGTTATTTTAATAGTATTTGTTATATGTATTGTGTTGTTTTTTCGTTTGAATCTGCGCTATTTGTTTTCCAAACAAATCACGCTTGATTCGGCATGAAAAAAACTTGGCTGGGTCAGATAAGATTCTTTTTGTCGCTACTTTTTTGATTTTACCCAATGAAAAACCTTTTTTTTAGAGAATATCAGCACCAAAGATGATGCTGCGAGGAGATATTTTTCAAAAAGGACAACGGACGGGGCACCGCCACTTTTTTGATTTTACCCAATGAAAAACCAATTTTTTTAGAAAATATCAGCACCAAAGAGGATGCTTGAGAAGAGATGTTTTTCAAAAAGGACAGCGGACGGGGCAACAACATATTCTGAATACATGTAATTATTTCTTGATATTATTACGATAACGTTCAAGTTCTTTGTCATAGACATCTTGTGAAGAAACTTCTTCCAAGACTTTAACGCCATACTTTTCAGTGCACGCAGATAATTTTTTTCTATACTCTGGTGTACTTTTGTAACGTTCAATCCATTGCGGCCTGACTCCTAAAAGAGTATCTTCATCAAAAACAAATGCAAAGCTGCTGATAAAAGTAGTTATTTGTTTCCTTTCTCTAATTTCATCTATTTTAAGAGAATCATTTGGTCTATCGACAAAAAATAAATGCGATTCACCATCAATCGAATAACCTACCTCATTTGCAGAAACAAGATTTTTAGCCATTGGTCCAACTTCAACCACTGTTTCTGATGGATACATACACTTTGTTATCCCTTGATACAAGGCGGTATCCTTAGCATATATTTTTCTCCACTGCTCCTGATAAACAGAAAACTGCTTTTCCATTTCCATTATAATGGGATTTTTTTCTTTTGGAGTAGGCTTTGCAATAGACTTGTTCTCACGTTGATTTTGAGCATTAAGATCTTTAGCTCTATTATCAGATGTAGCACAAGAGAAAAGTAATACAAGAAAGCCAACAAAAAAGAAATATTTTTTCATACTTCACTTACCAAAAAAAATGAGATTTATAAGAAGTTTTATAGTCAATATAATCTACTGTCCTTACGATATTTTCTCCCGTAAGTGCAAATTGATTTGCACTCAATACTTGTTGATCTAAAGAAAGCTGTAAATTTATTCCTTTACCTGTGTATACATGAATTTTCTTCGCCGCAGCATCCATAACAGAACTTATATAGTCTGGATTAGATGCTTCAATTTGAGCCGCAGCAATTAAGTCTGGTCCAGAAGGACCTGACATTGCTCCAATAAAATCCTGTTTTGGACCATGACCATGCATGCCAGCTCGATCCCCTACATTCATCTTATTTCTGTATACACCTGGTTCCTTTTCATATGTTAGCATTTTAGTTGCATTTTTTGATCCATCAATCAATTCAAACTCTCCATATTGACTTTCTTCAGCAAGTTGCTTTTCATATAAATCATCTAAGCCTTCTACTGATTGACCTACATCTTCAGCTATTTTTTGTCTAGCATTATTTGCCTTAACATGTACAGTCGCAGCATATGAGATTCCTCCCATTGCTGCTCCCATAATTCCACTTTTTAAGATACTCCATCCGTCTTCTTTATTTAGAGCAGAGCCAACCGCACCTCCGCCAAATCCGCCTACAAGAGCACCTCTAAAATTACCAAAATATTCTCCTGCACCTCCTCCCACAGCACCTGCTGCAGCGCCTTTCCAAGTGGATTCCCATAGGTCACCTGAATTAAATCCGCCATTGAC
>LIUM01000048.1 GCA_001462345.1 Fibrobacteria bacterium AD312 | reverse complement strand
AACCGCAACTACTGGAAATACCTGAAGGCCAAACTGAACAAGGACGGTATTCAACTGGGTAGTGGCACTAACCAGTTGAAATTGACCGCCCCCGATGGAAAGAAACGCCTATCCGACGTCGTCGATTCAGACGGTGTCATCGCCCTGGCAAAAAACCTTCCCAACACGAACGCCAATCGATTTATAGAATGGTTTATATACAGCGAAAAAACGATTGACGGCAAGAGCAAAGCGAAAGCGTATGCCTTATTTGAAAGTTCCTTTGTCAACAGCATCGAAATCGGCACGATTAAGGGCTTGCAGCAAATACATTCGTACCTCTTTGGCGGACTCTATGATTTTGCGGGTCTTATACGCACTAAAAACATCAGTAAAGGCGGATTCAAATTCGCCAGTGCAGAGTTTTTACCGAAAACCCTTGCCGACATCGAACGAATGCCGGAAGATTCGATTGACAACATCATCGATAAATATACCGAAATGAATATCGCCCACCCGTTCATGGAAGGGAATGGCAGAACCGCGAGAATCTGGCTCGATTTGATGCTCAAGAAAAACCATGCCCGTTGCGTCGACTGGAGCAAGATCAACAAAAACGACTACCTTGACGCAATGAGACTTAGTGTGGCAGACAATACCAGACTCAAGAGCCTGATTCACAACGCATTAACCGATAAGACAACAGACAGGGAAACCTTCATGAAAGGAATAGACTACTCGTATTATTACGAAGAGACAGAATAACAGGGAGCAAACAATGAGTGATTACAAAACCATCGCTGAATCAAAAAACTTCATTGTTCTAGACAAATTTACCAAGTATTATGAAGTAAATGAGGCTCCTGCTGTTTATCAAACAGAGGCATCGCTTGAGCGTGAGTTTATTCAAGATCTCATGAATCAAGGGTATGAAAATCCAACAAACTTAACTACGCAAGAAGCGATGCTCGCCAATGTAAGAACTCAGCTTCAATCGCTTAACAATATGGCTTTTTCGGATACGGAATGGATTCGTTTTGTAGAAGAGTATTTAGACAAGCCAAGTGATACCCTTAGTGAAAAAACAAGAAAAATTCACGACGATTATATTTATGACTTTGTCTTTGACGATGAACACATTCAAAATATTTATTTGGTTGATAAAAAAAGTGTTGTACGGAACAAGGTTCAGGTCATTTCGCAATTTGAGCAGAAAGAAACTCAGTCCAATCGATACGATGTAACCATATTAGTCAATGGATTGCCTTTGGTTCAGGTAGAATTGAAAAAGCGTGGGGTTGCTATCCGTGAAGCGTTTAATCAAGTCCACCGGTATTCCAAAGAGAGTTTTAATAGCGGAAATTCCCTTTACAAATACATTCAAATTTTTGTTATCTCTAATGGTACTGATACTCGATACTTTGCCAACACTACAAAGCGTGATAAAAACAGCTTTGACTTTACCATGAACTGGGCAAAGTCGGATAATACCCTAATAAAAGACCTTAAAGACTTTACTGCAACTTTCTTTCAGAAAAAAACTCTTTTAGAAGTTCTACTCAAATATTCGGTTTTTGATACGAACGATACCTTGCTCGTGATGCGCCCGTATCAAATCGCCGCCACAGAACGCCTGTATTGGAAGGTTATAAGCTCCTATAATTCAAAAAGCTGGTCTAAACCAGAGGGTGGGGGCTATGTCTGGCATACGACTGGTTCTGGGAAAACCCTAACCAGTTTTAAAGCGGCTCGCCTTGCTACAGAGCTGGATTTCATAGATAAAGTATTTTTTGTCGTAGATCGTAAAGATCTTGATTACCAGACTATGAAAGAATACCAACGCTTTTCCCCGGATAGCGTCAATGGATCGGATAATACAGCAGGCTTAAAGCGAAATATCGAAAAAGATGATAATAGAATTATCGTTACTACCATACAGAAGCTTAACAACCTGATGAAAACAGAAGATAAACTGCCTGTTTATCAAAAACAGGTGGTGTTTATTTTTGATGAATGCCACCGCTCGCAGTTTGGTGAAGCACAAAAGAACCTTAAAAAGAAGTTCAAGTATTTTTATCAGTTCGGTTTTACTGGAACACCGATCTTTCCGCAGAATGCCTTGGGTGCTGAAACGACACAATCGGTCTTTGGTACTGAATTGCATTCGTATGTCATTACCGATGCAATCCGCGACGAAAAGGTGTTGAAGTTTAAGGTTGACTATAACGATGTGCGTCCAGACTTTAAGAATATAGAAACTGAAATAGATGAAAAAAAATCGAGTGCGCCAGAAAACAAAAAAGCGTTGCTTCATCCTGAGCGAATTAAAGAAATATCTCAATACATTTTACAGAATTTCAGGATAAAAACCCACAGAAATCAAGGAAGTAACAAGGGCTTCAATGCCATGTTTGCTGTAAGCAGTGTTGATGCTGCCAAGTGCTATTATGAGGAATTGAATAATCTGCAAAAAGAAACCGATAAGCCCTTAAAAATCGCCACGATATTTTCGTTTGCCGCTAACGAAGAACAAAGTGCTATTGGAGATATCATTGATGAAGGCTTTGAACTTACCGCCATGGATTCGAGTGCGAAGGAATTCTTGAACTCTGCGATAAATGATTACAATACACTGTTCAAGACTAATTTCAGTACCGAGAGTAATGGATTTCAGAATTATTATCGGGATCTTTCGTCACGGGTTAAAAAACAGGAAATTGATTTACTTATTGTTGTTGGCATGTTTCTCACTGGTTTTGACGCTCCTACACTCAATACTCTCTTTGTTGATAAGAATCTTCGCTACCATGGTTTGATACAGGCATATTCACGAACTAATCGTATATACGACGCTACGAAAACATTTGGAAATATTGTGACTTTCCGGAATTTGGAACAGGCTACAATCGATGCCATTACCTTATTCGGCGATAAAAATACGAGGAATATAGTTCTTGAAAAAAGTTACAAAGAGTATTTAGAGGGCTTTACGGATATTGTTACAGGTGAAGCTCGCCGGGGTTATGTTGAAGTAGTAAAAGAGTTAAGTGATAAATTCCCTAATCCTGATGAGATTGTAAAAGAGATAGACAAAAAGGAATTTGTAAAATTATTTGGGGATTATTTGCGAGTAGAAAATATTCTTCAGAATTACGATGAATTTATCCATCTTAAAGCATTTAAAGCCATTGACGCCAATAATCCTGAGGCAGTGGAAGCATTTAAAGAAGCTCATTTTGTGACAGATGAGGATGTGGCTGCAATGAAAAAAATTGAATTGCTCAAAGAACGGACAATTCAGGATTATCGTTCCACTTATAATGATATTCGGGATTGGTTACGGCGAGAAAAAAGTGGTAAAGAATCAGAAAAATCTACTACTGACTGGGATGATGTTGTGTTCGAGATTGACTTGCTTAAATCGCAAGAAATAAATCTTGACTACATTCTTGAATTGATTTTTGAGCATAACAAAAAGACTAAGGATAAACCCTTCTTAATTGAAGAAATATGTAGAGCTATTCGTGCCAGCGTTAGTAATAGGGCAAAAGAAAGTTTAGTTATTGATTTTATAAATGAGACTGACCTTGACACCATTCGAGATAAAGAGAATGTAATTGAGGCTTTTTATGCATTTGCTCAACGCAAGCAGAAAATCGAAGTTGATGAGTTGATTGCAGAAGAGAATCTGAATGATGAAGCGGCACGGCGCTATATAACTATTTCGCTGAAAAGGGAGTATGCAAGTGAAAATGGCACAGAACTGAATAATCTTTTACCAAAAATGAGTCCTTTAAACCCTCTGTATTTGATTAAGAAGCAGACCGTTTTTAAAAAGTTAGTGTCGTTTGTAGATAAATATAAAGGAGTTGGTGGCCATTTATGAAAAAGTGTATTCGTTTCTTTGTTTTCTTATTACTCTGTTTTACAAGTGTGCAAGCCGAAACCACGCTAGAATCTCTTTTAAAAGATAAAGGAAAAATGGGGAGTAACTATTACGTTTATTCTCCAGTTTTTAAAAAACAGTCAAAAGTGCCCAGCGGTTACAAGCCTTTTTACATTAGTCATTATGGGCGTCATGGGAGTCGTTATCATCATACGGCAAAAGATTATCAATACGTTTATGAAACATTGCAGCAAGCACAAAAAGCTGGTGCTTTAACAACACTTGGTGAAAGTGTTTTAGTTAGGGCAGAGGCTCTCTATAAAGAAGGCAAAGATCGAGCAGGCGATTTGACTCAAAAGGGTGTAGCTCAACAGCAAGAGATTGCTAAGCGCATGTATCAAAATTTCCCTGCTCTTTTTAAGGGCGATGCTTTCATTAAAGCCTACTCTAGTACTTCGGGCCGTTGTATTATGAGTATGGGCACTTTTTTACAAGAATTAAAAGCTCAAAATCCTCGCTTAGAAATTTATCAAGAATCAAGTCAACGTTTGATGAGTTTTATTTCTCCTTTTAGTTTTGATTCTTCAAAAAGTTATATGGAATCTAAAGAATGGAAAGAGGCTTATGATTTGCTTTATGGTGAAGTCGTTCATCCTGATTTACTGATGAAGTCTCTTTTTAAGGACTCCGCTTATGTTTCTAAAAACATAAATCCTCATGATTTTTTGGCTAAGATGTATGATCTTCAGAGTAGCCTTCAAGGCATGGATCATGTAGAATTTGATTTTAGTGATGTGATGACAGATGAAATTATGCTTGGGCGTTATCAAGCTCAAAATGCGTGGTGGTATGGTGTTCTTGGGGCAGGGCCGTTAACTTATGCGAAAGGGCCTACTTTTGCAAAGCCTTTACTAAAGCATATTCTAGAAGATGCTGACGAGATCATCGAAGCCGATACGACTCAAAATAAAAATGAAAAGGGGAGTAGAAAAGCAACAGCCACTCTTCGTTTTGGCCATGATACAGCTCTCCTTGGGCTTGCAGGCTTAATGCAATTAGATATTGCAAGAGCTCAAGTTAAAGACTTAAAAGAGTTATATAAAGTGTGGAACGATTTTAATCTAATCTCTATGGGTGCGAATCTTCAGATGGTGTTCTACAAATCGGCTAAGAAAGGGAATCCTATTTTAGTCAAGTTCTTGTATAATGAGTCAGAAGTGACTGTCCCTGTGGCTTGTGCTGCAAAAAATCAGTGCCCAGCAGTGCCTTATTATCGTTTTGAAGATGTGCGTAACTTCTACAATGCAATTGTTTCAAAAACGGCGCCATAGTTTTAGAGATGGCCTTTAGTTTGAGATGCTATAAAATGTTTCGAAAATAAAAAAATAAGGCATTGAAAAAATAGGGCTTTTGAGGAATTGTAGAGGGAGTAAATGACGTTTTTTTATGATAAAAATGGATTTCTTCGTTAAACGATAAAAAGAAGTGGAGGGTGGAACTCACAATTTTTTACATTTAGGGTTATGATGCTAAAAATCAAAAACTTGAATTTTCCTAAAAAAGATGTATTCATTGGCGCTCTAGTACTTGTTGTTCTTGTCGTAGCCTTTGTCATTTTTAATTCTCTTTCTATTCCAGTCGCACGTTCGTGGGATATTAAGGTTGGTTATTTTGCCATATTGTCTACGTTTATCATTCTCGTTGCGGGTCTCGTGGTCAATGCAAAGGATATCATCCAAACGATTCAAACTCATCGTCCTTCGTCTAAAAGCCTATTAATTCTTTCGGCGATTTTAGCGTTCTTTTTGCTTTTTATTCTCGCCAACATTGAAAATTCTCATCGCGTGTTGAGTGATGAAACGAGTTGGGAATCAATGGGCTTGCAAATGTTCTTTGAACAGTCTGGTGGTGTCTGTAATGAGGGTGTTTGGAGTGATGGAATTCTCCATTGCGTTACCGAAGTGAATAACTTTAAGGGGAAGGCTCTTGCATTTGTTTATTCTATTGTGTTTCTATTTGCAGAGCCTGGTCGTGATACGGCGTTGCTTGTGAACTTGCCCCTCTATTTATTGAGTTTAATCTTTTTCTTTTTCTCGTTATCCATATGGTTTAAAAGTGAGAAGCTCGCTCTTGCGGCAACGGCCTTTTTAGGCGGAATGCCTATCTATCTATTGCAATCTCGTTCGGCATCAACAGAAGTCCTCTATATCTTTTTACTCACGGCTTTAATGTCTTGGTATGCTTCTATTAGCCCTAAGCAAGTGACTTGGAAACATTTTTTACTGACCGTTCCTTTGCTAGGATTCTTTGCTCAGACGCGTCAAGAAACCGTTTTTGCCTTTATCCCTTTTGCTCTCTACTATGTTTCTTATTTTAGAGAAAAGGTTTATCGTTTACCTTTATTTGTGGTTTCTGTAATTGCAGTGAGCTGGCCTTCTATTAATACGATGGCGGCCTATCGAGGTTATGATTTCCAAGGAGGAGAACACGCTGCGCACTCTCTTGCAAACCTTTGGTTTAATCTCCAATCTAATATAGAGATTATGTTGAACTTTAAAGAGAACGCCGCTTTTGGCGGGATTATGAAGAATCCTTTTTATACTTCGTTCACGATTATTTTGCTCTTTAGTACAGGCTGGCTTTTAGGACGTTTACTTATATCCAAGAAATACAAGCGTGGTGCTCTTCTGGCGATTCTTTTTAGCGTTCAGATTTTTGTGATTTTGTTAAACGTCTCTGGCACATTCCAAATCGATATTAACCAGCGTTATGTGTTAGTGGCCTTGCCCTTATTTGCTCTGATCATGGCCCTTGGCTTAAAAGATTTCCTTTCTACAGTTCTAAAAATAAAAAGCGATAAATCATCCACTTTAGTTTTAATCTTGTCGATTGTTTTATCTGTGGGGCTCGCGTTCTTCCATGTGTTTAGTTATCGCATGAACATGCTCTATTATAAAAACAAGCTTTTAGTAGAAGAACATTATCTTAATACACACTTGAAAACATACCCTAAAGAATCTGTTTTTATCTATTCTCGCCCTTGGCAAATGCTTGCCTCTGGGCATAGTAGTTTTAGTGAACGTACTTTTATGAATTGGAGTACAGAAGAATTTTTGTCTTGGATGAAAAAGACTAATAACAACATTTATATTGTTCGTGGGCAAGATGGCTATGGTGAAGTCAATAAAAAATCTAGGGTCGTTGGTTTTAAGACGACAAATCAAATTGAAATCATCTTAAAAGACTATAAGACAAAGCGCTTGTTAATAGAAAGCCGTCCTTTTGGTTACCCACTGACGATTCATCAGTTGATTTCTAAAAAAGGATTTTCTCATTACACGCAGAATATGACGTTCTCTGAATGGAATGGTCAATTTATTCTAATGAAGAAAAATTTTGAAGATTCCATTCGTTATGATGTGATGGTGAATGATTCCTTGAATGAAGGGAAGGTTCTTTCTGAGAACGTAGATACGTTGTGGCTAGATTCAAATCAAGTACAGAACGGTCTAAATCGAGCTCTCCTTTTAATGTACATGCCTGATGGCGATACCTTTAAGGTTTACAAAGACTTCTTTAAACCTTCTCCAAATGCTGTTTTACTTTCGGAGATGCCTTTTGCTTCTTCAGAGCAGTCTTGGGGTCAATTGCGATTGAACCAAACGGTAGAAGGGCGCCCATTTAGCTTAGATGGAGAATCATTCCGCTATGGATTAGGAGTACATGCGAAGTCGAAAAACACTTTCGACTTAAATGGATCTTTCAGCACATTTGAAGCCATGGCTGGTCTAGATGATGAAAGCGCTTGTGGCGATGGTGCTTCGTTTGTGGTTCTTGCAGATGGTCGCGAATTATTCCGTTCCTTAAAAATGTATTCTAGAGATAAACAAAAAGTGAGCCTTCCTATGCAGGGCGTGCGTCGTTTAGAACTTGTTGTAGAAGAAGGGGACAACATCGACTGTGATCATGCTGTCTGGGCGAATGCATGGCTTAGGCGGGTGGAATAATGAAAGTTCTTGTAGCTCCTTTAGATTGGGGTTTAGGTCATGCCACGCGATGCATTCCTTTGATTAAAGGTTTACTTGCTAGTGGTGCTGAAGTCGAGCTTGCCACTTGTGGGCCCATGGTTCCCCTCTATAAAGAAGAATTCCCTAATTTACGTCAAAGACGAGCTCCTTCTTATAATGTCGTCTATCCAAAAATTGGTTTGACTATGCCTTTTTGGCTCATGAAAAACATGGCTTATTTTTCGAAGGTGTTTAAGTTAGAACATCGTTGGGTAGAGTCTCTTGTGAAGCGCTATGGTTATGATTTGATTATTTCCGACAATCGTTTTGGCTGCTATTCAAATCGAGTAAAATCAATTTACATGACGCATCAGCTGAGAATCGGTTTTCCTAAAGGTCTTCAGAACTTTGAAAATATTGGTATTCATTGGCATCTAGCTCAGATGAAAAATTTCTCAGAAGTTTGGATTCCTGATTTTGAAGAATTTCCTGGTCTTGCTGGTAAGCTTTCTCATGTGAAGAAGATGCCTCCTAAATTTCGTTATGTGGGCTTATTGTCTCGCTTTCAAAGTTCTACTGAAGTATTCCCAAAAGAAGTCGATATCTTAGGCATTATTTCTGGGGTAGAACCGATGCGTTCTCAGTTTGAAAAGAAATTAAAACAGGCGTTGCAAAAAATCCCAGGGAACCATGTTTTATTGCTTGGCCATCCAGGGAGTTCTATAAAAAAAGAAACTTTTGGAAATGTCACTATCTATAATCATTTAGAAACAGCGGCTTTTACCGCTATGGTACAAAAATCAAAATATGTGGTAGCACGTTCTGGTTATAGTACAATTATGGATATGGCAGTATTAGGCGCCAGTTGTCTTTTTATTCCTACTCCTGGGCAAACAGAACAGGTTTATTTAGCAGAGAGTCTTGAAGAAAGTAATAATGCGGTGGTGCTTTCAGATCTTCTCTTAAATGCAATTACTATAAAATCAGCTCTAACAAAAGTGCATCAAATTCCGACTCCCATACAGAATGATTTGTCTTTGCTTAATAAAGCGATTGATGCTGTTTTAACCAAGTAGGTCTTTTTATGAATACATTTATTTTAGTCTTTCCTTTTTCGGAAGAAAATGAATCCTTAATTGAAGGGCCTTTTATGATGCCTGGGTGTTCTGTATCTTTAATGGGTAAAAAGCAACCTCCTGTAAATGGCGTTGCTGAGCTGTTTTCAGAACATGCCATTATAGACAAAGAAGAATTAGAGGCACTCCAAAATCATAAGTTTCTCTATTCTATACAAGGGGAGTTTAAAACAGAAGAAGAATTCAATGATTTAAATCAAGCCATTGCTTCTATCTTAAAATTGGGCGCTCTTGGTATTTATATGGAAAATTCTGGGGCGGCTTGGACTAAGAATGCTTTTATTGATTGGATTGAAGAAGAAGAGATGATGTCTGCTTGGCTTAATTTTATTGAAACCAATGATGATTTGTATACTTTAGGGATGGAATCGTTTGGCCGTCCAGATCTTTGTATCCGCTTGCATCATGGAGAAAAGATGGATCTACAAGGTACTTTAGTTGAAGTGGCTGAATCACTATTTTTGGAAGAGTCTGTCTTTGAAACGGGGGCTACAATCGAATTAGAATCGACTTCGATACGCTACCATATACGAAAAGAACCATACCAACCTTATCGTAAAGACGATCCAGAGTATAATCGTAAGGGCGTGTGGCGTTTAGTGCCTAAGAAATAGAGGTTTCATGAAGTCTTATATTCTGCGCCGCTTGCTTTTGATGATTCCTACTTTAATAGGAATTTCATTAGTTTGCTTTATTTTAATTCAAATGATCCCAGGCGGCCCTGTAGAAGAAATGATTGCGAAGGTGCAATCGGCTTCGGCAATGAAAAGCGGAGCGGATGCTTCCAAAGCGCTTTCTGCAGAACAAATTGCTCAAATTGAAGCTTATTTTGGTTTTGATAAACCAGCCTGGAAACGTTACATAGAATGGCTCGGCAACGTACTGACGCTTGATTTAGGAACTTCTTATACTTATGGCGAACCCGTTTGGGATGTGATTGTGAGCCGGTTTCCTATCTCTCTGTTTTTTGGCCTTACTTCTTTTTTCTTATCGTATTTAATATGCATTCCACTGGGGCTATTAAAAGCCGTAAAACATGGCAGCCGTTTTGATGTCATTTCTTCGGGCGTTATTTTTTCGGGTTATGTGATGCCAGGTTATGCGCTCGGTATCTTGCTTATCATCTTTTTAGCTGGTGGTTCTTATTTTGATATTTTCCCTATTGGTGGGCTTACGTCTGATTATTTTGAAGAGATGTCTTTTTTTGGAAAAGTCCAAGATCTATTGCATCATCTCGTTTTACCAATGTTCTGCTATATGATTAGCGAATTTGCTTTTTTAACCTTCTTAATGAAAAATAGTGCGTTAGAAGAGCTTGGCCGTGACTACATGCGAACCGCTTTAGCAAAAGGGCTTTCTTTCCGTGAAGCAGTGTTTAAGCATGCTCTGCGCAATGCGCTAATCCCTGTAGCAACGAGGCTTTCAGAGATTTTCACTTTAATGTTTGCAGGGGCTCTTTTAATCGAAAAAGTGTTTGATATTGATGGCATGGGGCTTCTCTATTATAATTCCATGGTCAATCGAGATTATAATGTGGTTCTTGGGATTATCTTTCTCTCTAGTTTTATGGCGATGATTGGGCGTTTGTTTAGTGATATTCTTTATACGTTTGTCGATCCACGCATCAAGTTTAGTTGAGGCTTTATGAGAATAAGTCAAGAAACAAAAAATAAGTGGATACGATTCCGAAAGAACAAACGGGCGTTTTATTCCTTAGTCATTTTAGTGGTAGCTTATTTAGCATCTCTTACAAGCCCTTGGACGGTGAACGATAAACCCTTGGTGATGCTTTTTAATGGTAATTTCTATTTCCCAGCCTTTTTCCATTATTCAGAAACAGAATTTGGTGGCGTTTACAATACAGAACCCGATTATAAAAAACTGCTTTATTCTGTAGATGCAGATATTTGGGTGATTATGCCTCCGATTCCTCATGACCCATTGAAAGCAGATCTTTCTTTAGAAGGCACACCTCCTTTTCCTCCATCTGCGTCGCACCTTCTCGGTACCGATGCCAATGGCCGAGATATTTTATCTCGCTTGATTCACGGATTTCGTATTTGCCTTTCTTTTAGTTTGTGCCTCACTGTACTTGGCACGCTTCTTGGCATTTTGATTGGCGGCATACAAGGCTATTTAGGGCGTTATTTTGATACGCTGTTTCAACGTGGCATTGAAATATGGTCTTCTCTTCCGTTTTTATATGTAGTGATTCTCATTGGAAGTATTTATGGCCGTAGCTTTTTGCTTTTAATATTAATCATGGCTGCATTTAATTGGATTTCTTTAAGTTATTACATGCGTGCCGAATTTTTGAAATTGCGTTCGATGCCTTATGTGAAAGCCGCTAGTATGCTTGGGCTTTCTCATCGCCATTTATTTTTCAAAGAAATTCTCCCAAATGCATTAACGCCTGTAGTGACTCTTTTCCCGTTTACGTTAATTGGTGGAATTGGTAGTTTAACGTCTCTTGACTTCTTAGGCTTTGGCTTACAGCCACCTACGCCAAGCTGGGGAGAGTTAATGAGCCAAGGATTAAATCACTTGTATGCGCCTTGGATTTCCATTAGTACGGTGGCGGCTCTTTTTATCACTTTGTTGCTCGCGACTTTTATAGGAGAAGGCGTTCGAGATGCAATGGATCCAAAATCGGGAGATCGTTATGAATAAACCGGTTTTATCTCTAGAAGAAGTTTCTGTTTCTTTTGGTTCAAAAGATCCTATCGCTGTTACAGATCGAGTTTCTTTTGAAATTTTTCCTGGAGAATTTTTTGCGCTTGTGGGGGAGTCGGGTTGTGGAAAAAGTGTTACAGCGATGAGTATTCTTCGATTACTGCCCACACCAAGTGCGAAAATTATTTCTGGCCGAATTTATTTTGAAAATCAAGATTTAAGAACTCTTTCAGATGCAGAAATAAGGCGTGTTAGAGGTTCTTCTATTTCTTGTATTTTTCAAGAACCCATGCAAGCCTTAAACCCTGTGATTCCAATAGGAAAACAGCTTTTAGAGGTGCTTCGTTTTGAGAAAAAAGAAGCAGCCATGGAGCGTATAAAAAAATATTTAAAGCTCGCTGGATTATCTGATATTGATCGTATTTGGAAAGCGTATCCTCATGAAATGTCTGGTGGCATGTTACAGCGAATTTGCATTGTCATGGCATTACTCCCTTCGCCGAGTTTAATCATCGCCGATGAACCCACGACGGCCTTAGATGTAACTGTACAAGCACAGGTTATGGATATTTTAAAACGACTGGCGCAAGAATCAAATACGGCCGTTTTATTGATCACGCATAATATGGGCTTAGTCGCTCAATACGCAGCTCGTGTTGGGGTAATGTATGCAGGGCGTCTTGTAGAGATGGGGCCTGTCGATCAGGTGATTGATTCTCCAACGCACCCTTATACAGAAGGGCTTTTAGCCGCGATTCCAGAAGGGCATACTGGGGTGCAATCGATTACATCTATTCCAGGAAATGTCCCTGACCCAAAAGATTTTGTCGAAGGTTGCCGTTTTGGAAATCGATGCCCTTTTTACACGCCTTCTTGTAACGCTTACCCGCCAAAACAAGGCGATGAAAAGCATTACGCGTTTTGTATAAGAAAGAGCAATTGATCATCTTTTAATGAATTATAGTGGTGGACTAATGCAATGAGTTTTGAATAGAGCTTTTTTATGGGGCGATTAATTATCAACGATAAGATTTTTTTTGATAATGAAAATTGGATCATGGTGTGATTTAATAAGAGGGTAAATGAAGCAATCATATTCATTGTTAAATGATTTCCAAACAAAAATGGAAAAATCCGCTACTAAAATAGCCAAAGATATCGGAGTTAACCCAAACACGATATGTAGGTGGGTACAAGAACGACGAATAAATCAACTATGGCGTAGCCATGAGTGGTCAAGGCAAATTGGTGTGGTGACAGTCATTGATTAAGAGTTAAATAAATGAGTATGATTTCAGAAAAGTCTTATTCCCAGCGGTTCCTTGGCAACATTGCACAAGGCCTTTGCGGAGTGGTTGGAAAACAACATTGAAGAATCAATGACCTATTTCGATTTTAACGAAGGATGGTGGCGCAGGATCAGGACTTCGAACTGTATCGAGCGCCTGATTGCCTCCCTGCTGCTGGAACAGCATAAGGAATGGATGGAAGAAATGGAAAAATCTGCTTTTTTGTGCATGAATTTACAGAAAAGAACTTGCCAAATCAAAAGTTATTATTTATACTAGATAAATAAGCTTAATATTCTATTACTATAGGGGATGCTTTGAAACATTTTCTGATATATTTTTCTTTATACGTTCTATTGTGCATAAATGGCGCTTTCGCTTTAAATTTCCCTTCTTCTGAGTTGCCCCGTCCGTTGTACTTTTTGAAAAATATCTCTTCTCAAGCATCATTTTTGGTGCTGATATTTTCTAAAAAAATTGGTTTTTCATTGGGTAAAATCAAAAAAGTGGCGGACAGTGTACAGCATTCCCATTGAAGTAGCTTACTTTATTTGTAATTCAGCAAATATCCTTTTAACAGTCCGTTCCAAAAACTTACTTTCTTTACTTGTCTTGGATTCTTCCTATAGGGGTTAATCTCTTCCCATTGTTCATCTGGGGTAAGTCCGTTCAGGTGTCTGTGAGGCCTTACTGCGTTGTACCAATATTGAAATTCATCTAGTGCAAACTGAATTTTTTTTGTATTAAAAATTACTTT
>LIUM01000047.1 GCA_001462345.1 Fibrobacteria bacterium AD312 | reverse complement strand
AAGGTATAAGAAGTATCACAATACTCGATTTCAGTAATGCACTTGTTCCCTTCTAAATGAAGGACCCCATTTAAGAAATGAATCAACATCTTTTTATCAGAAAACAGCTCCTTAAAAGAAGAATCGTAAGTCGGATCTAAGAACGTTTTTCCTTTTAGAATCTCAGGGACTTGAAAAGGTTCTTGATTTTTAGGAACGCTAATATTTTGACTTGTGCTTGTTTTTTGGTTGAATTCTTTTGATTTTGTAGTCATCATTTTTCCTTTTGTTTCAGTATTTGGTTTTACTGTTTAAACGAAAAAGAAAATGATTTGTTTACAGCAAGTTTTTTATTTTACAAAGTTTACGTCTGGTGTTTTTTCATTTTTTCATTAAAACATCACTAATAAATGATATTGTTGACGGGAATGTTTTTTTCAAGACTTAATCTGAATAACCATTGTTGACGGCAATGGTATTATCTCTTCGCTCGGGTTGATTTCCAATCAAACGAGCTCATCAATAACAGCCATTTCCGTCTGCTATTTTAATAGCAGTTGTTAAT
Source organism: Fibrobacteria bacterium AD312 (assembly GCA_001462345.1). Classification (GTDB taxonomy): domain Bacteria; phylum Fibrobacterota; class Fibrobacteria; order Fibrobacterales; family Fibrobacteraceae; genus Fibro-01. The sequence continues at coordinate 180,230 of LIUM01000047.1, read as the reverse complement.
TGAATAGTATTGTTTTTTTATTTAAGTCTTCGCTATTTGATTGATAATAACACGAACACTTATATGCTTTAGCATTTAGTGAGAGTGATACCCTTGCGGTACAAATTGACGCTCGACTTTACATAAAAAAACAGGGCTATTTTAGATGAGATTCTCTTTGTCTCGGCATGAAAAAACTGGGTTAGGTTAGACGGGAATGGTTTTTTCATTAAAACTCAATAATACTATGGTTGACGGAAATGTTTTTTTCATTGCGTCTTTATTTAATATCAAAACCACTGTTATTGATTGAAATGGCTGTTATCTCTTCGCTTGGTTGACTATCCAGTCAAAAAGCTCATCAATAATAGTCATTTCAATCTGAGTCATTGTATTGTGTTGATTAAATGACTAGTGTATTTTTTTCTACTCGAACCTTCACTATTTGATTATCCAATCAAATAACGTTCGGTTCTTCATGAAAAAAACTGTGTTAGTTTAGAAGGGCTTCTCATTTTCGTGCAATTGCATTTCAAAAAAGCTCATCAATAACAGCCATTTCCGTCGGCTATGCAACTATTGTTATTTAATTAACTGAGTTGTTTTTTGTCATTTGAGCCTGCGCTATTGAATTTACAATAACACGAACACTTAGTAGTTTACTACTTACGTGAGAGTGATACCCTTGTGGTAAACACGAACACTTATATGCTTTAGCATTTAGTGAGAGTGATACCCCTGTGGTAAACACGTACGCTTGCGCTTTTACGTGAAACTTAGCGGTTCACCGCTGTAGTTGAACCATGCAGAGCTTGTGAGAAACACGTACACTTGTGGTAGTGATCCCCTTGCGGGAAACACGCACACTTAGAAGTTTTACGTGAGACTTAGCACTTCTAGTGCTTTAGTCGGAACCATGCAGAGCTCTTCTTAGTGAAAGTGATACCTTTATGGTAAACATGAACACTTATATGCTTTAGCATTTTACGTGAGACTTAGAGCTTTAGCTCTTTAGTCGGAACCATGCAGAGCTGTGAGAATGATCCCTTTATGGGACAAATGAACGCTTGATTCGGTATGAAAAAAGTGAAGAGTGTAAGGCAAGGCGGCGAACTCTTGCATGCAGCCCTTTGCTTGCTAGGAGCAAAGTGACTGAAGTGGTAAACCTCTTTCCACTAACTCTTGTACACTCTTCAAATTAAAGATACCCTTTTTTATTGGAAGAAACAATGATTAACGCAAAAATAGATGGGAAACAGGTCATCAGTCTTCCCCACATGCGTGGGGGTGTTTCTGAAAAAAGAGTGTAAGGCAAGGCGACGAACTCTTGATTATAAATATAACTGTACATTGATTCAATTAATCCTTTAGTATTAACCCCTTCATCTTTAATTTGCCTGAAATTCATCTTCAAGACCATTAATTTTCCCACCCACTTATTTTATTTCATTATATTTAATTTCATGAACAAATTATTTTTTTCTATTCTTTCTTTTGTTGCATTTACTTTTGCAGCGAACATTCAAATTATCGCCCCTACTGGAGCCAATTTTTCACCTGATGCTCCTGATATGGTGGCCACGATTATTCGTTCGGCAGTGAGCCAAGCTGGCCATACGCCAACAGAACAAGAGGCGCCTATACAAATCACAACCAATTTGATGACAATGGGTTCTTCTATTGTTGTTGTTTGTGAGCAAAAAGAAAACGGTGTTATTGTGGGTTCTGGTAAGCAAAAAGCGGCTAGCTTAGACGATCTTGATGTTGCCATTGAGCAAGCCGTTGCATCGGCTCTTGCCACCAAAACATCCACTCAAGCAGCTCCAGCTTCACAACCAATAGTTTCCAATACAACTGCAGAAGCACCCTCTCAGCCACAAGAAAAACAAGCAGAAAAGGATTATCTCGAAAAAACTCCTGCTCGTAAATACAAGAGCATTGGTTTTGGTCTTGCCTATTGGCATAACTGGGAAGATGAAGAACATAATCCCACTCGAGATTTCGAAAGTGCTTACGCCTTACGTCTCGGTTATATTTGGGAAAACTCTCCAGCAACAGCACTTGTGTTACAAAGCTACACCGTTTTTAATTTTAGCGATGATTCCCATCTACAAGAAGTAGTTACCATTGGCGGTCGATATCTTTTTAATACTGGAAGTATTGCTCCTTATATTGGTGCTGGTTTTGGGTTTGGTGTTCAAGCAGATGGTCATTTCGATCGTTTTAAAGAAGGTTTCGCCTTTGGCCTCGCAGGTGACGTTGGTGCAGGCGTTGTCTTTTTTCAAAAGTCAAGTATACAAATGGAAGTGGGCCTTCGCTACAATATTCTTTGGGATGGTTTAACCTCTTTTAGCCATAATTTTGGAGCGGCTTCGGCTTTTATAGCGATAAACTTTTAATTCATTCGTAATTCGCAACAACTCTTAGCTGTATTGTAAGCGACATTTTAATGTTTTAAAATAAAACTATTCTATAGCATTAATTGTTATAGAATAGGGATCTTGAAACTTCTTTCACAATCGTTATTTATTAATCCATCACGCAACGAATAGAGCTTGCAATCGTTTTGCTGTAGTGTTCAAGTGACGCCCCTTCAACACCCACACGCACTAAATAAGCTCTTGTGGAATCAAACTCAGATGAAGTCCAAAAACTTGCACTCTTATTTTCATCTACATACGAATCGTTATTATAACGGAATCCAGCTCGAATGATATTGAGTTTTTTGCCATCTGTGGAATTTAAGGCGGATTCAAATTCTTGTGACGTTGGAAGATGCCAGCCACTTGGGCAAATTCCTTTTTGTGGATTTTCTGAAGTTTTACTGGTGAGGTTCATCGCTGCACCCCATGTATAAAGCCTTCCGTACTTTGTACAATTTCCAAAATTGTTGGCATAGCAGAAACTCGAATCAACCACGGGCCAATTCAAGTTTTCTGCTAGCCATGTTTTTCCATTGACTTGTACAGTTTTATAAGTGGCTTCTGAACATTTTAATAATTCTGTTGATGGATCATAGGCGCAAGAACGACTGTCTTTACATCCTACAAAAAATAGTAGTGTGAGTAAGAGGAATAAAACGGTAGTTTTTTTATTTGGCATATGCTTCTCCTTGATAAGCCATTTCATCGTATTTTTTATTGTTGAAGTACACAATCATATTGAGACTAACGATTGTTAGATTGACCATATACACGACAAGTACATAATTATAGGCGTGTATATAGCATTTGGCGAGAATCCCTGCGAGATAACCTATTATGATCAATAGGTTAAAACGAAAACTCATGTTTTTGGCTGAGTGAGATTTTATATTTTTGTAAACAGAAATCGGCCACGAAAGGCCAAAGCATATAAGCATTGCGGCTTCGAGAGCATTGGACATTTTCATTCTCCTTAAGGCTATTTATAAGCCCTTTTACTTGAACGATATCAAAGCTAAAAAACCTAATTGATAATTTCTAATACATTATTTATATTAAATACATAACTTTTATGTATGGGTTTATTATGGAATTAAGTCATTTGCGTTATTTTCTGGAAGTAGCTAAAAATGAACATATCACGAAAAGTGCCAAAAATCTATGTATTGCACAGCCTGCGTTAACGCATGCCATTCACAAATTAGAAAGCGAATTAGAAGTTCCTTTATTTGAAAATAAAGGCCGTAATATTAAGCTTACAGAATACGGAAAATTCTTTTATCAGCAATTAGAACCTTTATATTTAGATATTATGAATCTGCCAAAGCAACTGAAAGCAATGGCAAGCAAAGATAATTCGACCGTCTTTTTAAATATTCTTGCCGCCTCTTCTTCTGTGGCGAAAGCGGTGATTGTATACAAACAAATGGACCCTAGTTTGAATTTCAACTTGATTCAAAATGAAGAATCTAAACTTTTTGATGTATGTATTAGAACGTATGCCGATTATAAAGAGACCCCAGAGGAGGGCGTCCAGCATTTTATTTTTAGTGAAAAAATTTTACTTGCAGTGCCTAATACTTCTAAATACAAACAGAGGACTGAGATTTCTCTTAAAGAAATTGAAGACGAAAAATTTATTGAGTTATATGGTTCAAAACAGTTTCGAGCAATCTGTAATGATTTCTGTAAAAAAATTGGTTATACCACAAGCATCGCTTTTGAAAGTGATAGTGCAGACGTTGTGAAAGAAGCGATTGCCGCAGGGATTGGAGTGGGCTTTTGGCCAGAGTATTCTTGGGGTAAAATCGATAAAAGGCGGATTCGATTGCTAAAAATTACAGATGATGATTTTAAGAGAGATATTATTATCACTTATAAGAAGAACAAGCAAAATAATTCGAAGGCAGAAAACTTTTATAACTTCTTGACGAATTACTTAACGTCTTCATGGAAAAAGCGAAGATAACGCACCTTATTATATTTAGCCTTTGCTTTAAAAAAGCCGCTTGGATATAGCGGCCGTATTTACTCTTTCCATCTTGTGAGTTTTGGTATCACGCGTGTAAAAAGCCAAGCGATGAATTTTGGCATACCCTGTTCTCTCATATTTTCGATGCAAAATTTTTGCATTTTCTCTGCCGTGTCAATTTCTGGGCTACAAAACGCTCCATTTTGATAGCAGTACGAACAGTATAAATGACTTGTACTTCCATCTTTTTCTGTTCCTCCCTTTTTTGGATCTTTATTCATTGGCATGCCGCAGCTTTGGCAAAATTTATTCTCTTTCATTTTTTCTCCAGGTTATTTTACTTTCTGTAAATAGTATAGAAATATTTCGCACGGCTTATAACAAAAAAAACTTCCCGTAATGCTACGAGAAGTTTTTTTTATTTATTTCGTTTTGTTTTTAGCCTTTTTTCATGATCTGTTTGAGCATGGAATTGACTTTACTGATTTGCACTTGTGGCTTTTTAGCTGGTTGTTGTTTTGCAACATTTTTACCTGCTAATTTTGCTTTTAAGTCTGCAATGGTCGCGTGGCCTTGTACAACAGCAGGGCGTTCGTTACGTCTATTTTTCTGTTGTGGGAAACGTGACTTTGCATTTTGACCAGCACCTGCAACGTTACCTTCGTCTAATGATTCTTGTTTCATTGAAAGGCTAATGCGTTTTTGTTCTACGTTCACAGCCATGACGCGTACTTTTACGACATCACCAACAGTCAAAACTGTTTTAGCATCGTCAACAAACTTGTCGCTGATTTCTGAAACGTGAACTAAGCCATCTTGGTGAACACCGATATCGACAAAAGCGCCGAAGTTAGCGACGTTAGTGACAACGCCTTCCATCCAGCTGCCTGTGACGAGGTCTTGAATGGTTTGGATTTTGTCATCAAACTTAGCGTAGCGGAATTCTTTACGGGGGTCGCGTGAAGGCTTCTCTAGTTCGGCGATGATATCTTCTAATGTATGCTTACCAACGTTTTCACTTAAGAATTCTTCGACATTAATGCCACGAACAGCAGAAGCGTTTCCAACGAGTTCCACCACAGGAACGCCTACCTTTTGAGCAATGCTTTCGACGAGTGGGTAATTTTCTGGGTGAACGGCGCTGCAATCTAATGGATTTTCTGAACCAGAAACACGCATAAAGCCAGCGGCTTGTTCAAATGCTTTTGGGCCAAAACCTTTCACTGTTAATAAGTCTTTGCGGCTTTTGAAAGCACCATTTTGATCTCTGTGTTTTACAATGCTTTCAGCAAGGTTTTTAGAAACACCAGCCACATAACCTAGTAATGGAGCACTCGCACTATTAACATCAACACCCACTTGGTTCACGCAGCTTTCGACTACTTCATCAAGGCGTTTTTTGAGTTCGCGTTGGTTTACATCGTGCTGGTATTGGCCAACACCAATCGCTTTTGGATCAATCTTTACTAATTCAGCTAAAGGATCTTGTAAACGACGGCCAATGCAAATGGCTCCACGAGTGGTAACGTCTTCTTTAGGGAATTCTTCAATAGCAATCATGCTTGCAGAATAAACAGAAGCACCAGATTCACTCACAATCACGCGAGGAGGCATTTTGCCTTTGATTTTTGCAGCAATGGCTGTGCAGAAAGCATCGGTTTCACGGCTTGCTGTTCCATTACCAATAGCAATTAAATCGATTTTGTACTTTTCGATGAGTTGCATAATATAAGCAGCAGATTCTACGGTTTGTTTTTGTGGTTCATGTGGATAAATCACGCCATGATCCATAAATTTACCGTTTTCATCTAAAACGGCCACTTTACAACCAGTTCTAAAACCTGGGTCTAAAGCAAGAACAGCCTTGTGACCAGCAGGTGGTGCAAGTAAAACATCTTGTAAGTTTTTGCTGAATACCTTAAAGGCTTCTTCTTCAGCGGCATCTTTAAGAAGCATGCGGACTTCGCTTTCCATACTTGGTTTTAATAAGCGTTCCCAAGCATCTTTGCACATTTCTTGAAGATAAGATTTCCAGATGGAATCCCCTTTAATGATTTTATTTAGTAGATAACCAACAAATTCATCGTCTGGGACTTCTATCGTTAGACGAAGGACTTTTTCTTTTTCACCACGGCGCAAAGCAAGCATGCGATGGCTTGGAATTTTTGCTAATGGTTCTGAGAAATCATAGTAGTTGCTGAACTTGGTCTCTTGTTTTTCAAATTCTTTGCGAACTTTTGAAATCATGACACCTTGTTTTTCCATTTGAGTACGTAGGTATTGACGGTACTCCGCATTATCAGCCACTTCTTCAGCGAGAATATCGCAAGCGCCATTGATCGCCGCTTTTGGATCGGCAAGACCTTTTTCTTCTGATAAATAAATACGGCCAATGTCTTCGGCAGTATTTGAAACAGGTTCTTGAGCCATAATGGTGCGAGCAAGAGGTTCCAGTCCAAGTTCTTTTGCAATGGTAGCTCTGGTGCGCTTCTTAGGTTTATAAGGAGCGTATAAGTCTTCGAGCAATGTTTTTTCTTTGCAATTTTCGATTTGGGCTTTTAGTTCTGGAGTGAGCTTGCCCTGTTCTTCAATGCTTTTAAGAATAGTTTCTCTACGTTCTTTAATTTCTTGTAAGTATTCACGACGATGAGCAATATCGCGAAGTTCAATTTCGTTTAAAGTTCCCGTTTGATCTTTACGATAACGTGCTATAAAAGGAACAGTTCCACCTTGTTCCATTAATTCGAGCGCTTTGGCAACACGCCATTCTTCGAGTTTCAATTCTTCGGAGATGACTGCAGAAAAATTCATACTATTATTCCTGTGGGCCTCTTTTATAAAACCCTAAAACGTAAAACATAAACGGTTTTCACCGCAGTAATAGCGACTTCTAAAAATAGATCTATAAGTCAACGATATCTTATTTAGCTTTTTTTTGACTTTCAGTACTATCTTTAAAAGAAACCTGAGCAATAAATGTAATAAAGGTAAGGAAGTAAAAAAAGGTCTTTACCTCTGAACAGCACCCCAGAAATCTTTTTTTCCTTCACTCTTTATTTAAAATGTTATTTTATACACATGTCTGATTGCTTATTTTGTAAAATTATCGCAGGTGAAATACCTTCTAAAAAAATCTATGAAGACGAAGATGTATTCGCTTTCTATGATATATCCCCACAAGCGCCTATTCATTTTTTGGTCATTCCCAAAAAACATATCCCTCATGTAATGGATCTTAAAAATGAAGACTCTATTTTAATGGGTAAAATGCTTTTTCAAGCGCAAAAAATCGCGAAAGAGCTTGGTCTAGAACCAAATGGAGCTCGTTTTGTTTTTAACTGTAAAGAAAGTGCTTGCCAAACAGTATGGCATATTCACTTACATGTTTTAGGCGGTCGAGATTTCGGCTGGCCCCCAGGCTAAATCGGTGCTCATCAAAAGTCCCTCTATTATATTACATCGTTACCCTTATAGTGATTCCTCTTGGGTAGTAAAAGCGTTAACGGCGTCTCAAGGGGTTGTTTCTTTTTTGGTAAAAGGGGGTAAACGTCATGAATTTTCTTTTAAAAATGCCCTTGACCCTCTTTCTTTTTCTGAAATTGTTTTTAAAAAGACTTCTAAAAGTGAGCTTTACTTTATTAAAGAAGCCTCTTTAATAAAATGGTTTCCAGAAATGAGAAATAATCTGGAGGCTTTGGCTATTGCCCAGGTGATGGCGGAAGTGATTTTAAGATATACTCCTCAAGAAGCAGAGCTTGAAAAAGAATTTTCTCTTTTGCTTAATGCTTTTGAATCTTTAGATTCTTCTCCAAAAACATCCTCTATTTTAGTACAGTGGCTTTTTGAAATTAACGATTTGTGGGGTTATACGATAGCCATTCAGTATTGCGTGAAGTGCGGCGCCACTTTAAAAGAAACTCCAGGAGATTTTTTTCCAGAACTCGGTGGATGCCTCTGTAAAAATTGCACAAGCGACTCTGTTCCAAGAGCTAATCCGTTGTTCCTCAAAGATTTATGGTCATTCAATCAAAGCATGCCTTTAGAAAAAATCCCGCTTATGGAAAAAGCTTTTTTACTTTATTTACAACGTCATTTAGGCTCAACACAAGAAATTCATTCTATTCAATGGTTAAAAGAGGTTAGAAAACTATGCTCTCTATAAAAGAAATCCAAAACAAAAAAAAGAACGGAGAAAAAGTCTCTGTCATTACCGCTTATGATTTTGCTTTTGCAAAAATGGCAGAAGCCGCTCACATTGACCAAATTTTAGTCGGCGATTCTCTCGCTAATGTGATGCTTGGCTATTCAAGTACACGAGAAATTGGCATGAACGAAATGATTATCTTCACTCGCGGCGTATCTAAAGGCGCTCCGAACACTCATATTATTAGCGACATGCCTTATCTTAGTGATAGCAATCCAACTTTAGCACTAGAAAATGCAAAACTTTTGTTAGATGCAGGAGCTCACTCTGTAAAATTGGAAGGTGCAAAAGAAGATGTGATAGAAATTCTTTTGAAGAATAATATTCCTGTGATGGGTCATTTAGGGTTATTACCTCAAACAGCGAAGAGCTTTAAACAGTTTGGAAAAACTTCTGAAGAGGCTGATCAACTTTTAAAAGACGCGATGACTATAGACAAATTAGGAGTCTATTCTATGGTCTTAGAACACGTTCCTGAAACACTCGGAACCCTTATCAGTCATAGAGTTAGCGCTGTTACGATTGGCATTGGCGCAGGCGAATCGACGGATGGTCAAGTGCTTGTTTTGCATGATGTCTTAGGTTTGAACGGAGGAAAAATTCCACCCTTTGCAAAAAAGTTTGCGAATATTTTTGAGATCGGCGTGCAAGGAATTTCAGATTACATCCAATCGATTGCTAAGAAATAATTTTTGGTTTGTCAAAAAAAAAATAAAAAAAATGAAGAAAGGTGTTGATTATTTGTGAAAATCAAGTTATTTTATTATTATCATTTTTAACCCCTCACTAAAAGGAAGAAAAATCATGGCAACAACAAAAAAAGCTCCAGCTAAAAAAGCAGCCCCTAAGAAAGCTGCTGCTCCTAAGAAAGCCGCTGCTCCTAAAAAAGCTGCTCCTAAGAAAGCTGCTGCTCCTAAGAAAGCCGCTGCTCCTAAAAAAGCTGCTCCTAAGAAAGCTGCTGCTCCTAAAAAAGCTGCTCCTAAGAAAGCCGCTGCTCCTAAAAAAGCTGCTCCTAAGAAAGCTGCTGCTCCTAAGAAAGCCGCTCCTAAAAAAGCTGCTGCTCCTAAGAAGTAATTCTTTAGACATTAAAATAAAAGAGAGTCTCAACGGCTCTCTTTTATTTTTTAAACACCTTGCTATCCTTTTTGTTAGCAATATCGACTTACAAAATTATTTTAGAGGCAATGCTAATATTTTTTTTTATAAATTTATTAGTATGATATCAGAAAAAGACCTCCAAGAATTTGAAAAATTAGATCTATACGAAAAGATTTCCCGAATCGAAAAGCGAATTGAAGGAAAACAAAATCCTAAACCATTTGAATTGGGAATGTTACTTGCTTTAAAAATGGCTGTTGAGATTCGCGAACAGAAAGAACTCGGTTCTGAATCGGCTGTTTTAGTAGCAAACTGGGCAAATGAATACCCTGAATCGGTTGTTGAAGAAGCCATTTCGAATGCAAAAGAATTTTTACTCCACTCCACCTCTCTTGTTGACAAAATTCGAGAAACTTTAATTGGTGATGATCCAAAAGAGGATTCCAGTGCCAAATAAACTCCTAGCGTCTATAGATATTGGTAGTTATAGCTGTATTTTATTGATTGCCGCTTTTGAAAAACAAGAAAGCGGTCAAGAAAAGCTAGTTCCTAAACTTCAAAAAGTCGAAGTATGTCGACTTGGAGAAGATATTTTTGAATTTAAGTCTATTTCTAATGATAAATTAAACGAATTAGTGACCATTATGGAACGTTTTCGTTCTACTATTCACGCTTTAGGTGTAGAATTAGAAGCAGTCGCCATGACTGAAGCGATGAGAAAAGCCTCCAATAGTGAATCCGTAATTTCTGCTGTGGAAAAAGCATTATGGTTTAAACCAAAGGTAATTTCTGGGGAAGAAGAAGCTGCCCTTACATACAAAGCGATTAGCGAATGGTATCATTCTGATTTATTGACTTTAGATATTGGCGGTGGTTCTACTGAACTAAGCTTTGGTAAAAAAAGTATATCTATTCCAGTAGGCGCTCTCTACTTGTTTAAGAAAATGGGAGCAATCCCTGGCCCTGAATACAAAAATTTTATTAAAGAGACATTTAAAGAATTCCCCGTTCGTGCTTTTTCAAAAAAAGAAGTCGTTTTTATTGGCGGCACAGCTACTGCTCTTGCTATGGTATATTTAAACCTAAATCAGTTCAAATATGAACAAATCGAAGGTCTCGAAATGAACTTGAACGATTTAGAGCAGACTACAATGAGAATTTCTAATCTCTCTAAAGAATTACGCGCCCTTTTACCTGGTCTTGAAAATGGTCGAAGTGATGTGATTATTTGTGGTTTATACTGGCTCAAAAGTTTATTAGAACGTCTTCATGTTGAATCTTTTAAAATCAGTACCGCAGGTATTCGATTTGGTTTACTTTACCCTTCTTCTCTTTCAGAGGAATCTCATGAGATTAAATAAGTTTATATCTTCTTGCGGTATTGCCTCTAGACGAGCTGCTGACACGCTTATTTTAGAGGGGCGAGTCATGGTCAATAACGAAGTGGTGAAAGAATTAGGTTCTCAAGTTTCTCCATCCGATACTGTTTTAGTGGATGGGAAACTCGCCCATTTACCTCAAAAGACAACTATTATTTTATTTCATAAACCCCCTGGCTGCGTTTGCTCGGCTTCTGACCCTCAAGGCAGAAAAACGGTTTATGATTATTTACCTCCTGGTTATAGAGGCTTAAAATATATTGGCCGACTGGACTTGCAAAGTCGCGGTCTCTTGCTTTTTACAGATAATGGCGAACTAGCCCACCGTCTAACACACCCAAGCTATCAAATACAACGTAGTTACTTAGTTTGGAGCGAACCTGAACTTTCTAAACAAGACGCCGAAAGAATTATCAACGGCGTGGATATCGGAGACGGAGAAACAGGGCACGCTGAAGCCATTTATCTAAAAAAAGGTTTTGTAGAAATGGTTCTCACCGAAGGCAAAAACAGAGAAATTCGTCGTATGATGGAGGCCTTGAGTTACCGTATAAACGATTTAAAACGTATTTCTTTTTGTGGAATCCCACTAGGAACTACTCCAGCTTGTGATTATAGAGAATTATCTCCTGAGGAAGTTCAAACGATTCTAAAAGTTTGTGAATTATGAAACGTACTCTATTTATAGGTGATGTTCATGGGTGTTTTAAGGAATTTGCTCAAATCATTGACGATTTCGGGTTTGTAAAAGGCTCTGACACTCTTTATCAAACGGGCGATATTATTAATAAGGGGCCTAGCGCTTTAGAATGTATTCAATTGACTCAAGAACTTGGGATTCAATGTGTTCTTGGAAATCACGAAGCTCGTCTACTAAAGACACTCGATACTCCAAAATTAAAATGGACAGAAAAAGAACGGGAACGTATTAAAAGAATTAAAAACATCGACTATATTTATTCGGTGATTTCGAAATGGCCTCTTTGGATTGATACTCCAGAAGCTCTTTTAGTTCATGCAGGCATAGAACCTCATGTCGAAAAACTTGAAGATATGAATCCCGATATTTTACTTTCTATTCGCTTATGGAATGATCAACCTTGGTACGAACTAGTGAAGTGGCCTAAAACAATTGTATTTGGGCATTGGGCAAAAAAAGGCTTTTTAAATCTTCCTGGCTTTATTGGGCTAGATTCTGGATGCGTTTATGGAAAATCTTTATCGGCATGGTGCCCTGAAGAAGAACGTTTTTACTCCGTTCCAGCTCAAAAAGTGTATTCTGAAATCAATGAATATGCTTATTCTTCGTTATCTTAATTGTTCTAACTTCTTTTGATTCTTAAAATTTTTATTAAAAAACAGCGCACTTAAAAAGCGTTTCGCAGGAATAATCTCCCGAAAAAAATTCTCCCGAAATGATACTCCCGAAACAAGTAAAAAACGATTATTAGTGATTGGGCTGCAAACACATCACAATGTTGACTTCACACTTAAAACTTACCTTAATTAGTCTTAGCATTATTCGACAATACTTTCCCCGAAAAAATAAAAGAAGAGCTTCCGAAAAGCATTCTCGAAAAGAGTCTTCCGAAATGATTCTCCCGAAACAAGTAAAAATCGATTATTAAAAAATGATTATCAGTCCTCAATTTTCTACATTTTACACTATGACAGCTCAAGAATTATACCAACGTCTAAAAACGGTCCAGCCTGGAAGCGTTTTATGTAATTACAGCATGGAAGCTTGTGAAAACATGATTCCCATGATTCAAGAAATTTTAGAATTAAAAAAACAGCAAAATGCGGTTATTTTTGCTCATAGCTACGTTTCTCCAGAAATTATTTATTCTGTCGCCGACTTTGATGGCGATAGTTTTAAGCTAAGTCAAGACGCCACAAAAATTAATGCCGATCGTATTATTTTTGCTGCTGTTCGTTTTATGGGAGAAACGGCAAAAATCCTAAACCCTCATAAACAAGTGTTAATTCCTGGCCCACTCACTGGCTGTAGCTTAGCAGATAGTATTACTGTAAATCAAATTGAAGAACTTCATCGCATTTATCCAAACCATACTTTTGTCTGCTATATTAATACCACTGCAGAAATTAAAGCGCAGTGCGATGTCTGTGTGACTAGTTCTAATGTTGTAGATATTGTTTCTCATATTAAAAATGATAAAATTGTCTTTGTTCCCGATCGTTTAATGGGGCAAAACGTTCAAGCGGAACTTGAAAAGAAAGGCATTCATAAAGAAATCGTTTTGTTTGACGGGTGTTGCTATGTTCATGAGCAGTACGATCCTGAAATGATTCGTTTTTTTAGAGAGCAAAATCCAGGGCTAAAAGTAATTAGTCATCCAGAATGCCATCCAGGCGTTGCTTTACTTAGTGATTTTGTCGGAAGCACTGGCCAAATGGTGCAGTACATCAGAAACTCACCTAAGCATACCCCATTTTTATTACTCACCGAGTGTGGCTTAAATGCTCGCATGCAATCGGAAATGCCTGATCATACATTTATTGGCAGCTGCAGTATGTGTAAGTATATGAAGTCTAACTCACTATCCAATATTTTAGAAACGCTTCGCCATCCTGAAAAAGCTCTCTCTATTGAAATTGAAGATTCTGTTCAAATTAATGCAAAAAAATGTATTGATGCAATGTTTCATTATGCTTCTCTATAGTTTTTTGAATTAATTATTTTATAAGTGGATTTGATCAGAAAAAGCCTTTCATTATTTTTGAAGTAGACTTTAATTTTCGTTTTTAACATAAAAAGGAAGCCCTTTTATGAAAAAATTCCTTCTCTTAATATTATGCTTCACGGTTTTCTCTTTTGCAGATGATTTCTGGACTAGAACGCATTATTTTGGCTTAAGTTTTAATGGCTTCCTAACTACAGGAGATCTTTCAGAAAACAAAAAGATTTCCTTAGATGAAGATATTGTAACAGAAGTATTTCATTTTCCTGATTTTAAACATTCTTTTATTCCCGAAGCAGAAGTGGGCGTGAATATGAATGCACACACGTTTGCTTTTGTGGTTGGGCTTTATACTTTTGAGTCCGACTACTCTTATTTTAAACTTGGAGCCGACTATCGTTACTATTTGTTCTGGCCTAACCCTCTCCAAATTGGTTTTGGCATAAATTATACCTATATGAGAATTGATTCTAAAGATAATGTCGAAACGTCTTCTCCAGAAAACGAAAATCCTGTTTTAAGTGATGGCGTTTTAATGGGTAATGGAATTTCTGCGCTTTCTTCGGTGCGCTATTACTTTACCGAGCATCTTGGTGTTGAATTTTCCTTAAAATATCGCTTTTTCTATTATTCTAGTTTAAATACAAAAGAATCTGGATCCTGTTCCATAGACGAATCTCTTCATCAGCATTTTGGAGAAGCTGGAATTAAACTAATATTTGAGATGTAATACTAATTTAGTGGGATTAATTTTTCATGAATCATTTTCTTTCTAAAATAATTCTCTGCTCTTGTCTTTATTTTTTTTCTTCTTGCGGGTTAATCAATGGAGAAGATGCTTTAGATTACAAAGAAATGGTGAAAGGTTGCACAAATAAGAATGTTATTATGATGGTTTGTGATGGCTGTGGTTTTAACCAATTTATTGCTGCCGACTACTTTAATTATGGGGAAAAAGGACAACAACCTTTCTATTCTTTTCCAGTCACTATCGCGATGTCGACTTATTCAAAAAGCGCTAACGTCTATTCTTCACAAAAAGCATATAGCATTCCTGACTGGGTACGTTCAAAATTCACTGATTCTGGGGCAAGTGCTACGGCTTTAGCCACAGGAGTAAAAACAAATAATAATTCCATTGGAGTGAACTCAGATAAAAATCCTGTTAAAAATGTAACTGAAGTAGCTCATGAAACAGGGCGTTCCGCTGGTGTGGTTACGTCAATGCCTATTTCTCATGCCACTCCAGCTGGTTTTACAGTGCATCAAGCAAGTCGAACTAATTATACAGAAATTGCTCAGAATATGATTACGAACACTCACTTAGATGTGATTCTTGGAGCAGGCCATCCTCTTTTTGATAATAACGGAGTAGCTGTTTCTGCAGAAGTAGTTCTTGATTCTCTAGGTAATTCTATTGGGGGCACTCCCTTTTATGATTATATCGGCGGTGCTTCTCTTTATGAAAAATTAAAAGCGGGAACAGCCACAAATTTAGATGGTTCTTGGGCTTTTATAGAATCATTAAGTGATTTTGAAAAATATGCCTCTTTTAGCTCAGATTCTTTACCCGATCGTTTAATTGGAATTGCTCCTGTTCTCTATTCACTACAATCTAGTCGAGGAAATGGCCCAATGCCTTCTGATACGATTGTTGGCGAACATCCCAAGAATACTACTGTACCTGATCTAAAAACAATGAGTCAAATTGCTCTTAATCTATTGAATAAAAATGAGAATGGTTTTTTCTTAATGATTGAAGGTGGTGCCATTGATGCCGCGGCTCATGAAAAATCAATTGCTCGTACCATTGAAGAGATGACTGATTTTACCGCTACCGTTGAACAAGTGATTTTCTGGATAGAGAACCATGGAGGATTTGAAGAGAATCTTTTAATCATCACGGCCGATCATGAAACTGGTTTTTTAATTGGTCCAAATGGCTATACAGATAAAACAATTGATTATGATCTAATTAATAATGGAAAGGGGAAAGTGCCTGGACATAGCTTCCACTCTTCAGCCCACACCAATCAGCTTGTTCCTCTTTTTGCTAAAGGAGAATGTGCCGAATCCATTGAGAAAACCCTTCAAGGGATTGATTTTAGGCATGGTTCTTATACAGATAATGCTGTTTTAGGAACATTAATACACCACATTCTCATAGAATCAATGCCAGCCGAGTGACACGATAATTTGGTTTTGTTATTTTTGCAGGCATGAAAAAAATACAGATTCTTTTAACATCTATTTTTATTGCCTTTGGTTCTGCTTCTGCTGACTGGGCTTCTATTTACCACTCGATTATCGCTTTTGATGAAACTGGTTTACCTGATGGTAATCGCCCTGGTTACGTAAAACCTATTATCACTCAATTAGGTACCGTTCTAAACAGCAACTGGGTTCATAGTGCAAATGTGCCTCAAAGTTTTTCTTTTGATGCAGGTTTACCTATTACTTTAAGCCCTATTACCGATAAGGACCGAAACTATACCGCTTCTAATGTTCCTACTATTTTTGGTGCTAACATTCCTGGCTATAATTTTAATCCCGATATTCAATGTAGTTCTTACCCACTGTGTCATGAAATTAGTGGTAATGAAACATTGAATAGCCTAAGCATTTTTTCTTATCCCATTGCTCAAGCCGCCGTGAGTTATTACCATGCTCGCGTGGTATTACGCGGAATGTGGCTACCTGCCATTAGTGAACTTAAATCTTTTAGCCTTTTTGGCGTTGGACTTCAATATAGTTTTGGTTACTTATTTCAGTACGCTTTACCTAAAGAACTTCAAACCTTAAATGTGAGTTTAGCCTATGGTTACAATTCTTCTTTTATTGGTTATACTCCTGAAGACTACACAGGTCAATTAGACTTATCCGTATCCACTCATTTGTTTCAAATGGTTATAGGCTATTCCCCTGTTTCTTTTATGGAATTAATGCTTTCTGTCGGTTATGAAACAGCTCATATGCAATCTGGCGGAACATTAGTTACACCTACTTATCAAACAATTGTGCCTACACTTGGTGTTGATGGTACAAACGGATTTCGTTTAGGCCTCGAAGTTTCATTTACTTTAGGCGATTCTTACCACCCAGTGATTGGTACAGGTATCGGTACAAGAACTTCCTTCAATACAAACGTCTTATACTTTAAGCAAACCTTTGGAAAAGACCCCACGACTGAAGAGATTGCAAAAAAGAAAAGAATAGAAAAAGAAGAAGCAGAGAAAGTATCCAAGCCAAAAATGACTGAAATGGATTATTCTGTTTTTGATGAGAAGAAAGATTCAACTTCTACCGAGAACTAATCTTTGTATTCAACGTTTTCAAGAACAAGGCCCTGTGGAGGGGCCCATGTTCGCTCGCCCTTAAATTGATTATCAAAAATCTGATGAATAGTCCCTTTTGGGTAGCGGCCTCGCCCTATATCAAATAAAGTACCTACCATCGCTCTGACTTGGCGATGCAAAAAACGATTCCCTTTGATATGAAACCGAATCGTATATTCATTGACTCGTTCCATTCGAAATTCAGATAAATCACAAAATGTGGTTTTCCCATCATTACGCGGAATACAAAAATGAATAAAATCGTGATACCCCACAAAAGCATTGCACTCTTGTTCCATCACTTCTAAATCTAAAGGAACACTGCCACATTCCCAACCAAAATCACGATACAAAGCCACTGGACGAGTGAATATGGTGTATTGGTAATATCGACTTATGGCATCATGGCGAGCATGAAAATCACCTGCACAAGGTTCTAAATCTCGAATCCGAATAACTCGTTTCGTTAATCCGTTAATAGATCGTTCAACCTTCAAAATATCTAAAGGTTCTTTATCCCAATCAAAATGAACGCATTGCCCTCTCGCATGAACACCCGTATCTGTTCGGCCAGAGCCAACTAAGCGAATATTTTCCCTGAGAGCTATTGCAAAAGCTTTTTGTAATTCTGATTGAACGGTAACGAATTTGGTGGTTCCAGCTTCATTTTGCTCTTGCCAACCAAAAAAAACGCTCCCTAAATACTCGCACCGAAAACGGTAGCGCATGCGTTAGGCCCCAGCATCCCGAATTTCTCGGATGATAGTATCCACTTGTTCTTGAGAAATCTGCATGCGCCTCGCTATTTCTGAATTAGTATAACCTCGACGCATAAGTTGTAATACTCTTTCTTTATCTGAACGTTCTTGATCAAAACGAGTAATGTCTAAAGGGTTATTTTCTGACGATCCATTTAATGTGTTACGACTTTGAGCACGTACACGCATGGTTTTCTCTCGTGTCATTCCTTTAGGCCGAACAAGCGCATCTGAAAGCGATTGCATGGCGGTAGTGATTCTCTCTTTTGCTGTAGGTCGAAGAGCGGGTTTATCGTCTGGGCCATAAGCCATAATCTTATTTTCAGGAAGTCCGTTTTCATCTTCAAACGCAATATCGTTTGGAGAAACCTCACTCATTTTTTGTTTTTCTTCTTCGGCAAAAGCCTTCGCATCATCTATAATCGAACGACGCACTCGTGTTCGATTCACAAACGTTGGATCTTCTTGAAAGCCACCTTTTGGTGCCTTGAAACGCTGTTCTGCACGTATTTGTTCCATTTGTCTTGTGATCGCGTCTCGTTTTTTCTTCAATAAAAGGACAACCATCCCGAGAATACAAATAATCACAACAAGCGTGATGGTAAACCACATGCCTATTTGTAAATCAATGGATGCCGTTTTTTCTTCAGATTCAGAAGAGGAAACGGGAATAGGTGACTTTAATCGCTGGTTTTCATCCCAAGCAAGATCTAATTGGCTTAAAATTTGCGCACGCTTTTCTGGATTTTTATTTTGATTCCAGAGTTCCACTTGTAATGAATCAATTTTCGACCTAGTCTCTAGGTATAATGCAGCATCTAAATTTCCAGAACTCGCTTTAGGATCTGATTTTAAGTAAAATAAAAGACCAGCAATAAGAAATGTTAAAATAAGAGGAACAACCAATTTCTTCATGCTTTTAATGTAGTAAAAATGAATGAATAGGACACCTATTCTTTATCAAACTAGCCTCTAAAAGAGCCCTTTACTTTTTGGAGGATTCTTTGATGGCATTGGAGGCAAATGCCTCTGTAAATCTAAATTGGGAAGAAGTTCATCAAATTCAGAAAACGCCGAAGGGATTGCATACAAATTATTGTCTCGCCATTCGAAAGCCGCCCCGCCCCAAGCTCCATAAAGAGCTGGTTCCCAATAAAAAGAACCGATTGCTTTTGGTGTTTCTTTTAACATCAAATTGATTTCTTTTGTTTTCCCAGAAGTCCATGTGGAAGCGCTAATGCCTCCATTATACTCCGCAATTAAAAATTGCAGATTTGGGTATTTACTGGATTGTGTGTTAATAAAAGATTTCCATTCTGAAGCTATTCCATGACCATAAGCTGTATAGGCAGAAAAGGCAAGAATATCAAAATTGATTTTTTGCTGATCAATCACTACACTAAGCCACCAAGAACCATGATCAATGGCATTTTCAATATGAAGAACAGTTTTAATGCGAGAATCGACGTCATGAACCGCTTTTATACCCGCTTTAATTAATTTGGAAAAATTCCCTGGCTGCGAACTTAACTCCCCACTCACAACAGAAGATGCTGCGCTAGATGGTTCTCCCCAACAATTTGTCTTAGAGGTTGGTACATTTCGAAGCAATCCATTAGTGATTTCATTACCCACCTGCACCATATCAGGCAATGCACCTATACTTTTTAGTGAAGAAAGCAAATCATAAGTGTAAGCATAAACCGAGTCGGAAAGAGTGTCAATTGAATTCACTGAACGCCAGCGTTCTGGAATGATTTGTTTTCCTGGATCAGCCCAATTATCACTATAATGAATATCGAGTAAAAAACCAAAGCCCTCTTCTTTTACTTTTTTTGCATAAGCCATAATATGGGATTTATCGCCAAATGGTTCCGTAGAGGTCTCACCACAACCAGAAGCGGCATAGCCATACATCGCTGAAGGGTCTACAAATGTTTTTAAGCGAATGTAATTAATCCCATGATTTTTTAGAATTTGAAAAATGGATTTTTGTTGATTATCTGTATCGTAAAAATGAACCCCCCGACTTTCATATTCTTGAAATTTGGAGATATCAGCACCTAAAATATAATCGCCGGGTTTGTATACCGGATTAAAAGAAGAACTACTTATAAAATGGAAAGAAGAGGAAGATATGTTCGGAATGAACACGGAAGAAGATAATGATTCTATCGAAGAAGAAGAAGAAAGATGAATCTGTAATTCAGACGAAGAAAGGTTTAAGCTTGTTTCTGACGAAGAAAAGTGGGGTTGTTCTAAAGAAGAATTATTTTCGTAAACAGAGGAAGAAGATTCTAAAACGGGGACCAAATCTTCTGAAGATAAATACAAAACTTCCTCAAAAGAAGAAGAGGAACTAAGATCTACGTCTGTGACTTTGGTTTCGCTGCAAGAACCAAAAAGAATAATGTAAAATAGCAAGACACTTATTTTTAGAAATAACACCCAAGTCTCCTTGAAGAAAACTCTTTTCTATAAAGCTCTTTTAAACATACTTTATTTTTTTAGAACAATGCTAATAACTGATTTTTGATGTGTAATAATAAATCGTCGAATACTAGAAGTATTCGACGACATTAATAAAGCCTAAAATTTTAAGGATTTCTTAAATTATAAACAAGCTTATTCAAGACAAAAGTCTTATTTTGCTTGCATTTTGCCCCAAGAATCTTTTAATTCTACCGTCCGATTAAAGACTAATTTCCCTTGTTTATTTTCTTCTGAATCTAAACAGAAATAGCCAAGACGCATAAACTGATAACGGTCTGCAAGAGTCGCTTTTCCCATCATTGGTTCTAGCTTTGCCTCGCATTTAATCATAGAATTTGGATTAAGATAATCAGACCAGACTTTATCTTCTGGGACATCGGCTGGATTTTCTAATGTGAAAAGATGATCAAACAACCGCACCTCTGCACTCACCGCATGAGGAACACTCACCCACTGGATGGTGCCTTTCACTTTGCGACCATCTGGACTTTCTCCACCACGGCTCGCAGGGTCATAGGTACAATGGATTTCAAGAATGTTTCCTTGATCGTCTTTATCTACTCGAACACACTTGATAAAGTAAGCCCCTTTTAAGCGCACTTCTCCATCTGGGTGTAATCTGAAATACTTCTTAGGAGGGTTTTCCATAAAATCATCACGCTCAATATAAATCTCACGTCCAAATAAAATTTTTCGGTTTCCTTGAGCTGGATTCTCTGGATTATTTTCTACTTCGATTTCATCAAAGCGCCCTTCTTCCCAGTTATCAATCACAACTTTTACTGGGTTAAGTACAGCCATCGCGCGCTGTGCAGATGCATTCAATTCTTCTCGAATGCAAAAATACAGAAGGTTGATATCAACCATGCTATCGGCTTTTGAAATACCAATGCGATCACAAAACTCACGGATGCTAGAAGGAGAATAACCACGACGACGAAGTCCGCTAATCGTAGGCATTCTAGGGTCACTCCAGCCCATTACCACTTTATTTTGCACAAGCTCAAGTAAACGTCTTTTACTCATCATCGTATAAGTGAGGTTTAGTCGAGCAAACTCAATTTGTTGAGGACAATTTTTTAATTCCAAAGCTTGTAGGAACCAATCGTACAATGGACGATGGGCTTCAAATTCAAGAGTACAAATGGAATGCGTAATATTTTCAATCCAGTCGCTAATTGGATGAGCAAAATCGTACATTGGATAAATACACCATTTATCACCAGTCCGATGATGGCTTGCTTTCTTGATACGATAAACTGCTGGATCACGCATATTCATGTTAGGGTGAGCCATATCGATTTTTGCTCTTAAAAAGCAAGCCCCTTCTTCAAACTCACCAGCCTTCATACGACGGAATAGATCGAGGTTTTCAGAAACAGGTCTATCTCTCCAAGGACTAGGCTTACCTGCCTCAGTCAAGGTGCCACGATACTCACTGACAGCGTCGCCCTTTAGTTCACAAATATAGGCCTTGCCTTTGAGAATCAATTGTTCTGCAAAGTCATAAATTTGATCATAATAATCACTGGCAAAATATTCTCTTTCTTCCCAATCAAAACCAAGCCAACGCACATCTTCACGAATAGAATCAACGTATTCTATTTCTTCTTTTGATGGATTGGTATCGTCAAAACGTAAATTGGTTTTCCCGCCAAACTTTGCTGCTGTTGAAAAATTCAAACAAATACTTTTGGCATGACCAATATGAAGATAGCCATTTGGCTCTGGAGGAAACCGCGTATGCACCGCATTACGTTTACCAGTCTTTAGATCATCAACAATTATTTCCTGAATAAAATTCGAAGGTTCGGGAATATTCATATTACATCTCAAAATAAAATTTTAACAAACTTGTTCCTATTCTTAATGGATTTGACCTTTTAAGAAAAAACCATTATTAGAGGATCTTTTGCATAAATTTAGAAAAAGTCTTTTCACTTTTAAAAGCGTTTCTCAAAAGGACGCCTCTAAAAAATGATTTGCGAGAGCTTTGTTTTCTTGATTTTTAGAGCGGCCCCTCTTTTTTTGTTATTTTTTGTTTATGAACCTTTCTTTACAGCAACAATTAACTCGTCTATTATATGAGATTAAAAATTCAGGGGAAACCCCTCATTTATTACTCCATTGTTGTTGCGCCCCCTGTAGTAGCTATGTTTTAGAATACCTTTCGCCCTATTTTGTGATTTCTGTTTTTTATTATAACCCAAACATTTCTCCTCCTAGCGAATATGAACAACGGTTGAATGAGATAAAGCGTTTTGTCCAAGAATTCAAAGCTCCTAATCCCATTCATTTAGTTGAAGGGGAATACGAACCCAAGCGTTTTTATTCCACCGTTAAAGGCCTTGAAGAAGAACCAGAAGGTGGAGAGCGTTGTGTGAAGTGTTTTGAACTACGCTTATCAGAAGCGGCCAAAAAAGCAAAAGAAATAGGAGCCGATTATTTTGCATCGACACTCACCATTAGTCCTATGAAAGACGCGACTCTTCTTAATAATATTAGCCAAGAATGTGGTACCATTTACAATGTTCAAAGCTTACCGTCTGATTTTAAGAAGAAAAACGGTTATAAAAGATCTATTGAATTATCAAAGGAATACAACCTCTATCGCCAAGATTATTGCGGTTGTATTTTTTCTAAAAAAGAAAAAGAAACCTGATTCAACGTCTCTAAAAAATAACGATTCATCACCAAATTATTCTGCACCTTATTTGCCCTGTTTTATTTCGCAAAATATTTTTTGATGTCTCTTAAACACCCCCTTTAATTAGCTGTATTACACAAAAAAACGGTACTCTCTTTTATAGAATAAATTTTTTTATAACTCCTTTTATAACTATATTCTTAATATGATTTCTGCTATTATTGGAACAATATCCTTTACACCTATTATTATCCTCTATCTCCTTTTAATTTTAGGGTTTCCTCTTGGCGAATTCGTCATGGGAGGAAAAAATCGAATCATTCCTAAAGAGTCAAGACCTCCATTTATTACAGCTCTTATTGTTCAACTGATTTTGCTTTTTATCTTATTACAGGTGGGAGGCCTTATTCCTTTCTTATTAGAACCACCTCTCACTCGCGGCATAGGTTACTTTTTTGCTCTATACTTGCTATTCAACGCAGCGATTTCTCTTTTTTCTTTTAGCCGCAAAGAAAAGAGCGTGGTAGCCCCTCTTTATTTAATTACTTCCATCTGCTTTTGGGCAACGCTACTCTTGAATTCATAGAGAATCTAATTTGGATGTTGTTCATTCTTTTCTATCTTAGGGGCTATGGATTTTTTACCTATTAGTCGCGAAGAACTTGATGAATGCGGTTGGGACTACGTTGATGTTATTATTGTTAGTGCTGATGCTTATGTAGACCACCCTTCTTTTGGTCATGCTGTCATTGCGCGATTAATTGAACACGAAGGCTTTCGTGTGGCTATTTTACCACAGCCGAATTGGAGAGACGATCTTCGAGATTTCAAAAAACTAGGCAAACCTCGGTATTTTTTTGGTATTTCTAGTGGCATGGATAGCATGGTCAATCATTATACCGCAGGCAAACGCCTTCGTAGTGATGACGCCTTTACCCCTGGTGGAAAATCAGGATTTCGCCCAGATTATGCCACCTACGTTTACACTCGAATTCTTAAAGAATTATACCCCGACGTTCCTGTCTTAATTGGTGGATTAGAAGCAAGCTTACGACGTATCACGCATTATGATTACTGGCAAGATAAACTAAAACCAAGTATCTTAGCAGAAACGGGAGCAGACCTTTTAGTCTACGGCATGGGCGAAAAGCCCATCAAAGAAATTCTTCGTTTGCTTAAAAAAGGCGTTCCGTTTTCAAGTATAAAAAACGTTCCACAAACCGCTTACTTAGCAGATCCAAACGAGATAAAGAAAACAAAAGAATGGGAAGATCTTTATCTTAGTAGTCATGAAGATTGTTTAGAAAACAAGCAAACGCAATTAAAAAATTTTCGCACGTTTGAGTTAGAAAGCAATAAAATGCAATCTAAACGATTGCTTCAAAATGTAAATGACAAAACGGTTGTAATAAATCCTCCATACCCTCCTTTGGCTTATGGAGAACTTGATGAAAGTTTTGAATACCCTTACCAAAGATTGCCTCACCCACGTTACCGTAAACGCGGCCCGATTCCTGCTTATGAAATGATTAAGCATTCTATTACTATCCATCGAGGGTGTTTTGGTGGGTGTAGTTTTTGTGCTATAAACGCTCATCAAGGTAAATTTATTGCAAGTCGAAGCCGAGAAAGCATTCTCCGAGAATTAGATATTATTACTCAAATGCCTTCTTTTAATGGTACGATTACCGATTTAGGCGGGCCATCGGCCAATACCTATAAAATGCAGGGGAAAGATTTGGAGCGTTGCAAAAAATGCATGCGTCCTAGTTGCCTTTTCCCGAAAATTTGCGATAACCTAGATACTCGTCATGCCGATCTTTTAAGCCTTTATCAAGAAGTGCAAAATCACCCTAAAGTAAAGCATCTCTTTATTGGAAGCGGTGTTCGTTATGATATTCTTCTTCAAGAAACGAACAACACCTCTTTAAGAAAAGATCACGAAGCCTATACTAAGGCATTGATTCAAAACCATGTGAGTGGTCGTCTTAAAGTGGCCCCCGAACATACGTCTGAATCTGTACTTCGCTTAATTCGAAAACCACCGTTCTCTTTATTTTATGAATTCAAAGCAATTTTCGAAAGAGAAAGTGCCCTCGTAGAAAAAAAGCAACAAATTATTCCTTACTTTATTTCTAGCCACCCAGGTTGTACAGAAGCCGATATGGCATCTCTTGCTCTAGAAACAAAACAACTTGGTTTCAGATTAGAACAAGTACAAGACTTTACGCCAACTCCGATGACGGTTGCTACAGAAATGTATTATGCAGAAACGCTCCCCGATGGAACGCCTATATATGTAGCGAAAAAGCCAGAACAAAAAAAGAATCAACAACGATTCTTCTTCTGGTATATTCAAGAAAATCGCCCTTGGATTAAAGCCACTTTAGAACGATTAAAGCTGGGTAAAATTTCTCGATTATTACTTTCAAGATCTTCTATAGAAGAAGGAAGAACTTATTTTCCAAGCCAAGAGCCGCCTCGCGCTAAACCAACTTCACCAGAGTCTTTTTCTCAAAAGTCTGAATTGCCGAACTCTGCTTCACCAAAAGTATCTTTTCCAAAAAATGCATCTCCGAAGCAATCTTTCCAAAACACTAAAAAGAGTCGCTCTCCTTATAGAAGAAATAGTAAGTCATCTTAACTTATCATTTTCAATTCTCACTACAATTTCATCTTATTCTTTTAGCAATAAAAACACCTCCGCCTAAAGCCAAACGCATGGAAAAATCTTCAGCAGGAACGGTTTGCAATCCATTGATGTTAGCAGCATCTTGAAGTACAGCGGTACCTGTAACAGAAGCACCTATTTTGTGTAAATCCACAGCTAAGGTCTGATCTGCAGCCACTGGAATATAATCAAAAGAAGCTAAATTGATTTTTTGTTTTACAAACCATAAAAGCGTAAAAATTGGCCTTCATTAACCCTTTCTTGCATGCATTACATTATGACGAAATATTTTTTTTAGTAAACCAAAGTGATTATTATGAGTATCGATTATCCAATTTAGATGCAAAAGCCGCATCTTTTTTGATTTGAGAAATAAGTGCTTCTAAAGAATCAAATTTTTGCTCTGGACGAATAAAAGAGAATAAATCTAAATCCACTTTCATGCCATACAAATCTTCTGAAAAATTCAACAAATGAGCTTCTACGGCGAGTTCTTGATTTTCAAGTGATGGTTGAACGCCAATATTAACAACGGAACGAAAACAACGGCCATCGGCAAGAGTCACTTCTCCTACATAAACGCCAAACTTAGGGATTAACTTAAATGGAGCGGTTTGTATATTCGCTGTCGGAAAACCAAGTTTACGCCCCAATTGTTTTCCCATCACCACAGATCCGCTTAAACGATAAGGTCTTCCTAAAAAATCATTTGCCCTTTCTATTTGACCATTTTCTAGAGCCTGTCTAACAAGAGAAGAACTGACTAATTCTTCTTTATAATAAAAAGCGGGCATTTGAAATGCTTGTAGATGAGGGAACGTGTCTACTATCGTTTTATAATTCCCTTGCCCCAAAGCACCCATTCGATGATCATAACCAAAAACAAACATTTTCGCTTGAAGTTTTTTTTCAAGATAATCCTGAACAAAAGAGCTAAAAGAAAGCTGTGTTAAAGAATGTGTGAAAGGGATTGTAATAAAATCAAGGCCTAGACTTTCTACAAATTGTTTTTTTTCTTCCGTAGTTGTTAAAAGAGCTGGTTTTCCAGGTGCCCCTAAAAGATAACGCGTATGAGGTTCAAAAGAGACCACCGTAGGCTTTAAATTTTGAGCCATACTTTTTTCTTTTAAGAAAGAAAAAAGTTTTTGATGCCCTAAATGGCAGCCGTCAAAATTGCCTGTGGTGATTGCACGAGAAATCATTCTTCCTGACCTATAAAAAATTTTGGAATCACTCTTCCTGGTTCAAACCTGCATAAAGAAATGATTTCACCCATTTCATTTTTTGCAAAGATAAAATTTTCTGGAGGTAGTGTTTCTACAGATGTTTTCCATGGAATCCAATTTCCATTTCGAATCATCTGAGCTTGTTCTTGTGAAAGTATTAAAACAGGGTAAGGTAAAATATGTTCTGGAGAAATAATCGAAGAATCGGACAAATGCTCTGGTAATACAGCATCATTTAAAGAAATAGAACCTATCTGTTTTCGACAAATATGAGAAACAACTCCAAATGAACCTAAAGCGAGCCCAATATCTCGACAAAGAGAACGAATATACGTTCCCTTAGAACAATGACATTCTAAATCAAAAGAGGCAAAAGCTTCTCCACTCGAATCTTTTGGGGCTTCATTTTCTCCAATAACGTTCAAATCATAAATAGTGATAGGACGTGATTTTAACTCAAAATCTTTTCCTTGCAAACTCAAAT
This sequence comes from Fibrobacteria bacterium AD312, assembly GCA_001462345.1. Classification (GTDB taxonomy): domain Bacteria; phylum Fibrobacterota; class Fibrobacteria; order Fibrobacterales; family Fibrobacteraceae; genus Fibro-01. The sequence continues at coordinate 152,859 of LIUM01000047.1, read as the reverse complement.
CCGAAGCACGAACACCCTTGATTTTAATGGCACTATAATTTGGAGGAATCTGTTCTATTTTTCCCCTAAATAAAGGTAGAATGGATTCTAAATCGACTCGCTTTACAGAAATAGGTTTTCCTTGTTCTAGAAGCTCACCATCCCATTCTAAAGTATCGGTTAAAAATCCTATATGCAAACGAAAGGTATAAACTTTATCTGCAGATTCTAAGTAAGGGAGCAAACGTGTGGCACGTTCTATGCCCGCAATAATCAAACCAGAAGCTCTCAAATCAAGAGTACCAGCATGCCCAATACGCTTTGTTTTAAATAATCTTTTTAAGGGGAACAAGGCTTGAAAGGATGTTACACCCGCAGGCTTATGAAGTAAAACAAATCCAGAAGACCTCAATCGAGGTCTCCCTGATTTTTTAGATCGGCCAAGATAGAATCAATATGAAGCGCATGTTCTAAGTTTTCATCAAGAACAAATTGGAGCTCAGGAATTTTACGAATTTTAATTCCCTTTCCTAAAAACTGACGAATAAAACCAGCGGAGCTACGTAACCCAATAATGGTATCTCGTTTTTCTTTATCGGAGCCCATCACAGAGACTAATACTTTTGCAAAGCTTAAATCTTCTGTGATATCAACCCGATTAATGGTCGCAAACCCTACTCGAGGATCTTTCAATCCCTTTTGTAGGAGCTTACTTATTTCCATTCGAAAAAGTTCACCTAGTCTGTCTGTTCTACGACTCACTTAGCTTCACCTTTTTCACTTTCTTTCTTTTCTGCAGCTGCTTTTTCATCACGGGCCACATCAGCAAGAGTTCTAGCGACTTTAACGTCCTTAAAGAACATCAAGGTATCGCCCACTTCAATATTATCGTATCCCTTAAGACCAATACCGCAATCAAACCCACGAGCCACCGATTTAACATCGTCTTTATGGCGTTTTAAGGATTGAACTTCTGTAAGACCTAATTCGACACCGTTACGATAAACATGAACTCGACTATCGCGATTGACTTCACCGCTCGTGACCATACACCCTGCAATCAAGCCGATCTTTGGAATCTTAAAGACTTCACGAATATCTGCTTCACCCACAATTTCTTCGCGGGTAGTAGGCTTTAACAAGCCTTCCACAGCATTCTTAATATCTTCAATACAGTCGTATATCACGCGATATGTTTTAATTTCAATGCCTTCTTTTTCGGCCATTTCACGAATAGAAAGTGAAGGCATTAAGTGGAACGCAATCACAATCGCTTGAGCTGTTGTAGCTAAAAGAATATCGGAATCCGTAATGGCACCAACACCTTTTCGAATAATATGGATTTTTACTTCACTATTGCTGAGCTTTTCAAGGCTTGCAGCAAGAGCTTCTGCAGATCCACCCACATCCGCTTTAACAATCAAATTCAACTCAGAAATCTTTCCGTCTTTAGCGCCTTCGTAAACATTTTCAAGAGAGATTGTCTTACGAGCACGTAAATCTCTTTCACGGGCGGCCATACGACGCTTGGAAGCAATTTCACGTGCTGCCTTTTCATCTTCAACAACGATAAGATCATCACCTGCTTGAGGAGTTCCATCAAAGCCAAGAACTTGACAAGGGGTTGAAGGCCCTGCTTCTTTTCGAATACCGCCACGTTCATCAAACATCGCTCTCACGCGACCAGAATAAAGACCGCAAACAAAAGGATCTCCAATATGAAGAGTACCATTTTGAATTAAAATGGTAGCCATGGAGCCTTTTCCAGCATCGAGCTTGGATTCGACCACAGCACCACGAGCACGTGTATCTGGATTGGCTTTTAGTTCTAGCACTTCTGTTTCTAAAGCAAGTGTTTCTAAAAGAAGATCCATTCCTTTTCCAGAACGTGCTGATACTTCGATACAGCTGACGGTACCACCCCATTGTTCCACTTCAACGCCGCGTTCAGCGAGTTGCGTACGAATTTTATCTGGGTTGGCTGTAGGTAAATCAATCTTAGTAATCGCTACTACTATAGGCACTTTTTCACGATGAGCAAGTTCAATAGATTCCACTGTTTGAGGCATCACCATAGAGTCGGCGGCCACCACAAGAACAATCACATCGGTGACTTGAGAACCACGAGCACGCATAGCACTGAATGCTTCATGACCTGGAGTATCTAAGAAAGTAACCTTACCCGCTTTTGTACTTACTTCATAAGCACCAATATGTTGGGTAATACCACCAGATTCACCAGAGACCACATTCGCTTTACGAATCCAGTCTAATAAAGAAGTTTTACCATGGTCAACGTGACCCATCACAGTCACAACAGGATGACGAGACTGCAAGTTTTCGGTTTGTTCTTCTTCAACACCTAAAACTTCTTCTTCATATTCTTCCATTAATTGAGCTTCAAAGCCAAATTCATCTGCAAGAACTTGAATACTTTCAAAATCTAAGCGAGCATTAATAGTGACCATCATGCCCATTTCCATACACTTTGCAATTACGCGTGCAGGCATTTGTTCCATTAATCCAGCTAATTCACCCACAGTAATAAAGTCAGAAGTTTTTAAAACTTGACGTTCAATAGAATCATCTATTTCAGAAAGTTCTTTACGATATACTTTTTTTACAGGATGCTTGGAGAGAGAAGCCATCACTCTTGAAACATTTTGACGAACGACTTCTTGTTGTTCCTTTTGACGTTCCTGCTTATTACCTAAAGATGTGCCACGTTTTTTATCATTGCGACGGTTGCCTGATTTAGAACCATCTTTTGATCCTGATGTTGTAGCAACAAGATTGGCTCCTTCAGGAGAGGCGCCAAAAGCTTCCTTCATTGAACCACTAGAGAATCCGCCACTGGAGCGATTTTGGCCACCTGGTGTATAAGGACGATTTCCACCGCCAGCATTACCACCTGGACGATAACCACCACTAGAATTTCCGCCTCCTTGACCTTGTCCTTGAGGGCGGCGATTGGCATTAGGAGCACCACCAGCTGGTGATTTACCAAAAGAACCAGTATAGCCTTGACTATTATTACCACCATTACCCCCAGAACGAGGCCCGTTAGGGCGACGATGCTGTGTACTGGCTTGCTGCTGGCGAGATTTTTCAATACGGGCTAAAACAGCGGCATCTGGTTTAAATACCTGTGCTTTCATTGCAGGTACTCTTAAATCTGCCTTTGAAGCGGCGTCATTCTCTTTAGATGCAGAAGGAACTTCTTTATGCTGCGTGACTTCTGCTTTTGGTGAAACACTAGCATGTGGATGCGACGCTGGCTTAGAAAGCTCTGCTTGTTTATGCTGAACAGGCTTATGTTCATTTGGTTTTGAAATCTCAGCGGCAGGGGAAACAGATACTGTTTCTTTCTTTTCTACTGCCGAAGGTGTAACCACAGCCTTTGGATTTTCTGTTTTAAGAGTTTCTGTTTTAACCACTTCTGGTTTTACAACAGCTGGTTTCAGAGCGATAGCAGTTTTTGTTTCTGCAGGCTTAGATGTAGTGGTAGGCTTTGCTCTTTTTAAAGAAACTTTAACAGCACCACCCTTGATTGTAGAAACCGAACCCACTTTTCTCTTTGGAGCAGATGAAGTAGAAGAATTATCCGCATCAGAAGCGCCATTATTCTTTTTTAGTTTTCTAGAATCCAGCTTTGCTTTTTCGGATTCAACCTGTGACTCAATTGAGGCATATTCTGAAGCAGGGATTTTTGTCATGTGGGAACGAACATCCACACCAGCTTCTTTTAATAGCTTAACAACAATCTCACTTGTAACACCCTTTGATTTTGCCCAATCTGCAGGTCTAATGTCTTCTATTTTACTCATCTATTTGTTGGCTCCATTAGGCTTATCATTAAGCCTCACTGTCTTCCATACTGACGCCATCTTCTTCGATTGGCTGATCTTCTGTATTGTCTTTTGTAAACAACTCGTCTAATTGCATTTTTCTATCGTTCGCCTGATTCATTTGACGATATTCGTTTGCACGAGGTGTTAGTATTTTTTCTTTTGTTTCTTCGTCTTTTTCAGACCATTCTTTTTCTCCAAACACATCTAAATCACGCCCAACTAATTGAGAGGCTAGACGTACATTTTGACCATTGCGACCAATCGCTTGTGCAAGATCTTCATCAGCCACCACAAGAACAATTCGACGAGTGCCCGAAACTTCAACAAACTTAACGATATTTGCTGGAGCTAAAGAACGACGGACATAGGTTTCAAGATCAGGATTCCAATGAACGATATCAATTCTTTCATTCGCTAATTCACGAACAATCGCTTGAACACGAGCACCTTTCATGCCTACACAAGAACCCACTGGATCAATGCGTTCATCGCGTGAATATACGGCAATCTTAGCTCTAAATCCAGGATCACGTGAAACTCCTTTCATTTCGACAGTCCCTTCGTAAATTTCTGGAACTTCTTGACGGAAAAGTTCTTTTAAGAAATCACCGTTGGCTCTAGACAAAATAACCTGGGCTCCACCTTTAGTAGAATCAGCAACATCAGCAATCACAGCCTTAACTGAGCTACCTTGATGGAAACGTTCTTTGGCAATTTGTTCTTTAGCTGGTAATACAGCTTCTGTCTGACGGCCAATAGAAACGATTAAGTTTTTATTTTCAATACGGACGACTTCACCATTAATCATGGTGCCAATACGACTGCGATACGTTTCATAAATCTTATCACGTTCTGCAGTGCGAATACGCTGAATTAAAAATTGTTTAGCCGTTTGAATTGCTTGACGACCAAAAGCAGAAACAGGAACTTCCATTTCTAAAAGGTCACCTGGTTGAGCATCTTCATTAAACTCTTGTGCTTCTTGAACGAGCATATAGCCTTCGTCCATGACTTCCACTTCTTCAGCTGTCATTTCAGTATCGTAGTCAGGATAATCGTCTACGACTTCAACTCTTAAGAAAACTCGAATTTCATCAGTTTCAGTATCAATATCTACATCTATTTTTTTGTTGATTTGTAAATACTTACGAGCAGCAGAAATTAACGCATCCTTCAGTGCACCAGTCACTATCGAATCATCAACGTTTTTATCTTGCACTAGTGATTTTAATGCTTCTACTAAATTTATTTTAGGTTCGTTCTTCATAGTAACCTTTTGTCAGAATTGAATATCTACCTTGGCTGAAAGAATTTCGGACCGAGGGACTTGGAACTGCCCTGCATGGCCTTTAAGATCCAGCGTTAAATTTTGTTCCTCTACACTCACAAGAATTCCAGTCACTGGTTTTCCTGTACTACGAGTGATACGTAAAAAACGCCCTATATTACGCTGGAAATCAGCCGTGGACTTAAGAGGGCGGTCTAATCCTGGAGAAGACACTTCCAACGTGTATGCCCCAGCAATTATTTCTTCATCTAAATCTAATGCCGCTGATAAATTACGGCTGACCTCAGTACAATCGCCTATGGTCACGCCTTCTGGCTTATCGACATAAAGCCTTAAAACTTTTCGTTTGCCTGCTTGGAATTGATCTAACTCCACAAGTTCAACTCCAACAGAACGGCAAGCTTCTGCAATGAGGGAATCTAATTTTTCCCGATTATCCAAAAAGACCTCATAAAAGAAAGGTTCGCTCACATGAACGACCTAATCGCATCCAAATAGAGAAATTTTTAGAGATTGCTGCAACCCACTACTTTTATTTTCAATAGTTTTACATACCCATTTAGCCCCATAAGAGCCCCAAAATGCAAAAATAGCCTCTTACACATACTATATAGGCACCTTTTTAATAAAAGAAGGATTAAAGACTCCTTTAAAGACACTTTCTACAAATCAAGCCCATCCGATTCATCATATCAAACCTATTTTCGTTCATCTATTAAGAAACCTTTTGCTCGTGTGCTTTATCATTTTAAAAAATGCTATCTTTTGATTTATGTTAAAAGCCCTTTTACTCATTGTTGTTTCTATTGCTGGCCTTGGTGTTTGCATTATATATTTGCGAAAAAACCTAGTTCGCATTGCTGAAAAGAATAAAACTCTTAATAGCACTGGGAAAAAAGTGCTTAATTACCCTCTAACTATTTTGTGGTATGGCTATCTCATAGCCTTCTTTATCGGGCTTACGGTTAACAATCTTATTCTAACATAAGACTGTTTTAAACTAACATTCTTCTTTTTTTACTTGATCCCAAAGAGCATCTAGTTTTTCAAGACCCATGGACTTCATGTCTTGACCCTCCGCTAATTTTTCTACTTCACGGAATCGCCTATCAAATTTTGAATTCGCTCGCATTAAAGCAGTAGAGGCATTTAAACCGATATGCCGTGCCCAATTCACGAAAGAAAACAAAATATCACCAAATTCTTCTTCAATCTTTTCTTTATTCTTGATTTCCGCTTGCATTTCTTCGCGGAATTCTGTAATTTCTTCAAGAACTTTTTCAAAAACGGGCGCTTCACTATTCCAATCAAAGCCGACTTTGGCGGCACGACGTTGTAATTCTTGCGCTCGAGCTAATGGTGGTAAGCTTTTACTCACCTTATCCATGGCAGATTTTTCTGCCATTCCAATATTATTCTTTTCGGAGGCTTTAATGCGTTCCCACTGTCGTAAAACGGCGTTGGCATCTTCTGCTGTGGCGTCCCCAAAGACATGGGGATGTCGTCTAATCATTTTTTCACAAATACTTTCTATGACTTCGCTAATAGAAAAGTCTCCTTGTTCTGAGGCCACCTGCGCATGAAATACCACTTGCAAAAGAACATCACCCAATTCTTCGCACATGTGCACTTTATCATTCGCTTGAGCCGCATCGATATACTCACAAGATTCTTCTATAAGATAAGGGAGCAAGGAGTTGATGTTTTGTTCTTTATCCCAAGGGCAGCCATCTGGAGAACGAAGGCGCTTCATTATATCAATCAAATCATTAAAGGTATATGCCATGGATATCAAAGATAGTAACTGTAAAGAATTATTTCGAAACGACTTTCCTGAATCGCTTCAAAAATCAATTCATTGCCCTGAAAGTCTATTTATTAAAGGAACTCTTCCTAGTAAAGATAGAATAGGCATTGCATTAGTAGGAACAAGAAGACCTAGTGCCAGCGCTCCTCTTTTATGTGATCTTCTGGTAAAAAGTTTAAGAGGAACTAATGCCATTGTCGTCTCTGGGCTTGCCCAAGGGATTGATAGTCTTTGTCATGAAGCAGCAATCAAATACAACATTCCAACGATTGCTGTTCTCGCTCAAGGGTTAGATACACCGATTGGAGGATCTCGAGAAAAATTAGCTCATAAAATTTTAGAACACGGGGGTGCTTTAGTCAGCTCTTTTGCAAACGGCGTGCCAGCATTAAAGTGGCAATTTCCTTTACGTAACGGAATTATTACTGGGCTCTCTAAAACAACCGTCATCATTGAAAGTAAAATCAAAGGCGGAGCCTTAATTACTGCTGATTTATGCTTGAAAGAAAATAAAACACTTCTCGCCATTCCAGGGGATTTTAATCGGGAAACAGCCGCTGGGACAAATGCTCTTTTAAGAAGTGGGCTAGCAAAACCCTTATTTGCTCCTGAAGATCTTGGCCTTTATTGCGGTTTAAGTCAAAAAAACAATCTTTCTAAAGAGAGCTTATTCAAATCAGAAATTCTCCTTTCTGAAGAAGCCATGACAATCATTGAAAAAGTGGGAGGTTATACTTATACAATTGAAGAGGTTCAAGATTTTTTTCCCTTCAAGCGTCCTCTACTTTTATCTATATTGACAGAATTAGAAATCGCTGGCCTAGTTTACACCAATGATGGTTATAGATATCATTTCTCGCTGATGGAGTTTTCTTCTTGCTGAAAAAAAAGAATGGCATTCTCTTAATTATTGTTATCTCTTTTATATTGATAATGATTCTTCAGCTTTTGTTTGAGAAAAATGGTTTGTTAGGACAATACCGACTATACAACCAAATCCAAAATCTTGAACAAGAAATTGACTCTTTAAAAATGGAACTACAAAAGCAACAAGAAGAAAATCAACGGCTCAAGACGGATTCTTTTTATTTAGAATACCTCGTTAGAACAAAATATGGAATGAGCAAAGCAGATGAGCTCCCCATTCAATTTATTGAAATCAAAAAAGAAAAGCCCGTATCAATACCAGCCCATCAATAATAAAACCTCATTCTCTGCGATTTGAGCTTCTATTTTTGCAAGTAATACCGCTTTGTAAGTTAAGTTCCACCGATTTTGATTTTCTCTAAATTCAAAAGCCGTAATACCACCCACTTTTAATTGTTCTTCTGCAAGCGTAATGATTTCAGCAGAAAGCTTTAAATTCGATTGGGCTAGTTCAAGAGATTTTAGAGCTCGTAAATGTTTATCAATGGCATCAGCCACTTGCGTTCTCAAACTTAAGCGAAGTTTCTCTAATTTAAGCGTAGCCATACGTTCTTGTATTTTCGCCTTTTCTAAAAGAGTATTATCCGAGAGCCCATTGAAAAGGTTCCATTTTAAAAACGCCCCGACTTGAAAAGAACTCGAATAGGATTCTGCTGGGTTAGAAAGATCTGCTTCTGAGGCACCCAAATTCCAAGAGCCCGTTAAATCAACTTTTGGGTAAAGATTAGATTTTGCGGAAGATCGTTTTAACTCGGCTTCTTTTTGTTCTGTTAAAGCAAGTTGTATCTCGATATTTTTTTCAATAGTCTTTTTATAAACGTCATCCACACCATTTTGGTTCATCCAAGCTGGTTCTAAATGAACCTCAAGAGAATCCATTAGGCGGTATTCTTCTGGGGATAATGCTCCACCGAGTTCTAATTCTAAATGGCGCCAAGTACTTTGGAGATTCATTAAAGCGGTTTGCACAAGAGCACTATCAGTAGCATAATCCATCTGGGCAGATAAATAATCTAATCTAGTTGCTGCACCTGCTTCTTGCTTATTTTGAGTCAAGGTACGACGAGATTCAGAAAGTTTTAAGTTTTCTTCTGCAACTCGATAAGATTCTTTCGCTAGTACCGATTGATAGTAGGCATCTAAAACAGACTTCGCTGTTTTATTTTTTTCTTCTTGTAATGCCATCTCTTTTATTTTTCTTTGCATCTTGCTCGCTTGATACGTATTCCAAGAGGCAAAGCCTTCAAATAATCGATAATTGAGGGTGAGAGACAACCGGTCTTGTACAGAAAGATCTCCATTGATTTCTGAAAAAACTCCTGCCTGAGTAGTAGAATTTTGGTCTCCGTAAGAATAATTTCTGGATGCTGCTAAATCCAGCGTTGGTAATAATCCATTCGCTCCAAGAGAAGCCGATTGTTGAGCCCCTTTCAAATCTTCTTCTGCCATTAATACCGAGTGATTTTTTGAAAGTGCCATTTGAACGGCTTCTGTGGGCATTAATAATTTGGAATCTTGAGCAAAAGCTGGAGCAGGTACTAACAACAAACCGATACCAACAAGTGGCAATAAAAAACCAGCCATTTTGGAAGCATCGAGCGATATCTTTTCCACTTTTCCAGCAAAGAAAGAATAGGCTGCGGGAACTATAAATAGAGACAGTAACGTTGCAAAAGTAAGGCCTCCGACAATAGCCACACCCATAGAAACGCGGCTCGGTGTTCCAGTCATGATTAAAGGAACTGACCCTAATATAGTGGAAAAACTTGTCATTAATATAGGCCTAAAACGGCGTTCTCCCGCTAAACGTGCAGCTTCTAAGCGAGAACACCCCGTGTTTTCTGAAATTTGATTTGCAAATTCTACAATTAGAATTCCATTTTTAGTGACTAATCCAATTAATAAAATAAGAGCGATTTCACTAAAAATATTGATTGAAATGTTGAATATATAAAGAGCCGACAACGCTCCGACTAAAGCTAATGGAACTGTGAAAAGAGTAATGAAAGGAGAGCGGAAACTTTCAAATTGCCCTGCTAGTACTAAAAAGACAACCGCTAACGCAAGCAAAAAAGTTAGGAAGAGTCCAGAAGAACTTTCTTCAAATTCTTTTGAAGTTCCAGCTAAATCCGTAGAAACACTTGGATAATCTTTTAGGACTCTTGCCGCAATGGCTCGCATCGCTGCAACGCCATCGCCTACGGTTTTCCCTTCCACAAGACCCGCTGAAATCGTCGCGGAACTAAAACGATTATAACGAGGAAGAGAAGGAGCAGCCGCTTTCTCAGATAAGGTCACAAAATTATCTAATGAAAGAATTTCTCCACTATTATTTTTCACCGATAGCGTACGAATCAAATCAGGAGAGTTTCTGTATTGTAAACCTACTGCACCAATAATATCATATTGACGACCATCCATATAAAAATCGCCATACGTTTGATCGCCTAAAGCAAGTTCTACAGCAGAAGCGATATCAGCCACATAGACACCCGATTCTCTTGCCTTATCTCTTAGTATCTCAATATGGAGTTCTGGTTTTGTGAATTTCAAATCAGAATTTACAACGGAGAATGTCGGGTCTTTTTGCGCTTCGTCTAAAAAGACAGGAACCAATGTTCGCAATACGTCAATACTTGGAGCCTGTAAAACAAAATCCACTGGCATTCCGCCTCTTTGAGAAGAAAGCCCTTGAGGTTCAATCACCATTAAACGAACATCGGGATACTCTTGTCCCATGGACTGCACCGTTCTTGCTAATTCACTTTGTGGACGACGTTCTTTAATGTTTTCATTTAAAACAACCCGTATCATTGAACTATTTCCATTCGCGCCAGCGGTGATTTCTTCGTAATCCGTGCGGTCTAAGCGAGAGGTCATATCATCAACAATTTCTTCTGTAATAGCTCTAGTTTTTGCAATTCCAAGGCCCTCTGGCAAAGACAAACGGGCCATAAAAAAGCCTCGATCTTCTAAAGGAGCCATTTCTTGAGGAAGCGCCTTAAAGAAAAATAAAGCCAAGCCAAGCAAAATAAATAAAATGGGAAACATTAATATTCGAACGCTTAAAAACGCCTTTAACATACGGGAATAAATTTTATTTAAACCCTGAAAGAAAGGTTCTGTCATTATGAATAAACGCCCCTTTTTCTGGTGTCTTAAAAACTTAGAGCAAAGCATAGGTGATAAAGTCAATGCAATCGATGTAGAAATAAACACTGTGCCTATCATAATAGCCACAAATTCCCTGAATAACAACCCCGTAGTTCCACCTAAAGAAAGCATTGGAACAAAAACAGCCATTAGAACAACAGATGTAGCTATTACAGCAAAAAAGATTTCGTTAGTCCCAGCAACAGCCGCTTGTTTTGGTGCCATTTTATTTTCAATCTTATGGTAAATATTTTCAACAATCACAATAGCATCATCTACCACAAGACCAATAGCCAAAACCATCGCGAGTAATGTCAAAACATTGATAGAAAAATCAAATAAATAAAGAACAAAGAAGGATCCTATAATTGCTACAGGTATCACAATCATAGGAATAAAAGTTGTCCTCACTTCTCGTAAAAACACAAATATCATAAAAACGACAAGTAAAAATGCAATCACAAGAGTGCCTAGAACTTCTTTGATGGAGGCTCGAATATTCTTTGTCGCATCCATTCCTCGAATCATTTTAACATCAGTTGGGAGGTCTCTTTTTATTTCTTCTAAACGCTTATAATAAGCATCTGCAATCTCTACATGGTTTGAACCAGGTTGTGGAATCAATGCAATGGTCACCACATTTTTTCCATTTCGTTTCCAACCTGTCCTTGGATCTTTTGGCTCATAATGAATTTCAGCAATGTCTGCTAAACGAATAACGCCTTCACTCGTTTTCTTTACTGCAATGTCAGAAAAATCAGAAGGCTTTTGTAAACGACCTAATGTTCGAATGGAAAGATTGACTGCTTCACCTTCAATTATACCTGCTGGTAATTCCAAATTTTCTTTGGCTAAAGCAGCTGAAATATCAGAAGCTGTCACTTGAAGTGATTGCATTTTAATAGGATCTAACCAAAGACGAACCACGGGACGTTTTTCTCCCCAAATAGTCACTTCAGAAACCCCAGTAATCGTCTGTAAACGTTCTTTGACTTGATTTCTTGCTATTTCAGATATTTCCATAGCATCGCGTTTATCGGAAAGCAAACTGAGCATTAATATGGGTTGAGCATCGGCATCGGATTTTGAAATCGTTGGAGCATCAGCTGCATCAGGCAAACGCCTCTGTACGCGACTCACTCGGTCACGAACATCGTTTGCCGCCGTTTCCATATCAAAACCAACATCAAACTCCACTTTAATTCTAGAGCGACCATCTTGGCTTGCAGAAGTCAATGTTTTAATTCCCGAAGCACTATTAATAGCCTCTTCTAAAACTTCTGTAACTTCTGTTTCCACAACAGCGGCATTCGCTCCAGAGTAAGATGTAGTCACGGTAATTACGGGAGAATCCACACTTGGATATTCTCGTATGCCCAAATTGATATACCCAAAAAAGCCTAGCAAAATAACGCCAATGGCTAAAACAGTCATTAATACAGGGCGACGAATCGATACCTGTGCGAGACTCACTGTTTTACCTCATAGTTCATCTGACCACGCCAATCTTTAATCTGAACAGAAACACCCTGACGCACAGACATCATGCCAGACACAATGACCGTATCGCCTCGATTTAGACCATCTAGAATGGTAATGGAAATTGGAGTTCTTAAACCCGTAGTGACATAACGCTGCGTTGCTTTTCCACCTTCAGCGACAAAAACATAAGGGCCTTTATCGTCTAAAGTCACCGCTTCTGCAGGTACATCATACGTCTCTTTTTGAGAATCGGTTTCTAAAGGAATAGTCACTTCCACAAAAGAGCCTGCAATCAGTTGATTATCTTTATTATCGAGTTCTGCTTGAACAAGACGACTTCTACTATTTTGAGAAAGGATTGGATCTAACACACGAACAGTTGCTTCTGTAGAAATACCCCGTTCTGAATCAGTCACTTTTACTTTTGTTCCTTTAGTAACAGTGGTTGCAAATCGCTGAGGTAAAGAAAAAGATACTTTTAGTTTTTGAACATTTGCAAGTGTGGCAATGCTTGTGCCTGCAGTCATCCATTCTCCACTAGAGACTTTTAAAATACCTAAAGAACCAGAAAAGGGAGCCCTAATTTCTGTCTTTTGAATTTGAGCGTAAATTAAAGCAACAGAAGCTTCAGCCGAAGCTCTAGCAGCCATCACCGCTTCTAACTCCGCTTGAGTAGCTCCCTCTTTGTCAAATAAAGTTTTTGTACGATTTTCTTTTTGTTTTGCAAGTTCTAAGGAAGCATTCGCTTGTTTTAATTGAGCTTGAAGTTCTGCATCATTAATTTTTGCAATTAATGATCCCTTTTTAACATAGGCTCCGTCTTTCACTTTCAATGAAATCAATTTGCCTGCAACTTCTGATTTTAATTCCACTTCATCATAAGCCGATAAATTACCTGCTAATTTAGAAGAAGAAATGGCTTCTTTGGGAAAAGCCAAATAGCCTTCGACACTGAGTGTTCGTGCTTGTGATCTTCCTTTACCAGGCCCTTTTTTTGAATTATTCTTCTGTTCAGAAGAACAAGCGATGAGCATAAATACACTTAATATGATTATCCATTCTTTTTTCATAGTCAACTAAAATACAAAATTTTGTTTAATGCGCCCTTAGCCAATTAGAGCCATAACCAACTGAAGCAATGAGCGGAACAGAAAGACTCATGGCCGACTCCATTTCCTCTTTTACCATTAATGAAAGGGATTCTACCTCTGATTTTGGACACTCAAATACTAATTCATCATGTACTTGTAAAATCATTTTTAATGGGAGTTTCTCTTTTTCTATGCGATTAGCAATACGAATCATCGCCATTTTTATCAAATCCGCCGCACTTCCTTGAACAGGTGTATTCACAGCCATTCGTTCCGCCATTTGACATTCTGTTCGATCATGAGAATCAATTCCAGGAATATACCGACGACGCCCTGTTAGAGTTTCTACATACCCATTTTCATGAGCAAAAGCGACGGTTTTATCAATAAATTGCTGAACTCCCTGATATAGGGAAAAATAATCATCAATAAATTCTTTAGCTCTTGTTCTTGATATTTTCAAGTCACGCGCAAGCCTAAAAGCAGTCATCCCATAGAGAACACCAAAATTCACAATTTTTGCATCACGACGATGATCTTGAGTGACTTCACTTAAAGGCACGTTAAAAATGGCAGCCGCTGTTTGAGTATGAATATCCGCCCCATGATTATAAGCGGCAATTAACTTTTCATCTCCACTTAAATGGGCAAGCATCCGAAGCTCTATTTGAGAGTAGTCGACGGAAAGAATCAAATCGTCTTTTTTTTGTGGAACAAAAGCAGCTCTTATTTTTTTCCCTGCTTCTGTACGTATCGGGATATTCTGCAAATTCGGTTCACGGCTCGAAAGACGTCCCGTTGCAGTACCCCATTGAATAAAACTAGTATGAATGCGTTTGGTCTCTGGATTTACAAGCTCTGGTAAAACAGAAAGATAAGTGCTTTGCAGTTTTTTTATTTCTCGATATTCCATTATGGCAAAAACAATTGGGTGTGGAGCCACAACACTTAATTCTTCTAAAACAACACTATCGGTACTACGACCCGTCTGCGTTTTCTTAATAACAGGTAATTCAAGATGATCGAACAAAACTTCTGCAAGCTGTTTTGGAGAACCAATATTAAACTCCACGCCTTCAGCCATTCCATAAATTTCTTTTTCTAATTCTATAATTCGTAATTCTATTTCTGCAGATTGTTTTTTTAATTCCTCACTATCTATAGAAACCCCTTTTTCTTCCATTTCAAAAAGAACTTTTAAACAGGGCATTTCTAATTCTAAAAAGAATTTTTCATAATCTCGTTCTTTGAGTTTTGGTAAAAGCGTATTCCACAAACGCAAAGTATAAACAGCATCTTCAGCGCCATAAGTATAAGCATCCGAGACAGGAACACGATTAAACGTAATTTGATTTTTCCCTCTACCAATCAAATTTTCAATCGGAATCATCTCATGATGTAGATGGCGACGCACTTGTTCATCAAGTCCAAGCCCCAAATCTCCAGGGGATAACATCCAAGCGGCAATTAAAGAATCACTAATTCTTGCTTTTAAGTTAATTCCAAAACTTCTTTTTAGAATATGCAAATCGAATTTGGCATTATGAAACACCCATTCTATTTGAGGGTCATTCCATAAAGTGGTAAACCAATCTGAAACGAGTTCTTTATTAAAATTATTTAATTCTAGCCCAAGTTCATCGGTGTGTGCTAAAGGAATGTAATAGCCTCTCGCTTCATCACAAGAAAGACAGAGCCCCACTAAACCTGCTGTCATAGAAGATAAAGAATCCGTTTCCGTATCTACAGCAATGACTTTTTTAGACTCGAAATCTAGCTTCATCGATTCCCATTTTTCATTTGAATCCACTAGAATATATTCTGGCACGTCTTCTTTCGAAAAATCCATTTCCGTATGGAGTGTTTTTTGAGTCGAACGATCTGAAATAGGTTTTAATAAGCGAAGTAAACTATTAATTTCATTTTTCTTAAAAACATCAGTTAAAGCATCTGTATTAAGCCCAGTATATTCTAATTGTTCTAAAGTGCCCGAAAAGCCCCGAGTGCTTTGTAACGTCACTAGTTCACGAGAAAGAAATGCTTTTTCCTTATTTTCTCTTAAGTTTTCAAGCAACCCTTTTTTTGATATTTTATCGAGATTCAAATATAAGTTATCGATATTATCAAATTCGTTTAATAATTGAGCGGCTGTTTTAGGGCCAATTTTTGGAACACCAGGAATATTATCCGAACTATCTCCCATTAAAGCCAAGTAGTCTCGAATTTTAGAAGGCGGCACCCCATATTTTTCAAGCACTTGCTCTGGCCCAAAATCAATCCCTTCTGCCCCTTTTTCTAAATGAAATAAATGAATTTTTTCATTTACGATTTGAGACATATCTTTATCTTTAGTCACTATAAATATTTGATCGAACCCTGCTTTTTCTGCAGCAACAGCAACGCTTGCCATTACATCATCCGCTTCATAACCAGGTTCCGAAAGAAGAGTAGCTCCACTAGCTAGTAGTGTTTCTTGAAGCAATGGCATTTGTACAACCATTTCTTCTGGCATTGGCCCTCGATTCGCTTTATATTCAGGGTATAATTCATGACGAAACGTCGGTGCGCTTACATCTCGAACTATCGCAAAATGAGTTGGCTTATGAGTATCTAATATTCGAAGAACCGCTCCCCAATAACCATGAACCATCGAGACATTTAGCCCAGCAGAATTAATTAAAGGTGATTTATAATACGCATAAAACATGCGAAAAGCTAAGGCATAGGAATCTAATAAAAACAGTCTTTTTTCGGGCATATAAAACAATGTAGAAAATTAATGAGTTTTGCCTTTTTAAAAGAGCTAAAGAGGCTCTTCATCAGGTTCAAGGCGACCTCTTTGTGATTCAACCCAAAATCATCAAATCAAAACGCCTTTTTTTTCTTTTTTTGCCCGTTAATAGCAAAGCCTCTATTTTTACAATGCCTCTTTTTACATAATGAAACATTGAAATCAAAAAAAGTATTATAAGTCCTTTTTGTTCATAAATACGCTAGAAAGAGAATCTATAACATCTGAAGGTAACATACTAAAAGAGCCTAATCGCTTTCTCGCATGCTCGCCCGCTTCTGCATGAATCCAAGTACCTAACAAAGCGGCTTCTAGTGTCGAAAGGCCCTGCGCTAATAAAGCTAAAATAATCCCAGCGAGCACATCTCCAGACCCACCTTTTGCAAGGCCAGAATTTGCTTTACCTACCAAATAAACTTCCCCTTTGGACGAAGCAATACAAGTAGGAACACCTTTTAAAACGATGGTCACTTTATATTGAGACGCCTTTTCTTTAACCACGCTTATGACATCTTCTATCTTCGTTGGCAAAGGACCAAAGAGACGACCCCATTCACGAGCATGTGGCGTGATAATCGCAGGCACCTTTAAGGAAAGCAGCTTTTCTGGTTTGCCCTCAAGAGCATTTAAAGCGTCTGCATCTAAAATCACTGGAGATGTAAAAGAAGGCAATAAGTCGATTACCATCTTTTTTACTTCGACTCTTTGAGAAATCCCTGGCCCAATGCAAATGGCGTTTTGATGTTTAAAATAAGACTTCAACTCATCCACTTGATTTTCTGAAAAACCACGTGCGCTTGAATCACCGATAGGATAAAGAACTGGTTCTGTTAACTTACTCGAAAGAATATCTAACAAGCAAAGAGGTACAGCCATCGATAAAAGACCTATACCAGAACGTAATGCCGCAAGGGCTGCTAAAGAAGGAGCTCCTGTCATCCCTAAAGAACCAGCAATAAGAAGCCCTGTTCCCTGTGCACGTTTATCGAGGAACTCATTTCGGCACGGGAAAAGCTGCCTATAGTTCGATTCAGGAATCCAATAATCGGAAGAAGAAATTTTTTGCGTTAAGGATTTTTTATAAGATAACGGCGCCAGTGAAATAGAGCCATAATATGAAGCCGTTTCTAACTCGAAAGCCTCACAACGAGGGAATCCAAACAGTAGCGTTTCATTTGCTCTCAAAGGAATCGTCGGAGAATCTACGGCCAAAATAGGAAGGTTTAAATTATTTAAAGTCTCCACTAGTTTTGCAAATCTTGGTCGCAAAATTCCCGTAGCACCAACACCTAATAAAGCATCTACAACGAGACAACCTGAAGATGGTTCAATTACAAACTTGGTAACATCAATAATTAAAGAGAATTCTCCGCCTGCTTTTATAAAATCACGATAAGCCAGTAAGGCTTCATTTTTAAAATCTTTAGGATCAACTAATCCATAAACGGAATAGGGGATTTTATTTTTTCTCAGTAAACGAGCAGCGACAAAACCATCTCCCCCATTATTTCCTCCTCCAGTAAAAATCAAAACGGGCTTATGTGCTTCACTCTGATGATTAAATCTAAAGGACTGGATTTTTTCAAAAAGAGCCTCGCCTGCTTCTTCCATTAAAGCATACCCTTTTTTTAAGGATGTTCCTTTATGTGAACGATCTAAGGCAATCGCTTGTGCCACATTAATTATTGGAAAACGAACTTCTTTCAGCGTGACTCTATTTTGGTTTTTCATATCTATAAATTTAATGAAATCTGGTATCCTCTAGCTAGTTATAAATACAAAATAGAACTTTATTGTATTTACTTCATTAAAGACTAAGCCTTCTTTATACAAGCTATGAAATTGACTGTTGATGGAAAAAATCGATCCACAAGCGAGAAGTAGAGAAATCAAACCATGAATTCGAGATTAAACCAACAAATAAAACGAATCTAGCTCTGATCTTTTTTTCTAATCTCAAAAAAAACACACTACCGAAGTAATGTGTTAAAATTTTCATAAATCTATTTTGAAATAAAGATTTACTTTAGCGTCAACATAGAATCATCCCAAGATTCGTGCTTTTCAAAGCCAAGAAGATTAGCTGTTGTAGCAGCTAGATTACTTAAGCCCCAAGAGCCGCTCTTAAGCGCGAGTTTACCACCAGAAACATTATCATATAAAATACATGGCACTGGATTTAAGGTATGAGCTGTTTTTGCTTTGAACGAACCATCTTTGTTTTGTTTTGGTTGATGAGTCTTTTTATCTAACTCAAACATTTCATCGGCATTACCATGATCAGCGGTAATTAAAGCCACGCCACCTAAAGCATCTATCACTGGAAGTAAGCGTGCTAGTGCAAGATCCACAGCTTCAATCGCCATGGTAGCCGCACGGAAACTACCTGTATGCCCAACCATGTCACCATTTGGATAATTGCAACGCAATGTTTGATATTTGCCAGACTTCAATGCTTCAATCATAGCATCCGTTACTTCTGCAGACTTCATCCAAGGACGTTGTTCAAAAGGAATCACATCTGAAGGTACTTCTAAATAAGTTTCCCCTTCAAATTTGCTACTACGATTTCCGTTCCAGAAATAGGTCACGTGGCCAAACTTTTGTGTTTCAGAGCAAGCAAACTGTTTGATTCCAGCTTTACTAAACCATTCTCCACTCGTATTTTTAATCGCTGGAGGAGGAACTAAAAAGCGATTAGGCAATTTAAGATCACCATCATACTGAAGCATGCCAGCGTAGTTCACCTTAGGAAAACGCACACGATCAAATTCAGTAAAGGATTCTTCTTCAAAAGCCCTTGTAATTTCAATCGCACGATCTCCGCGGAAATTAAAGAAGACCACACTATCGCCGTCTTGAATGGTTCCAACAGGAGTTCCATTTTCACCAATCACAAAAGGAGGCAAGTCCTGATCAATCGCTTTTGTTTCACCACGAAGTGTTTCAATCGCTTCTTTAGCACTATTAAACAGGCGACCTTCACCAAGAACATGAGTCTTCCAACCCATTTCTACCATTTTCCAGTTAGCCCCATAGCGATCCATCGTAATTTGCATACGACCACCACCACTAGCAATACAAACATTAAAATCAGCAGAGCGAAGGTCAGCTAAGAATGCTTCAAAAGGTTCCACATAATCTAAAGCAGATGTTTCAGGAACATCACGACCATCCAAAAGAATATGAACGCGAACTCGCTTCACTCCATCTTTTTTAGCTTGGACAATCATTGCTTTCAAATGGTCTACATTACTATGAACATTACCATCACTAAAAAGACCCATAAAATGAAGAGTTGTTGCTCTGGCGCCACTCACAATTTCTTTCCAAGCATCGCGCTCAAAGATTTCTCCCGCTTCAATCGAATTAGCAACTAATGCAGCGCCTTGACTATAAACCTGACCAGCACCAATGGCATTATGCCCCACTTCTGAATTTCCCATATCTTCATCTGAAGGCATTCCAACGGCTGTCCCATGTGCTTTTAATAAAACATGGCTGTACTTAGACATTAAACGATCAATGGTAGGCTTGTGTGCTGCTGCTATCGCATTTCCTGTTTCATTTGAGTTAAAGCCATAACCATCCATCACAATAGTCACCACAGGACCATTTATTTTTTCAAAAACTGAGGATTTTTTTAACATAATTCACTCCAAAAAAATATAATTCGTGTAAAATGTACAAAAAAAAACCTTGACTCAAACAAGGTTTTCAATTCCAGAAGACCAAAAGAAACAAATACTCTCAAGTATTCACTTCATTAAAGTTAGAGTCATCCATATGCTTAAAACAGCCTAAAAAACTATCTTTTTCTTACTTCCGAAAGCCCTTTATCATGGAGTTTAGAAAGCAATAGAAGAGCGAGAATAGAACCTATAAGACAACAAAACATATCTGTCTGCGTATCCCATATATAACCTTGAGTACCTAAAAAAGCTTCTGTATCTGTCGGGTTTGAAAGGGAAGCAGCCCATTCAATAATTTCATATAGAGCTGAAAAACCTAAAGAAACAGCAACAGATAAAAAGGCGAGCCACTTTCCTTGTTTTAAAGGAGAAGTCCGTACTAACAATTCTCGTACATAAATGGCTGGTCCAAATCCCTGCATTAAATGTCCAATTTTATCGTAATTATTTCGAGTCCAACCAAACCAATCTTCCATCCAAAAACCAAGTGGGACTTTTGCATAAGAATAGTGAGCCCCAAGCATTAAAATCACTGCGTGTATAGCAATCAAGGTATAACATAAGTAGGTCAGAGGAAACTTCTTATAGGTCAAAAGAAGAATGGGTAAAGCGATTACCACAGGGAATACTTCTAAAATCCAAGTAAATCGTGTATCTTGCGGAGAAAAACCAGACCATCCTGCAAATATCAATACCAAGAACAATAATACTAATGGGTATTTTTCAAAAGACATAATGCTCCTTATTCTTTTTAAATATCAATACCCCTTAAATTAACATATTTATGGTTTCTAATGCACTTAATATTTGCTTTCTCATACAAAAAAGAGCCTCTACAAGAGGCTCCTTTAAGAAAATCAAAACTGATTTATTTTTTCTTATAGATGGTAAAAGTAAAGCTTGTGCTACTTGAGGCTCGTTCTTCCCTACCAACCATAAATGCATAAAAGCCGTCTTTTGTCACTGCATTATACGAGGTCGTATGAACAACGTAATACAAGCCAAAACCGAGTTCTTCGACAGCAGACATTGTTGGTGTTGTATAGGAGAAGGCATTGGTATAAACTGGAGCAGGAACAGCTTCACCAGAAGAAGCTTTTGTTTCCTCTGCAAACTTAGTGTCATTGCCTCCTGCTAAAACGTCATAATTATCCAAACCGGCAAGACGAGCACTCTTTAAGATACCTACTCCATTTTCAAAAACGAGTACTGCATCTATAAGACCCTTGTTTGCAGCAAGATTTGTTGCAGAGTACAGGGTTCCTGTTTCAAAATCAATGGCCACATTCCCTGATGTTTTAGTAGTTGTTAAAACGACATCATAAGAATCCATTTCTATAAGAGGTTCTTCCACAACAGAACTGCTTGATACTGGTTCTGGGCAATAGGTAGCAGCTGGTTTAGAGAATGAAGCTGTTTCTTTTGAAATATATTCTGTATTGTCTGGAGAACGTGAAAATACAATCACTTCAACAATAAAATCGCCGCAATTTGCAAATGAAGTAACGTCGATAGCAGCACCTGCTTCGCCAAAATTAACAACACGTTCTGTAGGGAACGTAACAGGATTTGTCATTTGAACAGTTGCACCCACATCACCTAGTCCATTCGCTTGAACTAAACCAACATTAAATTGAATGCCTGTAATAGTTACAGAATCCACGTTTGCCACGGTCGTATCAGTATAGTCAATAACCACATTTCCTGTGACAAGAAAACGATTTGAACTGACCTGGCTTACAGCAAAGTTATTTATTTTAATTGGAGAAATCTTTGTTTCTACAACCGAAGAAAAGGTAGGAGCCACAGAAGAAGAGGAATCTGTTCCTGGTTTACTTGGAGGATCATCACCACCACATGCAATAAGAGATAAAGAAATAGCGCTCATAAACGCTGCTGTTTTTAAGAATTTCAAAAGATGGAAGTTCATAATAACCTCTTAAATTTGTTTCCTTCAAAATAAACAAATTTTCACTAAAAAGCTATGGTTTTTTATTGTAGCTCACATTAATAAGGCCCGATTTATAAAAAAAAAGGCCCATTACCCCTAATCCATGAAAACAAAAAGAAACAAAACTTTTTTTTGATGATTTTTCTCCATTCTATTCTTAATTATTTCTTTCTTTCTTCTGCAGAAGATCTTTCCCTAATAATATCTCGTATTCTTGCCGCTTCTTCAAAATCAAGTAAAGCGGCCGCCGCCTTCATTTGAGCTTCTAATTCTTCAATAGAAGCCAAAGATTCAGGTGTCGCCTCTAAATCACTAGAATCCCCTTCTTTTAACTTTTCATCCCCAAACAATGAAGTTAAAGGATCTTGCATTTCTAGTTGGTTTTCAAGGCGACGAGTCACTGATTTTGGGGTAATACCATGCAAAGTATTAAAAGCTTCTTGTGTTTGTCGACGGCGTTTTGTTTCTGCAATCGCCTTTTTTAAGCTCTCAGTCATGACATCAGCAAATAGAAGTACGGTTCCATTTAAATGACGACTAGCCCTTCCCATCGTTTGAATCAGACTCCTAAAATTACGTAAAAAGCCCTCTTTATCCGCATCTAAAATGGCTACTAAAGAAACTTCAGGTAAGTCTAGACCTTCTCGTAATAAATTGATTCCAACCAACACATCAAATTCACCCAGACGCAAGCCCCTAATAATTTGAGCCCTTTCCAATGTTTTTATTTCACTATGCAAATACCTGGCTCTTATATTCATTTCTGTTAAATAATCTGTTAAATCTTGAGCCATTTTTTTGGTTAAGGTGGTGACTAAAACACGTTCGTCTTTTTGAATCACCTGTGTCATTCGATCGATTAACACATCCATCTGCCCTTTCACAGGAAACACTTCAATTTGAGGGTCTAATAATCCTGTTGGCCTATTGATTTGTTCTACAACAACTCCTCCCGTTTTTCTTAATTCATAATCCCCTGGAGTTGCACTCACAAAAAGCACGGATGGCGGGTACATGTATTCGAATTCATCAAAGCTCATGGGCCTATTATCAATAGCACAAGGAAGCCTAAACCCATATTCTACTAATGTTGTTTTTCTCGATTTGTCTCCTTCAAACATCCCCCCAACTTGAGGAATACTAACATGAGACTCATCAATCATCATCAGCCAATCTTTTCCAAAATAATCAATTAAAGTAAATGGACGAGTCCCTGGAGCACGCTCTTCGATGATTCGAGAATAATTTTCAATTCCAGAACAAACTCCTGTTTCACGAATCATCTCCATATCATAACGAGTTCGACTGGCAAGCCTTGCCGCTTCTAAAACCTTCCCTTCTCGCTCTAGAACTTCTAGCCTTTCTGTAAGCTCTTTTTCGATGTTTTGAACGATACTTAAACGGCTGTCCTCTCTAGTGACAAAATGCTTCGCTGGGGCCACATTAATTTCTTGAAGTTCTGTAAGCACCTCTCCTGTAACTAGGTGAAAACGGCTTAATCGATCAATGGTATCTCCCCAAAGTTCAATCCGAATCCCAATATCATCATAACTGGGGTAAATTTCAATCACATCCCCACGCACGCGAAACCGCCCGCGATCTAATGCCATATCGTTTCGTTCATACTGAATATGAACTAATTTCCTTAATATTTCATCTCGTTCAATCACATCTCCTACTTGGAGACGGATCATAAAATCAAAATATTCTCCAGGGCTCCCTAACCCATAAATACAGCTCACAGAAGCAACAATAATTACGTCTCGGCGAGTGAGTAAATTCGCCGTGGCTCTTAATCTTAATTTATCGATTTCGTCATTGATACTCGCGTCTTTTTCTATAAAAGTATCGGAATGGACGATGTATGCCTCTGGCTGATAATAGTCGTAATAACTCACAAAATACTCAACCGCATTATTGGGAAAAAAAGCTTTAAACTCTTGATACAACTGAGCTGCAAGCGTTTTATTATGTGTTAATATTAATGTAGGCTTACCCACATTTTTAATCACATTAGCCATGGTAAACGTTTTACCTGAGCCAGTGACCCCAAGCAAACATTGGAAGCGCTCGTCTGCTGAAAAAGCCCTCGTGATTTCATCAATAGCTAAGGGTTGGTCTCCTGCGGGAGAGTATGAACTCACTAAATCAAATTCAGCCCTCGAAGAAGGCATAAATTCTTTTAATTCTCCAGGACGACTTTCTTCTGGAGAAAGCTTTTTTAAAATCTGTTTTTGAAAAGGATCAGGACTGATTGTTTTTCTTGCGCGAGCCATAAAAAATCAATTTAGAAAAACTACTGCTCTTTTGTACTCTATCTTTTCGTTTCCGCTAAACGATATCCAGTAAAACAGTGAAAACAAGGAAGAATCTCAATTTAACGTTTTTTATTAAGAAAACTATACACTTCTAAATCAGTATAAATACCGTCAGCTAAAAGTTCCCCATCACGCTCAATCCCTTCTAAAATAAAATTGAGCCGCCTTGGGATGTTTTTACTTTGAATATTATTTACGGCACACTTAATCTGAATGCGATGAATATCCATTTTTTCAAAAGCAAGCCGAATGAGGGCTTTAATCGAATCAGTGACTAGCCCTTTTTTCTGAAAAACCTTAGACAACCAGTAGCCAATTTCTGCTCTTTTATTATTTAAGTCCCTATTTTTTAAGCCAATTAACCCAGCAAAAACACCTTGGTAACGAATCACAAAAACCAAGTCTCTGGAACTTAAAGGCGAAGATTCAATCGATTGTATATATTGTTCAGTATCAGCGACAGTTAGCGTAGCATCAATAAAAGGAAGCCATCGACGCAAAGTTTCTCGCTCACTATCAATCACATTAAAAATTTCTGGAGCATCTCTTAACTGAATTGATTTTAACTCAATGTGTTCATTTATTTTAAGAATCATTCTTATAAATATAAGCTCTAACCTTATAAGAATAAGATTTTTTTGAAAAAGAATGGCACAAAGAAAGACTAAAGATCACTTGTTTCTTTGATAACACAAACATGCCATTCATCGCCTTCACGAACGCCCCAAAAATCGACCGTAGCCTCGGCAGAGCAACAATTATCACAGATTTGATTTAAGGCAAGCTCTTGTTCTCCATCCACATCTCTTATCTTAACCACACGCTTTTCACGAAGACTGATTTCAATGGCTTCGGCAGCACTTATTTTTTTTTCATTTTCAGACATATTTTACACCTCTTTTATTTATCGACATGAAATCAAAGTATCATTATCGTTTAGAATAAATCAAGCCAGAACCTTTTTTTAATAAAAAAACATCCCTAAAAAAAAGAATTAACACATTTAAAACATATTTATGTATGTTAATTATAAGAAATCTACGGAGGATATCATGATGTTAAAAGGTAAAATCGCCATTGTCACTGGCGCAAGTTCTGGAATGGGCAATGAGATTGCATTCAAATATGCAATGGAGGGGGCTAAAGTCATTGCTGTGGCTAGGCGTCTTGAAAAATTAGAACACCTTGCCGAAAAAGCAAAAAAACATGGAGGAGAAATCACCCCTCTCGTGGCGGATATTTCAAAACAAAAAGAAGCCGAGAGCCTTGTAATTGAAGCTATCAAACGTTTTGATAAACTAGACATCCTAGTCAATAATGCAGGTATTATGGACGACTTCAGCCCTGTAGGCGATGTGAGTGACGAAATGTGGACAAAAGTCATGAACGTAAACATCAATGGCCCCTTTTACACTACTCGAAGCGCTGTTAAATATTTCTTAACTCGTGAAGAAGGGGGCATCATTATTAATGTAGCCTCTATTGGGGGTTTATTTGGAGCAAGAGCAGGCGCGGCTTACACCGCCTCCAAACACGCTCTAGTTGGCCTTACCAAGAACACTGGTTTCATGTATTCTAAGCACAATATTCGCTGTAACGCCATTTGTCCTGGTGGCATTGTTACTGATATTGGCTCTGGAGAATTCATGAAATCCGTAAATCAACAAGGTTTGGCCATGGCGTCTGCAGGCATAGGTGCTAACCCAAGAATGGGTCTAGGATCAGAAATCGCCTCTGTTGCTGTTATGCTTGCCACAGAAGCCTCCTCTTATATCAACGGACAATGCATTGCCGTAGACGGGGGCTTTACCGCCTATTAAAAACATTCATTTTGCCTTAAAGAGACCTACTATTAGGTCTCTTTTTTCTATTTTGGCCTTTATGAATACAGTTCTTATTTTTGCTGGTGGTTCTAGCATACGAATGAATGTGAGAAATAAAAAAAGTCATGAACGAAAAAAAACGATTTGCCATTAATGCATTTGCTCAGATTTTTTCGTTTACTGTGAGCTTAGGCATTACCTTTTTTTTAACTCCTTATATTGTTGGTCATTTGGGAACCGCCGCTTATGGATTTGTTGGACTCGCTCAAAATTTTGTAAGTTATGCTCAGCTTATTACAATTGCCTTAAACTCTATGGCGGGTCGTTTTATATCCATTAGTTATCATCAAGGGAATATTGAGCAAGCCAAAAAATACTTTACTTCTGTTTTTTATTCTAATGCAATTCTTCTCTCCTTTGTTGCATTATGTTCTTGTTTTGTAATTTATCGATTAGAGCATATTATTATCATCCCAAGTTCTTTATTATTCGATGTTAAACTTTTATTTATTTGTGTTTTTGCAAATTTCGTCATCAGCGTCTTATTTAACATTTACAATGTAAGCACTTTTATATGCAATCGTTTAGAACTAGCCTCCATAAGGTCCATTACAGCTAATGTAATCAAAGCCTTAGCATTAGTGATTTCCTTTCACTTTTTTTCTCCCGCTGTATGGTTTGTTGGACTTGCCACTTTTATTGCATCTACTTATACGGTAGCCACAAATATTCGACTTCGTAATCATTTGACGCCCTACCTAATAATTCAAAAAAATCATTTTGATTTTACAAAAGTAAAAGAACTAGTAAGTGCTGGTGTATGGAACGTAATTTCTAGACTAAATGCTATTTTAGGAGCAGGACTAGATTTACTCATTGCCAATTTATTTATTGGCGCTACACCAATGGGTATACTTTCTATTGTCAAAAGATTACCCGTGTTAACTTTATCTTTTTTCGAAAACATCAATTCTATATTTGCTCCACGATGGACAAAATTATATGCCCAAAACAAACACAGCCAATTAAAAAAAGATATCTCTAGAGCCATTCGTTTTTTTGGTGTTATTAGTTTTATTCCCTTAGCAGCGATCTTCGCCTATTCCGATTGGTTTTATACTCTTTGGCTTCCCTCTCAAAATGCTCAACAATTCTATTTATTAACGATACTAGCCGCCATGGATTTACCTTTCGCTATGCCTCTACAACCGATTTATAACATTTATCCAATGACCAATAAAATTAAGGCGAATTCACTTTTTGGTGTAGGGATGCATCTTACCGTATTTTTATGCATCATCATTGGTGTTAATTTATTTGATGACACGATGACTCATTTAATGATTATTGCAGGTGCACGTGCTTTTTTCAACATCATAAAAGCTCTTACTTTTTTACCGCTATATGGATCTCACTGCATTAAAATGTCTGCAAAAATATTATATAAAAACACATTTAAAAGTGTCTTTTCTTTTGCTCTTTTGCTTCTTTTACTTTTAGAAATAAAAACCCTTTTCCTCTCCATTACTTGGATTAATTTAATCTATGGATTAGGCTTTTCATTTATACTAGGTTCGATTATTGGTTGTTTTATTGTACTCAATCAAGAAGATCGTGTTTTGTTAAAAGATTCTTTTACTAAAGTTACACAAAAGATAACTCGCTTATTTTAATAATAAGGATATTCCCTATGAGTGTGATCCATAATTTAAAAAAGATTATTAAGAAAGAAATTAATAATATACTCCCCGATTCTATTTATCTCAAACGCAAGTTTCTTAAATTAATGAAAAGGCCTCTTGATTTAAAAAATCCAAAGACCTTTAATGAAAAACTTCAATGGCTTAAAATTAATGATCGTCGCCCTGAATACATCAATATGGTAGATAAGTATGCGGCCAAAGAATTTGCAGCAAGGATTATTGGTGATGAATACATTATTCCTACTTTAGGTGTATGGAATCATTTTGATGACATTGATTTTTCAAATCTTCCTAATCAATTTGCTTTAAAATGCACTCATGATAGCGGCAGCTATTTCATTTGTAAAGACAAATCCTCTTTTGATAAAAATGTTGCCAAAATCAAAATAGAATCAGGTCTAAAAAGAAACTTCTATTACTATGGAAGAGAATGGCCCTATAAAAAAATAAAACCAAGAATTATTGCTGAAACGTATATAGAAGACTCTCCTGAAACAGGACTTCCTGACTATAAGTTTTTTTGTTTCAATGGAGAAGTGGATTCCGTAATGGTTTGCATAGATAGACATATCAAAGAAACCAAATTTTATTTTTTCGACAAAAACTGGATCTTACTCCGATATAATGTCCGTGGAAAAAATGCTCCAAAAGATTTTTCTTTACCTCAGCCAAAAAATATTCATAAAATGTTTGAATTAGCAGCTAAATTATCTAAAAACATTCCCTTTGTCAGAGTAGATCTTTATGAAGCCCAAAATAAAATTTATTTTGGTGAAATGACTTTTTATCCTGATAGCGGTTTTGATCCAAACATATTAGAAGAAACTGATTTATTATGGGGTGAAAAGATTTTAAATAAGGATATCAAATGAAAACTCTTGGATTTATAACAAGTACTAAAGAAAATGAATCACGTCGAGCTATTTTACCTGAAGATTTAATAAGGGTAAAAAACAAAGAATTTATTTATTTAGAAGAAGGTTATGGAAAAGATTTTCATATTGAAGATACTCAATATGAACAACTAGGCTGTAAAGTTTTATCAAGAGAACAAATTCTCACTAAGGATATCATTATTGATCCCAAAATAGGTGACGCAGAATATTTGACTAAGCTCAGTCATCAAACTATTTTTGGCTGGATTCATGCTGTTCAAAATCGCGATATTACAGATAAACTAATCAATGCTAAACTGACAGCATATGCATGGGAAGATATGTTCGAAGATGGTCGCCATGTTTTTTGGCATAACAACGAAATGGCTGGTGAAGCGGCTATTATGAATGCTTTTCATTGCTATGGCAAAATGCCTTACAATTTAAAAATCGCTGTTATTGGCAAAGGAAATGTAGCTCGAGGAGCAATGAAAATACTGACTCTTCTTGGTGCAGACATTGTTGTATTTGATAGAAAAACAGAGAAACTATTTCAAAAAGAATTGGAACAGTTTGATGTTGTTGTAAATGCTCTTTTATGGGATACAACAAGAAAAGATCATATCATATATGAAAAAGATTTGAAACGAATGAAAAAAGACGCCATGATTGTTGATATTAGTTGTGATCGAGCTGGCGCGATAGAATCGTCGATTCCAACAACAATTGAATCTCCTGTATATGAAAAAGATGGCATTTTGCATTATGCTGTAGACCACACACCTACTATTTTTTACAAAACCGCTTCTCAAGGCATTTCAAAAGCTTTAGCTCCATTTTTAGACGATCTTATTACAGGGGTATCTAATACGGTTCTTAATAAAGCCTTAATTATCAGAGATGGTGAGATTATTGATAACCGCATTAATCTTTTTCAAAATCGTTAAACGCAAAAGAGAATTTTATGTTAAAGAAAAATAGAATCATCAAGAAATTAAAAAAGACATTTAAGTGTTTTCTTCGATTAGTTAAAGAAATCCCAGCTATTTTCAAAGTTTTAAAACAAGAAAGCTATTTTCCTGAAAAGGAAAGAAAAAGTAAATGGGCTCAATTATCCGATAATGTTTCTTGGTTAATAAAATACAACGAAGCCAATACTTTTTATCAATTATATGGTTTAGATACTATAGGATCTAAAGCTAGTGACTTTATAGATAATCAGTATTTTATGCTCTCTAGAAACAGGCTTAATAAAATTAACTGTGTAAAATCTCAAGTAATTCTATTAAGAGACAAGTTTCTATTTTATAAATATATTTCTAGTCATAAAATTCCTGTTCCTGAAGTCTTTGGTTTCTATCAAAATGGATTCTTATTTGATAATACATTTAAGCCTATTAATCCAACCGATATAAAAAATGAAACCAACTTTTTCATAAAAGAAATTGATGGAGAATGTGCTTCATTTGTTAAAAAGATGAAAGACTATAATTCATTTCTTGAAATAAAGGATTCGTTATCAAAAGGGTCCTATATTTTTCAGAAGGGGCTAACACAAAGTCCTGAAATGAGTAAAATTAATCCTGAAGCAATTAACACATTAAGAATTGTTACCGTTAATAATAATAACCATATTGAAGTTCTCTCGGCCCTACTACGAATTGGGACAAAAATAACTGGTAATGTAGATAATTGGGCTAAAGGTGGAATTGCCATTGGAGTTCAAAAGAATGGATTTCTAAAAAAATACGGTTTTTTTAAACCTTCTTTCGGGAAAAAAATTTCTGCACATCCAGACACAAACATTGAATTTGAAAAATTCCAAATTCCCCATTTTCAAGAAGCTCTAGATTTAGCCTGTAATGCACATAAAGTATTTTATGGAATTCATTCTATTGGATGGGATATTGCTTTTTCAACAGACGGTTTAATGATCATTGAAGGGAATGATAACTGGGAAATCAGTCTCATGCAAGCTTGTGATCATGGACTTCGGAAAGAATGGCTGGATCAGACAAAGTAAATAAAAAAAGTTAGCACCCTTTCTTATAACCAATAAAAGTGTAATATAAAGCTTTTAATATTTTATTTACTTTTGGGTAAATTTTTATATACCAGAAACGATTTATTTTCTTTTGAAATTTCGAAGAAAAGTGATTGTGATTTTGATATTCTACGCCAAAATAATTTCTCGAATTTAAATGTGTGGGCAATAAAAACCTAAACGGAATATCAAATATCCAATGGGTATAAGATAAAGCAAACTGATCCCGTTTAGAGTATTTAAGCAACATTTCCCACCATAAAGCGCCTTGTTTTGCAATGACAGGTTCTTTATGTGCTCTAAAAATAATATTGGCCTCATACATACCATAATGCGTAGGAAACTTTTCATTCAACAAAAAGCGTATTTGTTTAAGTCCACGAAAAAGATTCGTCTCATAACGGCGGGCAAATAAAACTTCAAAACCTTCATCATAAATACAATCACGCAAAGGATGCTTGACTCCTGCCCATATATACTTCTTTTCAATCACCTCTAGAACTCTAGTATAAATATCTATATCTTGAATACAAATGTTTCCATCAATATATAAACTATAATCATATTCAGGAAGCAATAGATCTGGTCTCATTTTTGGATAACGAGATAGCCTTGCCTTATCTTCTATTATGTTTGGAATTTTTTTCAACTTCCAAACACCATTATATTCTTCGTTTAATACATCTGTAAAACAGATATAATCAAAGTCTGGATGAATAAAACGTGGCTGTTTCAACTCATCATAAGATCCTGTCAACACAGTATAAATGACTTTATTATTCACTGAAACATCCTGTTTTCTTTAATGTCTTTTTTATTATCATTGTCGCCTTTTTACGGATCAAATAAGAAGAAAATATTTTTTTAACAACAAAAACTATGAACTTTCCAACACCAACATATTTTTGATAATAATATAGTTCTGATTTAAATCGCTGTTTTAATCGTTCCGTTTGATTATAATACTTGTTGATGGATGTGGAATGATTATGAAGCAAGTGAACGGAATCAACATAATGCACTAATAGATTTACTTGTTGTAAACGTTTAGCTAAAATCAATTCTTCTGCAAATAAAAATGTATGAGGATCCATTCCGTCAACTAACCAAAAAGAAGAAGAAGAAATTAAAAAGAAAGAACCCATCACTCTAAAAACTGGATTTGATGTAAAAGGTTCTAATACATCACCTGAACGATAAGATTGTGGAAGAATACTTCCACATGGATAAAGTAAATACTCTAATCCCCATCTCAAAAAAAAGCTTTTTTCCTTATATGGATTTTGCTTTTCTCCATTTTTACCAATAATAGAAGGCCCAACAATGGCGACACCTTCTTTTTTTTGTTCTAGTATTAATCGATCCAAATCTAACAAAGGATCTAGAACAACTAAATCATTATTTGAGAACAATAAATAATCGCTTTTTATATAATCCAAAGCAATTTTTGCTCCTGCATTATTGCCACGCGCGTATCCTGCATTTTCAACATTTGCCCATAAATACAATGGTTTCCCATCAACTTCTTTTTTCTCTATAATAGAGCCATTCCAATTCTTTTTCTCTATAGTCTTAAATGCTTTAGATAAAAAATCAAAGTTTGAAGAATCAACACTATTATCTACCACAACAAAAGAAATTGGTTCTTGAACCTTGATTATTTTTTCACATAAATGATGTATATAAGTAACGGTTTGTTCAGCAGATCGATAATCTAATAATATAAAAGTTAACATTATAAATCCTTATATAAAGAAATCCAATCCTTTTGATGAGCCTTCCAAGAATGACGTTCCATATATAATGTAGCCTTTTTTTCTTTATCCCAAAAACGTATACTATCTTTCAAGTCGCTATAAAACTCAAGAAATGCTTCGACAAGTTTTTCTTTATGTTGAAAAGGATTGTCATAATGATAGCTATAAAGACAATTAGATTCTTTTAAAACATCTTTTACATACGGAATATCAGGACAGATAATCGTTTTTCCATAAGAAAAAGCAAGTGGTACTGTTCCTGAATTTAATGCAGATTTATAACTATAAGGCGCCACAAGAATAGTGGCATTTCTTAAATAAGCAGCCATTTCTTCATCTATTATGAATTTAGGATCATAAATAATATTTTTATCCCCATTAATGAGGGTCTTAATTTTTTCTTTATAAAAGTCTAACTCTGTTTTTCCACAGATTAATAATACTGGGCATTCCTCTATTAAACGAAATGCTTTCTGATAGGCTTCTATTAAAACATCCACATTTTTATAAGGCAAAATGGCTCCAAGAAAGAGAATTATTTTTTTCTTAGAAGAAATTTGGTATCGCTGATAAATATTAATTGTGCTCTCTGGATAGGAGTTAAAATAATCTCCATGAGGAATCCAAACTGTCTTGAATTTAACTTTTCTAAGATAAACAATGTTTTCAGAATCTGAATTCATGATATGAATTTTATCAGAAAAGCGAATCAATAATTCTCGTAAAATGAAATTGTATTTTGGTTGTTTTAAATGTGGTTCAATATTATGAATGGTCCAAATAATTTTCTTGTTTTTTATTTTTAAAAAAAGTAAAAAATATAATCGTTTCAAAAAAGAAAAAAAAGTTATGCTTTGATCAAACCAATTTAAATGATAAATATTGGCGTCAAATAATTTTTTCGGTGATGACTTCTTAATTTCTTTATAACTCCAACATTCTATATCATTATCATTTTCTAAAAGAGTGGAAAGATTATATAAAAAATGATTAGTCCCCTTTTTTATTGATGGATAAAAACAAATAATTTTTTTCGACATTTTAACCCTCAAAATAAATTAAGAATTCTCGAAGGAATGTATTCAAAAATAAGTCGTAAAAAGCCATAGAATAAAATATTCTTTTTTATGCCTGAACGAAATGAACGTCTAAACGCATCCTTATAAAGCATTCCATGATACATCCAATTCTCTTTTAATGTTAGTTTTTCATAAAGAGAATTATGCTTATTTCTAATATATAAAACCGTTTTTTTCCATTCTAAAAAGCGGTTCGAGATTCGATTCGTTATTTGAACATCATCTGTACAAACCACTAATGCTTCTGGTACAAAGAAAAAAGGAACTTTTTGAGCTAATCGAATAGTTAATTCATATTCTTGCCAAAAAGGGAGCGTCTCATCAAACATTTCTTCTTTCAAAATTTTTGATGGAATCATTAAACATGAAGTCGATGTTACATAAGTACAACAAATTAATCGACTTATATCTCCAGCATGTTTCGCAGGAGGAATAACGTCAAAAGCGTTTGTTTTATTTGACATTTTTTTTTCAAATCGACGTCCACAATAAAGAACCGATTGAGGATGCTGTTTAAAAACGGCTAATTGCTTTTCAATTTTTTGAGGAAGCCATACATCATCATCATCTAAAAAGGCGATGTATTCACCTTGAGCCTTAACAATACCAATATTTCTTGCATGATTTGCTCCCTTTGAACTCTGAGCCTCTATTCGAAGATATATGACTCTAGAATCTCGTTCATAATATTCTTGAGTTAAATCCGAAGAGGCATCATCTACAACGATACACTCTATATCCTTGACTGTTTGATTTAATACGCTTTTAATAGCATTTTCTAATATTTTATATCTATTATGTGTTGTTATAACAACTGAGACTAAAGGCATTATTTACTCTCCAATTTAAGAATATCAGAAACAACATCTTCCTTTACTTCATCATTTTCTTCTTTTGGCAAAGAACTTATACCCATACAATAACCTATAAGCAAATAAGCAACCACATTATTTCCACCTATTTCTCCTGAGAAGATTGCAAATAATAAAAAAGAAGAAGTGATAGCTAACCCTGTTATTGCATATTTCTTTTTTCGATTCTTAAAAAAATACCTTATGATGAAAAGAAACAAAATGATATAACTTGAGAAGCCCATTAATCCATAATCAATCACTTGATAAAAAACAACAGATTCAAGACCGCCGATACTAGAATCGACCACTCGATCATTATAAGAATCCCTTTCCATAATATTTTTACTTGTATAACGAACTCCATTACCATAGATTGGGCTTTTAAGAAAATACATATAAGAAAAGATCAACTGTTCTTGTCGCATACTTATCGAACTTCCTTGTCCTTCTTGTTCAAATTTTTCAATAAAAGTGTTGATTTGATATACAAATATGAAAACACATGATACAAAGGCTATAATTTTTAGCGTAAAAGCAATTCTATTAAAGAAAAGAATAATAGAGCCAAATAAGAAACATATTAAACCCGTTCTTGATCCGCTTAAAAAAAGAACTGAGAGCATTAAAACTAAAAGAATGCCTTTCTTAAAATTTGATTTGTCAATATTTTTTATTTGAGAAATATAAGCTAGACTCATACAGCACATGACTGCACCTAAAGTAGAAGGATGCACTGTTGAAATAAATATACGAGTTCTATATGTTCGTGAAAGAGAAATAATACTATCTAAAGATAAATAACCATCGTAGATTGGAAACGCTTTACAAATAATTCTAAATATAAAATTATCTCCTTGAACAAATTCAAATAAACCGAACAAGCAAAAAACTATCATTGGCCAATACATTTTATTTAAAAAATCAGTTTCTTTATAATAGAAGGCTAAAACAAAGCCAATAAATAAATAGGAATAGTTTTCCATGAAAAAACGAAAGGCATTATAAAATCCGACAGCACCGACCTCATTAAAGTAAACCGAACCTAATAAAGAGATGATTATTAGGATTAACGGTATTTTTAATGGAAATTTGTTATAGTGACTTTTTAACTCAAGTGGTGATTGAGAAAACAGTTTTATAAAGAAAAAATAAAGAAGAAGATGATGAGGAGAAATACTAGGGTTTTTATTGAAATAAACACAATACGGAATAAATATTGAAACAGACACAAACAATAAAAAATGATTGTGAGTTTTTCCAAACAAGAAAAAACCAAATAAAATAAAAAACAATAGTAATACTAGAATATCTAACATTTCTTCATTGCCAAAAGAGGTTCTGTATAAATATTATTTAATAAACTTAATATAATACTGCCTTTAATTTTTTTAAAGGCATCTTCCCATGCATTTTTTCCCATTTTCACTCGAAGATTCTTATCATGAACCAAGATTTCTAATGCCTGAGTCAAAGCCTTAATATCTCCTGGATTAATTAAAAAACCATTATTTTTGTTTTCAACCACAAAAGGAAAGACATCAGCAAAAGTAGAAACTACAGGAAGTCCATAGCCCACAGCATCTACAAGGCTCATACCGAAAGTTTCTGCATAAGACGGTAAAACCAAAAAATCAAAAGAAGCTAATTTATCTAAGTTATGAGCTTTTTGTGATTGAGCCTCCATTTCCTTAAACTTATCCACTTTTCCATCCCCATAGAGGCATAATTCTTTTGAAACATTAAAGTGGGCTTGATCAAAACGCTCAATCAAATCATACACCCCTTTACGCTTACCATAACGACCCGAAAAGCTTACTTTATTTTTTTTAATTGGAAATAGCCAAAAGAAATAAATCCATGATAAAATCTGAATAACATATTTAAATCTTTTTTTTATTTGCATAAACTTATTCCATACATTAAATACTCGCATACACCTGTTCTAACTTTTTTTTTACAACAGGTCCAGCAAATTTTGTGTTTGCTCTTTCCCAGCCAGCTCTTCCCATTTGAACACGAAGAGGTTTATCATTCACAAGTTGTTCCATTGCTTTTTGCAAAGCCTCAATATCTCCTGGCCGATGTAAAATGCCACAAATTCCATCTTCCACAACTTCTGCTGTTCCTCCTACAAAAGTGGAAATAACTGGTAGCCCAAAACCAAGAGCTTCCACAAGACTCATACTAAAACGTTCTGCATAAGAAGGAAGTATTAGTATATCAAAAGAAGGTAAATGTTTAATGTATTCTTCATGTTTCAACCAAGGAGAAACACTAATGGTATCCTTTTTTGAATTTTGTTGCACACATTCTTTTACTTTATTGATTTCTCCATCGCCAAAAAGATCAAGTTTCACAGGCACAGAAAAAACAGCACTATTATATGCTTTCAATAAGTCAAAAACTCCCTTTCTATTACCAAACCGTCCTGAAAATATAAGCCTAACTGAATTTTCTCGATTATTCAGTTCTACAGGGGCAACCGCAATATTTTCTCCAGGATTTGGAACAGTTTCAAATCGAACTAATTTTGAATCAAATGATTTTAAGAATACTTCCATTTCACTTGATAGAACAATTATGACTTCTGCTTTTCTAAAATAGTGACGAATTAAATGTTTTAGAATAGATGGAGATTCAGAACAAAACTTATCAAATTCACTCCCATGCACATGAATCGTATATTTTTGTACACGAATACGCAAGCATAGACTAATTAAAAATTTTCTAAAAAAAGAGCCGTAACTCGATGTATGTATTTGATAAAATTCGAAACGTTTATGAGATCCAAAAAGTAATTTCAAGCATACAAAAAAAAGTCTGGGAAGTGATTTTAAAAAAGATCCATTATAGCTTGACAAAAAATGTTCATCGGATAAATTAAACAGCTTTTTATAACTCACTAAAACAGAGCTTATTCCACCTTGCACATTAAGCGCTGGGCCTATATGACAAATTCGATCTATCATTCCAAAATCCTTATTTTTGTAACAAAGCGAGCCGTTGTAGAGCACTTTACTTTAGCGTATAAAACAGAACAAGCGACCTTTTCTCCAAAATGCTCCGAATACCATCCCAATATAGGTTTTTCTTGACCTCGTATAATTTCATAATGTAAAGATGAATCTGGTTCAAGTATAATTGGGCGAGTTTCGGGTGCTTGTAATAAAAAGCTGTTCTCTTTTTTCTCTATTGTAACATTTGGATGCAAATGAAAAGGCATTTCAATTATAAAATCACCAGTACCAGTAAGAATGTCTGTAATTACAAATTCTTCTTTTGTCCTATCAAATTCAATTTCGCGAATTGGCGTGACACCTTGTTTTTTATAACCATCATGAGATGCAATTATTTTTTCTACTTGCATTTGGTGATCATTTTTTATCGATAAGGTTTGAGTCTTATAATGATTCAGCCATAATGTAGGGCCCGCTAAATCGGCCTGATTTTTTGCATTCACTCGAATGGTATTGTGCGCGAGTGTTCCTACAAAATATTCTCGCCATTCACGATGCGTATGATAGGTATAAGTTCCTGAGTCTATAAATATTGGTTTTCCATCGACGTGTAAAATAAAAGATAAAGCATCTGCATGCCCATGAGCTGCTATACTTAGAAATCCTAAAGGAGCAGCATCAAAATGCATGTATGTCTCAAGATTTTCTTTTCGCTTTCTAAAAATATAATGACCACTCTTAGGAAAAAAACTAGACTCGGTAACATCACCTGCAGATTCTAATTTGCTAAACGTTTTATTACCTTCTTCGCCAAGCAGTAAATCTGATTTGTCATCCCATATTAAGGATTTTCGTTTTAATGTAGAATCTTCAAAGTATGCAGCAAAAGTGGCTAATTGAGAGGCGAAATTATTAAAGTGCGTTTGAGGGCAAAGGCGTAAAACAAAGCCGTCATCACCATCCCCATACATCGGGTAATTCTCTTTACAATCCAAAATTTTATTTAAATACTCTGCTATTTGATGTAATTTTTTTTCGTAATCATAACTAAAAGGAGTGCCATTTTGTTTACCTACAATGGCAGCAATCAAAAAGAAATCATTGATAAACTGAATATATTCGGCCGCTTCTTCTCGATTTATACCTTCTTCTGTATGCTGCTTCTGAATTTCTCTTTCTAGACCTTTCTGCGCATAACGAAACCATTTTTTTTGATTTGGTATATTTTTCCAAGTCGAAGCAGCAACGAATAAACCCGCGTACTCAGAAATTAGATGATTATTCGCTGAAGAATATAACGATGGGTGTTTATAAGAGTATTCAGCATGGTCTTGAATCAATGGAGACCAAACTTCATCTACAAATTTTCTAAACGTATCATTATTTTTAATTAAGGATTCTGCATCAATTAATTTCCAACAATAATGCCAATTAATTAAACGAATATTGACTTCAATATTACTGTACCAATTCACTCCAACCAAATAGGGATTCTCGTTTTTCCAACTTGTGATATGATACATCAAAAGATCTAAAAATTTATTCTCTTTTGTTGTTTTATAATCACTCGCTATTTGAATCAAGAAGAGCAATCGGTTGACTTCCCAAACATACTTTGCACTTCCGAATTGATCTGAGCGAATATTAATTTGATGGGCAAATGTTAAAGGAAATCTTTTTTTTGAAGAAAAATCTATATGCCAATCAATAGGTTTATAAATATCAATGGTGTAATCAAAAATCGAATAATGAGAATGTTCTTCTCTATTATCAATAATTTCTGAATGAGGTAAACGGATTTCAATTAAATTTGATTTAGAAAACGACTTTTTATCTTTTACATGAGTTTGGTATCGCTGACAAACACGATAAAAAAATTCTGGTAAGGTAAAAGTTTTTATCCGATTAATGTACCAAGAAAGAGCCATACTAGCCCCTTTTTTACAGCCCTAAAAGCTTCTTATAAGCAGAAATTAATTTTGGACGTTCGTAATTCCAACTCAGTTCATTTTCTACTCGGGCGCGCCCAAACTGTCCCATTTCTTTTGCTTCTTCTGGATGATCTAAAAGCCACAATATTTTTTCAGCAAAATCATTGGTATCTGTATTCTTAGCGTATAAAGAAGATCTATCCGCAGAAAATTGACCTTCTTTTAAGGTATACTGAACAATAGGTTTTCCAAAAGCCATGTATTCCATAATTTTATTCATGGTCGATTTATCGTTCATTTCGGAAGGAATATCTGGATTAACACAAACATCTGCCGTATTTAAAACATCAGCAAGAAATTCGTTACTCACTCGACCAGGGAACTCCACGTATTTTTCTAAATCAAGTGTTTTGTTAAGCGTTCTTAATTCTTCAAGAGCTGGACCTGATCCCATGATACAAAAACGAATATCTTCTCTTTTTTTTTCTTTAACTATATATTCAACAGACTTTAATAATAAATCAATACCCTCTTGTTGCCCCATCACGCCAACATAGCCCACTAAAAAACGAAATCCATTTTTAACAGATTCTTTAGGAGGGCCTATTTTTATTTTTGATAAATCTGGTCCACTACGCACAACAGTAATATGATCTTCTTTTTTTTTCCCACGTTTCTGCGCTATTTCTTTATAAGATTCATTTGTCACAATCACGTGCTTTGCAAAGAAATAGGTCATTTTTTCTACAAAAAGAATGGCTTGATAACCAAGCCCCTTTTTTCCAAATTTGGCGATCCATAATTCTGGATTAATATCATGGTGATCAAAAAGAAATCGGCATCGAGTGAAAAAGAAAAATGGTGCCGCTGCAATAAAAATAAGATCAGGTGGGTTACAAGCATGAATTACATCTTGTGTGCCTTGAGTCCGAAACACATGAAACAACAAACGGAACTCATGATAAAGAGCCGTAAGGTATTCCTTAAAATAATCTAACGTTCGATTTGCTTCTGGTAAATAATGCCTATAAATACGAATGCCATCAATTTCTTCATACTCTAAAGGATATGCTTTCGTTTTTGGGCAAATCACCGTTACTGAGGCCCCCGCATCACGTAGCGATAAAGCCTCTTGCCAAACCCGGCGATCAAAAGGAACGGGCAAATTTTCTACGACGATGCATACTTTTTTTTGAGCTAGTTCCATGATTACCAACAGAAACCTTCATAATTTGGCAAAGATTCTACTGATTGATCTTTTAATCGAACTAAATCTAAGAAATGCACATGAGGATACTTGCGAATTAAATCTGGTATCTCAGGGTTTCTTACAGTGATAATAACTAGTTTTGTTTTAGCGACAACATCCTCTACATTTTTTTCCAGGAACGGAAGTAAATGAGGAATATTTTCATTAAGCTCTCGTAAATTCGTTTCTTTTTCTTGAGCAATGTTTAAGAACCGATCGTAAATACGTAATGTACATCCTTTACCAAGAATCGCTTCAGCAAGTTGAATCGCCGCCGAATTGCGTAAATCATCTGTGCCAGCCTTAAATGTTAGCCCCACAATACCTACGGAACGGACTCCTATTTGTTGGACTCGATCTAAAGCACGATGAATATGCAATTCATTACTGAGATCAATTGAAGAAAGTACTGGTACTTCTAATTGATGAGATTGTGCTAAGAAATTAAGACCTTTCAAATCTTTTGGTAAGCAAGAGCCTCCATAAGCAAAACCTGGTTTGAAATAATAAGAAGAGATATTGAGTTGATCATCTCTACAAAACAAATCCATCACTTGGTGACTGTCAATATTTAGTTTTTTGCAAATAGCTCCAATTTCATTTCCAAAAGTTACTTTCAAAGCATGATAGGAATTATTGACAAACTTGATTATTTCTGCAACTTTTGGTGAAACCTCTACTATTTCACTCACAAGAGGTTCATAGATTTCATGCATCATTTTTAATGCTCTTTTGTCTTCTGAACCAATTACAGTCAAAGGTGGATTAAGAAAATCGGATACTGCCATGCCTTCTCTTAAAAATTCAGGATTAGAAACGACTGCAAAATTAATTCCTGCCTTTTTTCCTGAAATTTTTTCAATCGTGGTAGATACAATGTCATTTGTGCCTGGAGGAACAGTACTTCTAATCACTACAATATGAAATGTTGATTTAGCTCGAAGCGTTTTACCTATCATTTGTACTGCAGAAAGTAAATAAGAAATATTGAGACGCCCATCAGGAGCATTTGGCGTTCCAACACAAACAAAAGAGATGTCTGATTGAGCAACTGCTTCTTCTGTTGATGTTGTAGCTTTGATACGACCTACATTGAATCCATCCATCATCAAATCATCTACATCTCGTTCCACAATGGTAGGGAGGCCCTTAGAAATTCGATTGACTTTATTGGCATCCACATCATAACCAATCACATGATGCCCTAATTTGGCTAAGCAACCGACGCCAACACAACCAACATAACCTAAACCGAAAACACTTATCTTTGCCATATTAAATTATTCCGCAATGCCTTTTCCAACAGAAATTACTTCAAATCCAATTTGGCGTAATGCACCTGCATCTAATATGTTTCGCCCGTCAAAAACAAAAGCAGGTTTTTCCATATTATCATAAATGCGTTGCCAGTCTAATTTCGAATATTGTTGCCACTCTGTGCAAATGACGACTGCATGAGCCTTTTCAGCGGCCTTATATTCATCCTCAACAAAAAGAACTTTATCTAAAACATCTTTAAGATCTCTTTTTGCGTCGGGAATCGCTTTTGGATCTGTTACCACAGGATGTGCTTGTTCTTCTAATAAATCTCGAACCACTAGATTAGCAGGGCTTTCTCGAGTGTCACCTGTATTGGCCTTAAAAGCAAAACCAAAGACGGCGATACGTTTTCCTGCAATGGTATTAAACATATGTTCGAGCATACGAGCCACAAAACGATGTGTCTGCCACTCATTAATTTGCACGACACTTTCCCAATAAGCAGCCACTTCAGGAAGGCCATAATAAGAGCATAAGTAAACTAAATTCAATATATCTTTCTTAAAACAAGAACCGCCAAATCCAATACTTGCTTTTAAGAACTTAGAACCTATTCTTGAATCTTTACCCATTACATAAGCGACTTCATCAACATCGGCTCCTGTTCTTTCACAAAGAGCACTGATACTATTAATAGAGCTGATTCGCTGAGCTAAAAAGGCATTTGCCGTTAATTTAGTGAGTTCAGAACTCCATAAATTGGTCGTTAGAATACGATCTCTTGAAACCCAATTAGCATAAATATCTACGACTTGTTTACAAGCAGCAAGCCCAGACTCTGTTTGATGGCTTCCAATTAGAACACGATCTGGATTTAGTAAATCTTGAATTGCTGTCCCTTCAGCTAAAAACTCTGGGTTAGAAAGAACTTCAAAATGAAGTCCTTTGTCATTAGAGTTTAATATTCTTTCCATAGCGGCAGCAGTACGCACAGGGAGTGTTGATTTTTCAACAATAATTTTATTGGATGTACTGACCTCAAGAATCTGACGAGCCGTTTTTTCCCAGTACTGTAAATCGCTAGCCTTACCAGCTCCTTGACCAAAGGTTTTTGTAGGTGTATTGACACTCACAAAAATGATATCGGCGTCCTTAATTGCAGAGGCTACATCTGTACTAAAGAAAAGGTTTCGTCCACGAGCTCTCCTCACAACTTCATCTAATCCCGGCTCATAAATGGGAAGAGAATCACTGTTCCAAGCGTCAATTCTTGCTTGATTAATGTCCACGACAGTGACTTGAATATGCGGGCATTTATCGGCAATTACAGTCATTGTAGGACCGCCAACATAACCAGCACCAATACATAACACTTTAGTTTTTACGTTCATTCCTTAAACCTTTACCCAACCCGATTGAAGGGGAATTAATATTTGCCATACTTGTAGCCATATCCATCCATTTTACTATGAACATACTTATTAATAACAATCGATTTATGAACACGTTCACCCACACCCTTAGTAAACAAGTTCAAACCCTCTCGAATCGCTTCAATTGAATGTCGATTGTATTCCACAACCATGACCGCTTGATCTGAATGGCGACACACAAGCATTGCATCCGTAACAAGCATCACTGGAGGGGTATCAACAATAATCACATCGAATTGAGTTTTCATTTTAGCAAGTAATTGTTCAAACTTATGAGACCCTAATAGCTCAGCAGGGCTTGCGGGCACCTTTCCAGCTACCATGAGACTTAAATTTGGGACACTCGTTATATGAATACCTTCTTCCACTGCGATTTTTCCCACCAACACATCAGATAGACCAAGGTCTTTCCGTAATCCAAATTCTTTATGTAAACGCCCTTTGCGTAAATCGGCGTCAATTAACAAAACTTTTTTATCCATGCCAGCAAAAAGCGACGCTAAATTCACTGAGACAAAACTCTTGCCAACAGCAGGAATCAAGCCACTTAAAACAATAACGTTGCCGCCTTGCTCTGGCATCATAAATTCGAGCGACGTTCTTAGCGTGCGCATCGATTCCACTGCTACATCGTCTGGGAAAGCAACTGCTAGTGGCATCGTTTTTTGAACAGGAATAGCAGTTCCCTTTGGAATTTTTGCATACACACTAATTCCCAATTCTCTTTCAATCACACGAGAATCTTTCACTCCACTACGGAATTTTTTACGAATGGTGACATAGACGATAGATACACAAAAGCCTAGAAAGAGAGCGACCATTAAAATCAATTTTTTCTTGGGCTTCACTGGTTTAGTCACCAATTCGGCGTAGTCCACAATTCGAACAGATCCCATTTCCCCAGCAGCCACAAGGCGAAGCTGCTGAATATTGTTCAACATATTGGTGTACAATATTTTATCTAATTCAACCTCACTCGTCAGTCTAAGAATTTCCTGTTGCTTGGAAGGTAATTTTTTGACTTGAAAAGACATCCCCGAAAGCTCTGCCCGAATCGATTCAATTTGACGATCCATTGTTTTAACCATCGGATGAGAATCATTAAATAAGCGAACCGTCTCTTCTTTTTTTTGTTGCAAGCTTAGAATCTGTTGTTGTAATCGCATTTG
This sequence comes from Fibrobacteria bacterium AD312, assembly GCA_001462345.1. Taxonomy (GTDB): domain Bacteria; phylum Fibrobacterota; class Fibrobacteria; order Fibrobacterales; family Fibrobacteraceae; genus Fibro-01. The sequence continues at coordinate 108,395 of LIUM01000047.1, read as the reverse complement.
ATTTTCTAATACAATCTTCGTTTCCGTATTAATATCTACAGAACCCACTCGATAGCGATAATCATTTAACTCAGCTTCCGCACTATCCAATTTCTTTTTTACTTCTGGAATTTGTTTTTCTAAAAAAGACAATGTCTTTTGAGCTTCAGCACTTCGCTGTTCCACATTTTGACGTAAATAGGCATTCGCCACTTGATTCACCACACTAACGCCTCGATCGGCATAAATATCTTGATAAGTGAACTCTAAAATCCCTGTTTTTTTTCCTCTTTCACCAACGGAAAAAGCACTATTAAACGCCTCTATTGCATCCAGTCTAGAACGCCGCCAAACATTAAACCTTTGGCCCGCTTTCGCCTTCATACGAATTACACCAATACGAACGGAATCGCCCAAATAAGAAGCTACAGAGGTTTCTCCTACAATACCAGAAAGCACTTTTTTCTTGTCGTAATCAAACAAATCATAAGAAACACTGTCTTTGGCCACCAAGATCCATGGCTCTGAGCGAAAGTCTTCTGGAATAGAGTCTTTTGGGTAATAGAATTCTTGCAAATCAATTCGGCCTTCTTTACGAAGCAATCGATCCCAAAAACCAATGGGAGAAGACATATATTCTAAGCCACTCTGATCCACAGCAGCTCCCATCACTCGACGGCTCTTCACCAATTCAATTTCAGTTTCAGCAGGGCTACCAGTGGAGAATAAGCTTCCTAAATCCCCCATTAAAGCGCCACCATTTTTTTTTGTTTCAATTTGTAAAAGAGCATTTACTTCGTATACAGGACGAATCCAATATGCAGCAAAGACACCCAATAGACCAGAGAGGAGTAGGAACAAAGTCACAGAAAACTTATACTTCCATAGATCACCTAATAATTCTAGGAATTCGTTTGTTTCTTCTGGTTTAGGTGTTGAGGCCATATTTAAAATACCTTGAAATAAAGCTTATATTTTTGGACACTTAAAACTTGTTTTAGATCAAAAACACATATTTGCATTTTTAATGGGGATAAGGTAAAAAAAAGACCCATTTATGTCTACTTAGAAAAACATAAAAAAGGGTTAAGCCATTTGAATTTACTGTTTTTTACCTATAAACTCCACTCTGTGCCATTTGGTCCATCTTTTATAGTGATATTCATCGATTTTAATTCATCTCGAATTCGATCACTTTCCGCCCAATTCTTATTCTTTCGAGCTTCGTTTCGCAGAGAAATTAAAGCGTCTATCTTAAAAACATCGACATTTTCTTGTTTAGGAGCATACTCTTCTCGAATAGAACCAAGATTTAAGCCTAAAACTCGATCGAAATCTAGCACTAAGGCGGCTTTTTCTGATTCTTCCAGATTTTCTTTTAACATACTATTCAAAATGCCAAGTGCTTTTGGCATATTGAGGTCGTCTCCAATAGCCTCTTGGAATTCATTTTTAAAACGAAGAGCTAGTTCACTTTGAATTAGATCAGCCTTACCTATCAAAACATCTGTCTTTTTATGCAGACTTTTTAATGATTCTCTTGCATTTTCAAGAGCTTCCCAAGTAAAATTCAAATAATTTCGGTAATGACTAGTTAATGCAAATAAACGATAATCTAATGGATTAAAGCCTTTTTCTTGTAATAGAGAAACCGTTAAAAATTCACCTGCACTTTTACTCATTTTATCTGAACCCATGCGTAAAAACTCACCATGCATCCAAAAACGAGCAAAAGGTTTTCCTGTAGCACATTCGCTTTGCGCAATTTCATTTGTATGATGTACTCTTATATGATCAGAACCACCACAATGAATATCTAGAGTTTCTCCTAAATGATGCATCGCCATCGCAGAACATTCAATATGCCATCCAGGAAAACCGATTCCCCAAGGACTATCCCATTCCATGGCTCGCTTCTGATCTTTAGGGCTAAATTTCCACAAAGCAAAATCCGTTGCAGAACGTTTTTCTCCCATTTCAATTCGGGAGCCTTGTTGTAAATTTTCTACGTCTAAATGAGCAAAATCAGGGTAGCGAGGGAATTTAGCACTGTCAAAATAGATGCCATCTGAGGTACGGTATGTATACCCTTTTTCTTCAAGTGTTTTTACCAATTGAATCTGCTGTTGAATGTGATCCGTTGCTTTACACCAAATGGAAGGCTCTATGATATTCAAAGCCTTCCAGTCTTTCATAAATGTTTGTGTGTAATAATCAGCGACTTCCCAGACGGTTTTGCCTGTGCGTAAAGCGCCTTTTTCCATTTTATCATCACCGTCATCGCCATCACTTGTTAAATGCCCTACATCGGTAATATTCACCACATGATTTACCGCAAAGCCATAGTATTCTAAAGTACGCCTTAGAAAATCTTCAAAAATATAAGTACGAAGATTGCCAATATGCGCAAAGTGATAAACAGTAGGACCGCAACAATAAATGCGTACTGCAGGTACGCCTTCAGGTAAAGTAAACGGTTCTTTGGAACGAGTAGCGGTATTATAAAATTGCAAAGCCATAATTTGGTAATTTAGAAAAAGCTTTGATAAAAGGGAATATAAAGCTTTGAGAACTAGTAAAAATAAGGCTAGGAAAGGGAATGTCCTGTAAAAGAAGTGCCGCTGAGGTTCTCTTCAATGATAAAGGCTGTTTTTATTCCTATATAAAAGACTATTTCTCTTCTTTTTGCTATTTTTTGTCATTAGGAATTCTTCGAAAAAATCGTTTTTTGAAGTTTCCATAAAGTTTTTATGCTTTTATAGAGGATTAATATGTCTGCATCTAATCGCCCTGTTCGCGTCCGCTTTGCTCCAAGCCCTACTGGCTATCTTCATGTAGGCGGCGCTCGTACAGCCATTTACAATTACTTTTTTGCAAAAGCGATGAAGGGCACTTTTTACTTACGCATTGAAGATACAGACCGTAAACGCTATAACGAAGAAGCCCTTCATGATTTATTACGAGATCTTCGATGGCTTGGACTTCAGTGGGATGAAGGTCCTGATTGCGAAGGAAAAGTGGGTCCTTATTTTCAAAGTGAACGCCTAGACATCTACGCGAGAGAAATTCAAAAATTATTGGAATCAGGCGATGCCTATTATTGCTTCTGCTCCGAAGAACGCTTACAAGAAGTGCGAGCTGCTCAGGAGAAGTCAGGAGCCGTTGTTACTGGTTATGATCGCCACTGTAGAGATATTCCTATTGAAGAAGCTCGTGAACGAATCGCTCACGGAGAAAAAGCGGTAATCCGTTTTAAGGTCCCAGAAACAGGCATCACTGGATTTGACGATTTAATTCGTGGGCATATTGAATATCAAAATGAACTACTTGATGATTTAGTCTTGATTAAAAGAGACCAATATCCTACCTACCATTTTGCAAGCGTTGTAGATGATCATCTTATGGAAACGTCTCATGTACTTCGAGGCGATGAATGGATCAGCTCAACACCTAAACATATTTTACTCTACAAAGCATTTGGTTGGGAGCCTCCTGTATTTTGCCATCTACCAGTCATTCTTGCTGCTGGAGGCGGCAAACTTTCAAAACGCAAAGGCGCCGCTTCTGTTGGTGATTTTCGCGATTTAGGATATTTGCCAGAAACTTTAATCAATTTCCTCGCTCTTCTAGGCTGGAATCCAGGAGATGATCGAGAGGTCATGAGCATTCAAGAAATGATTGATGCTTTTTCTCTAGAAAGAATCAATCCTAAAGCAGTTGCTTTTGATGAAAAAAAATTACAATGGATGAATGGCCAACATATACACCGCTGTGATGACAAGTTCTTAGCGGACTATTTGGTCAAAGGTTTAGAAGCCATTGATATAAAGACCTCTTCTTTTTCTGAAGACTATATCCTTGCTGTTGTGAAACAACTAAAAAGTCGTGCTCACTTTTTAACGGACCTTCCTTCAATGGCATCCTACTTTTTTACGGTGCCTAAAACTTTTGATGAAAAAGCAAAAAGTAAAAATTGGGGCGCTGGTTCTAGAGCAATCGCTCAATCTGTAAGAAAAGCACTTGAACCTCTTACTGAATTTAACGCCACCTCTATTGAACAAGCATTCCATGCTCTTACAGAATCAAGCGGCCTTCGCTTAGGAGATTTAGTAGGAGCCGTTCGCCTTGCTGTCTCTGGAGTTAGTGCTGGTCCTGGTCTTTGGGAAATATTTGAGTTACTTGGGAAACAAAACGTTTTAAGTCGAATTGAGAATGCGGAGCCCTTAATGGAACCATGAGAAAGGCTTTTCTTTATCCCATAACGAGTGAACTTTTATTTTGCAGGCGCTGTCAAAAAGTCTGTTTTCATCAGATTTTTGCTCGTGAGCCGTACTCCATTCGGGGTGGGATTCGCCCTCACATTCCACTACTTTGTTCTTGCGATATATGCGCCACCTATTTTATCGCTTTCTCACACGAATTCAATTTTTTCTGTGATTCGCATAAAACAGAATACTCCAAAATTTTAGGTTACAATCGAATTGTTCCAGGCAATTGGCTTTATGTTAAAGGAACACCTAGACCAGGTAAAGTCAAAGGCGTTTTTCATTCGGCCACAGAAGAAATTATTGTCATCAGTTATAACAACGGCCCTGATCAAAAAATAGAACGTCCCTTCAATGAAAATGAAGTGGAAGAATACCCTCAAGGGTATCGCCTTCTTCCTGCACAAAGCGGCCAAGCTCTCATTGGCGACCCTATTTATCATGTCCCCAGAGATTTATTTGGTAAAGTCGTTGGAATGGTGAGCGATGGAGAAAAAGAAAAGCTCGCCATTCTTTTAGAAAATAAAACCCTTCTATTTATGACTCTTCCAGAGGCCTACCAAACAACGCCCAATGCTCAGCTTTATGAAATAATTCGTTTTAAATTAAAGGAAGCTTTTCCTGAGCTGATTCCTAGTATTTCGTATGAAGTGGCACAAGGAATCGTTTATATAAAAGGGAATGTGCCGAACATCCGCATAAAAAAAGAAATCCTTCAGTTTTTAGAAAAAATACCTGCCGTACGTGGTGCCGTTGATTTTATTAAAGTGGAGCCTTCCGTATCTGTTTCCGATGACTTACTCAAGCTAAAAGTCCTTTCTGTCCTTGAAGACTTAAGCTTACCTATTTTCGACTACGAAGTAATTGTTGAAAATGGAAAAGTGACTGTTCGTTGTTTTTATCTTTTTGAAACAGTCCCTGTCGAATTAGAAAATCGATTAGAATTGATTGATGGGATTCGCGAATTATCTCTACTTCTAGAATTATCTTCAGCGGAATCCAATACCCATAAAGTACTATGTTTGAATGCAGCTCGTGCCTTAAGAGAGCATCCTAAATTAAAAGATGCTTGCATTCGAGTTTCTTGCAATGGAAAGAAAATGATTTTAGAGGGCCGGGTTCTTTCGATTTTACAAAAAAGTCAAGCCTATTTTACAGCCATTAGATCGACAAAAAAAATTGCACTTGAAAATAAGTTACGCATTGTTCAACCGTCAGAGGAATAGATGGCTTCTACATACGAAAAGTTAAATCAATTGAAATTACGTTTAACAGCTTCCTCTGCTACCGTAGATGAATTAGCAAACTATATGGATTGCAACAAGCGAACTATTTTTCGCTTTTTAAGCGACTTAGCAAAAGAAAATTGCGGTCTTCGAAAAATAAAAAATCCTGGACAACCTAGACGTTTTATTATAGAACAGTCTAAAAGCAATAATAATGCTCCACTTGTTCGTTCGCTAAAGAAGCTTCATAAAGAACTCATAGACCATGCTGAAATTCGCTACACAAAAGTGATTCACAAAGCGATAGATACTCTTGAAGGGGCTGATCCCGAAGCAGATTCTGCGCCCGAAGCCATTTCTTTAGACCCTGATTTTATTATTGATCATGGCCCTTTTTCGGAATACGATATTTCTGAAGCTAGAATAGAACGCTACCTTTCGGCAATTAAGAAAGGGCAAGGGATGAAGGTGAGCTATTTGCAAGGATCTAGTGGTGAAATTCAAAAACTTGAAATTAGACCCCTAAAACTAATTCTTCGAATGGGCACTCTCTATCTTGCTTATTCTACTGAAAAAGGAAAAAATACAAAGCCTAAACTTCTTGTCGTTAAAAGAATTATTCAAGAAACTCTTTTACAAGATTTCTTCAAACCTCAGGAAATTGACGTTCAGAACTTTTATAAATATTGCTATGGCAAATGGGTCGGAGACAGTGAAAAGACTAAAGTGATTAAGCTTGTTTTACTTGTCAAAGAACCCTGGTTAGAAAGCCAATTTAAGGAATCTCATTTTAATCCTCCAGCCAAAATTAAGAAGAATAAAGAAAAATCCATTGTGGAATTAAGCCTTTTTGATACTCCTGATTTAAGAAAATGGATTATAGGTCTTTTACCTGATATTGATATACTAGAGCCTATTGCCTTTAAAGAAGAGCTTATAAAATCAATTCAAACATCATTAAAAACACTTAAAGACTCTTCAAAGAAATAAAAGGTCTTGCTCCATGAACTCTCATAAATTATCTGATTTTGATTTTGATTTTCCTAAAGAATTAATTGCTAGCCGAACTGCAGGAAAAGGGAAAACAAAAATCCTTTTTTGCCCTAAAAATGGATCTTCTCGTTCCATTCTTCCCTCATCAGAAATAGTGGATTTAATTCAGCCTGAAGACTGCCTTGTCGTGAATAACACTAAGGTGATTCCAGCAAGGCTTTTTGGTAATACTGCTTTTGGAGGGCACGTAGAAACCCTTCTTGTTCAAGCATTAATCCCTGCGAATACAGGCGAATCTCGTTGGGAAGCTTGGGTAAAACCAGGGAAAGCCTTTACCGTTGGAAAAACTCTTTCGATTGCTGGCGTCTCTGTTTTTGTAGAACATATCAAAGAAGACGGTGCTAGAGTGCTTCGCTTTAATGCGACTCCAAAAGAACTTGAGCAGGTGATGAATGAACAAGGACACGTTCCATTACCTCCTTATATTTTAAGGCCCGATGACGAAGACGATAAAAAAGCCTACCAAACAATTTTTGCAAAATATGCTGGCGCCGTCGCGGCCCCTACAGCGAGTCTTCATTTTAGTAATGAAATGCTTGACAAGTTAAAAGCCAAAGGCGTTTCTGTTGCAGAAGTAACACTACATGTAGGGCCAGGGACATTTCAAAACATTTCTGTCGAAGATTTTCGAGAGCACCAAATGCATGGCGAGTTTTACGAACTAACAGAAGAAAATGCTCAAATCATTAATAGAGTAAAGCAAAAAAAAGGGCGCATTATTACTGTTGGCACAACAAGCACAAGAGTCATTGAAACAATAGCCTCTGAAGATGGCGTTCTCTCCGCTCAAAAAGGAATTACCCACGCATTTATTTATCCAGGGTATAAGTATAAAGCCGTCGACGGATTATTAACTAATTTTCATTGGCCTAAGAGTTCATTGATTTTACTCGTAGCAGCGTTGTATGGAAGAGAAAATACTTTAGCTGCTTATGCAGAAGCGGTTCAGAATAAATTGAAATTATTTAGTTATGGCGATGGTATGCTCATTTTATAAATCGCAGGTAAAGAGCGATACCCTTCAGCATAATCTAGTCCATACCCAACTACAAAGTGATTTTCAATGGAGAAGCCTACGAAATCAGCCTCTATAGAGACTTCTCGACGAGAAGGTTTATCTAAAAGAACAGCACTTTTTACTGTATCCGCTCCCGCTAGGCGAACTTGTTCTAAAAGGCAAGATAACGTTCTCCCTGTATCCAAAATATCATCTATAACAAGAACTTTTTTATTTTTCAAATCTAATTCTTCTAAAGATCTTATTTTGACTGAGCCCGAGCTCTGTTGAGAGCACCCGTAACTTGAGGCTTTAATAAAACGCACTTGAATCGTATTTGGCAAACAACGAACTAAATCTGCCACAAAAATGAAAGAACCTGTAAGAACCCCTATAACTAAATCCACTTGAAATTGAGAAGAAATTTCTAGCCCCAATTGTTGAACACGCTCCTCTATTTGAGAAGCAGTTAATAAAGGTTCTTTACTAAGTTCATATTCCATCTGGTCGCTCAAAATTTAGCCAATCAAACATAGGCAACAAGGATTTTAGTGGTCCCTTCGGCTTTTCTTTAAACCGCTGATACGTTAAAAAAGCTTTGTTTTCCAATGTGGTTTTATCAATATATAAATTCAACCAATCTGCCATAGAGATAAGACCAGTAATATGGCGAACAGAAGATTCATCTAATTGATCTGTAGCTAAATCAATTAATTCCATTAATTTTTTATGGAATAAACGACCCGTTCCACCAAAAGAAAATTTTGTGCGAAGTTCATTAGATTCATCAACTAATTCTTTCACCTGATTAAAAATATCTTCACTTGGATTTTTTAAATAATCTAAAGCACCACGATGTATTCTAAAGTTAATATCAAGACTTAATACTTTTCGCATCGTATCTGGCAAAGTATGGTCAGGATCAGCAAGACTATCTACTGTAAGACCTTGGTGTAAAGCGACCTCAGAGAATGTCTCTGTGATTTCCGCTAAATACTTTTGAGTCGACAGCTCATTAATTCTTTTAAGAGAGTCACTCATCAAATCTCGCAAACGAACCACATACGCTGTTGGATAAAGCGATTTTAATTCTGCCGTCGATATATTAGAATCTGGAACAAAGTTTAAATCATTATAACCGCCTTCACAAACCACAATATTGATTCGGCTCAAATCATCTGTAATCACTAAGATTTTTGCTGTTAAGTCTTCTTGAAGACGAAAGTCTCTGAATGACGAAGAAACCAATGTTTGACGACGCCTAGAAGATTTTTTTTCTGTATGAATTCGAGGGTCTTTATCGTAATAAATATCATTTAATTTTAAATGATAAACAACCGCTCGTTCAGCCATTTTTTTCATTGTGATTGGAATTTCTGGAACTGCATAATGCGTAAAGATTTCTGCCCCATTCCAATGATGTTCATTAGAAACAGCTCGAGCTAAAATGCTTAAAACTTCTTCTTTAATAGGATGTCCTAAAGGCAAGAATGGCTTAAAGAGTTCAATCGCTCTAAGTGCATAACGCATGTTTTGAACTGGTTCAAGACCTTCTATATCATTAAAAAACCAACCACAGCTAGTGTAACTAAACATGGTATACTTTTGAATTTCAAGAAGTCGTAATGCCGCAGCGGACTCTTTTTCATTCTCAGGATTATTTAAGACTTGTTTTAAGAAATTCTTAGATCGTTCCTCATCTTTAGAATCCACTAAACAATCAATATAAAGATTGCGCGCATCCCATGGATCCATGGAAGAATACTTTGGAAATTCTCGAAGAAAAACATCATCCGCTAATTTTTTCAAATGATCAAAAGCATCGCGTAAAGGGGTACGCCATTTCTGGTTCCATTCTCCAGGACCACCTGTAGAACAACCACAATCTCGGATCCAACGACCTACACCATGAGCACAACTCCATGCAGAGCCTTCGCCATACATGTTTTTTAATGTCACTTCATATTGAGGAGGAAATTTTTCTAAAAACCAACCGTAGTTTACTGGAACCATATTATGATCTGGTGCATACTTATTATAAAGCCAAGCAGCACACATATCTCCAAATGGTTCATGATGGCCGTAAGACTCGCCATCAGTGCCAATATTCACCAATTGAGGCTCAGTTTTTTTGGGATCAAAAACATCCAAAATACGTTTACCAAAGACATTGGCATCTCGTAAAAGATGCTCAAAGCCCACTGCACTAGAAAGAGAGGGATGATAAAAAAAGATATCTAAATACCCTTCGCAAAGGGCTTTACCTTCTGCATCTTTAGGATATATTCGATATGGGCGCAAAGTATCAATATTCGTATGAGAACAATCAGACCAATGCGTTTCTCCAATCTTTCTATACGACTGAGCCTGGGTTGGCGATAGAATAGTAAAACGGATTCCCTCTCGAATTAAATCGACAATAGTATCCATATTGATGGCCGTTTCTGCTAACCATATTGCCTCTGGTTTCCGATTGAAATGAAATTCAAAATCTCGAATACCCCAACGAATTTGGGTAATTCGATCTGCTGGTGTGGCAAGAGGCATAATCATATGATTATAAACTTGAGCAATGGCATTGCCATGACCATTTAAACGCTCGGCACTTTTTCTATCGGCTTCTTGAATACGCTGGTATGTTTCTGGAGTTTTTTTTCGAATCCAGCTCATCAAAGTGGGGCCGATATTAAAACTCATGAACTCATAATTATTAACGATATCTTGAATGCGCCCTGTTGGAGAAAGCAAACGGCTTGCCCCATTAGGACTATAACATTCATGGGCAATTCGATCATTCCAATCATGAAAAGGATGAGCGCTCTCTTGATTCTCTATAATATCAGTCCAAGGGTTTTCTCGTGGAGGCTGATAAAAATGACCGTGTATCGTAAAATAATGAGGATTTTTTAAATTCATAACGTTAATATAAATTTCTATTTCTTTTCAGCGTCTTTTTTCTCTTGAACTATGGCATCAATCACAGCGGCCACGGTTAAATTAAAAATATCCCGAACAGAACTTTCAACATCTGTAAAATGAATTGGTTTATTTAGACCCATTTGGATAGGCCCTATAGACTCACCTACTCCCATTTCAAGAAGCATTTTATAAGTCGTATTTGCAGAACTTAAACAAGGGAATATAAGTGTATTCACATTTTTATCTTTTAACTTTGTGAAGCGATACTTGTGATCTCTTAATTCTTTATTAAGAGCAAAATTCACTTGCATTTCGCCGTCAACAACATACTCTGGATAATCTCTGTGTAACTTAGCCACTGCTTCACTTACAATATTTGCGGTACCACCCACTTGTTCTTGATCGGCACCAAAATTTGAATATGAAAGCATAGCCATCACAGGATCATGGGCAAAAAAGCGAACCGCATCATGAGTTAATTTCGCGATATCCACTAGCGTATCGGCATCTGGATTACGGTTAATCAAAGTATCTGCAAGGAAAAAAGTACCCTTTGTCGTATTTAAAATATGAAGAGCACCAAAATGCTTATACTCTTTTCGTATTCCAATAATAGACTTTGCTAGAGCAATAGTTTCGGAGTACTTGGAATAGACTCCCGTAATAAAAGCATCCGCTTCTCCCGTCTTCACCATCATCATTCCAAAATGATTTGGCTCATACATATCGTCTCGGGCTTCCTCAAAAGTCACTCCATTTCGGCCATTATCCTGAGTGTAAATGACGGCATAAGAACGACGACGTTCAAATTCTTCAGGGCTTCTGGTATTAATGATTTTTATACCAGAAAGATCTAAATGTTCTTTTTGAGCCGCAAGCATAATCCGTTCTGGATTTCCTAGCAAAATAGGGAATGCAATCCCTTCATTCTTTGCTTGGACAGCGGCCTTAATCATATTGATATGCATTCCTTCAGCAAATACAACTCGTTTTGGATTACTACGAGCCGTATCCGTAAAGCCACGCATCATCTTATTATCATAACCCATCATATCACGAAGACGATCGTAATAAGAATCCCAATCCGTAATAGGTTTTCTGGCCACTCCACTGTCAATAGCTGCTTTGGCGACCGCCATAGAAACTTCGGTAAGAAGGCGAGGGTCAAGGGGTTTTGGAATTAAATATTCTTTGCCAAATGAAAATCTCTTTGCATTATAAGCAATGTTCACCACGTCTGGAACCGTCTCATGAGCCAATTTAGCAATGGCACGTACAGCCGCTAATTTCATTTCTTCATTAATGGTAGAAGCACGTACATCAAGAGCCCCTCTAAATATATAAGGAAATCCAATCACGTTATTTACTTGGTTTGGATAATCGGAGCGACCTGTTGCAAAAATCAAATCACCACGCGAAGCCATTGCTTCTTCGTAAGACATTTCTGGCGTGGGGTTAGCCAAAGCAAAAACGACGGGTACGTCTGCCATACTGCGAACCATTTCGCGAGTTAAAATATTTCCCTTAGAAAGTCCAAGGAAAACATCTGCCCCCACCATAGCCTCTTGTAAGGTATTCACATCCGTTCTATGAGTTATGAACTCTTTTTTATTAGAGCTCAAATCTTTCCGATTTTCATTGATCACGCCCTTACTATCAACCATAATGAGATTTTCTTTTCTTAATCCTAGAGCAAGGTATAATCTGGTACATGCGCTTGCAGCAGCGCCAGCACCGTTCACCACCATCTTCACTTCTGCAATATTTTTCCCTGCAATTTCAATAGCATTTAATAGACCAGCAGCAGAAATAATGGCCGTACCGTGTTGGTCATCATGCATCACAGGAATATCTAGTTGCTTTTTCAATACGTCTTCAATTTCAAAACACTCAGGAGCCTTAATATCTTCTAAATTAATGCCACCAAAAGTAGGAGCAATTCCTTTTACAATTTCAATAAATTTTTTAGGATCTTTTTCATTGATTTCAATATCAAAGACGTCTATGCCCGCATAAATTTTAAAAAGTAGTGCTTTACCTTCCATTACTGGTTTACCAGCTAAAGCCCCAATATCGCCTAATCCTAAAACAGCCGTTCCATTAGAGATTACGGCAACCAAATTTCCTTTCCCTGTATAATCATAAGCAAGCGATTCATCGCGTTCAATTTCAAGGCAAGGTTCAGCTACACCAGGAGTATAAGCAAGGCCTAAATCCGTTTGAGTAGAATGAGGTTTTGTAGGCACCACCTCAATTTTTCCAGGTCTTCCACTCGCATGATAAGCTAAAGCGGCTTCTTTAATATTTTTATTCATTTTCAATCCTTCTTTCACCTTGTTTGAAGCCTCTTAATAATCACTTTACCGCACAGACCGAAACACTATTATCGGATAATGATTAGAGGATTCGCTTGTAAAAGATAGCATCTATTGACTCTATCTAGTGATTTTAAAGCTGATTTATTACTTACTTAAAAGCAGAGAGGTCTAAAAGTTTAGATTTTATTTTTTTTGCCTATCCAGAATAAAGAAAATGCCTCAAAAAGAAGTAAAATCAACGCCACAAATATCCAGAATAATTGATGCCCTGTGGAGATTTGAAAAAAGAGGACAGAAAGACACCAACCAAGAATCGTTTGAAATACAATCATTAACGTAGCATAAAAACGACCCAATTCTTTATAAGCAGTTCCAAGAGCAGCAAGGCAAGGAACATACAAAAGAATAAATAACAAATACGAGAATACTTGAGCGGTGCCAAGCGTAAAGTGTTTTTTCATTTCATAAATTACCCCTTTATTTTCGTCAGAAGCCCCTTCTTCAACGGCTCCTCCTAAAGAAAAAGGAGATAGAAAATCACAAAAAACATTTTTCATGTTTTCAGGAATAGAAATAAAAGCTTGTTTCACAGAAGCTCCTAAATCAAAATCTTCTGTAGTTTCATTTTCTTCATTATTCGAAAGGCCGTACAAAGAATTTAATGTACCTACAATGGCTTCTTTTGCAAATAGCCCTGTAAATAAAGCCACGGAAGCAGGCCAATTGTCTTCTTCTACACCAAACGGTTCAAAGACAGGAGTAATTTGACGCCCGATTACCGAGAGCACTGATTGCTTGCTATCTTGATTTCCAAAAGAGCCGTCCGTCCCAATGGATCCCAAAAAACCAAGGAACGCCACCATAAGCAAAACGACTTTTCCTGCTCGAAACACGAATTCTCTTAATCGATACCACGCCAAACGGCAGAGCTTTCCAAAACGAGGAAAGTGATAAGGAGGAAGCTCCATGATAAAAGAAGATTCCTTACCTTGAAACAATGTTTTTCTAAGAAGTAATCCATATAAAATGGCAACTAAAACGCCCGTGATGTAAATAGCAAAAATCATCATTCCTGCTTTGGAACCAAAAAAGGCAGCCCCAAAAAGAGCATACACAGGGAGCCTTGCACCACAGCTCATAAAAGGAACTAAAAAGAGAGTTAAAAAACGTTCTCGTTTATTTTCCATCGTACGAGTGGCCATTAAAGCAGGCACTGAACACCCAAAACCCACAAGCATTGGGACAAAAGCTTTTCCAGGAAGCCCTAAAATACGCATAAAACGATCTGCCACAAAGGCTGCTCTGGCCATGTACCCAGAATCTTCTAAGAAGGCAAGACACAAGAACATAAAAAAGATCACAGGGATAAAGGTCGCCACCGTTTGAATACCAGTACCAAGACCATCAGCTAAAAAAGCAATCCAAACGTCTGAAACCCCGATAGACTCTAATACAGAGGCAAAACCATCCACAAAAAAAGCACCAAAAAGACTATCAAAAAAATCAATAAAAGCGCCACCAAAAGTGACTGCAATCCAAAAAACCAGATACATCGCTAATACAAACAAAGGGAGCCCAAAAATTCGATGTAAAAAGACTCTGTCTATTTTATCCGTATTGGTTTCTTTTTTTGTTCGATCTCGAACAACAGAAGATCCTATTTGACGAATTAGCTTATACCTAGAATCGGCAATTGCAAATTCTGGTTCTTCTCCAAGCTTTTCTTCTATTGATTCTCTAGAGATAGGAATTCCTTCTTCTTGGACTAAATCAACAATACGACCACTATGTTCTAAATACTGAATCGTAGTCCAGCGAGAAGATACGCTTAGCTTTTTAGAAAGCGAATCAAACTTTGGAGAAAGTTCCTTTATTAAGTTTTCTATTGGAGCACTATGAATAATTGGAATTGGAGTTGGTCTAACCCCATGAAGAATATCATGCATATCATTGACAAAGCCTTCACAGCTTTTTTCTGATACGGCAGACAAACCAACGACGGTAACCCCGAGAAGCTCCGTCATTTTTTTCAAGTAAATTTGTATTCCTCGACGAACGGCAATATCCATCATATTTACCGCAATCACCATCGGGATTTCTAATTCCATTAACTGGGTCGTTAAAAATAAATTACGCTCTAAATTGGTGGCATCAATGATATTAATAATCAAATCAGCTTGACGCGTTAATAGATAATCTAACGTCACTCTTTCATCTTCGCTATTTGCGGAAAGAGCATAAATACCAGGCAAATCCACCACGCGAATTCTATGATTATCTAATTGAAAAAAGCCTTCTTTTTTTTCAACGGTTACTCCAGGCCAATTGCCCACTTCTTGATTCGAGCCCGTTAGAGCATTAAAAAGAGCGGTCTTTCCACAGTTTGGATTCCCAGCAATAGCGATTGTAAAATTTTCTTTGTCTATCATAACACTCTTCTTAACTTTAAGATTTCTGCTTCTTTTTTTCGAAGCGATAAACGATAAGATAAAACCTTAACTACTACAGGATCACCAAGAGGCGCCACTTGAAGTAACTCTAAAACCACTCCACGAACAAGACCCATGGCTAATAATTTGGATTTGTAGCGTTGATCACCACCATGATACCCAAGTATTTCAGCTTGTTCTCCAGGCTTCAAATCGGCTAGTGTAATTAAATTTGCATCCATCGTATTCATATTATTTCTTAATCTTTTGATTAAAGGTCTCTATACAATCAAGTGTTCCTGGAGATAAAACATGTTCCATCAAACACGCTTCTTCATTTGCCACATCTTCAGCAACACCTATATTCATTAAAAACTTTTTAAGCAATATATGACGGCCTAGAATTTTCTTGGCCGTAGATTCTCCAAGAGGAGTTAATTCAATATCCCCGTAAGACTCTTGATTCACAAGATTCTGCTTTTTTAAATGCACTATAGCTTTTGCTACTGAAGGCATTTTCACTGAAAGAGCTGAAGCTAAGTCCTTCACTCGTACTCTTCCTGTTGCCCTATAAAGCACTAAAATCATTTCTAAATAGTCTTCTAGGCTTTTTGTCAGTTTTAACGAATTCATAGCACCTTTTTTTGTTAGCCTTAGCTAATATAACAACAAAAAGATAAAAAAACAACTAGAAATTCACTCAAAATCCTTCTTATTAGCCCCTATAATAGTATGATCTGTTTTAGGATAAAATAAATATATTTAGGTTAACTATTTCATTTCGGAGAGAAACATGAAAAAACTATCCAAATTAGTCTTACTCATCGCTTGTATAGCAAGTTCCGCTTTTTCAATAGAAAACCTTTCCATCGGCGGTCGAGCAAGTGGTAATTTTAATCTTATTTGGGGAGAAAATTCCCGCGATGGCGCCTATGGGTTCGGATTCAATATTGGTGGAGCTGCTCTTTACGAAATCAATTCAATGATCCAAATTAATCCAGAACTCACTTTTGCTTATAGAAATCACTCTTTTTCTAGTGAAGTGGATTTAGGCTTAGCCTCCTCTTCAGCAGACATTACAATTACTTTCCTTAATATTGATTTTCCTATTCTTGCCCGTTTACAAGTAATTCAACCTGTTTTCTTTGAAATAGGCCCCTTAGTTTCCTTAAACCTATCTACTTCTTACTTTTATGAACAGAAATCTTCTAGTTCTTTGACTTTTACAAATGAAGGTGATATTGAAGAACCTAGTTTAATCGAATTTGGATTAGTATTTGGTGTAGGTAAAAAACTAGATATAGGAACTGGTTTAGACGTTAACTTTCGCTTTATTCTTGGTCTAACCAATACCTATAAAGACTCTCTAGACAACAATATCTATCAAGTCATTACAGGAACTACAGATAGAGACAATAAATCAATGATGTTTCAGCTAGGTGCTACTTATTGGTTCTTATAAAAAGCATTATTACTAAACCGCTCCCAATCTTCGGGAGTAGTTATTTTATCGTTTAATGCATCGCCTCTAATCACATAAACAGGGATATTAAAATATTCTAAGATTGAGGACTCATCTGTTGGAACAAAGTCTAAAGGGTTTTGTTCCATTTTTTTATACAGTGATTTTAATTGTTCCACAGAGCAAGATTGGGGGGTTTGAGCAAGCCAAACGGTAGTACGATCTAAAGTATCTTGAATTACACCATCTTGAACCACTTTTACGGTATCATTCACAGGGCGAGCAACAATACAAGCCCCTTTAGCTTCTAGCGCGAGGCAAGACTTTCGAATAATGTCTTTAGAAATAAAAGGCCTTGCCACATCATGCACTAACACATGAGAGGATTTTGAAATAGCTAAAACGCCTTGTTTGACTGATTCCCAACGCTCTTTTCCACCCTCAACAATTTTTAATTTTTCCTGATATTCTTTTGAGAGCGCATTTCCATCTAAAAGTTCTTGTTCAAAATGACTCTTCCAATCTTTAGGAACCACAAGAATCACTTCAGCAATTTCATCCATCGATAAAAAAGTCTCTAGACTGTGAAAATAAACTGGTTTTCCACGCAAGGAGAGTAATTGTTTAGGAACAGACGATCCCATGCGTTTGCCTAAACCACCTGCGGGTAAGACCACGGCAAACGAAGTTTTATTTTGATTTAATATGTTCATAGTTCAAAAATTAACAACATTTAATACAAAAGGAACGTTTAAAATGGATTCCATGAGAAAATACAAGCTGGTTTTCCTTTCTCTTTTTTAAGCCTTCAAAGCAAAGAAATCATCATTTTTCAGGATATCTATAAACTCATTCAATGAATTTTCTTAAAAAATCAATAAGCCCTAGCGGTTTTCTAAAAAAAACAAATGATAAAAAACGTTTTTATTCCTAAATTCGCCTTTACCGCTGGATGTCGTATTTCCAGGGAAATAAAGGATATAATATCATGAATCAAATCGAACTCACTCTCCCTGATGGCTCCGTACGTTCCGTAGCATCAGGAACCACTGGCCTAGAAATTGCAAAAAGCATCGCTGAAGGTTTAGCCAGAAAAGCTCTTGCCATCAAATTAAATGACAAGATTTTAGACTTAAACCGCCCTCTTAAAGAAAGCGGCACATTTAAAATTATTACTCCAAGTAATGAAGATGCCGATGCGTTATTTGTTCTCAGGCACTCTTGTGCTCATGTGCTTGCCGAAGCCGTATGCGATCTTTATCCAGGAACTCAATTAGCTTATGGCCCTGCAATTGACAAAGGCTTTTACTACGATTTGATGACCCCTACCCCTCTCGTTTTTGATGACTTAGCTAAAATCGAAAAGCGCATGAAAGAAATCATCAAAGAAGACAGACCTTTTATTCGTCTAGAGCTAAATAAAGAAGAAGGCCTTGCTCGCGTTCAAAAAGACAAATACAAGTTAGATAACGCAGAAAGAGCTCTCCAGCGCGAAGATAGCGATGGGACTTTAAGTTTTTACGTTACTGGAAAGCAAAACGAAAACTGGGAAGATCTTTGTGCTGGCCCACATATTCCAAACACTGGAAAAATCAAAGCCTTTAAGCTTCTCTCTCTTGCCGGAGCCTACTGGCACGGAGACCAAGCTAGCGATCAATTAACCCGTATCTACGGCACCTGCTTTGCAGATAAAGAAGGCCTTGAAACCTATCTTAAATTTATTGAAGAAGCAGAAAAACGAGATCACCGCAAAATCGGTAAAGAACTCGATTTATACCATATTGAAGACCACTCTCCTGGCATGGTATTTTGGCACCCTAAAGGAACCATTATGGTCAATGCCCTAAAGCAATTTATTCGCGAAAAATTAAACCGTCTCGGATACGATGAGGTGATTACTCCAGAAATCGTGGATAAATCTCTTTGGATTAAATCTGGGCACGCCGATAAATACAACGAAAATATGTTTAAGACCATGGCTAATGATCGTGAAATGGCGATTAAGCCAATGAACTGTCCTTGTCATATTGAAATTTTTAATCAAGGCTTAAAATCTTGGAGAGACCTTCCTTTAAGAATGGCTGAATTTGGAAAATGCCATCGTTATGAACCTGCGGGCACTATGCATGGTCTTATGCGCGTTCGCGGATTCGTTCAAGATGATGCTCATATTTTCTGCACTGAAGAACAAATTGCTTCCGAAGTGTCCAATTTCTGCAAACTAGTAAAAGACATTTACGCTGAATTTGGGTTTAATGATATTCTAGTCAAATTCTCTACTCGTCCAGAAAAACGCGTTGGTTCAGATGATCTTTGGGATAAAGCGGAACAAGCATTAGAAGATGCAACTAAGTTAGCGAATCTAGATTATCAGCTTAATCCTGGAGAGGGTGCTTTTTATGGTCCTAAGCTTGAATTTGTATTAAAAGATTGTCTTGGTCGTGACTGGCAATGTGGTACAATTCAAGTCGACTTTAATTTGCCACAACGTTTAGGGGCCGAATATGTCGGTAAAGACAACCAAAAGCATATCCCTGTGATGTTACATCGTGCTGCTGTTGGTTCCATTGAACGTTTCCTTGGTATTCTGATCGAAGAATTTATGGGAGATTTTCCTTTATGGTTAACTCCTGTGCAAGCACGAGTGCTTCCTATTTCTGAGAAGTTTGTGGACTATGCTAAACAAGTAGAGCGCGATCTTATAAACGCTGGTGTCCGCGTCGAAATTGACGAAAGCAATGAAAAGCTTGGCTATAAAATCAGGCAATGTGAACTTCAAAAAATCCCATTCCTTTTAGTCGTTGGCGAAAAAGAAGTTTCTGAAAAGAAAGTCTCTGTTCGTCAAAGAAAAGAGGGCGATAAAGGCTCCATGAGTGTTTCTGAATTTATAGAAATGACTAAGAAAGCCCGAGACGTCATTCGCTAATACAAGTATTTAAAAACATCAAGCCCCACTTTTTAAAGTGGGGCTTTTTTAATAATCCATTTTTTAACGATATTCCATGGGAGCAACTGCAACTCTATTTTGACCACCATTAATTGCTGACTGAAGAGCTGTCAAACCATCTCCGATTAAGCCTTGAGCTGTATTTGCATTTTGAGGCATAGTGGCTATACCAATGCTTAATGTGGTTGAAAGCAGGATATTTCCATAAGCAATTTCAAGGCCTTCAATTTCTCGCCTAATTTTTTCAGCTCGATCTTGAGTAATAAAAAGATCTGCACCAGGTAATATGATACAAAATATTTCATTTTCATAACGGCAAGGAATATCTTCTGTTCTAATATATTTAGGAATACGTTGCCCTAATTCCCATAACAATTGTTCTACCGCATGACGGCCACGAGCTTCCATAATCGTATTGACTTGATCAGGATAAATCATTATAACACCTATAGGCGTATGATGTCTATTGGCTGAAGCCACTTCTCGATGTAGTGATTCTTCCATATAACGACGATTAAAAACACCTGTCAACGTATCTCGAATGCTATGTTCTTGGAATTTCAAATTCATATTTTGATTTGCTATATACAAACCTAAAGTGGCCGTTACCACACTTAATTTCAATTTCCAAAAATCAGCCGTTTCCCCAGAAGGGAGTTCATCGACTTGAAGTGTTAAAATACCAAAATGCTCTTCTGAAGCCTCTAAAGGGGCACAGAAAGAATAGCCTCTCGGACGATGGTGCAAATGTGTACAACCAGGAGATAAAAGCTCATTAGAAAAATCTGTGACTACAATATCGCCGATATGAAAACTCGCACATTCCGCAGGAGTAATCGCATCATCTCCAATCACATTCTTTCCAAAGCGTATAATTTTATTAAGTTCTGTCTGTTGACCGCTATACATATAAAGAATGCCAGACGCATTTTTGAACATTTGAGGTAAGCAGCTTGCTAAACTATCAATTGTTTCATAAAACGGGCGATTTTTCAATACTTTTTTACAAAATAAATTCCATGCTTCTGTAGGAAAAATCAAACTATCTATAATAGGATTAGGTACCTTATTTTGTTCCACTACCGATTCTTTTACCACAGAAAAGGGTTCCTCTATTTTTGGAACTATTGGAATCAACTCCGTCTCTGGTTTTGGAAAATTAAAAGGATCCGCACGATCAGGATCTTTTTTTGAAAGAATACTCACAAGTAAAGCACCAAGAGCAGCTCCCCAAAAGCCGATAAAAATAAACTTAGCATTTAATGGAAGCGTTGATTCAGGAACAAAATAAGCAACAATCACACCCAAAACAAAAGCTATAGTCCAAATAAAATATGATAACCAGTTCATAACACCTAATTTACTTTTTTTAAGTACTATAAAAAGAGATTTATAATAATTAATTCATAAAAAAGCTCTTTTTTCATTTCTATCTTTAATCTAATATGACAATTTTAGAAAAATTAGGCCTAGCTCTCCCTTCTGTTGAAAATCCTGCCCGATATATGGGTGGAGAAGCCAACAGTGTTATCAAAAATCATGATCAAATGCTTGCCAAAATGGCCTTTGTTTTTCCAGATCTTTATGAAATTGGTATGTCTAATAATGGCATGCGTATTTTATACCATGTAATCAATAGAGAACCAGATCTACTTTGCGAAGTCGCTTTTGCTCCGTGGTTTGACATGGCAGAGCAAATGAAAACCCTTGATATTCCTCTATACACTCACGCTTCTTGGACAGCCGTTTCTGATTACGATGTCATTGGAATTACTTTACAAACAGAACTTAATTTTACAAATGTTCCTTACATTCTGGATTTAAGCCGTGTTTCCATCTGGGCAGAAGAACGAGAAGAAAAAGAACCCTTTGTAATTGGTGGCGGCCCCGCCATGGCAAATCCAGAACCCGTTGCCGACTTTTTTGATGCGTTTATTATTGGTGACGGAGAAAAATCCATTGTAGAAGTCATGCGAACCATTGGAGAGGGTCGAAAGAATAATATAACTCGACTAGAAATACTAAAGAACTTATCTGCTCTTGACGGCGTTTATGTTCCCTCTCTTCGCCCAGTCATTTTGAATAAGCACAATCAAGCGATTCCAGCGGAACCTGCCACAGGATCTTATACCTCTACAAAAGGGGTTCGCCGACTATTTATTCCAGAAATGAATCCAGCGGATTACCCTACAAAAAATCTAATCGGAAACATGCAACTCGTGCATAACCGTTTTAGCGTAGAAGTCATGCGTGGCTGTTCTCAAGGCTGTCGTTTTTGCCAAGCAGGCATTTGGTATCGTCCTTGTCGAGAATTAAACCCCGATGATGTCATTGACATTGCCAAAGAAGGGATTCGAGCCACAGGAGAACGAGAACTCGGCTTACTTAGCTTATCTACAGCAGACTATAAACCTGTAGAAGCCCTCGCCGACTCCATCATTGACGATCCATTTTTTGGAAATATTGATGTTTCTCTTCCAAGCATTCGAGTCAATAGCTATGGACAAGGCCTCGCTGCAAAAGCCGCCGCTCTAAAAGGAGGGCGCAGCACCACCTTTGCTCCAGAAACAGGCTCTACTCGTATTCGTAAAATGATCAATAAAACGATCAGCAATGAAGATATGTACAATGCGGCAGAATACGCCTTTTCAAATAAGTTTAATAAAATCAAATTATATACCATGGTAGGGTTCCCAACTGAGAATCTTCAAGATATGGAAGAATTTTGTGAGCTTATCGAACATCTAGTTCAAATTGGACGGGCTCATTCTAAAGGGATTCAAATTGCTGTTAGCATTGGTATCTTTATTCCAAAAGCATTTACGCCATTACAATGGTCGCCTTTTGTAGATAAGGAAACAGCCCTTTCTCATATTCGCTTTGTTAGAGAGCGTTTTTTCCGTCACCCAAATGTGAAAATCAATTGGAGCGCCTGGGAAACTTCTGTACTAGAGGCTTTCTATAGTCGAGGAGATCGTTCTATATCGAAACTTATCTATCAAGCTTATAAAAAGGGCCTGCTTTTTGAAAGCGACAACAATACAGTCAATTATGAAGCATGGGAACAGCTCTGGCAAGAATTCAAATACGACTATTCTTGGTTATTTGAAACTAGAGATCTTGATGAAGTATTCCCATGGGACTTCATTCACGCTGGCGTTTCAAAAAACTATTTGAGAAACGAATGGATAAAAGCTTTTGACGAAAATGCAGCTCCTGTTCCAAACTGTAAATGGGGCGATTGTCAAAGTTGCGGTATTCCAGGAGCGGGCAAAGACATCAAACTCGCTTCCAATCCTGTAAAATACGCCGCTCCAAGTAGATCACCAGAAGACATCAAAGCTCTTTTAGACAGCAGAAAAACAGCACAAGGAACAGGTTATCTCTATAAAATCACTTTTGAAAAAGCAGGACTTAGCCGATTCTTGCCCCATCAAAACACTTTAGGTTGTTTTGAAAGGATTTTTTTCTGCCTAGATATTCCAATCAAATTTAGTGAAGGCTTTAGCCCTAAGCCTAGAATTGTGAATATTGGAGCATTACCTCTAGGCCTTGAAACCTACTGCGAAATCATTAGTATTGAACTTTTGAAAAAATTAGACTTATCAGGATTCAATCATTCAAAGCTCCTTGAAAAATTAAACCTCTTTTTGCCTCGTGGCATTCGTATTACTAAAATTGAGCCTCTCGCAGAAAAACTTTCTAAAAATTTTCCAAAGGCCATGGTATTTAAGTATACTCCAGAAAAAATCCCTTCTACATTAGAAATTTTATTTCGTGAAAAAAATCTTCCCGTTGTCTTTAATCATCGTGGAGTAGAAGTGAACTTAAATGAGCATATTTTAGATTTACAAATTATTGATAAAGCCATTATCACAAAAGTAAAGTGCAATGATCAAGGTGGTAGCGTAAGCCCTTATACGATATATGCTGGATTAATGGGTCTTGAAAATGATGCTTCTCGATTAGATGAAATAGCGCGCACTTTTTTAATTCAAAAAATTGCTCTTGAATGGTAAACATGTTTATAAAATGGAAACAACAACAAAGGATTATTCTATGAAAAAAATACTATTGATGATGATTCTCTTTATTCTATCAGTAAACTCATTTGCTGACGAATACGATGACTATGCTTCTTCACAAGAACAAAAAAATGGTAATTCAAAAAAAACATCCTCTCTTCAAATTGGAGTTGGTGTGAATATTTTAACAGAAACCAACTATGAATGGAGAGCAACGGTTCTTTTAGAACAAAATATTGCCCTTTATTTGATTTCTAACTTCAATCGAAGTGCCCAAGGGGATAACGACGCCAACTATAATTTTTCTCTTGGTGCAGGAGCCTCTTTTCAATTACCTACTAACCCATTACCAATGTATGCAGGAGCTACTATTAAATACATTCACCCTGCAACAGATAATAATGGAGCTGCCATCAATGCCTTTGTTGGTTTAAAAGCATTGTTCTTAAACGCTTTTGAAGTCGCTGGAGAACTAGGTATTTATTTCGAACAGATTTATGTTGGAAGACAAACAAACAGCAATATTGGTTTAAGACCAGCTGTTTATCTTTCTTGGTTCTTCATTTAAGTTCTATGAAAGCGATTCTTGTCGGGCAAGGAGCCATGGGGAAAAAGCATCTCAATCGACTGTCCGCATTAGGGCTATCCTTTGAAGCTGTTTTAGACTCAAACGAAGACTTGGATCGTTTCACAGCCTCTCTACCATCACTATCAAAATCGGATACGTTGGTAGTCATTGCAAGTCCTGCATCTACCCACGCTTCTCACGCTTCTTTTTTCTTAAAACAAGGCTTTTCTGTCTTTATTGAAAAGCCTATTGCCACAAGCGCCATAGAGGCTAGGGAACTTTTAAGTATTAAAAAGCCATCACAAGCTTTATTTGTAGGCCACAGCGAGCGTTATTCTCCTGGGTTTCAATTATTTCAAAAAGAGTTCTCTGCCTTTTTACCAAAAACAGCTTCTCTTCATTTTACTCGTTGCCACCCCTATTCTCCAAGGTGTCGAGATGTCAATGTGGCTCTTGATTTATTAACACATGATCTAGACTGTTTTTTTTCTCTCTTTCCAAATGAAACAGACGATTCTTTTGATATCATCAAATCGGTCCTTTCGAAAGATCAAGATCAAGCGACGTTAATAATCAAAAAAAATCTCGAAAATAGAATTCCTCTCACTGTAGAATTTAATGTGAATCGCAACGCCTCTTTTTCAGAACGAAAAATAGAACTCTTTGATAATCAAAATAACATCATAAAAACATTTTCTTTTTTAGACGCTCAAGACCCAATTAAAGACACTTTATTTTATGAATACGAAGCATTGTTTAATGCCATTCAAAAGCCTGATTCTTCGATAGAAAAAGAACGATTAGAAAGTGCCTGCCTTGCCGTCGAAACCGCCTTAAAAATCAAACCCAATCCATCTGAATCTTTTTAATTATTAGTAATCAAACGATACTTTCCGAAATCATTTTGCAAAGAAGCAAAACAAATCCACTCGTGATTAAGAATAGGACGAATTTATAATAAAAAAAACGGAACCTTGATTAAGATTCCGTTTTTAATTTATCTAAGAAATTAGATTTTTCCGTGATCCATGTATTGACTATGATCAATATTTCCAGGAGTCCATTTTCCTGTTCTACGAATAGGAGCTTCAGGGAATCCTTTTGCTTTTAAGCGAGCTTCGGTTTCATCAATTTCACTTTGAGGTAAGCTAAAATCTTGAAGTTCTTTATTTAAGAACTTTTCATAGCCGACCATATCAAGATAACCATGTCCAGACATCGTAAATAGAATCGTTTTTTCTTTGCCTTCTTCACGAGCTTTTATAGCTTCACGAATAACAGCCGCTACAGTGTGAGATGATTCAGGGGCTATCACCCAGCCTTCGGTACGAGCCCAACGAACAGCTGCTAAGAAACATTCATTCTGACCCACAGAGGTTGGATTATACAACCCTTCATTTACTGCCTGGCTAATAATTGGAGACATTCCATGATAGCGAAGCCCACCAGCATGAATACTACTTGGAATGTAATCGTGACCTAAGGTATGCATTGGAAGTAGTGGAGTAAAACCAGATAAATCACCATAATCGTATGCAAAAACGCCACGAGTTAAAGAAGGGCAACTGGTAGGTTCTACAGGAATAATTTCAATGTCTTGACCATTGATTTTATCATAGGTAAAAGGAAACGCCATCCCTGCGAAATTGGAGCCACCACCAGCACAAGATAAAACGATATCTGGTTTTTTTATACCTATCATTTCTAATTGTTTTTTAGCTTCTAGACCAATCACGGTTTGATGTAACATCACATGATTCAAAACAGAACCTAAGGCATATTTAGTGCTTCCTGTTTTATCACCAACGGCTAATTCAACCGCTTCAGAAATAGCAATCCCTAAAGACCCTGGGCAATCGGGATACTCGCGTAAAACCTTGCGGCCGACTTCAGTCACTTCACTTGGACTAGCAATACAAGTTCCACCCCAAGTGCGCATTAAAGCCTTACGGAAAGGCTTTTGCTCAAAGCTCACTTTCACCATAAAGACTTTACAGTCTATTCCCATCAATTTGCAAGCAAAGGAAAGAGCACCACCCCATTGACCAGCACCTGTTTCTGTAGTAATGGTCTTTGTTCCTGCTTGTTTGTTATACCAAGCTTGTGCAATGGCGGTATTGCCTTTATGACTACCAGCTGGGCTAGCACTTTCATCTTTATAATAAATTTTTGCTGGCGTTTTTAAATATTGTTCTAACCAATAAGCACGACGCAAAGGTGTTGGACGCCAGCGCATTAAGTGTTGTCGAATTTCTTCTGGAATAGTCACCCAAGATTTAGTACACATTTCCTGTTCTACAATACTTGGAGGGAATATGGCCGTCATTTGATCCGCAGAGACAGGCTTTCCATCAGGGCCAAGAGGAGGAAGCATCGGGGTAGGTAAATCAGCTGCAAGATTATACCATTCTTTTGGCATATCATTTGGATTTAGATTGATTTTAACGTCTTCGTACATAAGAACCTAACTATGTGTGAATTAATAAATGAATGAAAGATACACTTTCAAAATTTCGTCACCCCAAAGATAAACTATTGGAGCCATAATGGAAAGAAAGGGACCAAAGGGAATCTCACCAAAAGAGGTGTTTTCTGCTTCCGAGCCCTTTATTTTCTTAAAGAACTTCAAAGGTAGCATCACCAAAAGGCCTAAAAAGGCGGCAAATATCAGAACTTCAAAAGCATAAAACCACCCCATTAGGGCGCCATAACCAGCAAGTAGTTTTACATCACCAAAACCCATCGCTTCTTTTTTTAATAAACGCGTCATTAACAAGCCAAGACCATATAGCCCTACACCAGCGACTAGAAACCCAATCAAACTTTCTTGAGGAACTACCCCGCCCGGAATAAAAGAAACTAACAAACCAACGACAATACCACCTACGGAGATAGAATCAGGAATCAAATGATGTTTAAAATCGACGGCACAAACAGGCACTATCGCTAGCAATAACCAAAAAAGGGCAATGGTATCAGCTATTTGCGTCCATGAAGCCATAAAATCCAAAGGCCATTCCGCTAAAATCACACTTAATCCACCTAAAACAGCACACAGTAGCTCGACTAAGGGATACTGAATACTTATTCGGGTACGACAACAAGCACTCTTTCCTCTTAAAAAAAGCCATCCTACAATAGGTAAATTGTGGTATATGGGGATCTGTTTTTTACATGTAGGGCAAAATGATGGGGGTTTTATTAAAGAAAGACCTCGCGGCATTCTGTAAATAACCACATTGTAAAAGCTACCTACACAGGCGCCTAGAACAAAAAAAAGTGATACTGCATACCAAATGGGAACTATAAACATATTTAAAAGATAAATTTACTTTTAAACGATAGCAGACGAGAAAAGGATTTGTTTATGCGATTACGCGTTATTTTCGTAATATCTTTATTATTTGTTTTACTCTTTGGTTGTTCTAGAGAAGACTCCATTCGAGAAAACTTGAGTTTAAGAAACAATCATTCGATCGTTTTTGTATTTCAAGATACCCTCCAAAATATGGAATCCTTTAAGGATTCCATTCAAAATCTGGATTCTGTCTGGGTAAAAGACACCATCTCTGTTACTGTAAACGACACTCTATACTTTATGGGTTTTTTACGTCACAACGCAGATAAAGTCTTTCGCTACGCCTGGAAAATGCAACCAAATGACTCTGCAAGAATTAGTTCCAATGGAAAAATACTCGCTTATGCGTTTGATTCTGCTGCCGTGTACTCCCCTTTATTTATTGCCATTGATGGAAATGGCGCAAGAGATACCACTGGAAAAGATCAGTTTATTAATGTCATCAATACGGCACCAAACTTAACCTTACCTGACGACACCATCTGGAATAGAGCCGCTAAAAATACGCGTATCAGCATTTTAGCAAATGATTCTTTAGGTCAAATCACAAATATTTCTATTGATTGGAATCGAGATAAAAAAGTAGACACCTCATACACACCTGTTTTTACTGAAGAGACTTTAGATTCGTTATTTATAGAAATTCCTTTTGATTCTGCTTATCTTAATTCAGATTTTAATCAAACAGTACGCATCAGCATTTCTGATGAAGACGATAACACCACCACTGACAGTTTAGTGATTCATTACAACCAAAAGCCCATCATTGAACTTTTACAACCTACAGACAATGGTCGTTATAGCAAAGACGTGCGGTTTGCTTTCTATTACAAAGCAGAAGACAATGATAATCCAAATCAATTAAGATACCACATCCGTGTTGGGAAAAGCCCTACAGGAGATGGCACTCCTCCTATTTTAACAGACGCCAATTTAATTGCTGGTCCAATTAAAGAAAAGAGTTTTGAAGCAATAGATGAAAATGGCAAATGGTTTATGAACACCAAATTGATTGGTCGTCTTTATTGGCAAGTCTATGCGACAGATGGTTTTGATACAACCATATCTAAAACGCAAACGTTCTTTCTTGGTGACGTGATGGAAACCACTGGTACCTTCCGAGGAACAGTGACTCTTGAAGGAAAGACCGTTCATAGTGGCATTAAAATAGAGTTCTTAGATACTCTCGGAAACCGATCTTATACAAATACGAATGCTAAAGGCATATTCACCATAGACCTTCCTCCTGGGCTTTATAGTATGGCAGCAAGAGACACTTTAGGTTTGGGATACTCTCCAGAAATAGTTTCTAACAAATTCATTGAAGCTGGCGATATTATTGATTTAGCGCCTATCATCTTAAAAGATCCAAGTGCTCCTATTGTAACCGTTGATGAAATAGCAGACACTCTAAACTACAGAGACTTTACTATTACTGGCCGTTTTGCAGACTATGGTTCTCAAGTCAAGTCAGCGAAGGGATTCCTAGATGATAATGAATTGACAATTACTACTGTGAAATTAAACACCTGGTCTATGCAATTAAATGATATTGCCGATGGACATCATTCATTCAAGATAATCGCACTAGATAGTGCTGGTTTAGTTTCAGATACCCTAAAGCTTAACTTTTTTATTCAAGCAAGTTCGATGAATTTACTCGTCAACGGAAATAGTGCAGCCATGATCAATCAAATAGACCCTCTTGTCTTTACTGCTTCTGTTGAAAATTTGAATCCTCCATCCGATTCCGTTGTATGGACATGGATTATTGGTAACGAAACTTTCACTCGAACTACTTTAATTACAGATGGTGTAGCTACACTTACTTTAGATGCTGACGCCATAGAGAATGAAGAAGAAGGCGTGTTTTATGACATGCATGCTGAAACTCAAAATCAAACAGCTAAGGCAAAAGTACGCTTTGGATTTATAGGAAACGATCCTGTTGTTTACTTCTCCTCTCCAAAAACAGAAACCACTGTTTCCATGAACGACACCATTCGCTTTACTGTAATTGGACAAGCAGGTGCACTCGCCTCCTCTTATGACCTAACATGGGAATGTGATTCGCCATTAACTTCTAGCTACAGCTGTCCTACAAATACTACTACTAATAATACTCTTCTCGCTTGGTCAAACATTGGAGAGAAAAAAGTAATCATAAAAATTGCAGATGACAATTCTGGCATTGCTTATGACACCATGAAAGTCACCGTAATCTCAGATCCTCCTACTGTTAAAATCAAATCTACTGCAGATACTCTCACAAAAAAGATTAACGCCACTGAAACAATTGAAGTGACTGCATCCGATAAATATGGAACTATTGATTCCCTTCAATGGGGCTGTAGCAATGGCGTTGTTGCCTTTGATAATGCCATTAGTTTCACCTCTACGCCATTAGAATCTATTACTAAAAACATATCCATTTTATTACCTGGTATAGAAAGCAATGCTTATAAATGTATAGTCAAAGCTTTTGATGATGATAAGGAAACAGCATTAGACACCATTTATTTCCGAATCATTTTAGATAAGCCTAAAGTCACTTTACATACAAAACAAGCCTCAGTTAAAATCAATGCCGTAGTTCCATTTAAGGCTACCGCCTACGATTCTTTGGGTACCATTGAACACTACTACATGTCCTGTAACACCAATATTAACTCATTAACTTGGGAAGAGCTTTCTGTTCCAGACACTATGATTACTATGCCTTCCGTCGCTTCTACATGGTTCTGCGTAATCAGAGTCGTCGACAACGATGGTTTATCAGCAACAGATACAGCGGAGTACACTGTTATTCTCGATCCACCAACAGTAACAGCTAGTGAAGACACTCTCACGACCACAATCAAAGACGAAGTTCTTTTAGACGCCATGGCTTATGATGCGATGGGATACATTGCATTATACGAATGGTCATGTGGGCCAGCTGGTACTGCAGGCAATAACTTTGGATGGTCTTCTCCAACAACTCCACGTTATACCGCAGTCATGCCTTCCTCAGCAAGAAATAACTATCTATGTGTTATTCGTGTAACAGACGATGATGGTCAGAGGGCAATGGATACTACTCACATCACTGTTTTACTTGATGCCCCAAAAGTCACTGTCGCCAACAAGAACATTCTTTTACGCGAAGGATTAAATATTCCGCTAAATGCGACTGCAACAGATTCGATGGGCTCCATTGTTCAAAAAGAATGGGCGTGTGGTATTTTATCTGAAATTAATACCCATTGGAAAGTGGTTTCACAATTCGATACTGTTTGGAAAGCCCCTTCAACAGTCCAATTGAATTACGGCTGTGTTGCTCGAGCCACAGATGATGATGGGAACCAAGCAACAGATACAACACATGTCACATTTTCTTCAGAAGTGCCTATTGTAACAGTGAATAAAGAAAAAATTTATGTGAAGGCTGGAGATTACGTTGACTTAGATGCAACAATTAATGATGTATGGAACGGTATTGAATGGTTTAATTGGGTTTGTGCAACGCCTACCAGCGATTCCTTAAAAAATCCTTCTATATCATGGATTTATGGTGGTAGTTTTGCTCATTCCATGGGACCTAATCAAACCTCTCCTGGGAAGAACCTTCTCTGTGTTATTTTCGTCTCAGAAACAGGGACTCATTTTGTCGCAAAAGATACAACCCAAGTGTTCATTCTCAATGATCCTCCTGTTGGTATTATCACAGCCCCAGACACTACTTTTATCTGGAGTGGAGATGAAACAGTAACCCCGAACGGAAAATACTATTACTCTTCAAATATTAACGCCTCAAGCTCTATTCTCGGAACTCTTGGCGACCCTAACAAAGAAGATTTCTGGTGGCAATTTAGTCATTATGATCCAACCTATTGGTACCAAGGAGATTCCGATGGTTCGATTGATACCAACACTGCTGAATTTAATGAAGCCTTTATTAGAAGACAGTCCGAAGGTTCTATTACATTGCGATTAGATTATAGAGATAGCACCACGACAGAAACAGACCCAGCCTTCAAAGCACAATTCCTCTATAGACATCGTGCAGAAGAAGTGAGTAAAACCATTCGCTTTAGAAAAGCATGGAACAATGAATCCTATGGTTCTGATTCTGTCTTAGCTCTTACAAATTATCCTGTTGCACCTCATATGATTGTCCATAATGACAAGCCTACCATTACCTTTGTAAATGAATCTGGTTTAATAGAGGTACGTAAATTCAACGGCACTTCTTCTTGGAATCTAATAGGATCAACTATTGCTCCTACTGGAACTCCCTCATTTGTTCAACTCGCCGTCAATAGCGATGATGATTTATTTTTAGCCTACCTAGATAGCACTAATCATAAAGCACACATATTAAGATCCAATGGGGGTACATCTCCTTGGGTTGAAATAGGCTCTGGGACTGGTGATTCTTATGTGGCTAAAATGAAAATGAAAATTAGACCATCCACAAAAGCTCCTGCTTTAGCTTGGATAGGAAATACCGACCCCGCAGAGCCAAATAAAGCTCTTTCTTATTATCAGGCTTGGAATACATCTGAGAGTTCTTTTGATACGCCAATTCAAATATTTACTCCCAATATGAGAGAAGTAGATATTGCATTTGACGGTTCCTCTAATTGGCTTGCCGTAGGAGTAGAAGTAAACTCAACCTATTCATTACGCAATCGTTATTACAAGAGTAATAACACGGCGCAATCAGATCCTAATATCAAAACCACTAGTGCTGAATCGGTTCAACTTCAATTTGCAAACAACAAATTCTACCTAGCCTTTAGAAACAGAGATAACGGCGATAAAACTGGATTCCCTCAGATTTATTCAGCCACAAACAATGCTGGTTCTGGGGTTACATGGAGTACAAGTGGAGCTCTTTCTACTGGCTTTGGAAGAATGTCGTCTAATGTCAATATGACTCTCAATGCGAGTGGAAACCCTGTTGCTGTTTTTGATGAAAACATTAAGGCTAACAACTCTCAAGTCCACGCGTATCGCTTTGATGGCGCTTCTTGGAATGTTCTTGGTGAAAATGAGCTACCTTACTTCAAAAATCTTTTTGTGTTATCAAAAGGATACTACCTACGAGCACATAAGCCAAGTATTGCTATTACAAGCAATGGTGATATTTTTATTGCTATGCGTGCGTTAGAACAACCTGGCTCAGCAGCCACAGTACTTCGAAATAAAAATAATGGTCCTTTAGTTATGAAATACTTAGGGGATTATTGGGAGAATCCATGATAGTTGAAATTGCAGCTCTTTGTGATGCCGCCACCGATCAAGGTGGCCGGCTGAATATTTTAGGAGCCTTTGATCGCATTATAGCACCGCTTCCTTTTATTTGCCCTCAATGTAGTGCAGTCTTTCGAATCCGTTACCAACGCTCTGAAGCGATTACGAATTCTTTCTCATTGAGTATTACCAACCTACAAGGACAAAACTTAATTCCTCCTTTAGAATCAGAAATTCCTTTTCCGCCTCTAGGAGACTTTTTTGAAAGCGGAACAATTAATATGATTCTAAATATGCAACGTCTTCATATTGCAGAAGAAGGAAAATATTTGCTTCGTTTAAGGGTGAATCAGATGGAAGTAGCTCTCTTACCTTTATTTGTAAAAGACACTACTCCCCATGAACCAAACCCCTTAGCAAATTAATATTTTAAAAGAAATTTATTGTTTTATTCTTTTTTTGAAACGACAATGCAAAAAGAATAAGGACTATTTTCTTCTAATTCCCCTAATGAGGGCTCATAAAAAGAGAAATGAGAGCTTTCTTCAGAAAGCACAGATCGGGGGAGAACATCTTTAAAAAAACTACCCCCAAAGCATTTATAGAAAGCTTCCTTTCTACTCCATAGCTTAAAAAACAGCTCTTGGCCAAGATGTTTATCATGTAAATCAGCAATTGCTTTCACTTCTTCAGGATGGAAAAAACGATTAGCCACTTTAACTGGCCCGTCCTTATGAAATTCTAAATCCACTCCAACTCGAGCAGTAAAAGAATAAGCTAAAACGCAAAATTTGTGCGAATGAGTCCAATTTACATCTAGACCCCAAGAAGAAAAATCAGGACGTCCTAATTCATTAATAGGGATATTTTCATATTTAATCTTTTCATTGACTGCACTTGATAATATTTCACAAATAGTATCATGATAATCCGTTTTATTAAAAACCGAATAAAATACATCCCCTTGTACAGCAGATATCTTTTGAACAGTTGGTTTCATATCATTTTTCCCAAAAAAGACTCCTTAAAAGGGTCTAGTGGTAATCTAAGAAAATAATCAACATTAGTTCCTTTAACCACAAAATTCAAAGAAATAAATAGATTTTTTTATTATTTGGAAAATAGTTATTGATTGCTGGTTCAACTTGTTCCGTTCTAAAGCATTATCATTTTTTTCTAAATTTTCAACTCTTATTTTCTAATTTAATCCTATGCGCTTCATCCTGCTTTTCTTCCTCCTATTCTTATTTGCCTGCGATAACATCAATTCTGGCTGGGAAATTGATGGCGGAGGGTACGTTAAGTATAAATTGAATGGAGGAAACGCCTATGAACTAGAATACAAGGCAAATGATGTTATTCTTCCAACCACAAATAGACATTTTATTTTAGCAACCACTCAAGAAGATTCTTCTGGTCACAGTTTGAGTTTTATGGTATATAATCCAAAATTAGGCAAAAACATTCCTATTCATACAGAAACGTTTTTTTCCTATCACTCTGGCCCAAATGCCACTTTAACAGGCGATTCTAATTTTATAACAATAGACCAAAAAGATGATTCCACTTGGACTGCCGATTTGAGTTTATATTTTACAGATTGTCGCTCTGGAGAATGTATAGACTCCTTACCCCCAGTTCATTTAACAGGCCGCTTTCGTTATTGGCTTCCAGAAGAATAACCCCCTTGACATTTTACCAGTCACTTTCTACTATTGCTGGCATCCTCGGACGATTAGCTCAGCTGGTTAGAGTATTACCTTGACATGGTAGGGGTCACTGGTTCGAGTCCAGTATCGTCCACGAAAAAAGCCTCTTTAATAAGAGGCTTTTTTATTTCTATAAAAACATTTGTTAGTCTTTCTTAAGATAAGAAAGCAAGACTACTTGATCTAAGATAGGGAGAAAATCCTTGTACTCAAACCCTTTATCTAAAACAAAACTTGTTAAAAGAGATTTTGTTGTAGCTAAAAGATCTTCTGGATCCCAAGGCTTTTCAAAATAATTATCTATATGTGCTTCATTTACAGCACGAATGGTATCAGCATGATTGGCTTGACCAGTCAATAGAATTTTTCTTGTCTCTTTAAAAATTGGATTAGAAGAAATTTTCTGAAGTAATTCAACTCCATTTCCTCCAGGCATTACATGGTCAGAAATGACTAATCCAACCGATTCACCTCGTTCATCCATTTCATTCATCAAAGACAAGCAGTCTTCTGCTGATTCAGCCCCTTCCACACGATAAAACTGTTCCAAAGAACGTAAATCGCGTGTTACGGCATCAAGAACATCGGATTGATCGTCGACACATATTATATTAATCGTTTCCATAATGATTCTCTACTGGTAGTTTTATATTGAATGTAGTATTTTGAGGACGAGAAGCGAGTATTATTTCGCCTCCATAACTATCCACAATTCGTTGAACTATAGCTAACCCTAAACCCAAACCGAAAGAAAGTCCATTTTTTTTCGTGGTGAAGTCCATTTGAAATATTTTATCCGCATTTCCATCTGAAATTCCTGGGCCATTATCTGTAATATGAACAAAGACATGTGTTTTTGTATGTGAACAACGAATGGTGACTTTTGGATCTTTCGTTTCAGCTGCCTCCATTGCATCACAACTATTTTTTATAATATTCACCCAGATTTGCACTAATTCGGTCATATCACCATAAATCAAAGGCATTTTTTCAGCACTTTCTAAATCCACTTCAAGCTTAATATCATGAAGATTAGGTTTCAAGAGAGAAATGGCTCTAGATAACGTCTCGTGAATACTTAACCCTTCGCTTCGAGTGAAATTACTGCCTCCTAAAGTGCGTACAGACTTCACAATATCGGCGGCATGTTTTGCTGCTAAACGGATATCTCGAACATCGTGCCCTAATTCCCAATAGCGAGACAAATTTTCAAAATCATCTAATACTTTTTTATCAAGCTTTTTAAGATCTTCTTCAGTTTCCACTAAACGTGCTAAAACTTTTGCAGCCATATGTGAAAGATTTTTTTTCTTCTCAAATAATCGAGTCCGCTCGCGAATCGTCTCAGAAGAGATCATTGCATTATAATTTTCACCTAAATGAAATAAATCATGTGCTTCTGTTATCTTCGATTCAATAATACGATCTAAAGCTTCTGCAATAAAGTCAGTCTTTCGAGAAATCACTCCAATCGCATTATTTAATTCATGAGCAAGGCCCGCTGCTAATTGCCCAAGAGACGCATTTAATTCAGAGCGATGTAGTCGATTCAGAGCCGATTCATTATCAATAGACTTTTCTAATAGATGAAAATTTCGAAGCACTAATTCATTCGAAATCATAGGAATAAACTGTTCTTGAAGTGAGCCGTATTTTTCTTTCTCTATTGGAGCAGAATCCCGTTTTAAAAAAGCGACTTCAACATCATCTAATGCTTCAACTGTAAAAAAACTTAAGTATGGTTCTGAAAAAAAACTGTGTACCCCAACAAAAGTACCTACACCACCTCTAAACATTTCAAAGCAGCGATCAGATGGATCTTGCTTTTCCGTAGATTCAATACAACACTTTCCTAAAACATGGCCTGAAAGTACAAGAAAAAGGGAATCATTATATTTCCCTTGAGATACAATCTCGTCACCTTTCTTTAATGACAGACGATTGGCTGGATCTGAAAAATAGACCCTTTTGAGGCGATCGATTTGAACGGTCGCTTTTCCAAAATCATCTGCCATAAAGCCTTGAATATTAGAGAACATGGAATGTCGCTAACAAATACATCATCACATAAGTTAAAAGCATTCCAACAACACCAATTACAATACCCACTTTTGCCATGCCTTTAGTATCCACAAATCCAGTCGCATGAGCTAAAGCATTTGGAGGAGTACTAATAGGAAGACTCATTCCTAAAGAACTTGCAAAAGCAACAGAAACGATAAGAGCCGTTAGACCTCCAAGAGGAGCAAGAGTGGTGCCTAAAGAGGTTCCAACAGCAGCTATAATAGGGATTAAAAGAGATGCTGTTGCGGTATGGCTCATAAAATTAGCCATCAAAAGACATAGGAAACCAGAACCTATCATTAAAGCAACTACTGGCAATGAATCAAAAGAGATGGCTCCAATTAAGTCTTTTGCAAGGCCCGTTGCTTGTAAACCAAGCCCTAATGCAAAACCACCAGCCACAAGCCATAACACATCCCAGCTCATACCCTTCAAATCGTCTTTTGTAATAATTTGAGCAAGAGCAAAAACAGCCATAGGAATCATAGCGACGGTATTGGAGTCCATGCCATGCACTCCTTCACCTAAAACCCACAAAACAACAGTCAGACCAAAAGTGATATAAACAATAATCGCCTTAGGTGTTTTTAAGAAACGATCACCAACCTTTAATTCCATAGTCTTCTTTTCGATTGGGAATAACTTAATTAAAACAAACCAAGAAATCAAAATAAGAATAATCACGTATGGAACACCAAAAGCCATCCATTTACCGAACGAAACATTTAATCCTGAATCCGCTAACGCTTTTAAGGCAATCGCATTGGGAGGGGTTCCAATAGGAGTTCCCATACCACCAACATTAGCAGCTACAGGAATGGCTAGAGCAAAAGCGGCACGACCCTTATCACTTGAATCAAATAAAGCTAACACTGGAGCTAAAATAGCAAGCATCATCGCAGCCGTAGCCGTATTACTCATAAACATCGAGAAAATGGCCGTAATAATCATCAAGCCAAGAAGTATATATTTCGGATTATTTCCAAAAGGCTTTAATAAGACCTTCGCGAGGTTCATATCTAAACGATATTTTGTGGCCGCCGCCGCTAAGAAAAAACCGCCCAAGAAAAGCATAATAATTGGATCTGCAAAAGTAGCCATAATGGCTTTATAGCTTATTAGATTTGCATAAGGAGTACCTGCGGCATCCGATTGCATAAAAAGGAGTCCGTGATTTGAAACCGTAAGAAGCATGGTTACAATGACAAGCATAGACGTTGTCCAAATTGGGAACGGCTCTAAAATCCAAAGTAATGCTGCCAGAGCAAAGATTGAAATCACTCTCTTTTCTACTGGATTTATGGCGACTCCAAAGGAGTCATAGGGTAGAAAATAGAGACCAATAGCAACAATAAGTGCTATAAATACTTTAATCCATTTTTCTTTTGTCATAGTGAGCCCAAATCTAGCAAAAACAGCAAGAAAAACGAATGCTTTTTATTTCTTTCTATTTTTAAGGAACCAAAAAGCTCTTTTTAAATAGAAAAACCTGCACTAATAAATAGGCAGGTTTTAATTGTATTCTTTTTATTAGTCTTATTATTGAGCAGGAGCTGGTGCTACTTCTGCTGGAGCGGCTACTGGAGCAGCGACTATTTCTGTAGTGGTAGCAGGAACCACTTCAGCTACTTTTCTATTATCAAAGTAGCCTGCGCCACCAAGAACAAGTAACATTCCACAAATAATAATGATACCAATAAGACCAACAGTTACACCCATTTTTGCCATGTCTTTTGTTTTCACAAAACCAGTACTATAAGCTAAAGCATTTGGAGGAGTACTAATAGGCAAGCTCATAGCTAGAGAGCAGCTTAAAGCCACCGCCACTAATAAACCTTGCATTCCACCAAAAGAGTCTAAACCAGCACCCATGCTTATACCTAACGCCGCCATAATAGGCGCTAATAAACTAGTTGCGGCAGTATTACTCATAAATGTACTCATAAAGATGGCAATTAAAGCAGCCCCAATTAAGATAGCAAGCGCAGGCCAAGAAGCAAAAGGAATAGATGCTAATAAATGTTCAGCAAGACCTGTCTTTTGAATACCAAGACCTAAAGCAAAACCACCAGCCACAAGCCATAACACATCCCAGCTCATTTTATTAAGGTCATCTTTAGTAATTACGCGTGTTATTGCAAAAACAGCCATAGGAATCATCGCAATCGCATTGGAGTCTAAGCCTAAAAGATCCCCTGTCATCCAAAGAAGAACAGTCAAAGCAAAAGTAACATAAACGATAATAGCACTTGGTGTTTTTAAGAAACGATTTTCAATTTTAAGTTCCATTGATTTCTTAGTGATTGGGAAGAATTTGATTAATACAAACCAAGCAATCAAAATCATAACTAACATATAAGGAACGGCAAAATACATCCATTTAGCAAAGGAAATAGGAACCTGTGCATCGGCAAGAGCTTTTACAACGATTGCATTAGGAGGAGTTCCAATAGGAGTACCCATACCACCAATATTTGCACCGATAGGAATAGCAAGAGCAAAAGCAATACGGCCTTTATCTCCCTTATCAAATAGAGCTAACACAGGAGCTAAAATGGCAAGCATCATCGCAGCGGTCGCTGTATTACTCATAAACATAGAGAATAAAGCGGTAATCATCATTAAGCCAAGCAAAACATATTTTGGATTATTTCCAAAAGGTCTTAAAAGGACACGAGCCAAATTGAAATCTAACTGATATTTTGTAGCTGCAGCAGCAAGGAAGAACCCACCTAAGAAAAGCATAATCGTTGGATCAGCAAAAGTGGCCATCAATGCCTTATAAGAAAGTAAATTTCCAAACTTAGCACCACTATCATCCAAGATTAAAGCGGCGGGAGCCTTATCAGAAATAGTGAATAGCATCACCACAATAATCAATATAGACGTAGCCCAAACAGGGAACGGTTCTAGAATCCAGCACAAAGCGGCGAGCACAAACATTGCAATCACGCGTTGTTCAACTGGATTCACTTGAACGCCAATCGCGTCAAAAGGAATAAACAACGTGATGACAGAAAGCAATGCTATGATAAGTATTTTAATCCATTTTGTTTTATCCATTCTATTAATCCTATAGGATGTATTGTTTTTTGGTAGGCTAAAGATAATAAAGGAGTAAATTTCCCACAATAGTAAAAAAGAATCCTAACTAGTGTAAAGCACTCTTATTTACTTACCCCTATAAAGACAGCTTAACTATGCTGAAAAAAATGGGCAAAAGAGACTGTTTTTATGTTTTGTTAAGTATTCTTTTCATTTCACAATTTTCACAGATCGCAGCGGCATTTCCTTTATCACCAAAACGCCGTTCTGGATTAGGGCAATATTCATAAGAACCATCTGGGAAAACCCAAATTTCATCTAAAAAAGGGCATTTAAGTTCTTTTGACGGTTCTCGTTTTTCTAAATCAAAAAAGGAGCCTTCTACTCTTATTTTTGCTTCTTTTTGTATAAAAAACGCCATTTGTTTCCATTCTTCGTAAGCACTCCCCTCTTCATCCAATCCATACTCTTTTTTAAAAGAGTCCTTTGTTCCAGATAAAAAAACAGCTTTGTTCCATTTGACTCTATCAATTCCCTCTTTTTCTGCAAATTCAAGAATGGAAGGCAATTCGCTCCAATTCATTTTACAGACTGTGACTTGCAAAGAAATGGTAGAAACGCTTACTTCTTGTTTTTGAAGCTTTTTCTTCTCTTCTACTAAGAATTTGATGTTTTCTAAGTATTCCTTTTGATTTATTCCACACATCAAATGTTCATTCACAGAAGCCGATAAGCCCATCATACTAATTTTTATATCGCTACAATGCGTTAGCAAAGGTTTTGCCCAAAAAGACACTCCCCCTAATGGGAAGGTTCCATTTGTCGTTATATTGATTTTTAAGGATAATTGAGAACAAAGATCTAGCAGTTTTTTAAAATAAGGATATAAAAGAGGTTCTCCCATTGTACTTGGAATAATTTCTTTTAAATCTTTGGAATAAAAGGAACGAATTGTCTTTTCCACTAAAGCAAAATCCATTACTCCAAGTCCAAGCGGTTTTTGTCTCTGATTAAGAAAACAAAGAGGACACTTTAGATTACAACTATCTGGATTCGTGACTAAAGTAATTCGTCTATAAGACATTTTTCTCTTTCGCTTTTTCGATTTTTATTACAATCCAAAACAGAAACTCTAGAAAAAAACATTCAAATCAAATAAAGGTACAAGCGATACCCGATAAACTGTCTTTCTTAATTATTTCTTCTGTTCACGGATATGCTTAACAGCAGAAAGGCCCGCAATGGCGCCTTCACCAACAGCAACGGCAACCTGCAGAGTGCCTCCTGTACAATCGCCTGCAGCAAAAAGCCCTGGAACACTCGTTTGCATATTGGCATCTACATTGATTTTAGAACCATCGACAGCGGCACCTATTTTTCTAGCAAAATCCGCAGCAGATGCACTCCCTAAAGCGACAAAAAGACCACTCACATTCAATTGTGAATCATCCTTAAATTCTAACCCTTCTAAATGAAATTCTCCAAAAAGTTTTTTGACTGGAGTCTCAATCACTTTGATTTCAGAAGGTACTTCTACTTTTAATGGTTCCCCATTCGTTAAAATCGTCACATGCTCAGTAATAGCGAGTAACTCTTTGGCTTCATGTAAAGCATATTCTCCAGAACCTAATACAGCAACGTCTTTTCCTCTATAAAAGAAGCCGTCACAAACAGCACAATAACTTATTCCCTTTGTTTCGTAATCAACCATTCCAGGAATATTTCCCTTTTTTCGAGCAGATCCTGTGGCCATAATTAACGCTTTTGAAGACAACGTAGCCGTTTTCGTTTTCAGAACAAATTGTCCGTTAAAATCGAGATCCAACACCTCTTCTTCTAAAAATTCAGCTCCAAGGGCTTTTGCTTGATTTACGCCTATTTGAGCAAGTTCTGTACCAGATAGCGGCGTTGATAATCCATAATAATTTTCAATAGCATGCGCTTGGGCAAGAGAACCTATATCCTTGCCCACAACTGTCACTTTCATATTCGCTCTTAGAGCATACAAAGCGGCAGAAATTCCAGCAGGACCTTTTCCAATAATTATTAAATCTGTCATATTTTCCTCTTTTTTATTCTAAAATAACAAAAGCATGTTATAAAAAATAACAAACTGCATGAAAACATCCTTTTTCAATAGAGTCACAGAAATTTTTATTCACAAAGCCCCTCGAAGATATGTATTTTTATGATAGTTTGTCTAAAAAGGGTTACTTTTCTAAAAAAAGAATAAGGGCCCTTTTTTAGTCGAGTGAATATTACCTTTTTTGAGCACATCGCTGGAGCTCCTATGAAAAAAATAAATTGGTTCTTACTCATCCAGTTATTTAGTTTTAGCCTTGTCTATAGCGCCACCTTAGATGACCTAGAAAAAGAATACCTTTATGATCCTCAAACAGGCGAATTTATTCCATACAGCGTTATTTCCAATATTGATGATTTTATGGTATTTGTCGAAGAAGCAATTAAAAATTCTAGCCCTAAACCACCATTAAATCCCCATATTCTGTTAAATAATGATATTGATTTAGGCTATTATTTTGATGGCAAAGAATGTCGCTTAAAAAAAGATTCCTCCATTAGCTCTTTTAATCCAATTCCACTTGTTCTTGGTGTTTTTGACGGAAATAATCATACTATTCGTGGGCTATGCGTTCAAGTGGAAAATGGAAACGCAGGCTTATTTAGTCAAAAAGGTGGATTGATCAAAAATCTAAAAATAGACAGTGCTTATATTCAAGGCGATGTCGCTGGAGCATTACTTGGCGAAAGCCCTAAAGGAGTGGACACTAAATTAATTAATGTTCACGTTTCTAATTCAACCATTTTTGGAACTACGACTATTGGAGGCCTTGCTGGCAAACAGGTAACATCTATAGATAGTTCCTCCGTTATAGGAACGAAGCTAGTTCTTCAATCAAAAAATGAATCAGGAGATATCGGTGGTCTTGTTGGGTCAATTCAAAGCGAAGCAGTAGATATTTGGCCAACTCTTTCTATTTCAAATTCTTTGGTGGAGACCGATATTATCACCAACGAGAATAGTAATACAGGTGGTTTAATAGGATTCTCTTCAATCAATTCTGCGACCCTTTCCATAAACTCCTCTTATTTCAAAGGGAATATCACATCAACATCAAAAGAGGATAATGTTTCTTGTATTGGCGGTTTAGCAGGCTCAGTCACGAACGTTACAATAGACAAAAGCTTTGTAAATGGGAATATTAAAACGGAAGCAGGTCTTTCTGTTGGCGGTCTGATTGGTCAAGTCACCGGGAATCAAAATACTATCATCACCAATAGCTATCAAAAAGGATCCATTCAAGCCGAAAAAGCAAAATACCAAGGGCTATTTATCGGTTCAAATGACGCGATAGATGCAAGTTTGAATATTCGATCTGTTTATTCCGTTCCTGATTCTGGCAGTTCATTAGAACCTGTCGGTTATTCTGCCTCAGAACTCGTTCCTTCTTTTTCTGGTTTTATTGCAAATGAAAATGGAGCAGATGATTTAAATAGTCTTGAGAAAGCATATAACATTAAAGTTAAGCCCGATTTACTCAAACAACGTTCAGCCGCCTACTTATTAAATTTGCAAATAGAAGTTTCAGATATAGTAAGCACTGAATTACCTTGGACTCAAAATCCTGACTCCAATGATGGCTATCCAATTATCAAACCTGAATCTTATTATCCTATATATCAAGTCATTCTTATTAACGATATATATAACAAAGATAATTTAGGGGGTACTGCCAAAACTCCGCCTGACACGGTTTATAATTCTCCCTTAACAGGTAAAATAGATCCAATAGTCTTTGACAAATACCCTCCGCTAGAAGAAGGTGCAGGAAAAGACAAGTATTCTTTTGAAGAAATAAATGAAGACTTCATGTTCACGGGAAAATCATTAACCCCTGAAACAATAATCCATGGAAATGCAACATTCACACTAACTCAAGCCACTCGATATTCAATAAAATACAATTTAAATACTAATGATTTTGTCTACTGGTTGACAGACTCCATTACCGATTTCAGTGAAAATCATACATTACTAGAAATGCCAAAAATCATAAAAGAAAATTCTTGCTTTTTAGGTTGGACAGTTTCAGCAGAAGGAACCAATGTTCCAACAACGCCATCTTTAGACATTTTCTATTTTGATGGTTTTTTTGACCCTGATTCTTTTTCTGACATTACCCTTACTGCAAAATGGGGAAATCTCACAGATTGTCCGGGACTAAAATCAGAGAAATTAAACAATGCTACTTTTTCTGTAAACACCACAAACGGACTAGTCTCTCTTAGCAACAAAGGAAGACTTCTTACCCCTGGAGCTTGGGGTTATAGTATTCCTGTAGTTTACGACAAAGATTACAAAACATTTACTATTCCTATCCGTGTTGATGTACAGGCTAAACCTGGGTATGAGTTAGCGTCACTCTATTACTATAATAATGACAACAGTAAAAAGTTCTTTTCTTTAAATTCTATTCTTGAAAATTCATCTTATATTAGAATTTATGCTGAATTCAAATCAACCACAGGAGCCGCTGACCCTCTCTATACTATAACTTACGATGTTAGCACTCAAGATGTAAACACGCCTATATTATTTACATCAGATAGTATTATTCAAAAGTACAGTTCTAA
The DNA here is from genome assembly GCA_001462345.1 of Fibrobacteria bacterium AD312. GTDB lineage: Bacteria > Fibrobacterota > Fibrobacteria > Fibrobacterales > Fibrobacteraceae > Fibro-01. The sequence goes on along the minus strand of LIUM01000047.1, from coordinate 64,137 downwards.
AATCGACCAATCAATTCAATTGCCTAAATTAGTACAAGCATACAAGAACTTTAATGACTGGGAAATCACATGTAAAGACACAGGGACTTGTACTCAATATGGTTATAAAACGGATTCCCCTTTCGTTGAAAATTTTAATGGATTTGAACACGGCTATTTTGAAATACCTTCTTCTTTCGAAGGCAATATCATACTAAAACCAATTTTTGAACCTATTGAAAAAGAAGAACGTACATTAGTTCAAGTAGAAGTAAAAACGCTAGAACATGGTTATTTAACTTTATGGAATGGCAACAGACTTGTTCTAAAAGGGCCTGGAAAAATTTTATTTCCAATAACAGAAGAATACATGCAAATGATTCCTGGAAATGATGAACAACTTCAAGAGATAACTCCCCCTCTTCTCATAAAACCTGTTGCTGATAGCAGCTATGAAATTAAAAACATTACTCTTCGCTACACCAATAATAATAACACAACATCTGACAGCACAACAGAAGATTTCTCTAAGTCTTATCTTTTTAATAGAGACGTTTCTATATCAGGTGATTTCTTTAAAACGACTCTTGCCTTTGGCCCTCATTCCTTTGTTCAAAAAGGCGGAGCCCTTTCCTATAGCGGTTCCCTTAGTCAAGTAGATACTAAAGATAGCTTTACTCAACTTACTCTTATGATTCAAAACAAAGAAGAAACTTTTAAGGATTCTACATCATTTAGTATTTGTAACAAAAATGATATAGGCAAAATATACTCTTTTGAAAAAATCAACTTGCCTCTTGGGAATCTTAAATTCAGAGCTTTATTAAAAACAGCAAATACAACCCTTTCGAAAGAATATGATTTCTTTGTCGATTCTTCTCTCCAATTTAAGCCTTCTTCTTGGCAAATGATTTCTCTATCCAATGTTAGCCCTGCCTATAAAAAATCCAGAGATGAAATATTCTTTGGCTGGAACGATTCCACTGCTTTAGGGGACTTTTGGCAATATGAAGAATTCTATTTTAGAGAAAAGCCCAATCCATTCCATGGGTATTGGTATCAATCTTTAAGCGAAACGAGCATTCCTTTAGAAGTCGATTATTCCTCTTCTGTAACCTCTGAAACCGTTTGCGACATCTGGAGTTATAAATGTATGGGAATAGCCTCTTCTCTAACTCCAGAGACTAAAGTCTCTTGGGATTTAATTTCAGGAGAAACAGGATGGAATTTAATAGCAAACCCATTCCACTGGCCGATTAGCTTAAATCTTTCTCAAGATAATGATTCTATCGCATTCTGGAAATGGAATGATTCTCTTGGTGCTTATGATCGTATTTATCACCTAGAAGCAAATAGTGCTGCTTGGGTTCAAGTATCCAAAAACAAAACATGGGAAACAACGGCAGCCCCTTTCTTTAATTCAACAGAAACGGCAGCGCCTAAACGTAGACTCGCTAAAAAAGAGGTAACTCCTAAAAACTGGCGAATCCAACTTAAGCTAAAAAATGCTCTCGGAAAAGAAGATGCTTATAACTTTATTGGGGTAGGTGCAAAAGCATCATCCTTAAAAGAACCTCCTCAAGGAATGGGCTCTTTTGTTAACTTATCCATTCTCAAAGAAAAAGATAAATTAGCGGAGCAAATTCTTTCCTCAAATAATTCTATCTGGAGCTTTGACATTCTACTTTCTTCTACCAATGGCGACAAAGCGTCTCTTGAAATGGAAGGCGTTCAAGCTCTTTTAGAAATGGGATATAGAGTTGTTCTAAATAAAGATGGTGAAATTTTTGAAGTAAAAGAGAACACTCCTATTCTTCTCAGTACAAAGCAAGACGGCTCCAAAGCAACGATTACCGTAATGCCTGCAGAACAATTCTCTTTAGCTCAAAAAATAGACAATCTTTCTTACTACAAACAAGGTTCAGCATGGAAGATTCAATTTAATGCAGGTATTGCTCTTGATCGTTCAAAAGCTGTCCTCTCTTTACATAATATCAAAGGCAAGAAATTAAGCAATGCAACCGCTAATGTAAATCTTGGGCTAAATGAATTTGTAATAGATGGAGCAGACTTCTCTGGCATTGTAATAGCAAACATTACAATCTATAGTGAAAACGGAAAGATTCTTTATCAGCACCAACAAAAGCTTTTAGAGAAATAATCATAAAAAATCAAATCTTCAAAAGACCTGATATCAGTTTTTTTCTTTATATTCTATCTATCTCTATATTCATAAAATGAGATTGGAGGAAAAGCATACTTTATCTCAATAATTAAAAAAAACGATCTATAAAAAAAGAAAAAATTATTGACCATGAAATATATTTAAGAGTATTTTCTAATGGAATTACCTTAAGAGGGTCTGGCTATGAAAATACAAAATGTCATAATATTTCTTTCCATGATGATTTGCTTTTTTCTCTATTACAGTGTTTCTAAACCTCTAAATAACAAAAATGATCTTTTATTTCTTCTTTATGTTTCATCCCCTTATATCATTGCTCTTTTACGTAATATTTTCATCTTTGAAAATAAAAGCTATAAATCTCTCACCATATCCGCCCTTATTCTACTTGCGTTGACCGCTTATGTTTATTCTCCATCTGTAGTCAATTCCTCATCAACAGCTCCCCTTGTCTTTTTATCTGGACCCGCATCTTTTTTTGGAATAGAAACTTTTTTTTGTCTCTTTTTTTTATGTATTGAAAATCGATCTTTTTTTTGGCCCACCCCAACAAATCCGATCCGAAGACGATCGATTGCTTTAGTCACATTCTTTTTTGGCTTTCTTGGCATTCACGATTTCATTTTAGGGAACAAAAAAAATGGATTTATTAAAATTCTTTTACTATTCGGTTCTTATTTAATAATTCCCTTAATTATTCTTTGGGTATGGATTATTAAAGATCTTTATCATATTGATGATGGTACTTACCCTGCTAAAAAAGGAATCCTTCAGGGAGATGGGCAAACGGCATCTATGCTTGCGTTCTTTTATATATTACTTGGAGCCTTCTTGGCTTTAATCACTGCGTTTTCAATAATACCTGTAATTTTACAATAATTTTTCCCTAACAATACTATTATCGCTAATGCCAGCGATTTCGATCTTTCCCCATCGGATTAATATAATCTATCAAGCTTTCGAAATTCCATTGAAAGGAGAGATGGACATAATAAAACTCTGCAGGAAAATCAAAAGTAAGAGAGCTATATTCGTAATTTAAGGCAACCAAAAAAGACTCCGTAACATAGTAACCTGTTCTAAACCCATATCCAACACCTATACGAGGGCTGAATAATAAATCTTCATCATCATTTCGCCCATTTACCACCTCATCAGCCAAAAAATTTTGATAAAGATTTATATAAGATTCCACCATTAAACCCATAATGGTCACTGATAAAATAATTGGTTTTACAACAATAGATGAAATGGCATAAGATTTTTTTTGATAAAAAAAGCCATACCGCCTTAAGCCCAAAGAATATTTAAAATCCAATATATTGGTGGGCTCATCAAAAAAGCCTAATTCTAAATATAGTGATGGATAAGGCTTGCTAGGGGAATAGACACTTGATGTTAAATGGCTCATTCCAATAGAGCCTGAAATAAAAGAAGCATGTCCTTCTAGAGAACACAGAAACAAAGCCAAAATTAAAAATCGATACATCTCCCCTCCGATGATGAATTATTTTCCCTAAAACCCTGAATGTCAGGGCTTTTACTTTTTCATTCACTCTTTATAAAATACATCATATTCAGGTTTTGGCAAGTTTTTTCTCGAAGCAATCGCTTCTTTCAGTGTAGAGGCTTTTTTAGAATCTAACCACCAATATACAGGAATCGACTCTTCTCGATTATACTTATCAAAAACCGTTTCAGGCATTCCAAAACGATTCCAATAAAGTAATCGATGATGATTGCTTTGCCACATTAACACATAAGGGACTAATTCATTTAAGCGAACATCTAAGCGACGAAGAATGTCATTTCTTTTGGATAAATCAAATTCCGTTTTTTGCATTTCGATTAAAGCATCCACAGCAGAATCTTGTAAACCCGCTAAATTATTCGTTCCCTTTTGCATGGCAGTACTTGAATGCCAAGAAGCTTCAGGATCTCTCAAACGACTTGCCCCCCAATTAATCCAGTACATATCATAATCAGCATCATCTAAACGTTTCCGAAGAGTACTTTGTGACATCTGATCTATTTGCACTTGAATCCCTACTTTACGTAAATCTTCTTGATAAAGAGTCAAATGCCTTAAATCTTCTGCTTGTGTTATAAACGTAATGGAAAGAGGTTTTCCTTCTTTCATTAACATTCCTTGTTCTGTTTGAACGTATCCTGCCTCAGCCAAAAGAGCCCGGGCACTATCTGGATTGTAATGATAAAAAGGAGATTCTGGATTTTTATTTTCAGGCCACAAATCAGGATAATAACTATTGAGAAGAAAATACTGATTGAACATGTATTTTTCATTCATCAATTCTCGATTCATTAAAAATGATAACGCTCGACGAACTCGTACATCATTAAAAGGAGCTCGACGCAAATTCATCGCCATGCCCTGAAATCCAATAGGCTCTTTATTATAAACGCGTTGCTTTACAGCCCAGCCGTTTTGAATGGCCTCAAAATCCGTTTGTTTCATCCAAATAGAAGATGTGTAAATAGAATAAGAATCAAAGTCTTGTTTCTTAAATGCCTCTAAAGCTTTATTTCGATCTTCCATAAAGCGATATCGAATGGTTTGAAAATTATACTTTCCATGATTCCATTTTTTTTGAAATCCCCACCAATCGGAGCGACGTTCTAATTCTACAAAACGATCTTCTCTAAATGTTTTGATTTTATATGGCCCGCTCACGACAGGAAAATCATAACGAATAGAATTAAAATCTAAGTCCTTCCATAGATGCTTTGGAAATGCAAGCATTCCTGCGGCTTCCCAAAAATTACCCCAATGGACTTCTTTTGCAGTGATTGATACAGTTAAAGAATCAATTATAACAGGGCGTTCAAAGCGACTTAACCCCACCTTAAATATAGGCGTCAAGTTTTTTGGATCCATAATCACATCATAATAAAACTGAACATCTTCAGCTGTAATCTTTTCCCCATCACTAAAACGAGCTTTTGGATCTAAGTGAAATGTAAAGGTTTTCCCATCTTCAGAAATTTCAAAGGACTCTGCAAGGATTCCTATTTCACGATCTTCTGTAGAATGTAGACTTACAAGAGGCTCAAACATTAGGTTCATTAAGCCTACAGAAAAACTATTATAATCCTGCCACATATTAAAAGATTTAGGCATTGAAGAGCCCCAAAGATTGATGGCTCCACAAGGCACGGCATCTAAAGAAGCAATAGGATCATATTCTCCCGTAGAGTTAGAATCGTAGACCGCTTTTTCAGGACAGTTTTCTAGTGCACTTGTCTTTACCGTTTTCTTCTCATTACAGCCATTCAGCAAAAATATAAAACAACCTAAAAAAGCTAATAGTTTGTATCGATTCATTTTTTTTCCTTTTCTAATAATGCAAGAGCGGCGCCAGCGGCTTCTTGTTCGGCCTTCTTTTTAGAGATGCCGCTTCCACATCCATAGACAACTCCATCTAAAAGAACTTCGACATCAAAAATTTTATGATGTTCGGGCCCAGATTCTCGAACTACTTTGTACTCAGGAAGAGGCTTTGATTTTGATTGCATAACCTCCAGAAGAGCACTCTTATGATTGACAAAGTCTCCCCCTTCCACAATCGACTCAATACGAGGGAAATGGAATCGCACCAGAATATCTCTTACACGATCAAGCCCCCCATCTAAGTAAACGGCGCCAAGAATCGCTTCAAAAGCGTCAGCCAAAATATTTTCTTTATTCCGACCACCCATGCGGGCTTCGCCTTTACCAATTCGAAGGTAATTTCCTAAATCCCATAATACAGAAGTTTGGGCTAAAGCATGGCCAGAAACAACGGCGCTTTTACATTTAGACATCTGCCCTTCTGGAGCATCAGGAAATTTTTCATATAGATACTCTGTTACAAGCATATTTAAAATAGAATCACCTAAAAACTCTAAGCGTTCATTATTTTCTGTATAAGGAATATCCTTTCCAGCAATCCAAGACCGATGCACTAATGCATGAGCTAATAATGCTGGATCCTTAAAACGATACCCAAGCTTTGCCTCAAGCCCGTCTCCAGACTTGTGGCGAAACCAGAGTCGCATTATTTTTCGAATCACATTTGTTCTTTTTTTCAAAAATTAACCCCCATAAAAAAAGGCAACCTAAGGTTGCCTTCATTTACTGATTTTCAGTCAAAAACAATTAGAACTATAATTAAGCGTTCTTCTTGCTTTCAATAAAGGAAACCACGTCAGAAACTTTAATAAACTTTTCTGAGTCAGAATCCATAATCTCTAGATCAAATTCGTCTTCAAGAGCCATGACTAGCTCAACGCGATCCAAGGAATCTGCACCAAGATCGTTCACAAAAGTAGAATCAAGAGTAACGTCTTCAGCTTTAACACCAAGCTTTTCAACAACTACGTCTGTGACTTTTTTAATAAGTTCTTCGTTCATTTTATAACTCCATTATAAGGTTTGAGATAAATTTAGTAATAATTATTAAGCGTTCAACCCACCATCTACACCAATAATTTGACCAGTGATATAACGAGCTTCATCAGAAGCCAAAAAAGCAACTAAATTCGCCACATCTGCTGGTTTTCCAAGATCTTTTACAGGGATACTTTCTTTAAATTTATTTATTGTATCTTCGTTCAATTTCGCGGTCATATCCGTTTGAATAAAACCAGGCGCAACAGCATTCACTGTTATACCACGAGCGGCAAATTCCATTGAGTTTGATTTTGTAATTCCAATAACGCCTGCTTTAGAAGCAGCATAATTTGCTTGACCTGCTTGAGTTCTAATTCCATTGATACTAGCCATATTAATGATGCGTCCTTGACGACGTCCCATCATATGACGAGCCACCGCTTTTGTACAAATGAAAACAGAACGCAAATTTATACGTAATACATCATCAAAATCTTCGTCTTTCATACGCATCAAGAGACCGTCTCTTGTAATACCTGCATTATTGACTAAGATATCAATCGCACCAAACGATTCAATAATATTTTTAAAAGTAGATTCTACCATTTCTGAAGAAGAAACATCGCAAGCATACGACACTACCTTAACATTAAATTCAGCCTCTAATGAAGAAGCCAATTCTTTGTTTTCTTTCGTAGCAATCATCGCAATACTAGCACCGCGAGAAGCTAAAACGCGAGCTATTTCTAACCCTATACCTCGTGAAGCGCCAGTAACTACAGCTGTTTTCTCTTTTAGGTTAATCATAATTATCCTTTTAATGGTGCAAGATCTGCGATGTTTTCAACAGGAACAATTTTGATGTTACGATCTATTTTTCTCATCAAACCCATAAGAACTTTGCCAGCACCAACTTCTACACCAGAAGTAACGCCAAGAGAAATTGCTTTTTGCATGGAAGCACCCCAGCGAACAGGGCTAACAATCTGACGAGCTAAAAGATCTGGTAATAGAGCCCCATCAACGATAGGCTCTGCCGTCACATTCGCAATTAAAGGGTATTTCAAATCAGAAAATTTCACTTTAGAAATAGCTTCTACAAGACCGTCTACTGCAAATTGCATTAAAGGACTATGGAATGCTCCAGATACAGGAAGAACAACGACTTTAATAGAACTTGCTTCGCATAATTCCACAAGTGCATTAATTCCTTCCACACTTCCAGATGCCACCACTTGACCAGGGCAATTAAAATTAGCAGGAATTACAATTCCCTTAATGGAAGCTTCAGCACAAAGGGCTTCGACAACAGAATCTTCGGCACCGACGATGGCGGCCATTTTTCCTGGAGAACGAGAGCCTGCTGTAGCCATTAATTCGCCACGTTTACGAACTAAACGCAAGCCATCTTCAAAACTTAAACCACCAGCAGCACAAATAGCTGAATATTCTCCTAAAGAATGACCAGCTACCATATCACAAGTAATCCCCTCGGAAATCAATAATTCCATTACCATCATAGAAGTAACAAAAAGAGCAGGCTGTGTATTATCGGTACTTTTTAAAACTTCTTCTGGCCCTTCTACCATAATTTTGGAAAGAGAAAAACCTAAAATTTCGTCTGCGTATTCAAGCATCTTTTTTGCAGGTTCAAAATTTTGTGCAAGAGATGACCCCATACCAATATACTGGGCTCCCTGTCCTGGGAATAAAAAAATGTTTTTTGACATAAAAATCCTACAAGAATGAATGTGATAGAATTATCAAGATTGCTTATATTCAGCGAGTTTTTGGCCAACTTTTTCAGCCACTTTACTTTCAGCATATTGATAAGCAGCAATCACAGCTTGTTCTATCGCTTTGGCGTCAGAACGTCCATGAGCAATAATACCTGTGCCATTCAAGCCTAAAAGCAAAGCGCCTCCAGTGGAACGGTAATCCCACATTTGGGCAAAGCGATGACCAGCAGGAGTATCAATAGTACCAAAAAGTTCTTGATGTAATTCGTAAAAACCTTCTAACATTTTTAGAACTACGTTTCCTGTATATCCAGAACAAACAACGACATCCGCTTCACCAGCAATTAAATCTCTCCCTTCCACATTACCGATAAAATTCAATGATGAATTTTTTAATAATTGATAAGCTTCCTGAATAACGGCGGGACCTTTCTTTTCTTCTTCTCCCATATTCAGTAAAGCCACTTTAGGTTTTTCATAACCTAAATAACATTCAGCAAACACTGATCCTGCAATTGCAAAATCAACCAACACAGATGCTTTTTCATCCACGTTAGCACCAGCATCCACTAGTACAGCTCGATTCTTACCTGTTGGAATAGCACAACCAATTGGTGGACGAGCAAAATTTTCACTAGAGCGACCGAGTAACATAAGGCAAGATGCCATCATGGCGCCTGAATTACCAGCACTAACACTAGCTTGAACTAACCCTTTCTTTTGTAAGCCAACACAAGTGACTAAACCCGAATTAGGCTTCTTGCGAAGCACCTCAGTCGGGTGTTCATCCATGGCCACAAAATCCGGAGCATCTACCACTGATATGGCATCGCCGTTGTATCCTAGTTTCTTTAATCCTTCTTCGACCTCTGTTTTAGGGCCACAAAGAACGACTTGAAATTTACCTTCATTGGCTTTGACGGCGCGAACAGCTCCATCTATCACCATATCTGGAGCATAATCTCCACCAAGGGCATCAAGGGCAATGCGTATCATAGGTTTCTCCTACATAATTTTATGCGACTTCAGGGCGAACTACTTCGACCCCTTTGTAATACCCACAAACGGGGCAAACACGATGTGGACGCTTAACAGCACCGCAATGATCACATGTAGCCATTGCAGGGACTTCCATTTTCCAATGGGTGCGACGTTTGTCGCGGCGGGCGGTCGAGGTTTTTCTCTTTGGAACAGCCATCATTAACTCCTGTTCGAATTTTCCATTTTGCGCTTTAGCGCTTTCAGTTTTTCCCAGCGTAGATCTTCTACAGGCTCTTCGGAAGGATCCGTTGCGGTGTAGATGAAATCTTCATCTGGATTTTTCATCGGGTTGAGTGGTTCTTGGAGCAAAACTAATTGCCGAACACACTCAGAAATATCTACTTCAGTTTGAACGACAGGAATGGAAATCGTAAAGACTTCTTCATCTTCATCGTTCGTCTCTTGTTTTGCCACACGTTGAGTTCTTTCAACCTCTATCGCCAGATCGGTTTCAAAAGGTCTATTAAATTGCTCAAGCGAACGAACGCAAGTCAAAAGTTGAACCCCAGAAAGAGAACCCGTTACAAGCCATTTATCCTTACCTTCTGGACTAATTAACACCTGAGCAGAAAGATCTCCTACTAGATGAAGCTCATCAAATAAAGCAGAATTGGCAGAACGATCCCACAAAATTGTCTTTGTGACAGGTTCTACCATGGTTTGTAATATTTCTATTTTCAAGGTAAGGGCAAATATACAAGGTCTAAAGACAGTTGTCAATATTGATGATCCCTTTAAAAGCCCTATAAATATTAGAAATCTCGTCTTTTTTTTATTTTTGTCCTTAAAAAGAGAAAAAAAAGTTTATTCATTAATTCTTGAATTAAATTTTCATCGAAATGACTCTATCTATATTATTCTATTTCTTGATTTTTTTATTGATAATAGGCTCTGCTTATTATTCTATAGAACAAATGATCTCTTTTTTAAGTTTAAAAAAGATCCAAAAACACCTTTCTATAACAGAGCCCCTTCCGAAGGTAAGCATTGTTGTTTTTTTTCGTTCCTCTTGTTTTATTTCTAGTACTATAGAACAACTCTTAAAACAGAATTATAAAGCTTCTTTTGATATTTGGATCGTTGGAAAAGAGTCTAAAATTATTGAAACGCATTCAAAAATACAGTTTCTTCAAATCAATGACACCTCTTCTTTGAATAAAATCGATATTCTAAAAACAATTGCCTCTATGGCCGAAGGAGAAATCATCTGCTCTATTGATAATGAAGATGTTATCTCTTCAGAATGGTTGAACTCTATAATTAGGGAATTTGAGCCAGGCATTGAAATAGTTAAAGCACCCGTTCGATATGCTTTTTCTAAAGAAAATTGGATTCAAAAAAGCATTACCTTCTCTAAGTCATTTTTAGACATAAGTAACATGGCAAAGATTATCCAACAAAAAGACTTATTAATCCCCACAGACAACATCGCTTTCTTAAAATCCTTTTTAATTTCGAACTTCAAACCAGTTTTTAATAAACCTGGTCGAATCCAAACGACAAATAACACGCATTCCATCTTAGAAAAAAGTCTTTCACAAAAATCAGTTCCTTCCATTAAACAGACTATTAATACTGCACAAAAAAGTACTCCCTTCTTCATAAAAGCGTTCTTTATCTATTTAAGTATCTCTGTTTTTTTCGTTTTTTTTAGCATTGAGCTTTTTTTTACCATCTTATTTACATGGTTTTTAAAATTATATATGGACTTTTTATTTATAATTCGCGGCATGAAAATCTCAGGTACCCCCATTTCCTGGAAATCTTTTTTGCTTTTTGAGTTATTACAAGCTCCGCTTATCACCATAAGCAGCTTATTATCCCTTTATCGTTTTCTCCGAATGAAAAAACAAGGTTCTCTACTCTAATGAATAAAAAAACGGAAAAATCTAAATTAACCCTTATTATTGCCGAAAAACCAAGTGTAGCCGCTGACTTAGTAAAAGCCCTCGGAGCTAAAAACTTCAAAAAAGAAAAGACCCATTTTGAAAGCGACACAACCATTGTGTCTTGGGCTATTGGTCACCTTGTAACGATTGCCGACCCTAAAAACATGGATGATGCATATAAATCTTGGGATATGAGTACCCTACCTATTATCCCAGACCAATTTGTTATTATGCCTATTCCTGAAACGAAAAGTCAACTTACCGCTTTAGGTAAACTCATACGAAATAAAGACGTTTCCACGATTATTAATGCTTGTGATGCGGGCCGAGAAGGTGAACTTATCTTTCATTATATTATAGAGCACGAAAAAGGGAAAACGGGTCTTAAAAACAAAGAGATTAAGCGTCTTTGGATGCAAAGTATGACCACTTCAGCAATCAAAGAAGCTTTTGAGAATCTTCGTACTTCAGAAGAAATGCAAAAACTTCAAGATGCAGCCATTAGTCGTTCTGAAGCGGACTGGCTTATTGGGATTAACGGTTCCCGTGGTTTAACAGCTTATAAAAGTAGCTTTGGTGGTTTTCAACTCACTCCTTGTGGTCGGGTTCAGACACCAACACTCGCAATGATTGTCAAAAGAGAAGATGAGCGCAATGCGTTTGTACCTCAAGACTACTGGACCATCCTTGGCCTTTTCAAGAACAATAATCAAGAATACGAAGGAAAATGGTTCCGTACAGAAGGCAAAGAAACCATTCAAAAATTATGGGAGCAAGGGACTGCCGAAGCCATTGTTAAAAAATGTGAAAAGAAAACAGGAACGGTTACAGAGACCACAAAACCGTCTTCACAGAAAAGTCCTCCCCTATATGACTTGACCACCCTACAAAGAGAAGCCAATAATCGCTTTGGTTTTTCTGCAAAAACGACTTTACAAATTGCACAAGCTCTTTACGAGCGTCATAAGCTAACAACATACCCTAGAACAGACAGCAAATGTCTTCCTGAAGACTATATTAGTACAGTCAAGAAAGTACTCGAATCCATTACTGGATCTTTAGCTGTTCATGCACAAAATGTTTTGAAAAATAATTGGGTTAAAAAAGACCCTAAAATATTTAACAATAAGAATATTTCAGACCATCATGCCATTATCCCTACAGGGAATGTGCCAAAGAATTTATCTGAAGCCGAACAAAAAATATTTACTCTTATTAGCCAACGTTTCATTAGCGTATTTTTTCCTCCAGCAAAGTATTTAAATACCACAAGAATTACCCTTATTGAAGGCGAATCATTTATCACCGAAGGGAAAGTCCTTGAAGATCCTGGTTTCAAAGCCGTTTATGGAAAAGATGCCGATGCGGAACAAACTCTTCCTCCTTTAGGGAAAACAAACGAAGCTAAAACCATCGAATTAAAAGTGAATCAAGAAGTCACAAAACCCGCCGCTCGCTACACAGAAAGTTCGTTGCTTTCTCTTATGGAAAGCGCAGGTAAGCTTGTGGAAGATGATGATTTGCGAGATGCTCTTAAAGACCGAGGTCTTGGTACGCCAGCCACTAGAGCAGCGATTATTGAAAAATTAATTACCGATAAATATGTGATTCGCGACGGAAAAGAACTTGTACCCACAAGCAAGGCTTTTGATTTAATTCGTCTACTTTCAGCGATGAATATTGAGCCTCTAACTTCAGCAGAACTCACTGGCGAATGGGAACATCAACTTGGGCTGATTGAAAAGGGCGAAGAATCTAGAGAATCCTTTATGAAGGGGATTATTGGACTTACTCAACAAATTGTTTCCTCCATTAAATCTTTTAAGGAAGAAGACACCAAAAAAGAAGCCTCCTTTAGTCCAGTGAATGGGATTCGCGTATTTGATTCCGTCTCTCGTTACGAAACAGAAGACGGCATTATGATTCGAAAAATGCTCGGTGGCCGACTCATCAATGAAGAAGAGGTCCAAACGTTATTGTTAAAAAGAAAAATAGGGCCTCTTTCTGGATTCAGATCCAAACGTGGTGCCCCCTTCTCTGCTGTAATTACAATTAATGATAAGAATAAAGTGGAATTTTTCTTTGACAATGCAGATAATGATGTGGAGGTAGGGGAACAAATCGGCATTTCTCCTATAGACCAAAGCCCTGTATTTGATTCTCTCACCGCTTATATTTCTGAAAGTGCTTTACAAAAAGAAAAAACGGGCTTTAGACTAAGCAAAATAATTCTTGGAAAAGAAATTTCTATTGAGAACATCAAAAAAATGCTCGCTGGAGAAAAAAGCGAACTTATACAAGGATTCCGTTCTGCAAAAACAAAACGTCTTTTTGATGCCTATTTAACTCTTGATAAAAATGGAAAAATCAAATTTGAATTTCCTCCTCGAGTTGCTTCTGCAAAAAAAACATTTGTTAGAAAAAAAACAACAAAAGCAAGTGATAGTTCTAATGATGATTAACTAAAAAGCTCCTAAAAGGTTCTTAAAAAAAAAGCTATGTCTCATTTTCTAAAAGACACAACTAAGAATTCTTTTTTCCAGAAAATTTTTCTGTTGTTTTTTTTATTTCAATTCAGTATCACCTCTGCAGGAACCCTGAATAATACTCTTGACATTCCTGAAGAAATTCTTCCCTTATGGGACTCGCTTACATTAAAAGAAAAAATCGCTCAAATGATCATGGTTTATATGCCTCCAGAGGACTATATCATTACACATCAATTTGGAGCAGTCCTTATAATGAAGCCTCATCTTAAGGATACCAATCGATTAAAAGAATCTCTTTCTAAAGCCAACCAAAATCTAAAAATTCCACTCCTTGTCGCCACAGATCAAGAAGGTGGCTTTGTCAATCGTTTAGCCAATGTCGATCCCAAATGGAATCCATTACCTAGTGCCAAAACAATGAGATCATGGTCTATCGAATCCATTGATTCCGTGGCAAGAATCACAGGAGAAGCCTTAGCAAGTCTTGGAATCAACTTAAATTTAGCTCCTGTACTAGATCCAGCCACAGATCATCGAGGAAAAAAAACATTTATTGAAGAGAGCGATCGATCTTGGGGCAATTTGGATTCTACAAACGTTGAAAAAGTAAGGGCTTTTGTCACAGGCCTTGCTAAATCAAACGTATTTTGCGTCAGTAAACACTTCCCTGGTTATGATAGCTGGACTAATAGTGACCATCAAATTGCAATGAGTTCTGCTCCTAAAGAAACAATCGAAAGAAACATCCTTCCATTTAAGATGCTTGTTGAAGATATTCCTTTCATTATGATGTCTAGCGTTCGATTTAGAAAAGTTTCTGATGCCCCAGCTGTTTTTGAAAAAAAGATAGTGGCACAAGCAAAAGCCCTTCATCCTAAAACGATTATTCTAACTGATGATTTATGGGGAACCTCTCTAAGATCATGGATTAGCAAGAGAGAAAATCTCAAAAGGAAAAACTATCCTAAAGCCGATTTTCAAAAACTAATTTTAAAAACGCTCCAAGCAGGGAACGATATGTTTATGATCACTTACCCTGCTAAAGCAGTAGAAATGATTCACTATTTAGAAAGACTAGCGAAGAAAAATGCGAAATATCGCAAGCAAATTGAAGAATCAGCACTTAAGATTATTCTTATGAAATATAATTCCGGACTTTTGAAGCCGACAAATTTTTAATTTCTTTTAAAACGCCGCTTTCACCCACTTTTCCTAGCGCTAATTTCAATATTTCCGCTGCAGCAATAGCATCTCCTAAAGCGCGGTGGTGCTTAAAATCTTCACAGCCTAAAGATTGTATTAGAGAATGTAAACTATAGCTTGGGAACCCAGGAAACACTTTACGAGCAAGCTTAACCGTACATAAACGAGGTGGATCCCACTTACAGCAAGCGCGCCCTAATTCCACTTTAAGAAACCCAAAATCAAAGGGAGCATTATGAGCTACAAAAACACGACCTTCAATTAACTCAAAAACCGTCTCAGCAAGCTCCATAAAAGGAGGCGAGGACTCCACCATTTCAGGAAAAATACCTGTCAAATTCTGAACAAAAGGAGGAATAAAGCGACCAGGATAAACTAAACTCTCATATGTTTTAACGATTTGATCTCCATCTATTAAAACAATTCCAATCTCAATGATTCGATCCTCTTTAGGTTGTCCACCTGTAGTTTCTAAATCCACTACAGCAAAACGCATTAAGAGAGCACCTTTACGATAAAAGCGCCTATATCTTTAATTTCAGGTAAAGAAACAGAATGAGGTAAAAGAGGATATTCATGAAAATAGACAGAATACCCTTGTGCTTTTAAAGCATCAGAAGATCTTTTTCCGTAATCAAGAGGAACCACATTATCCTCTGATCCATGACCCCAAAAGATAGGCGTTTTCTGATTCGCCTCACTTTTTTCTGAATGCAAAAGAGAGATCGTCGGAGAGTAAGTTGATAAAGCGATAATACCGCCAAGTCTCTTAGGAAAACGGAGGCCCAATTCTAGAGCAATGACCCCACCTTGGCTAAATCCCGCAAGCAAAATTCGCGAAGGAGCCACTTCTTCTCCTATCTCACGCTCTACCCATGTAGATATAAATTCAGCACTAGATTGAATCCCTTTTATATCAGGTTCAAGTGCTAAATCCATTGTTTTAATATCATACCAGGCACGCATTTTGTATCCATTATTAATAGTCACTGGTACAATGGGAGCGTTTGGAAAGATGAATTTGATTTTTAATTTCTCTGGTAAAGACAACGAAGGAATCACATCTTCAAAATCATGCCCATCGGCACCTAAACCATGCATCCAAATGACTACGGCATCATAATTAAAGGCTGTTTTTACAATTATAGCATCATTCAAAATCTAAACCTCTTCACCCAAAACTCTAATATAAATTAATTAACAGGCACCTCAAAATCGAGAGTCTGTTTTCCTTCCTTATTTTCAACCCTCGCCTTAATAACCTTCACTTTCAAACGTGAATAAATGGGGACAGACAAAAGGTAGGAAACACCCGACTCTTCACTTGGTGAAGCTTCCGAATCTAGTTTTGTCGTTTGAAAAACAGGCTTTTTACCATCATTCCAAACAGTATAGGTATAAGTTTTAACCGCATTTGGCTTTAATTGATCTGTTGGCACGCAAAAATGAAGAATTCCACCTTTTGGAATTTGACGTAAACTATCTAGTATCTCTTCTTCTGGAGCATAATCAGCCTCTAATTCAAGCCTTTTGTTTTTACGTAGTTTATCATAACTCTCATGCATTACATAAATTTTAACCTTCGCCTCTTCTGGAATAGACGAAGGCCTTAAATCGCGTACATTCTCATTATTTTGATAATATTCCCAACTCCCGTTGTCATGTAAAATCACTGTAGCCCCATTATAAGTTGTCGCCATTTGCGAAGCAAAACTCAAACCAATAAAAGAAAAAAGAGCACCTATAAAAAAGGCTTTAGAGATATGAAATGAAGAAAAAATCAACTTACCCATGAAAACACTCCAAAAAACAGGAACATTTTTTAAATATACTATCCATTTTATAGTTTAAAACTTTCAAAAAACTATTTTTGATGTATGACACTCAACATACGTTTTGCACCAAGCCCAACTGGATATTTACACGAAGGCCATTTGCTTTCCGCTCTATATGTTTGGGCTATGGCAAAACTAAAAAACTACCCTGTTCATTTACGAATCGAAGATCATGATCAAAGCCGTGCTCGAAACGAGTATATTGACGCCATATATGAAGATTTAGAATGGTTTGGTTTTGAATGGGACTCAAAGAGCAAACAAAGCAATCGACACGAAATTTACGAACAAGCCCTTTATAAACTAGAGAAACAACACTTGATTTATGGATGCGATTGTTCAAGAAAAAGCCTATCCTTAGAAAACCCCTCCTCTTCTGATGGGGAAATCATCTACCAAAGACATTGTCTAAACAAAGATCTAAAAATTACTCCACCAAATACCACCCGTCTTATTGTAGAATCATCTCCAGTGCAGTGGAATGATCTTAAACTCGGCCCATTTACAGAAAATCCAGCCGTACAATGTGGTGACTTTGCCTTAAGAGACCGTTTAGGGCAATGGACGTATCAATTTGCGGTTTGCGTGGATGATATAGAAGAAAACATAGGCATGATTGTCAGGGGTGAAGATCTTAGGAGTTCTACAGCAAGACAAATTTTTTTAATGTCCCTTTTAGGAAAAAAGACCCCCCCGCACTATTTCCATCATTCTTTACTATACGATCCCCTAACAGGCTTAAAATTATCAAAAAGGCAACATTCTCAAAGCCTTAGAGCTGAAAAAATGAAAGGCCTATCTCGGGAAGTCCTACTTGGACAAATCTGTTTTAAGCTACATTTAATAGAAAAAGAAGTTCCAATGACACTAAATGAATCTATTTTTTTGTTTTCTAAGCAAATTGAAGGATATCTTCAATAAAAATTAGGTATATTCAAAGCATGTCCAAATCGTCATTTTCATCTCAAATTTCAAAATTACAACTTGAAATTTTAGATTCGTCTTTCCAAAATCGGCTGTTAAATTTTCCAGCACAAAATGTCTTGCAATCACCCTTGATTAAAGAAAGTAGCGATTTATTTATCGATAATTGGACTAAAAGTGGAAAGTCCTTTCCTCTAAAATCTTTTTTCCCTAATGATTCTTCAGCTTTTTTTGAGCAAGTTCTAAAAAGAAAACAGGAAGACTTTGGAGTCCCCGATTTATACCTTGCCGCTGGTTTTCTAAAGTGGACAGGCAATAAGATGGCTCCTGTTTTATTAATCCCCTTAAAAGTGGATCTTGAAAGTCTATCAGTTGAATTATCTGATTTAGCTCCTATTGAAAATATCCCCTTACGAGAACAAGTAAAAAGCGAAGTTCTCTTGCCCAAAATAACAGATGTATTAGTCAATGATCGCCCCGATTTTGAAAAATACTTTGGCATGGTAGAGATGGCTATCAGCAAACAGCCCCTCTGGAAGTTTTCTCGTCGCGGATTATGTCTTTCCTTTTTTAGTACTTCTCATTTTTATCTCTATAGACAATTCGATTTAATACAAAATTCTGAATCGCTTAAATTACAAGAGAACTCTCTTTTTTCCAAGTTATTTGATGACGAAGGCTTTCGAGTAGCAACCTCTGTTTTTGATGAAAAAGAACCTAACGAAGCTTATCAACCTTCAGACCGAGCATTCCTGTACCCTACTGATTTCAATACGATTAAAGCCACTGTAGATGCCTTAAATCCTAAAAATGAGGCCTACGTCATCCAAACGCCACCAGGAACATTCGCTTTTGAAACAGCAGCAAATATTATTGCAGATTCTCTACACAATCATCAAAAAACACTTGTCCTTACGAAAAGAGCTGCATCTACTCAAAACATAAAGAAAATGCTTTTTCCTGAATATTTTTCCTCAAAAGGAGACAATCGTTTAGAAATTCAGGATAACTTAAATAAAGTCAGAACCGATTTAATCGCCTATTATAAAATCGTCAATTCAGAAACAGTGTCAGGACAAATTTCCTTAAGTGAATTATTTGAAGAAAAATTAAATACCCCTCCTGTTTATAATCGTGTTCCAGATTCTGTTTTTAATGGCATTGAAAAGCTTCAATTCAAAGAATATAAAGCCGTAAAGAAAACAGTAGAAACACTAATTCATGAGTTTTCAAACCCCACAACACAAAAAGCATTAGAAACTTTTAAATCTTGTAATATAAAAGTTCTTGATAAAGAGCAACAAAATGCTCTTGCTCAACTACTTAGTCCAGCAATTGAAAGTATTGATTTCCTAACTCCTTTTATTGATATTCTAGAAGCAGAAAATGTTTTTAACGAAGCCTTAACCCTAGAAACGATTAAACCCGTTTTCTCTATTATTCAAAATTATTTTGATAAAGACACTCCTTCTTACGAAGGGTGGGATTTAGAGTCTTCCGATTGGGATAATTATAGCGAAAATCTTCTGCAACTTCCTGTCTCAGGAAGCATCTGGGCAAGGTATCGCCGAGATGGATCTCTTATTTATACAGAAGCCGCCATTGACGAAAGCGTCTTAGCCATTAGAGATGAATTTGCAGAAATCACAAAGAATTCGTTTAAAGCTTTTTCTGACAATTATCGTTCCAGAAAAAAGAAACTTCTTACTCTATTTAAAGAACCCAAAGAAATAGAATCTGATGACGAATTAATTATTTTAATAGACGAATTAATTGAACTCCAAAACCATCGTAATTTTTATAAAAATTCAGCGCCCATGGCGAATCGTCTTTTTGGAAAAGACTGGAAATATGAGAAATCAAATTGGGTTCTATTACACGTCAAAGAAAAATATTTCTTTGATTTAAAAAATAAAATCAAAGACCCACAAACAGCTTCTTTAGCATTTAAGATTCTTGAAAAGCACCATCTATTTAAGAACTTGGATTATGATATTCAAACAATTGAAACACAACTTAAAAACATTCAAAACAATTGTATTAAGATATCAAAACTACTTTCTCTAATCAATCCTCTTGATACAATACCATTAAAAGAACAGGGCAATCTATTAAGAAACTGGATGGACGGATTATCTGACTTAGATATTCAAGTGAAAACAAACGCCTGGATTGATCGATTAAAGCAAAAAGGCCTTCTCACTTTAGTTGATTACATCTTTGATAAAACAAAACCAAAAGAAGAATTGATTACCTCTTTAACTGAATATTGGTGTCAATATCAAATAGATGAACTAACAAAACAGAAAAAAGATTTATTCTCTCTTTCATCACAAAAAAAATCTCAATTAAGCAAAAATTATCGATCTCTAATTGATGATTATTGCAATGCCAATTTTAGATTTATTGAAGATACTATTCAGAAATTCCCAGACAGTTTACAGATATTAAATGTCTGCGATTATTATTCCATCTCTCAAAAAAAATCTCAAAAGTATGATGTTGTCATTATTTTAGATGCTGAAATCATTTCCACAGCGGAATGCATTCCAGCTATTTTATCTTCTGACAAAATGATTGTCATGGGTGATGTTGAAAACCCTGATTTAGAGCTTCTCTTTACCGATGGTTTTGAAAACTCGGATACACCACAAAAGATTAGTATTTCTAAACAAAAAAATATTTTAAGCCTGCTTCTACAAAAAGGAGCTGGTTTTAGAACACTTTCTTTCTCAAGGTTATACCAACACCCCGCTTTATTTCACTTTATTAACGAAGCTTTTTACAACAATACAATCCAACAATTTCCTCTACCCCATAAATCAAACTTTAAGGGATTGGGGTTAAAAAAAGTAGTGGATCCAGTTCAAAGCATCGCAGAGCTCGCTATTCAACATCTAAAAACAAAACCAGCGCAGACACTTGGAATTATCGCATTCACAGAAAACCAATGCCAAGAAATTCGTAAAAAACTCGAAGACCAGATTGAAGATTCTTCTTTATTGAAAAGAGTATTTGACATCAAAAATCTTTCTCGTTATTGCTTTATAAAAACTCCAGAAAGAGCTACTGGGCTTTATCGAGACACCATTCTAGTATGTGCAGAACAGGATTTAGATTTTAATTCTTCCATTTCTAAAGGCAAAATCAAAGTCTGCGCCTCACTTGCTAAACAAGAAGTACAAGTTTTTATTTCTACAATACAAGATCAAGCTTCAACTCCAAAAAATGAATTGCTTTATTCTTGGTTTGATTATTTACAAAAATATAAAACCCTTGAGTTCTATCAGATTAAAGAAGTTCAAACTCCTCTACTGCGATACATTCAATCCGTTTTTGATAAAAACGAAATTTCTTATGAAGTGGGTTGGTCTTTAAATAATATTTCTATTTGTCTTTGTGTTTATGATAATAATAACCCAAATCATTTTTTAGCGGCCATCGAAGATGATTCTTATCCAAAATACTTAAAAGAATCTGTAGAAGATATTGAATACATTCGCCCTCTTTCTCTAAGTAATCTTGGTTGGAAAATTCTCAATATATGGAGTCCTATTTGGATTTCTTCTATACAAGACGAAACAGATCATCTACTCGCCACCATTTCAATCGAACAAAGTGTTGCTCCTATACAAGAATCTAGTTCTTCCACAGACACCCAAACAGAATCATCTATAGAAGAAACCACGGTTCCCGAAATTCCTATAGAACCCTATATTATTAAGAATCCACAAATTGAAGGTACAGAGCACCACAAACCAATTCCTGAATTGTCTCTAAAATCAATTATTTCTCAACTACTATTTTATATTGATAAGGAAAGTCCTATTCATAGTGATTGTTTAAGGAGAAGAATTCTTAATCTCCATCAACTAGATCGAGAAGGTCCAAAGATTACTCAAATATTAGATAATGCCTTAAAACAAGGGATACAAGCACAAGCCTTTGTTAAGACAGGCCCGTTCTATTACTCCATGAAACAAAAAGAAATTAAGCTACGCTATCGTGGTGAACTCAATCCAAATGAAAGAAAGCTCTCTTATGTTTCTCCAGAAGAACGTGCTCTATTACCTTCTTCTATGGACAACGCTTCCCTACGCCAATTCTTAGGCTTGCTTGAATAATACAATTATGCAAGCATAGCTAGAAACCCTCGGCCTTGTTCTAAATTAACGAATTTTTATTACAAGAGCATTCACATTATAAACAGAAAGCTCTCTTGCTTTGTCTTCTGCTTTTGCTTTAGAATCAAAGCTTCCCCCTCTTAGTTTATAGAAAGGGGTATCAAAAACAACTTGAATTGCATAACCCGTACTTGCAGAAAGCTGTGCTTTTCGACGTTGAGCAGCATCAAAATCAGCTACTGCTTCAAACTGAAGAACATAAATGCCATCGTTTTTCTTATCTGATTTCGAAGAAGATTGAACCATTTCACTGTTTTTTTCAGACTGTGTTCTTAAAGATTCATTGAGAACAGGTCTATATTCTTTTCCTCTAAAAAGAGTATCTAAATCCGTAGGATCCGCAAATACAGAGGAACATAAAAGACACAATAAAAAGAATAATTTACTCATATTCTAATAATAGCATTTTTTATTTATAAAAAAAGCTCCCGTTTTCACGAGAGCTCTTTTTTTATTAAAAAGTCAAAAATACTATTTGAAAATATTACCACCACGTTTCACACCCCACATTTCTGTTAGGTCATGCTTACCTGTTGTCCCGTGGCCAGGGATAGTGACATAAGTAGATACTTTAGAAATGTAGGCACCTGTACCGACCATTCTATTATCTTGAGAAAGCATATTCCAAGCAACATAAACATACTTAGGATTTTGCCTGCAATCACCTACTGTAGTTTTATCTTCAGGGTAACTAGCATTAAAGAATGGGTCTATACAAGAAATAGTATAAGACGATCCTGCTACAAATGAACCTAAATTAGTAAAGTACTGCGTTTCAATTACCAAACTTACACCCTTAGGATCAACATCAGCAAATTCAGCAGAAGTTAAAATATTACCGATATCTGTTTTCACGATATGACCTAAAGTATTTGGATATTTTGCTTTAACCGTATCTTTACTATCGTAAATATCAACAGGGAATATTTCAACCACTTTTCCATCCTTCATATCATCCTTAATTTTATCAGGATCTGGAGAATTTAATGGTATTGAAAGAACTTCAGATTTTGCATCACCTTCAATAGGAGCCCAAGGAGAAGCAACTTCTGCATCATAATTCGTAGGGAAATTGCCTCCGACATCCGAAATTAATTCTGCAATGTCTGCACGGAAGCGAACGTAGTCACCAGCCCGTGGAGATGGTTTTAGATTATCCGTATTGTTATAAAGCATCATCACAGTATCTCTTGCTGCAGAAAGGTCTCCTGAATTAGCAATAACATTGAGATATTTTGCATCAGCAGTATTTCCTACTTCTGTAGCAGACTTTAGATAATAAGTAAAAGCACTTAAACCATAAGAAGCGGAAACAGTCGAATTCTTGATTAAAACAGGTTCAGAAGCTAGAAGAGCCACACGATCAAATCCTGCAGACCCCTTCACGTTTGAAACACGACCTTTCAAAAGAATAGGAGCAATTCGATCCGTGATTATAGCCTGTGAAGCTAATGACACAGGGCGAGTTTTATCTAAATAAGTTGCCCAAGAAGAAAGGATGGTATTAGGAGAACCGACAGTTTGAATTCCTTTAGAGAATTCAATTCCACCAAAACGAAGGATACTGTCACAAAGATCTCCATTACAGTTAGTTCCAGCCATAATTTGATTCTTGTCCAACTTAATTGAATCTAACACACCGCCGTTCTCCGCTTTTAAATCCCATTTCACAAATACAGAGTCTGGTAATGAATCTTTATGGAAAGAACGATGATAATGAACAACCAAAGAATCAGCAATACCATCTAAGTATTCTTGAGAAGTAGAGAAATATGGCGTAGGAATCGCAAGAGTCTTTGCCGATGGAGCACCATGTTTATCATAGATTTCAACAAGAATTGGGAACGGTACCGGAGGATCTTTGAAATATAGAGGTGATAATGTAGCACTCAATAATGCGGCATTAGGACCAACTAAAGAAAGTGTAGCTGGTACATCTATGTATTCGGTCAAAGAACGGAATGTTACTGTAGCTTCACCATTGACAACATCAATTGTTGCAGGAATTGTTTCGACCTTATTCGATGTTTGGCTACCACTATTCACTGCAAAGTTACAATCAGAACAAACCGCATTTGTTAGAGGGTTAATCGCCACTAATCGAACATTATAAGCAGAACCAACCCACATAGTGTCTGCTAATGTCGTTATCTGAGTTCCAGCAGCATCCGCAAAGATAATTTTAGGGGCATAGAAAGTAAGAGCGGCTACACTTGGACGGCCAGTCACCTGAACAGTATGAGCCTCAGTAGAGGCAGTCATTGCAGCTAGAGGAACTGTAGCCCAAAGGGTATCAACACCACTTGCTCCAATACTTCTAGGGAAATCTGTCGGTGCTAAAATAGCATCACTTGCACTATCTGCATAGAGATTTAAATTCGAAGAAGTCGTTAAAGAATAAGCCTGTCCTACTGCACCTTCTAGGTCTAATTCCAAATTACCAGTGCCTGGGTCAGCCACACTTGAAACATAGATAGGAATCTTTGTTCCAGCCATAGCCGAACTTACAAATTTCCATGTTGGAGAAGGCGATACCGCTGGATCAATTGCATCACGAACAACTACATCAACAGATCCTGAAACACGGAATGTGACATATGTGCTCTTATTTCCTATACCCATCACTAATTTATAGGTTCCAGGAGATAAACCTTGCATATGTTCCACATTGATGGCAGCTGTATGACGATTAGTTAAATCAATGCCTCCAAAATACACTCCTGCAGCAGCTAAATCAGCAACATCACCCTTAGGAACAACAGAGCCATCTCGACGGGTCAAAGTATAGTCAATCGTTTTATTTGCTTTAATAATATCTTGACCACAAAGTTCTACAGAGCCACTAGTGCCACCCATTGCCGCAGCACAAGAACCATCACCAGATTCATTCCAGCATAGTTTATACTTCTTTACACCAGGTTCACTATTATCAGGAACATAAGTAATACCTGTTTTTTGTTGAATATACATATTCGTTTTAATACGAACGTTACTCATCGTAGTACGACGGTCACAGAAGAAAATATCAATCGGATATGTTGCCCCTACAACCAAGGGATTTCCGCTCTTATCCGTAATTTGATCTAAATTAACGTAACCAGGAGCCGCCAAATGAGTTCCACCTAAGTCTACAGCGAGTTTACCACCAATAAAGACCCAGATATCGTCATCCCCACGGAAACTAAAACGCAAACCTGGTTTATATGTAAAGCTAGCATGAGATTCAAAACAGAAATGCTGGTTACGACCTAAAGCCCCAGTTGGTGTATTATCAGCTACACCAGAGGTCCAACGATTCTCCGCAGAAGTCGCAGCCGAAGGAGTTTCTGTTCCTTTAAGATATTTTGGCCAACCAATAGGAGCATCATTAGGACAACTCCAACCCCATCCATCAGCATCATTTATTAAACCCAGTTGTGGGTAAAGAGCAGCAGTAAATTCACTACCCCCTTTAAACAAGCCAGCACAATTCTCTGCATTAACGCTATTATAACCAGGTCCTTTACAGAACACGTCAATTACAGGAACGTTTTCTGTTGGATCTAACGCTCTTAGCCCTTTACAAAGGAATACAGGGCCTTCTGCTTTACGTTTTGTCTCAGCAGCTGGAAGAGCTGCAGAAACCAAAGTAGCTGTTGGAGTCGTTTCTGCAGGATAAAACCCGCCAGGGACAGATGCTCCTGGACTTTGGTAAGTATCTGAATTGAATTCCCATTGACCATCATCAGAACGAGAAAAAGGTAAATCAAAACAATAGGTTTCATTGACGTTTGGAGTGGAGTTGAATAATTCAGTAAACCCACCATTAGGGAAACAACCACTAGCATTATTATAAACAGGTTTATTATCTGCCCCTAATATCGGGTCCACAATTCCTGGCGTAACACCAATACAAGGCACTTGACCTGTAGCGGAAGAAGCCACATTGTACGGAGCAGTAGGATAATAACAAGCATTCACCGCCGCTTGAGCAGGGGTTTGCCCCTGCACCCAATCAGGCACACAAGTGAAAGCACCATGCAAAGAAGCATCCGTATCATAAATCATCGCTGCCAAATTATAAGTACAACTACTTTTTACCGCTGTAGGATCAGTAATGCTCCAGCCTTGTTCTGCCTCAAGAGCTGCATCCCAATAACTATCGTCAGCAACAAAATAAAGAGTAGATGCAGAATATAGGGTAAAATACGTTACTAAAGGAATTGGATCTGCAACGCCATCTTCATCCCATATACCATTCAAACCAATGGCTTCCGCTTGTGTAGGATCATCATCACGATAAATAACCACGGAACTAGGAAGAGGTTCATCAATATAGCGTTTGAAATACCAGCCACAACGATCAGGATCTGCCGTTAAAGCTTCACCAGGCCCACCATCAGAACTCATCATTGGAACAGCGCTTTTCCATACCGCCTCATCAGGTAAAAATATATAGAAATACTTGACATCTGGAGCCACTGAATTAAAATAGGGTACATTCGGATAAGCAGGGTCAGGATTTGGAGAAATCCATAATTCACCTGTAGTTCCAAAGTCAGTACATTTGAAACCACGGCCTGTTGCAAAATTCAAGTACATGACATCCATGGAGTCACGACGAACGCACTTAGCACTATTACAATCATTGGCTCCTGTTTGCTCAATGAAGAATTCATTAGCGGCATTCGCTCCACCTATTGCAGATGTAGATACTTGCGACCACCCAGTATAAGTACTTGGAGTAAATGCAGTCTTTTGACCACCTGCGACAGTATATGCAGAAGTCCAAGTAGACGGAATTTTAAAATACACAGTCCCCTCGCAAGGCATTGCTGCATAAGCTCCACCCATACCCATAAGGAGGAGCACCAAACCAAACACCACCGTTTTAATCGATGTATTATTTTGTTTCATAGTTTCTCTTTTCATAAAAATTCTCTCCAAAACCAATACACAAAATCACCGTCACAACTGAACGGAAACTTTGTCACCACGCCTAAAATCTATGCTAATCTAAATAAAAATGCTACTTTTTTCTTTAGTAAAACATTTTTTTTCGTTTACAAGTGAGCATAATCGTCTTTTTCTGCTAAAACGCCTAAAATGAATCAAAAACAACTTTTTTTAGATTGTCAATCTCAATTAATAGCAGAATTAAAACTTCCTTTTGCAATAAGGAATCGTTTTACAATAATTTTTTTGATGTCAAGACAAAAAACCCCATTGTTTTATTAAAAACAAAAGTCCAATTCAAATCCCCTCTATAAAAATAGAACGGCTAGATTTGATGATTCGTTAGCTCAATATTAGACTAAAAACTGTATTTTTTATTATTAATTATCTTTTTGAAGTTAATTTTACTCTGAAGAGAATAATATTTGGGTTGAAGAGGTATCAAATGCAAGATCTGGAAAAAACAATGGTGACCAAAAACCAAACGATTCGCCTCCCTGAATTTGAGACCAGAGCTCATTTAATAATACTCTATCCGAGAGAACTTTTTCGCCAAATACCCCTAAAAATAGGGAAATCTATTCTTGGACGTGGTATTGAAGCCGATATTCGTCTTGATGATGGCCTTGTTTCTCGAAGTCATTGTGAAATTCATTGGGACGGTAAAACAGTTCGAATTCGAGACCTGAATAGTACAAATGGCATTTTTATAGATGGTCAAGAAGTTAAAGAAGCCGTTTTAGATTCTGAAAATAGACTCCAAATAGGTAAAATGGTTCTAAAAATCGACTTTAAGGATTCTAGTGAAGAAGCTTTTGATCGAGAATTATTCGAAGCAGCGACAACCGACCCTTTAACGAAAATTTCCAATCGGCGCACTTTTTTAGATCGTTGTGGAGGAGAATCGGCTCTTGCTCGCCGAAATGACTATTATGTACACACTCTTTTACTTGATGTAGACCACTTCAAAAAAGTGAATGACCAGTGGGGACATCAAGCGGGTGATATGGTTTTAAAAGAGATTGCTCGATTATTGAAAGAAGAAAAGCGAGAAAGCGATTTATTAGCAAGGTATGGTGGAGAAGAATTTATTCTTTTCTTTTCTGGAATTGGGCTTGAAGACGCTTATAGAAGTGCAGAACGATTACGTATTGCCGTAGAAAAACAAATTTTTGTTTGGAATGATGTGATGATTCCTGTGACAATTTCTCTTGGACTATCGTCAAAAAAAGGAAAATCTATTCCTAAAATAGAAGAAATGATCGCTGAAGCCGATAAGCTATTGTACATTGCAAAAGAAAATGGAAGAAATCAAGTCGCAATTGAGACTTAGCCACTACAAATCGATTACATTTTCTAACTTTGGACACCATGTCCGACTTTTCAAACGCACGATTTAATTCTATTGGTACACAGAGCATTCCAAAACTGATTTTGCAGTTTTCTGTGCCCTCTATTATTAGTATGAGTGTAGAATCTCTATATAATGTAGTAGATCGTTTTTTTGTGGCTGAAGAGGTGGGGTATTTAGGGATTACAGGAATCACACTTTGTTTTCCTATTTCACTTTTTATTATGGCCATGTCCATTTTAATTGGCATAGGGGGAAACATTTTGTTCTCTCTTAAATTAGGACAAAAAAAACATCGACAAGCGGCAATGATTTTAAATCATTCTCTAGTTCTTTTAACTATTGTGTCCATAATTGTCTTTGCTTTAGGACAAATTTTTCTAGAACCTCTTTTAAAAGTTTTTGGTGCAAGTGAAGTCACTTTACCTTATGCCAAAACCTATATGAGCATTATCTTACTCGGGGTTTTCTTTCAAACGATTAATCCTGGGATGAATAACTTTATTCGCTCCATGGGACACCCCAAAACAGCGATGTTTAGAATGCTCATTGGCGCATTTTGTAATGTATTTTTTGATTGGCTTTTTATAGTAAAGTTTCATTGGGGTATTGCTGGAGCCGCCTGGGCTACCATTCTTTCACAATTTATTTCATTCTTGTTCATCATATGGTTTTTCTTTAGAAAAAACACCCCCATTAAAATCCAAGCGCGTTTCATGCATTTACAATTTCCCTTTGTACGTCGCATATTAATCTTAGGATTCCCGATGAGCATGATGCAAGTTTGTAACAGTTTAATGAATGTCATTTTGAATCGAAGCCTTGCTACATACGGCAACCAAAGCACTTATGGCGGCGATTTAGCTATTTCTGCTTTTGGAGTTATTAATAGTATAGCCATGATGATTATCATGCCTCTTCTCGGATTTGTTCAAGGGATGCAACCCATTCTTGGCTACAATTACGGAGCCAAATATTACACTAGGGTAAAATCAACCGTAAATTATGCATTCATTCTTGCGGTCAGTTTTTTAACCGTGGCATGGATACTAATTCAGATCTTCGCCCCTTATTTAATACAGCCCTTTGCATCTGAAAACAAGGAACTCCAAGAACTAGCCACGAGTTCTATTAGGATTTTTTTACTAGGCTTACCTGCAATTGGAGTAGGTATGATTTGTGGAACGTTCTTTCAAGCCACAGGAAAACCAGGACGATCTATTATTCTGAATATGAGTCGTCAGGTTTTGATTTTAATTCCCCTATTATTAATCATTCCAAATTTCTATGGTCTCTCTGGTGTTTTTATGGCCGCCCCCATTTCAGATGTTTTAGCAGCCCTTCTAGGTCTATTTTTACTCTCCAAAGAATGGAAAAAAATGCCTAATCAGTGATTTCCCGTTTTTTTATAGTCTTTTTTTTTAGTCACAACCATTTTTTTATTTTTTTTTATATTTCTTATCCAAATTCAATAAGAGAACGCTATGATGAATACAGATGCTTTACCTCCGGAAAACACCCCTAAAGGCGAAACTGAAGAGATTAAAACGCACCGTCCGTGGCAACGCAAAAAAGAAATTCGTCCTCAAGAAATTCTTGCCGCGGCATTAGATGTTTTTGTAGAACAAGGATTTTCCGCGACAAAAGTCGCTGAAGTGGCTCGCCGTGCTGGAGTACAACCAGGAACTATCTACGTTTATTTTGAAAACAAAGAAGCTCTTTTCAAAGCTGTTATTCATGCAGCAATGAGCCCTGTTTTATCTTATAGTAATGAATTTTTAGATAACTACACTGGCACCCCTGAAAAATTACTCTATGAACTCACACACCAATGGTGGAATCTCATGGAAAGCGAATCTTGCGCTGGGATCCCAAAGTTGATTACTGCAGAAGCAAATAATTTTCCTGAATTAACTCAGTTTTATATTGACCAAGTTCTTGTTCACGCAAAACGTATTGTGGAACGAGTGCTACAATACGGTATAGATCGGAATCAGTTTTTTATTGAAGATATGGATGTCACTGCTCGTATCATTATGATGTCTCTTCATGAAATGACTGTTTATGCTCATTCGTTTAGTAATTTCGATAAAATGAAAATTGATATGCCTGTCTATTTGGATACCTTAGCCGCCTTTTTATACAAAGGATTGTCTTCTCAAAAAGGTCGTTCTCCAGAAGTTTAGTCCCTTTACTATCAAAGAATACGTTTTTCAAGTTATTTAAGCAAAGTGATTTTCATCACTTTGCTTTTTTTATTTCAATAGATAGCACATCCACTAGATAGGCGTGGCTCGATTACTTCGCAAGTGTTCGTACCTTCTATTAGCTGAATTCAAAATCAATAACCTTTCTTTTTTTATAACTACCCATGGTTAGACTAGAGAATGAAGTCTTGTCTAATAATTAAAGCTAGCGAAAGAATTAACATCTAGGCCAGTTCTAATGTATTTTATTAGAAACTTTTTAAAGAGTGGTTTATTATGAGTTTACTAGATAAAATCATTGGCGAATTTATTGATATCATTGAATGGCTTGAAGATGGAAGCGATACCCTTATTTGGAGATTCCCTCGATATCAAAATGAAATTAAAAACAATGCAAAGCTGACTGTTCGTGAAGGTCAGGTGGCCATATTCGTAAACGAAGGCAAAGTTGCAGATGTTTTTCAACCAGGAATGTATACTCTTAACACTAAAAACTTGCCTATTCTATCGACACTGAAAGGTTGGAAGTATGGTTTTGATAGCCCATTCAAAGCAGAAGTGTACTTTATTAGCACTAGACGTTTTACAGATCAAAAGTGGGGCACTCGAAACCCTATCATTTTAAAAGATCCAGAAATAGGCCCTGTTCGTATTCGAGCTTACGGCACCTATATATTACAATCCACAGACCCCCTTCTATTACTAAAAGAAGTCTTGGGTTCTAAAAAAGAATTTTCAATGGCCATCATTTCTGAACAAATTCGAAACTTAATTGTTGCCGCATTCGCTGATGCGATTGGAGAAAGTAAAATAGGTGTATTTCAACTCGCAGAAAACTATGACACCCTCTCTGTAGGCATCTCCCAAAAAATCGCAGCAGAAACAAAAGGCTACGGTCTTTCTTGTTCACAATTACTTATTGAAAATATTTCTCTCCCAGAAGAAGCTGAACGGAGCATTGATAAAAAATCAAGCATGGGCGTCGTTGGAGAACAAGACTATACTCGCTATCAAATGGCAACAGCTGCAGAAGCGGCAGCAAAAAATTCAGGAGAAGCCTCTGGTGGCATTGGTCTTGGTATGGGAATTGGTATGGCTCAGCAAATGACGCAATCCGTATCGAACCCACCACCGATTCCTAGTTCTTCTTTATGGTGGGTCGCCATCAATGGACAAAAAAACGGGCCTCATTCTTTAGAAGCTCTCTCTACCCTATTTCAACAGAAAAACTTAAACGGCGAGACTCTTGTTTGGAAACAGGGAATGGATAATTGGAGCGCAGCAAAAAGTAGGCCTGAACTTTCCTCTTTGTTGAATCAAACGCCTCCTCCAATTCCAGAGAAATAAAATGGCTCGTTGTAAAAACTGTGGAGCCCCTTTATTAATCGGCTCTTCTATTTGTGGTTATTGTAAATCAAGTATCGATATTGATTTGTCTGGGCGGCATTATTATACAACTCACTTGCCAGAGAAAAAAAGACCTTGTCCAAACTGTAAAATAGACATGGAAATTCTTGATGTTACAAGAGATCAAAAACCATTTTATTTAGAACGTTGTCCTAAATGCTTAGGTCTGTTTTTTGATATCGGAGAATTAGACTTATTCTTAAAAGAATATTCAAATGGCGTACGCTCTATGAATCACTCTCATCTTTCTGCATTAAGGTCGATTGCAGGTGAAGCAATGGGAAACGCTACTTTTTATAAACCATGCCCTGTTTGTGGTAAATTAATGAATCAACAAAACTACGGGCAAGTCTCTGGAGTGGTTATTGATCGTTGTAGAGATCATGGCGTCTTTTTAGAGGCTGGCGAATTACAGAAACTCGCCATGTGGATTAAAGCAGGAGGCCACTTACAGGAAGTTCCTGAACACAAGCCTTACAAAAGAGAAGTGGAGCAAGAAACAGATGACTATTCTTTTTTAAAAAATGAATTCAAAAAAGATAGTCTCTTTGATTCTATAGTTGATTCCGTTTTTGAATTTTTGAAATAAGCAATACTTAATTTAACTTATTTGACTCTAGAGCCATGTAAGTTATAGTATATCATTTTTCCAGTATTTGTCTTTTTCTGTAACTCTACTTTATTATTTCTAACAACAAGTTTGTGTGAAGAAGAAATAGTAGATGCCGATGACTTCATTTCTTCTATTGATGTTGAAGAGCGAACTCTAAAAATAATGTACGTGGATTTATTTTCTATAGTCATTAATAACTTATAAGATCCATAAATGGACCTAGTGACTTTTTTTTGCAATATAAAAAATTAAGAGAATTTCATCATTCTTTTTTTCATTGTTTTTTGCGTCGTTTTATAAAAAAACTTCAAAAAAGAAATTCTCTTTCGAAGTTTTCATCTGTTAATACTAAAGGATTAATTTGCTAATTTTAAGAAACTGTTTTCAAGTGATCAAGCGAATATTACTTCACCACAAAATTCACGAGTTTTCCAGGAACCACAATCGCTTTCACAATCGTTTTTCCAGCAGTATACTCTTGAACTCGTTCGTGGTTTAGTGCCATTTTTTCAAGTGTTTCTTTATCCAACGAAACGCTAACCTTTTCTCTCGCACGCACCTTTCCATTGACCTGAAAAACAACTTCTACTGTATTTTCCACAGTCTTAGAAACGTCTCCCACAGGCCATGGCTCATTTGTTAAAGAGGTTTTATGCCCTAAAATACTCCAAAGCTCTTCTGCGAGATGTGGCGCAAAAGGATGAAGTAACTTCACAAAAGTTTCACATGGTTCACGGAAACGAATATTAGACTTCATTATTTCGTTATTGAAAATCATTAACTGACTAATGGCCGTATTAAAGGCCATTTTTTCGATATCTTCAGTCACCTTAATAATACTTTGATGCATTACCTTAATTAGGCTTTCAGGAGCGCCTTCATTTTCATACACTGCAAGAACATCGTCATCATCACCGACAATCGCACGCCAAACACGAGATAAAAAGCGATGCATGCCTTCTAACCCTTGTGGTTGCCATGGTTTTACAGCATCTAATGGCCCCATAAACATTTCGTACAAACGAAGCGAATCGGCACCATACTCACAAACAACATCATCAGGGTTCACTACATTTTTGAGTGACTTACTCATCTTCGCAATAATCTGTTTTAATTGAATGGAAGTCCCTTTTTTATAGAATAAACCATCACGTTCTTCCACTTCATCGGAAGGCACTTTTGAACCAGCGGCATCTTCATAAGCATAGGCAAGAATCATGCCTTGATTGAACAATTTATGAAAGGGTTCAGGCGTACTCACGTGCCCTAAATCAAAAAGAACCTTGTGCCAAAAACGACTATAAAGCAAATGTAAAACGGCATGTTCAGCACCACCGACATATAAATCCACTGGCATCCAGTAGTTTTCTTTTTCTTTGCCTAAAAAGGAAGTTGCATTTTTAGGATCAATATAACGCAAGTAATACCAACAGCTACCAGCCCATTGAGGCATGGTATTTGTTTCTCTGCGACCTTTTCGCCCATTGGCATCAACAACATTCAACCATTCGCCTGCATTGGCTAAAGGGGACTCACCACCTTCTCCAGGCTTAAAGTCAGCCATTTCAGGGAGTTCCAAAGGCAATTCGTTTTCATTCAACAAAGTAATTTCACCATCTTCCCAATGGATTACAGGGAACGGTTCACCCCAATAACGTTGACGACTAAAAAGCCAATCACGAAGTTTGTAATTTACAGCTGCTTGACCTAATTTTTTCTCTTCAAGAAAAGCGATGACCTTATCAATTCCTTCTTTCTTAGACAAGCCATTTAACGAAAGAATTTCATTCGCACTTTTTATATACTTTCCATCAGCAGTCCAACAAGCTTTGCCTTCTAAAACAAGGGCGGCCGTCTCTGGAGGGCATGCACTATCGGGTTCCATAATACAAATTACAGGCAAATTAAACTTTTGAGCAAAATCAAAGTCGCGTGTATCATGAGCAGGGACAGCCATAATAGCACCCGTACCATAACCAGTCAAAACATAGTCAGCCACCCAAATAGGAATAGGCTTTTGTGTTAGTGGATTAAAAGCATATAAGCCAGTAAAAACACCTGTTTTTTCTTTCGCGAGCTCCGTTCGATCCATATCGCTTTTTAAAGCAGCCGCTTTTACATAAGCAGAAACCGCTTTCTTGATCTCATCGGATACCCCCATTTCGTCTGAATTTAATAAGTCAGAAACTAATGCATGTTCTGGAGCCACCACCATATATGTTGCACCAAACAAGGTATCTGGACGTGTGGTATAGACTCTTAAGCGACGTGTTCCAGCAGATCCATCTGGATTTGCAATCGTAAAATCAACTTCTGCACCACGACTTTTGCCAATCCAATTGCGTTGCATGTCTTTGATGCCATCTGGCCAATCAACTTGTTCTAAACCCTCTAATAAGCGTTCTCCATAATGAGGAATTCTCATCAGCCATTGTTTTAATTGGCGGCGTTCCACTTCTTTTGTGCCGCACTTTTCATGAGATCCATCATTCAAAACTTCTTCATTAGCGCAAACAATTCGGCAATGCTTACACCACCACACTTGCGCATCTGCATAATAAGCGAGTCTTTTGGAGTCTTTATACTCACGTATGGCGGCCTTACCCTGTTTTTCTATTTCAGAAGGAATTGGAAGTTCTGAAATAGGACGTCCCTTTTGAATAGAATTATCGAACCAAGTATTATAAAGTTGACTAAAAATCCATTGGGTCCATTTATAATAACCAGGATCTGTCGTATTAATTTCACGGTCCCAATCATAAGATAACCCTAATCGTTTAATCTGCGCTCTAAAGTTGTCACAGTTTTTTTGCGTAGTGACATTTGGATGCGTTCCTGTTTGAATCGCATATTGTTCCGCAGGAAGGCCAAAAGCATCCCAACCCATTGGGTGTAAAACGTTAAATCCTTTGGCTCTTTTATAACGGCAAATGATATCCGTTGCTGTATAACCTTCTGGATGGCCAACATGAAGCCCTGCACCACTTGGGTAAGGAAACATATCTAAACAATAATATTTTGGCTTTGAACAATCTTCCCCTGTCTTAAAAGTATGTTTTTCATCCCAAAAATGTTGCCATTTTGGTTCAATTAACGATGGGTTATACTTAGCCATAAAAACTCCTGAAACCGGATTTAATGCATTTTTTTGAAAAATCTAGAAAAAATCATAAAAAAAATCTTTATTGAGTCTGATGTTGCACGCTTTTACATTCTTAATCCTATGAAGACATTATTTTTTTACTACTTTTCTTTTCTATGAAAAAGAATTCCTTACTCATTTTTATTCTTTCGTTTCTCTTTCTATTTTCGACTTCTCTTTGGGCTGAAGAAGACGGTGCTTCTAGTGAAGAATCCTCTACCGAAGAAAGCTCTTCTTATGATGCATCTAACGCAAGTGAATTTGAAGATGATGAAGATTATTCCGAAGCTTACCAACGCTATCAAGAACAAAAAACGTCTTCCGATCTCATTGCAAGTGAACGCTTACGCAATTGGTCTGATGCTGTTACGATTGGCCTAAAAGCGGGGTTAGGGACTCCTACGTTTATGGGAGATAATAGTAATGGTTGGTCTTTTGGCCTAGCAGGCTCCCTTGGTGCAATCATGAAGATTCGCCTAACGGATTACTTTGCCTTAACACCAGAACTTACTGCGACTTATCGAAGACTTTCAAGGGAAAATGACCTAACTGGCTATACCATAGAAACATCTCTTTCAAATATAGTGATAGAACTCCCTATTCTTCTTAGATTCTTCTTAGATAACACAGAAGGTCTCTATGCATTTACAGGTCTTGAAGTCGGCCTAGTGGTTTACAATAAAAGCAGCGAAAAAGTCACTTTTGAAAACATCAATTCTACTGACAAAGAAGATCTGGACGTCATTGAATCTAGTTCTGTTGAAATCGGCTTTGTTCTAGGTGTTGGCTATCAAGTCAATCGTTGGCTTGGTTTAGATTTAAGAGCTTTTTATAGTTTCACAAACTATTCCAATGAAACACTCTCTGGTGATGACTATAGAAACATAAATACACTTTGCTTCCAATTTAGCGGCTCTTACTTTTTCTAAGAAAACAATAAAATTATTATGCAAAAGACCCACTAGCGTTGCTAGTGGGTCTTTTGCTAATTACAAGAGCCCTAAGTGGCTTAAAATTGAGAAAGGAATCGTTCGTCATTCCCTGTTAAAAGGCCAATTTCTGGTATTGCATGACGAAGCATGGCAATTCGATCTAAGCCAAAGCCAAAAGCAAAACCAGTATAGCGTTCAGGGTCAATTCCACAATTAATGAAAACATTAGGATCTACTGAGCCGCATCCACCGATTTCCATCCAGCCTGTTCCCTTACAACGACGGCAACCTTCTCCTTTACAGAAAACACAACTAACATCCATTTCTGCAGACG
This sequence comes from Fibrobacteria bacterium AD312, assembly GCA_001462345.1. Classification (GTDB taxonomy): domain Bacteria; phylum Fibrobacterota; class Fibrobacteria; order Fibrobacterales; family Fibrobacteraceae; genus Fibro-01. Next base: position 27,358 of record LIUM01000047.1, on the reverse strand, counting down.
GTTCAGTAAAAGGGAAAAAACTGGGGCGAAATCTTGTTTTCACGCCAGAACCAAAAAGTTTATCCATAAACACTTGAAGCACCCCTTTTAGCTGTGCAAAAGTGATGTTTTCATCAACAACAAGCCCTTCACACTGTTGAAACATTGGAGCATGTGTCGCATCGCTATCTACTCTAAAAACATGGCCTGGAGCAATCATACGGAATGGCGGTTTATGCGTTTCCATATAATGGATTTGCGTTCCAGAAGTATGAGTACGTAGCATCACTTTGTCTGCAAGATAAAAAGTGTCTTGCATATCACGACTAGGGTGATCTGGAGGTGTATTTAAAGCTTCAAAGTTATACCAATCCGTCTCAATATCACGGCCAAAATCAACCTCGAAACCCATGTGCGCAAAAAAATCGATAATTTCTTCTCGGACATCGTACAGAGGATGAGTACTACCAGCTGAAATTCCATTTTCTGGAAGAGAAATATCCACAAAGCCGCTTGCTAATTTCTTCTGTAAAGCAGCATCTGCTGCAACTAATAGAGCCTTTTCTATGGCTTCTGAAACAAATTCTTTAAGTTCGTTTACTTTTTTTCCATAAGCAGGGCGTTCTTCAGCAGATAGCCCTCCCATTTGCTTTAATAAATCGGTGACTAACCCTTTTTTACCGAGATACTTAACACGAATAGCATCTACGTCTTCTTTAGATGTTAAAACCAAAGAAGCTAATTCAGCTTCAAAATCTTGTTTTAGTTTAGAAATACTTTCACTCATAATACGTACAATTTTAGAAATTTTTTTTCTTCTTAAATATGAATTTGCTTAAAATCAATTTTGGGCGTCTACAAAAAGGGGCTAAAAGCAACAAAACTTATTTTTGGGATTGCAATAAATGCATTATCACTGGTTTATTTTTTCCAAAAACCTCTTTATGCATATAGAGCTTCCCTGTAGAATCATAACTTAATTGATGACCATAACGCTCTCCATTTAAAAAATGAAGACTATCCATAAGAATTCCAGAGGGATACCAGTTACGCCAAACGCCATCTCTTTTGCCCTCTTTCCAAAAACCTTCGTTAGCTAGTCTACCACCTAAGCTATCAGGATAAAAACTACGAGTCTCTTGAATAACTCCATTCTTCCATACTTCTTCAAATCGTAAATTGCTTTTCTCTTTGTAATAATAAAGAGGCCCATCTAGACGATTATTTACAAACGTGGATTCTGCACATGTCAGACGAGCATCACCAGATGGACAAAATCCATAAGCAACGCCCGTTCCATTAACAAAACGACTTTTAATAATAGGGGTCTCTGTAGAATCATACCATGTCCAAACTGAATCTCGAACATCTTGTTTCCAAAATTCTCGTTTCCAAAGGCGCCCACTAGCACGATATATTTCTAACGGCCCATTTTGCTGCCCCTGTTTATAGAAATACTTTAAATGCAATAAACCACTTGGGTAATATTGTTCAGCGAGCCCATCTTTAATTCCAAAACGGCAACGCAGTTTCCATTGAAGCTTTCCATCAGCATAATAATGCTTTTTAAATCCTTCCTCCTCTGCTAGATGGCATGAATTTTCTTCTTCTAGAGTCCCATTAGAATACCACTTTTTCCACAATCCTACTGAGGAGTCATTCCTATAATATTCAAGCCAGGCTGGATTACGATTGTAAAAATACCCTTCCCAAGTTCCTGTTTTTTTATCGTCTTTATAAACACGAATAGTCTCTGTTTTTTTATTATCAAAAAAAGTTTTCCACTCCCCTTCTTTTTTTCCTTTTTTATATCGCCCGACACCCGCCACATCTCCAAAAGCGGTCCATCGTTTAAAGCGACCATGCGGTTCATTTTTTTTATAGGGAATTTCTAGTTCCTTTATGCCGTTACTATACCACTCATTTCTTTTTAAAATCTCTCCGTCTGAATACACCCAAAAAGAGGTCTTTTTATAGCCATTAGGATGTATTGCAAAGACCTTTTCTTCTGCCCGTTCAAAGCATCCGCTCAAAAAAAACGAACAAATAAACAAAAAAATGATTTTTCCCATATTGATAAGGTAGAAAAAAGGTAATTTCAGAAATATGAATTCTTCTGATTCTTCAACTATTCAAAACATACTAAAGAGAAAAATTAAAACGCCTTTAATTTGGATCGTGATTTTTATCACCATTGGATTAACTTCTCTATTTTACGTTTCTCAAAAGCAACAAGCCGTTGTTTATAATCGTTATGTTGAAAATCTTTCAGAGTATAAATTTCTTGAAACACGCCTGATGAGATCCCTTGAAAAAACAAGAGTGGGAGCCATCGAAGATTCGAGTAAAACCGTCGCTCAAATCATGAGCTTAAGAGAAATAGTCATTTCTATTTCTTCTTCTATCGAAAATTTTAGACTTCAAGGGGATTGGATGCCACCATCTTCTGACGTCCTACTCTTTGAAAGAGAAGTTTTTGGGAAAACAGCTGCCATGCGCCAATACCTCGCCAAGCGAAATCATTGGTCAAGACAAGTCAAGATCATAAACGATACTTTGTATAAAATTCCAGATGTAGAAACAGGTATCCTATTAAGCTGCCTTGATTCAGCAAGGCTAGGTTTCACACCATCTCTTCCCGTCACTAAAAATATTTCTCCTGAGATTATAGCAAACATCGAAAATCTTCTTGCCGAAAACGAAGAACTCTCTGTTTTATGGAATCGCTTTGATGATGACAATGCTCTAATGCTTAGTGAAAATTTATTACAAGCCTTTAAAATTAAATCGATTAACGACGAAATATTCAAATCCAGAGTTCCTCAGGTTTTCTATTTCCTTTCTATCATTCTTTTATTATCTACATTATTCTTTGTTTTCCGATCAAAAACATAAAATAAGGTTAGATAATGGCCCTCAAACGTAAATCCTATAAGCAAATATCCGCTTTAAATTTAGCCATTTTTTTGACTTTTACTATGATTTGGCTTTTGTCCTATATGAAGCCTGTTTTTACGAGCTTCCTTAAGGAAAACGATCTCTTTTATGGAACGGTGAGTTTTATTGCCATCCCAAGTATTTTTGGGAATACCAACATTCCTTTTTTTGACAAACAAATGTTTAATATCAACAATGATAAAGAAGCAGAATTTCATCTCTATTTATCACGGAATCATAAATTAGATATGATGGAATGGTTTAAATGGTGGGACACAGAAACACAAACTCCTGTACCCATGGAAATTAAAGCCGCGCGCATCAATAAAAACGTTTGGATTGTAAAAGAACTTACAACCATTAATGGTTCTGTTTCAGAAGAAGCCATAAATGACTACCACCTAAGGATTGCCTTCTGGGGTATTTTAATTGAAGCGTCTTTATTATTTAGTTCTATTTACTTTATACGTTTTTTCCTTAGACAAAACCCCCTATAGATTTTCCGATTTCAAATAATTCTTAATAGTATCAAAACAGCTCTAAGTTTTTAAATATGAAACGGCTTTTCTTTCTTTTCTTTCTTTTCTCACAAGCCTTTGCAACACAAGACTCCATCGTTCTTTTTGAAGATGGATTTAAAAGCCTCGCAGGCGTTTGGTCTACTAGCTCCCATAAACAAAAATCACCGTCCGTTATTATTTGGTTTCATGGAGGAATGCAAAGCCCTAATTGTCAAAAAGGCCTCATTGCTGGCAAAGGATTATTTGAACTTTTAAATGACTCCAATATCATTATTGCAAGCCCTTCTGCTTGCCAAAATAACCATTGGTTATCTCCTTCTTTAACTTCCATTACAGATAAACTCATTGATTCTCTTGAAGGACACTTTAAATTTTCTATTCAGGAAGTCCATCTCGCGGGTGTTTCTGACGGCACTCTTGGTGTTTTAGCTTATTCTATCAATGGGAAAAGAAACGTCCTCTCCAGACTATTGATTAGCTCTAATTTGTCAATACTAGGAGATTTCCAAAAATTATCTCAAATCAAAAAAATAAAAACGGGGAAATGGCTTTTTTTACAAGGCGGTCGAGATCGCCTTTATCCTGCGTCTCATGTTTTGCCTTGGCTTTATTCTTTTTGTGAATCCATCGGTTCTTCTTGTAATATTGTTTTTGATGCTGAAGGAGAACACGATTGGAGTTATTGGGTTGAAAAACACCCGAACCAGATCCGAGATTTCCGCTTTTCTAAATTACCTTGACAAAGCCCCTCTTTTTTTCAAAATTTGAAACATTCGCGGATGTGGTGGAATTGGTAGACACGCTAGATTCAGATTCTAGTGTTCGCAAGGACATGGAGGTTCAAGTCCTCTCATCCGCACTGAAAAGGACTAGCAACACAAGCTGGTCTTTTTTTTCTATCGTTATTATTATGAATAGACTATTAATTTTTCTTTCCCTTTCACTATTTTTGGGATGTGCCGAAGAACCGTTTGAGGAATGCACAAGCATTTCTATCGAAGACATGCGAGATATCCCAGCAGAAAACGAGAATGCAAGAGCATGCTATACTCTTTTCGGAGACTTAACTTATAAGTACGATAAAAATCTCTGTCAAAGAGAGCCTTGCTTTTTTTTATATGAATTGGATTCCAAAGAAAATCGTTTAGACACCTTTATTTTCTTATCGGACTCACTCACGCCAGGCGTTTTTCCAAATTGGAAAGACACTTCCAAACATGAAATAACTAGAATCACTGGTTATTACTACCCTAATCGAATTCCTTCCACTACCCCATTAACCATAGAAAGTCAAGAAGCCTTTTTTGTAACGGATATAGAATAATGGGTTTAATCGAAGGGCAACGCATTTTTTTAGAACATCTTGAAGACAAACACGCAGAAGTTTTTTTAAAAGAAGTGGACCGTTCTCGTTCTTTTTTAGACGCAAAGCTTCCTTGGGTCAGGGCCATGCATACCATAGAAGATGCGCTTCGATTTATTGATTCCTATTCTCTACAAAGTGAAATGGATAATGGAGGTCTATGGGGGCTTTTCCTTAAAGAAGACCATACTTTTTTAGGTTGCATCTGTTTACAGTGGATCCAATGGGAAAATCTTTCTGCTTCTATTGGTTATTGGCTATTACATTCACATACAGGGAAAGGGTACGCCACAGAAGCTCTTAAGCGTCTTTGCTTATACGCATTTAACTCATTGAAACTAAATAGGTTAGAAATAGATATTGCTGCCAATAATCAAAAAAGCATTGCTTTAGTAAAACGAGTCGGTTTTCAAGAAGAAGGCTTTTTTAGAGAATACGCTAATCTCCATGGTGTTTTCTTAAATCATCTGCGTTTTTCGCTTCTTTCGACAGATCCAGCCTTTTTAGTGAATTAAAAACAATTTGATTCGTTTACGCAAGTAAACGAGTTTCTTGGGATAAAGCTGTCTTTATTTCTTTTGAACAGCTATCTTATAAATATGATGGAAAGCGCAAACACAAAAAGTAAAGAACCTGATATTTTGCAATACACGAATTATCGTGTTTTCTTGCGCGACTTTTATGAATATAAGAAGAAAACGTCTTCCGCCTTTAGTCTTCGCTTTTTCGCTGAGAAATCAGGGCTTTCAAGCCATGCTCACTTAAAGCTAGCCATCGATGGTAAACGTAACATCACAAAGAACACGGTCGTTAAATTAATCTCTGGCTTAAACCTTGATGCCAAGAGAGCCGCTTATTTTGAAAGCCTTGTCTTTTTTAATCAAGCTAAAAACGACAAAGAAAAACAGATTTATTACGCTCAATTATTAAAAGCAAGCCCTCGTTCTAAATTACGTTCTCTTGAAAAAGCCCAATTTCGCATTTTCCGCGAATGGTACCACTCCGTGATTTTAGAAATGACTTCACTCAAAGGATTTAATGCCGCCCCAGAGTGGATTTCAAAACACGTCATGGGAGGCATTACTCCAGCTCAAACGGCAGAATCCCTAAAAATTCTGCTCGAGTTAGGGTTATTAGTCAAAACAGCGAATGGATTTCGCCAAAAAGACCCTCTTTTAACAACAGATGACGAAGTCCAAGATGTTTTAGTCAAATTTTACCATAATCAAATGTTAAAGCTCGCTTCAACGGCTTTATCGGAACTTCCGGGTAACCAAAGGGACTTTTCGGCCGTTACTTTTGCGATTAAGCGCAAAGATTTCCCCTCTTTAAAAAAACATTTGCAACTTATGCGAAAAGAACTATTAGATTTCTCTGCAAGTAACGGAGAAGCTGATGATATTGTTCAAGTCAATATTCAGCTTTTTCCTCTGACCCGAGGAGTGTAATGAGTGTCTATCGTTTCTTTCTATTTTGCTTAATCGGACTAGCAATCTCTTTAACGGGTTGTTCTGAAAAAGAACCATCTGCTGGGATAGAAATAGGTAATCCTAGTATTGCATTTACAGCAAGCTTTATCATAGACTACGGATCCCAGTCCGATACGAGTACGTCCAGTGCTATCCTTGCGAAAATGCCAGGCGATAATGAAACGATGATTATTGATAAGTTCCGTCTAGATTTAACTCATGTTCGCTCTTATTCTAGCTACTACGTTTATGTAACTATTGATCCTGAAGAAGGTCTCTTATTATGGCCATACGAAACCATGCCAACGGACACCACTCTTACCGTTAACTTTGGCAACGAAGTCCAAACAGGAGAATCGGTCATTGACGAAGCATTTAAGAAGATTGATCTTCAAGAAGAAGGTCTCTTAAAAGAAATTGGAATCGGTTTTAAACCCGATAATGCTGATGATTATTCTATTTCTGGCATGTTGAAAATCAATGGAGAAGATGTTCCATTTGAATATTCTCTTTCTGCCTTTAAGGCCATTGATTTACGCTATCATTATCAACAAGCAGAGATTTATAATGACTCTCTAAACTTACCAGTGACCTTCTTTGTTCAACGATGGATTAGTGAAATAGATTTTACATTAGCCTCAATAGAAAATGATACCGTTCGTTTTAGCGAGACAGAAAACGCCACTTTGTGGAATACTCTCAATGAACGTTTTCTATCTAGCTTCTCTTGTTTACGCTGGTCATGGACATCAAAAGACGGCGACACTATTTCAGACTATGTTTCTGAAGCATTAGCTCAATTTGATAAGACATCCACAAACTGGGCCGTGAACGGAGACTTTTCTAACGGGTCTACTGGCTGGATATTAATGGAACAATATTCTGGTGTCGCTGATTCTTCCATTATTCATGAATCAAAAAATGAATATCAAATGAAGATCAATGTCACAAAGGGCGGTTCTAAGTCTTATAGCGTACAACTAATTCATGAAGACATTCCTGTTTTACAAAATCGCAAGTACAAGCTGATCTTTACGGCCTGGTCTAATGTAGAAGGTCCAATTACTGTTCGTCTTGGTTCTTACCATACGCCATACACCACCCTTGGATTCCAAGAGAAGCCAATCATTGGTCTGAACGGAAAATCTTATGAAATAGAATATTTAGGCGTAGAAGACAACACCTTTGCCCGCTTAGAATTCAACTTAGGTGGAGCAGAACGAATCTTTTGGTTTAAGAACATTCAACTGATCCGAATTGATTAGTCTGTAAATCAAAGACCTGATCTTTTTTACCCTTTTATAGAGCAGTTCTAGTTATATTTGTAGCATGGCTATAATACCAACAAAAAAAGAAAATTTTGTAATTGAAAATATTCGCCCTTCCATTGAGGGAGGGCGCTTTATGATTAAGCGTGAACCAGGCGATAAGGTGACCATTCAGGCAGATATTTTTAGACATAGTCACGAAAAATACGATGCCGCCATTTTATACAAACACTCGTCTCAAAAAAAATGGAAAGAAGTTCCCATGAAACTCATTGAAAATGATTTGTGGGAAGGTTATTTTATTGTTCAAAACATCGGCTTTTATGAGTATAAAATCATTGCTTGGACAATTGCTCCTGAAGATGTTCCAACGGAAAGTCCCGTAATGAAATTAAGAGTGGACCCAAAATACGCGCGAACAGGCACATGGTATGAAATGTGGCCAAAAAGTCAGGGCCAGGATCCAAAAGCGAGCGCCACTTGGAAAGATTGTGAAAACCGACTTGATTACATTGATGATTTAGGGTTTGATACCATTTATTTAGTACCAATCCACCCTATTGGTGTTACCAATAGAAAAGGGGCAAACAATGCCCTTAAGGCAAAAAAAGGAGAGCCAGGCTGTCCTTATGCCGTAGGTAATTCATTTGGCGGTCATTATGCCGTTGACCCTGAATTAGGGTCAATGGAAGATTTTGAACATTTTGTAAAAGCATGCAAAAACAAAGGCTTTAGACTTGCTTTAGATATTGCCTTAAACTGCAGTCCAGATCATCCTTACGTCAAAGAACACCCCGAATGGTTTTTTCATGAACCCGATGGTTCTATTAAGTTTGCAGAAAATCCTCCCAAAAAATACGAAGACATCTACCCCTTCGACTACTATAACGAAAACTTCCAAGCACTTTGGGAAGAGATTCGAGATATAATTCTTTTTTGGGCTGATAAGGGAATCGATATATTCCGTATAGATAATCCTCACACGAAACCATTTCCTTTTTGGGAATGGCTCATTTCTGACATTAAAGAAAAACGGCCAGAGATTGTTTTCTTAGCAGAAGCCTTTACTCGTCCAAAAATAATGCACCGCCTCGGTAAATTAGGGTTTGACATGAGCTACACCTATTTTACTTGGCGTTCTGAAAAATGGGAGTTTGAAGAATACCTTAAGGAATTAACTCAATCTGACGCAAAAGAATATATGCGTGGCATTTTCTTCCCCACAACTCCAGATATATTCCCTACTTATTTAGCAGATCAAGGGCCAGCAGCATTTAAGCAACGCTATTTTTTAGCCGCGACCTTATCTAGCTTGACAGGCATGTACAATGGCTATGAACTTTGTGAAAATATCAAGTCGCCAATTAAAGAAGAACTGCATGATAGTGAAAAATACCAGTATAAAGTGCATCACTGGCACGAACCAGGCATTAAAGACTTCATTCGTCGAGTCAATTTAGCGCGAGAAGCCCATCCAGCGATGCAAGAATACGATAATCTTAGATTTCATTACGCAGAAAATACTAATTTAATGGTATATTCAAAGAAACTTGAAAAAGATGTCATTTTGTGTATTGCTAATATGGATATGCATCATGCTCAGGAAGGGACTATTGCTCTAAATATGCAAGAGCTCGGTTTGTCTGAAGACGCCTTTTTCTTTGTCAAGGATCTTATTACTGATGAATCCTTTGTTTGGCGAGGCTCACAAAACTTTGTGCGTCTAGATCCTAATAAGGCACCTGGGCATCTGTTTGTGGTTAAAGCCATTTAATTTTCTCCTCCCCCCTAAAAAGAAGGATCGCCGCAAGGCGATCCTTCTTCTTTCGATATGGAGAGAATTTTATCGAATAACTATTTTCTGAATCGATTCCGATGCAGGTGTCTTTAACTGCACATAATAAACACCAGCAGTAAAAGAAGAACTATTCACAATCATTTGATTCATGCCAGTGGATGCATTCCATTTTTTCGAAAACACCTCACGACCAGAAAGATCAATAATCGAAAGTGAGACTAAGCCTTGTTTCTTTAAATTAAAGGTAATACTAGCTTCGCTCTGAATAATCTTTGGAGTGATTTGAAAACCTGAAGTCTTAAAATAAGAGGATTCGATAGAGGTTGTAGAAGTTACTTTGATGGTCCCTGATTTTACCGCATTAGTAATAGGGTTCCCTACTGTAGTCACAGTAAAAGTGTAATCACCAGCAGGAGTACTAGATTCCACGGTTCCTTCAATATAGACGTTTTTCTTTTCTTCATCTAAAACATAAGAAACACCTAAAGGTAACCCTTCAACAGTTACCCCAAAAGCATTAACCCAAGTGTAATAGAAAGAGGCTATGGATTCACCAGCAACAACCGTTTGATTAGAACTACCAGAACCATGTTTTTCTAAAATAGCGGCCTCAGTGACCTCAATCGAACTAGAAGATACAATGGCTGATGACGAGCTAGAAATAACACTCGAAGAAGATGGAGGTAATGAACTAGAAGAACTTACGAATGAAGAAGAACTGGGTATTACACTTGAAGAAGAATAAACTGTCCCTGGAGCAGGTAAAGTAGCACCAGCGAAATTCTTAATAGAATCTCTCAAGGCATAAGCCTTAGCTGGGTTACTAACATCTGTTAAAGGCATGTTATAAGAAGGAGTAAAAGCGGTTTTATTACCCGAAGTGTTCCCTGATGTTCCTTCAAAATAATTGCCCGATACAGAAACAGCAGTATAATCGCCTTCATATAAATCAATAGGTTTTTTTACTCCAATGAAAACGTTGTTTTCCACTCTTAAATCGGCTTTATAACCAGCACGCACACAAGAAGAACTCGTTTTAGTATCAAATAAGTTATTAGCCACATGAACCCTTCCAAAACGGACACGAGGCATGCGCTCTTTCACCCCATCAGCCCACCAATTATGATGAAGTGTGACCCTCAAATGCCCGCTATCTGTTGTTTTACTATCGCTATTTCCAATCAGATTGCTAAACTGGTGATCTGAAGACGCTGAAGTATAACTAAACTTTGTCCATGAAATCGTGACGTAATCAGAAGCATTCACAATATCCAAATTCCCATCTTGACCATCATAAATATCTAAATGATCTATCCAAATCTTAGTTGCACTACTATTGATTTGAACACAGTCATTAGCATCAATATCTACAGCACCAATCCCTTTTACAATAAAATTTCGAATAATAACATTGCTTACGCCAGAAATTTTAATCGCCGACTGGCCATTTGGTTGAGTAATAATAGCACCAGGATACCCATATAAAGTGACATTTGAGCCCACATCTATTTGACCAGCATAAGTTCCTGCTTTAACATAAATAACCTTATTGCCTGCTTTAGCATAAGACTTTAAGTCAGTCACATTACTGACTGTCACTTCTCCATAACCAGCTCCCCCTGTTGTATTTCCAGAAACAGCCCAACCAGCCATAGGAAAGTCAGGACTCACAGCAGCAAACAGCCCATTAAAAGCAATTAACATCAATATAACGATTCGTTTATTAAATGTTCTCATATTTTATTCCCTTCTTTTGGTTTTTAACCCACCACAATCCCAGCAGGCAATTATTTAAGATAAGTAAAAAATCATTGGAAAGCAATAGGAATAAACTCAAATCATTATAAATTAAAGTCAGAAAGCCGTTTTATCGCAAAAATCTAAAATTAGTAAAACAAAAATTACCAAATTTTTAAAAAACACCCTCACTAAATATGTTCTCAAATTATTTTAAATTCATTCTTTTTTTATATAAAAAAAGCCCTCTCGTTAGAGAGGGCGAAAAAGATTAGGGTTTATTTAACTCCAAGACCAGTTTCTGCAGCAATAATCAAATGTTCTTTAATTTTTCGATAATCATTTAATATATCTGTATATGTTGTTGTCACTAGAGGATCGTATTGGCATTCAGCCAAATGACTCCAATGCATACTTCGTAAATCTCGGACTAGCTGTGTAATATCAAAACCCTGCTTGCGTATTACAGATAGATTTCGTTCATCTTTATTTGCTTGTTCAAGCAACTCTTGCACACGATCCACAAGGAGAGTCGTTTCGTCATGTAGCTTTAATATCCCTGACGAATGTTCTTCATCAAAAGCCACATTTTTTTCTGACATTCTTAAGTGCAATTTCAATATTTGCGTAATGTAATCAGACGCGGTTTCAAGATCATCACTCATGCGTAACTGACGCTCTGCATCATTAGCAACCGCCAGAGAAGCTCGATTAGAAAGCAAGTTCGTTAAGAAATTAGTGATTTCTTCTTGGGCTATATCCAAATGAGATTCCGCACCAAAAATAGCATCTTGTTTCTTGCGGGCATCAGGACCATTCGTTAAACAAACACGAAGATCACCCATCATCGTTTTAAGCGTCTCATTCATTAATAGAATTTCACGATTCGATTGTGTAATAGCCGCAAAAGGAGATGAAAGTAAAGGAAAGTCCAATTTTGTAGCCACAATTTTCTTTTTAACCACTTTTTTCTTAACCAGTTTTTCCAAAACAGAAGCAACTATACCAGTAAATGGCAATAAAACCAAAAGATTCACTACATTAAAAATCGTATGGAATGTGGCAATAGAAGCAGTCATATAAGGCGCCACAGAAACACCATTTTCCGTTTTAATCATATTAGGATCAGTAATATTAAATACCGCTTCAAGAACATACTCCACAAATCCTAAATACGATCTAAATATGACAATTACCCATAATACACCAAATACGTTGAATAGAATGTGGAATAAAGCCGCTCTACGAGCTGCACGAGATGCCCCTATGGAAGCAAGGAAAGCAGTAATCGTTGTTCCAATATTTTGCCCCAAAACTAGAGCAGCCGCCGTTTCAAAACCAATCAACCCTTGATGAGCCATTGCAATAGTTACACCAAGCATTGCAGAAGAAGACTGTACTATAGCTGTTAAAACAAGTCCAATAAACACACATTTAATCAAACCAGAAAAACTACTTGCCTCAAAAAGTCTTAAAAAATCACAAAATTCAGGGGAGTTTGCCAGAGGAGCAAGAGCGGCTTTCATAGCCTCTAAACCCATAAAAATAAGACCCACACCTAAGATAGCAAGGGCAGAATATTTAATCCGTTCTTTACTAACAAAACAATAAATTAGCCCAAATACACCTGCGAGAGGTAAACCATACTTACCTATATCTAAAACTAGAACCCAGCCAGTGACTGTTGTTCCAACATTGGCCCCCATAATAACACCAATCGCTTGCTTGAGCATCATTAGTTCTGCATTCACAAAACCAATAACCATAACAGAAGTAATAGAACTCGATTGGACAAGACAGGTGACTAAAACACCAACTAAAACGCCTAAAATTCGATTATTAGTGACTGCTCCAATCAAGGTTTTTAAGGAAGGACCAGCAACCGTTTGCAAGCCATCGGACATGAATTTCATGCCCATTAAAAAAAGTCCTAAACCACCGGCTAAAAAAACAACAACATTCATTATTTGGGACACTTGTGCCTCTTTTTTTCTTTTTCCATCTATTTAGTTTTAAATTTAGAATTTGGTTTGGACATTTCAATAAAAAATAGATGCATTATGTTGTATTTTTTTTGCATAAAAAATCACCTTTTTTGAAAAGGAATTAAAACAGGCGATTTTTCACAAAAAAACTAACCTTTTATTTATTTCATCAGCAAGCTCTACTAAAGAGCTATCGTTCTGGATGTAAAAAATATGTTTGTGATTAGGTAAAGGAAACGTTTTTTGCAATTCAATTCGGCTTTTCGCTTCCATTAAAGAAAGTCCTCTTTGAATTAATCGTTCTAAACGGACTTCTTCAGAAGCAGAAACAACCCAAACAGCAAAAAGACTATCTACAAAATGAGGGAGTCTATATAATAAGGCTGCTTCTACAAAAGCTACCGAAAAAGAACCATCCCATTCAGAGAGAATTCGATTTTGTTCTTGCTCTAAAACAGGATATACGATTTCTTCTAAATCAAGCCTCGCTTGATCATCTTGAAAAACAAGCGTTTTCAATTTAGAACGATCAACGCCATCTGGAGTAAGTATTTCCTTTCCAAAACGAGCAGAAAGAGACTCTCGCAAAAGGGAATTGGAGGCGTAAAGCTGATGAACTAATAAATCAGCATCTAAAACGGGGTACCCCTTTTCAGAAAGGATACGCCCTACCGCACTTTTCCCTGAGCCTATCGAACCTGTGATTCCTACACGAAGCATGTTTCTAAATTTAACTTATGTATATGGTTCAGAGGGTATTATTTTAGTCCACTAGCCTCTTTTATAGGCTAAGTCTTTTTTATTCACTTCCTTTTATTCTATTTTAAAAATATGAACCAAAAAACGATTAGCCCTAAGACACATGCTATTATTCTTAAAATGCAGCAAACTGAAGAGAATGCTTCTGCCATCTATTTTAAGATAGCGAGTCAAGTTAAAGATCAAAACAAAGCGATTATAGAGCAAATTGCAAAAGATGAAGCTCAACACGCCCTTGTTTGGTCAAAATACACGAAAAAAAAGCTTAAACCCAACCGTCTTTATGTTTTTTGGGTGAGCCTTTTAGCAAAACTCCTTGGTTTCACTTTTATAGTGAAATTTTTAGAAAAAGGGGAAGCCTCAGGAATATTAGCCTATCAATCTATTATGGACGAAATCCCTGAAGTTTCTCGAATTGTGAGTGAAGAAACAGATCACGAAAACAAGCTTATGGGGATGCTTAATGAGGAACGATTGAAATACGTTGGCTCGATGGTTCTAGGCATGAATGACGCCTTAATAGAACTAACAGGAGCTCTTGCTGGCTTTACATTCGCCATGCAAAACACTCGAATTGTGGCTCTAGCAGGTTTAATCACTGGTGTTTCGGCAACACTTTCTATGACATCTTCTTCGTACCTTTCATCCAAAGCCGACGGCGATCCCGATGCACTAAAATCTTCTTTATATACTGGGGCCATGTATTTAGCCACTGTAGCTTTAATGGTATTCCCCTATTTAATAGTTCCTAATTCAATGCCTTTAGTTGCGTTAAGTATAATGCTTGCCATTGTCGTTTTCATTATTTTCGCTTTTAACTTTTATATTGCAATTGCAAAAGATCTCCATTTCAAATCACGATTTTTGGAAATGCTTATCTTAGCGATTCTTGTAACGGGAGTTTCTTTTGCTATCGGCACTGTGTTTAAGTCGATTCTTAATATAGACATTCTCTAATTTGGGAGGCCTTCTTGGATTCAAATCGCTATGATCGTCAAATTGCTCTTCCGAACATTAAAGAAGAAGGGCAAAAAACAATTAGTTCTTTACGCATCTTAGTCTTTGGCTGTGGCGCACTCGGCTGTTCTTGTGCCGAATTTTTAACAAGAGCAGGCGTTCAATTTTTACGCCTAGTCGATCGAGATGTGGTTGAATGGAGTAATTTACAAAGGCAGCACTTATTTGATGAATCTGATGCTCAAGTTCATAAACCGAAAGCAAAAGCAGCAGAACAAAGACTTAGGCAAATCAATCATCACGTAGAAATAGAGAGTCTCGTTTTAGACGTAAATGCACAAAATATTGAATCCTTAATAGACGGTGTCGATGCCATTATTGATGCCACCGATCGTTTAGAAGAACGATATCTACTAAATGATGTTTGCGTAAAACATGGTATCCCTTGGGTTTATGCAGCCATTCGAAGAACTTCTGCTGTATGGATGCCGTTAACTTCACCTAATGGGCCATGTTTAAGATGTGTATTTCCAGAAAAGCCAGAAAAAGAAACATTAAATGCTGGGGTCTGGGGACCTGCCGTATCAACGACAGGTGGTATGGAGGTTTCTCAACTGCTTCGCTATTTTATTGAAGGAAAGCCCGATTCATCGACTTCTGTTTTAACGGAAATGAATTTATGGAATAATACTTTCGTTCAAATTCCAGTCGAAAAAAATCCCAAATGTCCTTGTTGTGTTGGAAAAGAGTTTGCGTTCTTAAATAAGAAATCATTTTAAGTTTTTCAAAAAAGCTCAGTTATGGACACCTCTAAAATCTCATTTTTTGTTCAAACTTACGAATACCACCAATATTCTTGAATTTTGTGCTTATCCAATTGCTAATGCCTCTCGTCAAACCAATTTTTAGGAGTGCTCTTAAATAGAAAATTTTGGATGCAGTCAAAATGAAAGCCTAACGTTTTAAAACAAAAAAAGGACACCGAAGCATCCTTTTCTTGTTGCAGAGGAGAGAGAGGGATTTGAACCCTCGGTCCCCGTGAGGAGACTACGGTTTTCGAGACCGTCCCAATCGACCACTCTGGCATCTCTCCAAGTAAAACTAAATGTAGAAAAAAAAATCCGATTTATGAACCCTATTTTTTGACGCGCATTTTTAATTAATAGATATTCATAATGTTTTCAAATTTTGTATTGCTAATTTCCTAAAGCCAATTTGACCGCATTTGCATTGTATTCAGGGCTATATTGCCTTTTTCGTTTCTCTTCTGACATAGGATACCTCTTTCAGATATAAATATACCTGATGGTTGTGTCCGTTAAAATGGTACATGTCAGATTCTGGCATCTCCCGATCTCGGACTTCCACCGAGTAGATTGGTGCACCTTTGCATGGCACACAGCTAACATTTGCTTAACCTGAAACGCGTATATTGGCGCGTTTTTTGCAGCGGAGCGACTGCAAAAAGTGTGACAAAAGGAATTATCAGTTGTTAGAATTCTTTTTAACTACGATATATATAAACTTTATATCAAGCTCTACTACTTCAGTATATTTTTTCTTTCTATTATATATTGAGAGAAACACAATGCAAGATTCAAATTCAAATCAGCCACATAAACGAAGACCGCGCTATTCGGGAACACACCCTCGCACCTTTTCTGAGAAGTATAAAGAATTGAACCCAGAAAAATATGAAGCAGAGGTACAACATGTTATTTCTCGCGGAGATACACCAGCAGGGACTCATCGTTCAATTTGTTTGCAGGAAGTACTTGCTATTCTCGATCCAAAGCCCGGAGAAATAGCCGTAGACGCAA
This sequence comes from Fibrobacteria bacterium AD312, assembly GCA_001462345.1. Taxonomy (GTDB): domain Bacteria; phylum Fibrobacterota; class Fibrobacteria; order Fibrobacterales; family Fibrobacteraceae; genus Fibro-01. The sequence continues at coordinate 10,765 of LIUM01000047.1, read as the reverse complement.
CGCTTGGCTACGGCGGACACACGCGCGAGATACTTAAAAAAATACAACCAGGCGGGATTCTCTATGGACTGGATGTTGATTCTGTAGAGTTATCGAAAACAGAGGCACGAATTCGTAGCGAAGGTTTTGGACCGGAATCTTTTGTTGCAATCCATGCAAATTTTGCGTCTCTTCCCAAGGTACTTTCAGCAATCGACCCTCCATATGTTGATATGATTTTAGCTGATCTCGGTGTTTCATCTATGCAAATTGACAATCCAGAACGAGGATTTTCGTTTAAAAAAGATGGACCACTGGATATGCGAATGAACCAGGAAAAAGGAGAGACCGCATCACATTTATTGAATCGGATTACAGAAAATAAAATTGCATCTCTTCTACGGGACAATGCTGATGAACCAGACGCATGCATAATTGCCCACGCCATTTTTCAAAATCGCACAGAAATGAAAACAACCATGGATCTTACAAGAATAATAAAAAGCACCTTGTCTGAATTGAAACGTAGCGATAATGATATCGTAAAATCAGAACGACGAGTATATCAAGCACTGCGTATTGAAATTAATGGAGAGCTTTCAGCGCTGGAAGCATTGCTAGCCAATTTACCATATTGCTTAAAATCCGGTGGTCGCGTTGCAATACTTACTTTTCATTCAGGTGAAGATAATCGCGTAGTACATTCCTTTGAAGAAGGAAAACGATTAGGACTATATTCATACATTCAGGATAAAGAAATAAGAGGAAGTAAAGAGGAACGTTTCAGCAATCCACGCTCAAGATCAGTTCGTTTGCGATGGGCGATACGAGCATAAATTTATTTTCCTCGGCGCTCGCTTCTAGAACCAGTTATGCTGAGTTTCATCCGAGCATCAGCTACATCGATGGTTATACGCCTCTTTTGTATTTCGTCATGCGGCCCGTGCCCGAAACTATTAATCGGCCATCGCTTACCATCTGTTTCAAATCCCGGCTCGCTGTCGCTGTTGATATTCCTTTACACACTTTCATATATTCCTTACGATCAAACCAGTCATTAATATTCTTTGACAATATTTCAAATCGGGCTTCATAATCATAATTTGGAACCGATGTCTCGCTAATTGTTGCTCGTAACGAATTATCAATTGCTTCAAGCATAAATTCAATAAATGGCGTCGACATGCCAATATTATCTGAATCAGATAATGACTTGTAATATTTTTCCTGATTATTCTTTATTGTCTCTTCAATCGGAACATATTCAAATATTGGATTTTCATCCATCAATATCCTTGTTTGCCACAACCGCCCCATCCTTCCGTTGCCATCTTCAAACGGATGAATAAATTCAGATTCATAATGAAAAACACAACTTTTAATTATCGGCAAATCATGATCTGTTTTCAAATAATCAAAAAGATCCTTCATTAATCCAGGAACAATATCATATTTTGGTGCCACATGTTGTAGGTTTTTTCCCTTCACTATGGCAACCTGTTTTGTCCTAAATTTTCCAGGGCTTGCAATCAGTCCGTCCATCAAAACTTTATGAGACTTTAAATAATCGCTCATTTTCAAAGTCTTCAGTGAATTCAAAACATCATATGCTTTTATTGCATTTTGAACTTCAATAATATCCTTTTTCGGCCCTGCCACGCGATTATTTTCAATTATTGCAGAGACCTGATCCACACTGAGCGTATTTCCTTCAATCGCCAACGACGAATGGATTGTCTTGATCCTATTCTGTTTCCTAAGTCTGGCTTCTGGCCTTACCAGATTCAAACTTTTACATTGACCGATGGCTTCATTAATACGGCCATATAGTTTTAAAATCTTTGGCGTAATTTCATAAGGTGGTTTCATACAATCAATGATAGTATCATTTGATACTATTGGCAAGACAATTACGATTAGTGCGTATAACGTTGAGGTAACCCGCCCCGCATTAGGGCTACAAGGAGGGAGCCCAGGCGATACAGTCTTTCGATTCATTACGAGAAGATAGTAAAGACTGGGAATGAATCGGAAGGCTGTGTAATGAGCTTCGAACGACTTACGGATGAGGGCCCGAAGGGTCGCGAAGCGACTTTTGCCGTAGGCAAAACCCCTCAGCCGTTAGGAGTGGCATTCGTGCGCAGCACGAATCCGAAAGCGAATTGACGCCTGGAGCGAGCGACCTACGAGATGACAGCGCCATCAGGTTCAACGTTTGTTAGCTGGTGTATTTGTTTTTGAGATACAACTTATCTTTAATGCGATACTATCTAGCTTATTACAGATTGCATTTGTCCGATTATAATTTGCATTCTCTATTATTTTAGACAAAGTATCAATTGATTGGTTCATTTTTTCTAATTCTTGATAAAGACTTGTGTTCACTTTTGCTATTGCAGTTACCAAAGTCAAATTTGGATCAGTCTGTTTATGATCGGAATTTCCAAGAGCAAAAAGAATCGGCAGCATAATTGTTGCAATTATTCCGTTTCTAATAGACTTGAAACTTACATTCATAAAATTCTGACGTATGGTATTTGAAAGAGAATTGCACTCGGTTAGAATGGCATACATTTCTTTCAATTCCGAATCTTTAGATAAGTGGATCGCTTCATCTTTTGGGAAAATTGAATATATTTTATTTCTCTCTCCAATCGTTTCCATCGCCATAACAGCCGCTAAAATAAAGTTCAATATTGAAAATATCATCATTGATATTATTAACCTATCAAATATTGAAATTGAATCCTTTCCAAATCCTGACACAAAGTAATTAGTAAAAGCCAGGATGAATGCTGATGCCAGTGTTAATGATGCAAGAGATGTCTTGAGCTTATCTTCAATAACCTTTTTCGTTTCAAATGAATCTTTATAATACTCTTTCAATCTTTCAATTGATAAAGCTTCATATCCATTCATATAGTCTAGATCTTTCGTTTTTTCATTTTCAAAGTCGTGTAGCTTTTTATGTATACGCCTATTAGCCCCAAGTAGTGGAATTGGAAACAATATCTCGGTTTGGATAAACCGCCAAACAGCGAATACTGCTGCAGATATTTTATTTATAACAGACACTCGCAAATCCTTTGTTGAATTTTGAATCCACAAGAATCAACCAACCACGCCCATTCTCCTGTCGGATTTAATTCCACAAAATAATAGCGCCCTTTTCTACGAATTAAATCAATTCCAGAAAACATTAGTCCAAACTTTGCGGTAATGTCTATACACATCCTCCTAATATCATCAGGGAGTTCAATTGAGATAAATTTTACATTATTCTTTCTTAATCTCCAGTCACCAGTTATGCCTTGCGAATCTTCTAGAATCTCGCATGCATAAGCCATATCACCAATAACTGTTACTCTTAAATCAATTTTATCCGAAAGATATTCTTGAATAAAATACGGCGCCGCACGATTATCATACTTTTTTAAATCGCCTTTACTTACAATTTCAGCATAAGAAAACGCCTCGCTTTCTCCGAAATCAAATAGTGCGGTGTCAATTGATTTTGCTATATACTCTTGATGGGATGATTTGGGCTCATTACCATTAGTAATTTCTGTTTCTGGAATATTAAACCCCATTTCCTTTGCATACAAAAGCTGTATTACTTTGTTTTCTGCAAAGAATGTTCTTGAAGGCGCATTCATCCATTTTGCTTGACCAAAGTATTCAATATTTCTGAACATGGATAACGCTTGTGACCTTTTTAATTGGATTTCTGGGGTCACACTTGTTGTGAATGTCTCGCGAAAATACGTTGGGGCTCTGAAGTAAACTCCTGAAAGCTCTTCCTTACTTATTGAAAATGTTTCATTTGTTTCAATATTTGTAATTATTAAATTACCACTTAATTGCCAGGAAATGTCGTAGCTATTTATTAGATCTCTGTCTATTCTTAAGTAAGAAACGCCTTGTCGATGGAGTTCAATGCATACCAAATCAGATGTGAAATCTTCTGAGTCTGATAATATTAATACATTGACATTATTCACCTTTCCTATCCTCTCCTGTTTCAATATCTTCTTTTTTTGTTCTTGGTTTGAAACCAACGCTTTCATCCATTAACGGAACATTATTTAACTTATGAGACCAAAATCCAAGTTTTTGATTATAAGAGAACTGATTTAACATTTCTCTTGAATGTTCTCTCTTGTTATACTTTCTTGCTTTTTCAAGTATTATATGCATTTCTACCTCTTTAGAATGTTATTCGCCTTTCTTATCTTCACCCGTTTCAACATCAGCCTTTTTACTCGTTGGCCTAAATCTAGCAAAAGGGTCCTCCATAAGAGGTATCCCATTTTTTGTCTGCACCCAATATCCAACCGATTGACTGTAGGAGTATAGTCGCTTTAAATCATGATGCTGAATGTTTTTCATGTATCTTCTTGCTTTCTCAAGTATTATGTGCATGTTTTCCTTTATCCAGCTAACGTAAAGGTTAGCTGCACTCGCTGCTAGAACCAGTTGTGCTGAGTTTCATGCGAGTGTCAGCTACACCGAGTGTTAGCAATCTTTTTTAAAACTCCTAAAAGCGCCAGAAAATTGATTCAACAATACAACAAAATTTTTACAAATAACATAAAATTGTTTTGTATAATTTTGGTTTTTAAAATCAGGCTCCAAAATTTTATGGTCCGCATCAATGCGAGATTTTTTGATCTGGTCTATTACTTCAGTCAATTTATTATTTCCCATTAAACGGTCTTCTAAAAGCTTAAAAAGTTGATTACAACTATACGGTCTGTGGGATTCTTTATTTTGTAATTCCGTTTCTTGCATATTCCATTTTTCAAATAAAATCCTTTTTAATGCGTTCTGATCAATATTATCTGGTCCAATAATCTTATAAAGCTCAGAACAAGAATCGCAATATGCTTTTTGTGTATTTTCTACTGGTGGACATAAATGCATGTTCTTATTTTTTTTGAATAATAGATTTTTACGGCACACTTTATTCATTAAATCAATCGCGATAGTTAAATTTTTTATTGGATCTGAATATTCAACGAATTCTCCATAATAGTTACGTTGTACAAAACGCCTAAAATTATCATCTCCTTGATCAATCTTACAATTATTAATTTCATAAGAACTCCAATGCTGTTGTTCAGAATTTTCTAACATTGTAAGATCTTTGTATAAAACCACAATAGAAATATCATTATTTATAGTTCTTTTCCCGTATTGAACAAAAAAATATGCAGTTTCATAAGGCGTTGTTATCTCACCCCCAGATTCTGTATCCTCAATACAATATTTTTCTGGATGATCAAAATATTTTTTCAAAACCTCTTCGCTGAAACACACTAATGCAATTTGATTTGCCCCTAAATGAAGCCGCTTTGTAAATTCAGGGATATTCTGCTGAGAAAGTTCAGATGAATAATAACTTTTCTTTAATGTATCGTTTGCTGGAAAAAAATATGGGTTACATTTTTTTCATCTTATATTTTTTTTCTGAAATAGATAATGAATACAGTGACACATTTTTATTTATAGTCCCAAAACCTTCTGCGACTAATCTTTCTAACAGAGACATAACTTTTTTATTGGATAAATCAAAAACGCGCCCCAACTCCAATGCGGCAATTCCGGCGTGGTTTTTGAACCATTTTTGGCAACAATATTCTAAAATTTTATTATCAATTTTATCTATACTAGTCATATGAAATTCTTTTGTATTGCTAACATTTCGCTTAACCTGCAATTCCGGCCCGAAGGGATTGGCGTGAAAATTGCCGAGCGTAGCGACTGCAATTTTCATGACAAAAGGAATTGACAGGTTGAAGCAGTTGTTAGCTATTTTTATTTTTTTGATCCTTCATTAATTCTGATAATTCATTTGCACTTGTTCGTATTTCATCAGATAAATCTGGATTGACAATAATTATCTCATTTCCTAATAATATAGAACAAAAATAAGAACCTTCCATTTTAATTACTTCATTTTCTAATTTATGCCCTTTTAATGATTCTTTTAATTTCTCTGCTGAAGTAAAGACGGGAATAAATAAAATACCATTAGCTTCATAGTTTTGAATACTGATTCCGTTACTATTTGTGCTTAATTGTTCTGCTAGAATAAGTATAATCTGATGTGAAAATATCTCTTGCAAGTTAGTAAAAACGCTCATTTATATCCTCATCATATGTATAAGATCTAAAACCTTATTTCAAATCCTTTTTTGGAGTTAGTATCAAATCCTATTGATCTATAAAACTCATGTGCGTCTTTTCGCTTACTGCTACTCAGAAGAACTACTTTATAACAGTTCATTTCTTTAGCATATTTTAGAGCAGTTTCTATTATTTCCTTTCCAATTCCTTTTCTTCTATATTTTTCATCCGTTATTACATTTTCTATTATTCCATATGGTCTACCTGATCGTGTTAAATTCAATATAATCGCGATATTACAGGTTGCGATTATTATACCATTTTCAATTGCAACAACATATTTAATATTATTGCAATTAATACTATTAGTCCAAATTTGTTGCGCTAGCGATAAATCAATAGGTTTATCATCTGGGTTTAGTGAATTATAGAGTCCTAATATCTGTTGTAGATCAGTTATCTCAGCAAATCTGATAAGCATAGTTCCTTCTAATCCTTTTCGATGAAGTGTTTTTTCATAGATACTATCATTTCGTCTTACTTTTCCGCCTCGCGCGCAGCGCCGAGCTAACAGTGTTTTAACCTGCTTTTGTGTTTTTTGCCGTAGGCAAAAATTGGCGTAAAACTTGCGTGAAGAAGCCGAAGGCTTTAGCAAGTTTTATGACAAAACAAATGTCAGGTTGAAAACTGTGTTATACGATTTTCTTCAATATTTCATTGTAAATTTACAATATGGATAATTTGAACAGCCATAAAATTTTCCATGTTTTCCTTCCCTTAATTTTAATTCCGAATTACATCTCGGGCAAATTAATTTTTTTCGCTCAACAGTCGTCTTATGTATATTTTGTATATGCTCTTTTTTATTTTCCTTATTTCCAATATTTTTTGTTTCTAATATCGAAATAATTTTTGGTATATCTTCTTGCAACAAATTCTGTACAATTGACTGACTTTTTATATAATCAGAAAGTTTATTACTGTATAGAACAGGCCTTTTTGTCTGAATTTCCTTTAATTCCCCACTTCCAACAAAAACCACAATCGGGAAATATCTTATATTTTTATAATCTTTCAAAATTTCTTTTAATGCATATATATGAGACCAATTTTGTTTTATTGGATTTCTAAATTGATGTCTTTCTTTATAAATGATTTGCATCCAATTTTCCGCATTTTCATTACCAAAGATCCAACCTTTATAATTTTTAGTTTCTATAACAAAAATTCCATAAATAGAAATAACAAGATGATCTATTTGAACTGTATTGTTATTGTTTGTTCTTAGAAGTAAATCATTAAAAATTTTATATTCATTGGGATTTAAGAAACTAAGTCGTGCCGCTACATTTCTTTCACCAAATAATCCTTTTATTTTTGCAGAGTTTACACTTAAAAATATAAATAAAATAAGTAATGCAATAAAAATTATAACAAACATAGATTTAATAAATTGGAGTAACAAATCTATTTTTTTTGTCAAAAGACCATTGAACTTGCCAAGACGAACCTGATATTTGATCTAATAAAATAAAAGTCCACATATTACGTGTAGGATAAAGTGTAAATCTGCCAACAACAACTTCTTTGTCTTCGGCAAGATTTTTATCATTCAAAACAAGTCCTCCTCTCTTATCATCTTGAACAGAATATTGTATCTGCCACATCTTTCCAGTTGCAGTTTCTAATTGTATGAATATCCAATTATTTGTTGTTTTATAAAGACGATAAGGAACCATAGGTTCTTGAACAGGTTCTGTTGTTTGATTCTGAGCATAAATTCCAAATGAACTTAAAAACAAAACAATAAATACTAGTACAATTCTTTTCTTCATTTTCTTCACCTCTCTGATTTGCTGCTTTATGCAGTCCTTATAACGTTTAGTTGTGCCGCCGAGCATGTCCGCGCTCCGATGAGACGGCCCTGGCGCTATATTTTCCGTTTCAACTTATGAGAATATAATCGAGAAACGGAAAATATGCAATGAGAACTTCATTTGCAAAGCAAATGTTAGTTCGAATTGCCGCCAGGAGCTGGCTCATGTATGAGATGAAGCGAAGGTCGCGCACCAACGGCTGTTAGGTGCTATTTTCACTTCTTTGTAAATAAAACAGGCTAAAAGTATTTTACATAAAAAATCACAAAATCCTCATTTATTAAAGCCAAAAATTCTTCTCACTAAGAGATTCCTGTATATCTTGATAACTCTTCAATTTGTAGTTCGTGTACCGTGCTGCGCCCATAATATCTGGGAATAAAGACAAATAATTGACATTCACTGAGTCTAAATATTTCAAAATTGATTTTCGTAATGATGAATCAATATTTACTTTAATTAGCCATTCATTTTCACCAATATTATCAATTATCTTTGAAAATTTTTCATTATTATATACAATTGAAAACAGACCCCTTTGTGCAAGAATCCTATCAGAACCAAATGTTTTTGGAGAAAACATTCGTGGCCATTTTTTTCTAAATCACGAACTATCTCCTCAACAAAAAACATTGATGATCCTAAATTATTTTTTTCGTGAAGATCAAGTAAAAATTTTCCCTTCCATTCTGGTTTAACTATCTTATCCCACCTTGAATCAGGAAATTCTGGATATTTTATTTTTATTTGAGAAACCAATTCATCACAAAATTTCTTGTTCATTTTGTCTGCATTCAGAATAAACAAAGACCTATTATCAGATATTATTTGATCATTTTCAAATGAAAAAAATAAGGCCACAGCTATAGAGACACTCCAATCAAGTAATGGAGTATACAATCCATAATGTTGCCCAACTGCCCAAATTTCATTCTCAGATAAGTCATTGACATCTTTTCTCCCGATAAGATACTTTTTGAATTTTTCTAGATGAGCAAGAGGATCTATTACGCCATCAATTTTTTTTCGGAACAAATTTGCTTTCAATTCCCATATTTCATCAGCCTGTCCACGATATACAAAACCGATTTTCGTACCAAACGTCTGAATCAAAAGCATAACATCTTCAAATTTGGATATTTGTTTTGTTTCCATAATAACTCTGAGCTAAAATTTTTCAGATCCCTAATGACAAACCAACAATTATCTAGAATTCTTTTATTATAGACGATTATTCTATGGCATCCTATTATAATAACACTCTGATTCTCCTATATTTACATTTAAATAATCTGTTGTCACATGCACGGCAAAACTTGAATCTGTATTTTCAAGAACGGAAACAGTTGACACAATTGGATTTGCCCCATTATAATATGTTTTATTTGCACTACATAATGAATTATTTCTTATTGACTCTGGGACACCAGGTATTTTTTCATAAACCGTTTTATTTGACGTTCCCTCCAAAGATATGGTTTCAACTGAACTATTAAAACCCGATGAATCCAGAGAGTAAATAACATAGCCAACAGAATCATCACTCCGTTCTTGTAGGCGATACCGATGTTCTTCATTAGCAGTCCCCAAATCAGTAACGTCCCAAAATGTTTCTGAGCTAGTTTCACTAGATGTTCCTATAGAATCCGTAATAATTGCTTCTGTTTTTGAATATATAACAAAATTTATAATAGAGTCTATTACCTCATTAGAGGCACTTTGTATCGTCCGTATAGATCCGTTGTATCTATAATAAGTTATTCCGGAAACACTTAACGAATAACCGTCCTCTTTCGTTGTATAGGAACCTTTAGAAATAAGATCGCCACTTGAATTCCAAAAATTCTGTTCAGTGGTTAATGAGTAATGCCTATTGTCGACATAGTCGGAATAGCTATAGATAATTTCCGATGATTTGTAACGAACGCCATCTGTTGTTATATAAGAGAGATATTTAGTGCATTTAAAATCCGCCAAAGAACTGCTGGAAGACACTAACTCAAGTTCACTAAAACTAGAAGAAGATCCGCATCCATTTTCTAAAGAAGAACTAATCTGTTGCTCCACAAACGAACTAGATGAACTTATAAAACTGGAACTGGAATTAGCGGAAATATTATCGTATGATGAACTCATTTCTAAAACTGAGGCCGTTGAAATATCGTTATTATTACTACATCCATTAAACAACAAAAATATGAGAATAATCCCAACATTATCAAATATTTTTAAAAACACCTTCATCTTGTAAGCTTCCCCAAAATTAGAACTGTTCTAAACTAAACAATAAGCTAATTTATTTAGCAAAGGAACAGCCATGAAAAAACTGACTCACAGTGAATCTGAAATCATCAAAAGTGTTAATGAACTAGAAGCTGGGATCTCTGCAGATGTAATATGTAGAAAGCTCAACGTTTCAAGGACGACTCTTTATCAATGGAAACGTAAATATGGAGGCCTTGATATAAAGCAGCTAAAACGCTTAAAAGAACTTGAAGAGGAAAACCTCAAGTTAAAGAAGATGTACGCTAATTTAGCTCTTGATAACGAGATTTTAAGAGACGTTATTGAAAAAAAATTCTAAAGCCCGACGTACGCAAACAAATAGCGTGCGAAATTATTAAAGAGCATTGTATCAGCATCTCTCGGGCGTGCAACCTAATGAATATTCATAAGTCATATTTTTATTACAATGCAAAAAAAGATGATTCAGAAATAGAAACAGCCATTCGAGCTAAGGCGAATGATTGTTTTGATGGTTTTTGGAAAATCTTTCATCG
>LIUM01000046.1 GCA_001462345.1 Fibrobacteria bacterium AD312 | reverse complement strand
TGAAACAACTCAGCTATCTCTGCTTGAGACAACCAAACAGTACCATTTTCCAAGCGCAGTTCAATTTTAGCCGCACCATCCTCGGTGGTGTAAATGATAACATTACTCATCCTTCGATCTCCGCGATGATGGCGTCAATCTCGGTGCGGAGCTTGTCTATCTTGGCCACTGTGGTTTTAATCTCTGCATTGAGCGTGGTTATATCAATTACTTCCCGAGTATCCTTGGCTTCTACATAGGAACTTACAGAGAGGTTATAGTCATTCTTCGCGATTACATCGTTATCCACACACTTGGCAAAATACTCCACATCTGCCTTGGTGTCGAAAGCCTTCATAATTTTGGCAATATGCTCGTCGGTAAGAATATTGTTATTCGTTTCTTTCTTGAAAAGCTCGCTTGCGTCAATAAATTGGGTGGTATTGGAAGTCTTATGTCGTGACAGTACCAAAATATTCACTGCAATCGTGGTTCCGTAAAAAAGATTCGGTGCTAAAGAAATCACGGTTTCCACAAAGTTGTTATCAATTAAATACTTTCTAATTTTCTGCTCAGCCCCACCACGGTAGAAAATACCGGGGAAACACACAATGGCAGCGCGGCCTTTACTGGAAAGATAACTCAGGGCATGTAAGACGAAGGCAAAATCTGCTTTTGATTTGGGAGCCAAAACCCCTGCTGGGGCAAAACGGTCATCATTGATGAGAGTGGGATCGTCGCTTCCAATCCAATTCACCGAGTACGGAGGATTCGAGACAATGGCATCGAAAGGCTTATCATCGCCAAAATGGGGATCCAGAAGAGTATTCCCCAGGGCAATTTTAAACTCATTGTAGCCGATGTTATGTAAAAACATATTCATACGAGCAAGGTTGTAAGTAGTGTGGTTGATCTCCTGCCCCCAAAACCCCTCATCGATGATATGAGGGTCAAAGTGCTTCTTTGCTTGTAAAAGCAATGACCCCGAACCACAGGCAGGATCATAAATCTTATTAACCGACTTTTGCTTGTGCATGGCAAGCTGTGCTATCAGTTTAGACACATGTTGCGGGGTAAAAAACTCACCGCCGGATTTACCCGCATTGGCCGCATAGTTAGAAATAAGGAACTCATACGCATCGCCAAAGAGATCGATTTGATTATCATGGAAATTGCCAAACTTGAGCTCCGCTACGCCCTTTAAGACCGAAGCCAAGCGGGTATTTTTATCTTTAACGGTATTTCCAAGACGGTTAGAGGTAGTGTCAAAATCGGCAAATAAACCCTTAATATCCAACTCAGAAGGGTATCCATTAGCAGAACTCTCAATTGCCTGAAAGATTGCAGCCAAATCGGTGTTTAAGTTGGCGTTATCATTGGCGTTTTTCGTTACATTAACAAAAAGCTGACTTGGATAAATGAAATACCCCTTCGTTTTTATGGCGTCTTCTTTGATTTCAGGGGTAATAACGGAGTCTTTCAGGTCCGCATACACAAGACTTTCATCCCCCGCCTCAAAGTGTGCGGAGAAGTTCTCGCTGATAAATCGATAAAATAATGTACCCAAGACAAACTGCTTAAAATCCCACCCATCGACCGATCCACGGACATCATTGGCTATTTTCCAAATTTTAGCTTGCAATTCTTGCCTTTGTGCTATGCTTGTCATTATGTTTCCTTTATTGTTAGCAAACCACTTTTAGGACTATTAAAAGTATAGCAAAACAATCTCTCCTAGCATGAGCGATCCCCTTTTTTAATATCCATATTTTTTACGCTTTCACAAAGATATTTTCTATCCATCAAAAAAGTCCAGCAACCGGGGTAGTTACTGGACTCTTTATGTATTAACACAAAATTACTTGACTTCGAAGTAATAAGTCTGAAGGGTTTTACCATCTTGAGAAAGCACTAAAACTTGCTTTCCTTTTGGTAAGGTTCCTTTCACTTGATATAGGGCTTCGGACTTGTAAGAAACTTCTAAATCAGTCTTTTTAGATTCGTTTGCAAAGAGACCTTTCTTGTCTCCATTAAAGCCTTGGCAATCGGTATGAGAAGCTACATTGTCCGTTTCAACAGCATAAGAAGCTGCCATCAGAGGAGCCGTAACTGAGCTAGCATTCTTGTATAAGAAATCAATATTAGAATCAACTATGCGAGCGCTTGGTAATGGCATTTCTTTACCAGCTGGAGCTGCTTTTTTCTTCTTTGATTTTTTCTTGCCTTTTGTAGGCAAACTTGGCATTTCTTTAGAATCCACATAACTTAAACGATAAGCCGCTACAGATTCTTTACAAGAAGCAGACCAAAGTACCCAGTTATTTGAAATCTTTTCGGCACCTTCTGGATTTGGCTTGTAAAGACCTGGATCCACTTGATCGTTATAAATATAAAGAGTTAATTTAGCATCCGGACTTTTATCTGATGTCGTAAATTTTTCTTGACCTAAAACATAACGATTGCGGCGTGCTTTTATCAAATAGTCACCAACAGGAACGTTAACAAATTTAAATTGGCCTTTTTGTAATTCACCCTTAAACTCATACTTAGATTTTTGAGTAGAGAAAATGGTTGAATCCATCCATACCGTAGGCATTTCAACAGCTTTACCTGTAAACGGATCAAGAACAACGCCTTCAATTGTTCCTTTTTTTTCTCCACAAGCAATAATGGAAAGGAGAGAGGCGCTTAATGTAAGCATAAATATTTTTTTCATCATATTTGCACCTTTTATAGAGGTTATAACGGGAAAGGGCTTTGCGAGGTGCGGGCTACTGCAACCGGAAGTGGAGAGGATAACCGAACGCTAGCAAAAACTTTTTCCATTTTTTAAAATTACGAAAAAACTAAAAAATGGAAAAGTTGTTTGCGGGTATTTTCTACAAATTTTCTGAGATTTACTTCAACCCCGCATCTTGCAAAACCCATGTTATCTGCAGGCATTTTTTAGTGTGTTGAAGATTTAGAGAAAAAGTTCATAACAAAAACACCTGCAACAATCAAAATAATTCCAATAATTGCTGGTAAATCCAAAGATTGTTTAAAGATAATTACTGAAATCAATGCAGTTAAGACAATTCCTAAACCTCCCCAAATCGCATAAGCAATTCCTAAAGGTATTGATTTTAATGCTTGAGAAAGGAAGAAAAAGCAAGCAATATATGCTATTATTGTTATTGTCGTGGGTAAAAGTTTTGAAAATCCGTCAGATGCTTTCATAAAACTTGAACCTAAAACTTCAAGAACAATCGCTGATGCTAAATATAAATATTTCATTGTTTGTTATTACTTTTTGTTAAGATAAAATTACTATAATTTAAATTCTTAGATAGTTTTTTTGTGAAATTCCTTCTATGAAATGGGTTTGGATATGCTTGCAGATAACTATAAAAAAACCTCTATAACGAGGTTTTTTTTAAGCTCAATTAATCAAAACAATTACTCAGCTGCTTCTTCAACAGAAGCGGCTTTGCGTGTCTTGCGTTTTGCGCCGACGATATTGCTGGAGAAACGCTTGTTAAAGCGATCGATACGACCAGCAGTATCAACACGGTGTTGTTTACCTGTCCAGAAAGGATGAGTGTCAGCTGTAATTTCTAAAGAAATCACATTGTGTTCAACACCATCAATAGTCTTCTTTTCTGAAGAAGATTTTGTAGAGCGAGTGATGTATTCCTTACCAGTATTTGCATCAACAAAAACGGTAGGTTTATAATTAGGGTGAATGCCTTCTTTCATAATATTTAATCCTGCTAAAAACAGCGTACGAAAAGCCGAAATTTAAGATTTTTGAGCTTTTTTGGCAAGGCTATAAATGTATTTTTAAACCATGCAAATAGTCTTAATCACACTTTTTCTCTTAATGTTTGGTTGTTCCACTGAAAACAACAATTATGAACCCGTAATTACTGGGAAACCCTACGTTTTAAACGAGTGGCCCGATAGCCTTTACGTTCAATCTTTAGACTCTATTATCAAGGCAGAACCTGTCAAAAAAGACGCTGATAGTTCAGAAAAAACGGAGATTTCCTTAAATTCATTCCAAATGCCAAAAGTAATCTCGGCACCAACTAATAACGAAAAGCCAACCCCTACTGCAACAACAAGCGCTAATACAACAAAAAAAGTAGACCCATTTCCCAATCGTTTTATGCAGGCTTTAGAAAAATGGCAATCGGACCCATCTAATCCTTCATTATATGTCAGTGTAATCGCTTTAGAAAATGAAAATCTATTTCAATTAATGGGTCGCTTCTATAAAACAAATACAAATGTACTTCCTAAGTTCTACACTACATCTGCACTACAATCTGTGAATCCTGGTGTTTCTGTAGAAAAAATAAAAGCCGGAGATTCGATCCGGCTACCTAGGTTGAAATAATACCGCTTAATTAAAACGGTTTATAAAACGCCTTTTGAACTTGGTACGCCATCAATTTGACGTGATGGTGATTTAGCCATCGCGATAGCTCTAGCAAATGCTTTGAATATAGCTTCTAAGCAATGATGGTTATCACTGCCATAAAATAATTCTACATGCAAATTCATTCTTGCATTTTCTGCAATGCTTTTGAAGAAATGTTCGAACAGACTAGCATCCATAGTCCCCACTGAAGAAGAATTAAGCTTTACATTCCAGACAAAGCCAATGCGATTGCTAAAATCAATGCAAACACGAGCCAGAGCCTCGTCCATAGGAACAAAATAAAAACCGTAACGTTCTATTCCTTTTTTATCTCCTAGACACTCGACCAAGGCTTGGCCAAGAACAATACCAATGTCTTCAATGCTATGATGCATATCAACGGCAACATCTCCCTTACAAACTAAGTCGAGCGTGAAGCCCCCATGCACCTGAAATAAATCAAGCATGTGATCTAAAAAAGCAGAACCAGAATCAATCTTGCCTCTAGATGCTTTATCTAAATTCAAGCTTAAATCGATTTGAGTTTCGTTTGTCTTTCTCGAAATTTTAGAACAACGCATATTAGCGAACTCCTGGAATAATTTGACCATTAAAGACTCTAAATCTAGTGACTAACCCATTTTTCATCTTTGGTAATGCTGCTTCTTTGCCATTTAATGTCATTTTAGAAATAGCGTCTGGATTACCAATAATCACATACAACGTATCAGAAGTTTCATAGACTAACTTGCCACCCTCTCGAGAAATATTAGCCTCTTTCAAAAATGCAGTGTCTGATTCCTTGCGTTTTAAACCCACCCATGAGTTCGCAACTCCTGAACCAATCAAAACAAAAGAAGTGTTTTTTGTATTGACTTGAACTTTTTCTTTTGAAGAAGAAGAAATGAAAATGGTAGCCGATGCTGGTAATTCTTTCTTTTTAGAAATTGTATCCACAGCGGTTGTACCTACCACCGCTTGAATAGAATCAGAAGAGAGAGAATCTTTTACTAAAGAGTCGCGTACTAAAGAATCTAGCACCACTAATTCTGCTCCGTCATGAATTAAAGTAGAACTTTCCACACTTTCTTCAGAGTCTTGTGGTGCCACTGAAGATTCCTTCATCAAAGGGTTATTAGAAACAGACTCCTCTGTTTTTTCAAATTGATTTACAAAGTTCATCAAAACAAAAAAGGCTAGTCCAAGGACGACAACAATGATTGGCATTAAAAAGCTTTTCTTTTCTCGTTCACTAGAGACTGCGGTTTCTTTTTCTACCACTTGTTGTTCCGCATAATCAGGAGAGCCCTTTTCTTTCAAGTAACTAGATAAAACTTCTTTGTAATCAAGTTCAAGAATTCTAGAAATGGAATTCAAATAACCTCGAAGATAAGCATCTACAGGAAATTTGCTCCAATCACCCGCTTCAATATTTTTCATGTAAGTTATGGAAATACGTGTTTCACGTACCATATCTTCAATAGTGTACCCTTTTGCAATTCTAGCACGGGTTAAATAAGCAGCTAAAGATTCATTTTCGTTTTTACTTTCAAACACTTTATCATTTACGGGCATAAAAACTTTTCAACCTCTTTTAACAAATCAAGCGTAGTAGAAACCGGAAGACCGACTACGTTATAATAACAACCTTGAATGGATTTTACCAAAGACGCTCCGCGCCCTTGAATACCATAAGCACCAGCTTTATCCATTGGCTCTAAAGAATTTACATATTCTAAGAGATCTTGTGGGTCATTGTTTCTAAAAAACACCTCTGTTTCTTCTGTTTTTGATTTTAAAACCTCTCCACCATAAGCAAAAGCAACTCCTGACCGTACTTGATGACTCCGGCCATTCAGAGTTTGAAGCATAGAGAAAGCCTCTTCTCGCGTTTTGGGCTTTCCTAAAGGGGTTCCCTCATTAAAAACAAGAGTATCACAACCGAGTACAATCGAATCGGGATTACGAAGTGAAACATCTTTGGCTTTCATCTCGGCAAATAGAAGGGGCCATTCTTTGGCAGGAGCCTCTAACCCCGTTTCTTCAATAGAGGAAGGGTCTACCGTAAATTCTAAACCTAGTTGTTTTAAGATTTCAAAGCGTCTCGGTGATGCACTCGCTAATATCAGTGGTTTCATAAAAGGTTATTCCTCTGTACTTGCCGCATTGAACTTAATATCTGGTAAATCACGAACATAAATAGCAAAACTCCAACCCGCCGCAGGGCCCTTAGGCGTCCAAGTGAAATCGAGTTGCCAGCAATGGAGAGTTCTATTAAAAGTAAATTGATGAGTTACAAAAGAGCCTTCGGTATAATCATACCGTGTACTATAAGAAACATTCCAGTTGATTGTTGGTTGAAATGAGGCAGAGATAGAGGAAGAGTGTGTGACCTTATCTTGGAAAAGATCTTTACCTACTCTAGAACTTGAAAACGTATAGTTGTAAGAGAACCCTGCACTCCATTTTCTCATTTCATATTTGCCCAATTGAGAAGGTAAACCAGCATTTAACTCGCCATCCCAACTAAAATTACGAGATAATTCATAGCCCCAATACGTAAGTTCAGGTAAGCGTACTTTTGTTGGATTATCGCTGTATTTATGATACACACTATGAGTTGTTCTGACAGTAAAAATATAATTCGCTAAAACTTGTAAGCCAAAAGAAGAAGAAATATCAGACCAGTTTAAGGAATCGGCGGCAAAGTTATAAGAAGTCGAATGCCTTGTTGTTAAAAGGCGTCTTGTACCATATTGATCTTTGACTTGTTCCTCATTATCCTCATCTTCATCTTCTTTTTTAGAACGTTTAGAAGCAAGTTTCGTTTTTAAGTACTTGATATCAAAATCATTAGATAAGGAAAGTCCAATCGTCTGTTGTTCTTTTTGATAAGGCGTTAGACCTAGCAATGGATGCGGTACAAAATAGGAATTAGAATCTATTTCTGGAGCATAAGTATAAGAGACCCCTGGAGAGAGCACATGGCGAATTCCTGTAAAACGTCCTATTTCTGGAACCCAGATTCCATAGAGCTTAGTATCTGTATTTAAGCTGTAACTATGGTTATAAGCTAATTCTCCAAAGCGTCCATCTTGTAAATCAATGCTATTTTCTGCTTTTCGATAAATAATGGAATCTTCTGGATTAATCCAAGATCTGCCAGACCACATCCCCGCAAAACTAGCTCTTGGAGTCACATTAATCACATCAAAAAGAGAGCCCGAATAATCTAACGTCAATCGTCCATTATAGCCCGAATACCAAGCGGTAGTGTCTTCTTGAGCTAAAGAATCTAAAGCTCGTTTCGAATATAAATTGGCTCGATTTGAAAAAGAGTAATTGAATTTATCTAAAAAAGATTCTTCTGATGCTTCGTCCTCATTTTGAGTTAAGAAAGAAAAAAGAGGGCCACCCATTTGATATTGGACATCTGGGATTTGGCGTTCTAAAAGATTTGTCGTCAAATTATGCTGTTGTTGCATTTTGATTGTGAGGCTTTTATTAGAACCGAATCGAGCCGCATAAGTCATTTGAGCATTCGCTTGCTGATTCAAAATGGTTTCTTCATCTAGAGCATTATCTTGGCGCACAGTTTGGCTAGAAACAAAAGAACCTGAACCACTAAGAGTATGCTTTGCATCGGGAGTTAAATTTTGATTATGAGAAAAAGAAATATCATAACCACTATTTGAAAAATCAAATTCATCTAAATAACTAGTTGCCGAAATATTACCATCGAGCACATAACGTTTTTTATAACGTATAAGGCCATTAAAAGAGGTTCGTTCAAAGCGGGCTTCTGCTCCTTCTATAATATCTGCTTTTAATGTGGCGTCCCAATAATCACTCGCAGCCCAGTAAAACCCTAAGTTCTTCATGTAGAAACCTTGCACCTGATCTCCACCAAATTTAGGCGTCAATATGCCCGATTTTCTTCCACTTTTTAAAGGAGCTACAATCATCGGCAAAACAGCGACAGGAACATCACCAATATTCAATACAATAGGCCTAGCCGTAACGCTTTCTTTTGGTTTAACCACCATGCGACGGCCATAGAAATAAAAATGCTGGTGTGTAGAATCGTTACAAGTACTAAAATCGCCTCGTTCAATATGAAGACGTGTGTCTGGCAAACGCCTCACTTCCATTCCATTTAATTTTTGATTGTCTTGATAGGTGGTGGCATAATAAATTTCACCTATTTTCGATTTCATATTATACTTCATGCGATAACCCGCAAGCGACGGGTTTTTAGCTTCTTTAAGAATCGGGTCTCCCGAAGCCACAAGGATACTATTTTTCTGATCAAACCAAATAGTGTCCCCATTTAAGGTCGCACTGCGATATACTAGCTGCGCGTTTTTATTCAAGTTGAATGTTGAAGTCGTGACATTATAAGTTAAATCCGATGCATGATAATGAAGGGTGTCTTCAGAAGAATCATCATTCCACCAATCTTTTTCCGTAGAATCTTTTTCGACAACAGGTTCGCGTTCTTCCAATTCAAAACGAGTCATTTCTTGAGCATACAGAAACGACTGTAAGACTAGACTCCAAAAAAGAACCGAAAAGAGGTTGATTGTATTTTTAAAAAAAGACACGGTGGTGTAATTATAGAAAAAGCCTCTCTAAAGAGAGGCTTTACAATGAATGAAAAGAGCCTGTTAGCGTAAAACAGCAAAGTGGCCAGAGACCGCTCCATTTTGTTCAATACGAATCATGTAGCGACCGCTTGACATTTTGGATCCATCCCATGCCACACTGTTAATACCAGTAAAGCCTTTCTGGTAATCAATAGTGCTTACTTCTTCGCCATTAGCATCTAGAATCTTTAAGGAAACAGGGCCATCTGCAAACAATTCAAAGCCAATGGATTTGCGATTAAACGACTTCAAAGAAGAGGAAGCTGATTTTTTGGAAAGTTTAGAAATAGCAGGTGTTTCAAAAACTGGTTTTTGATCAATAAAAACACCAACCACATCATCTGGAGCGACTTTCACTTCACTAGAGATAAGGTGACCTTGACGCATAACGCCTAAGAGCACCGCATTTTCTTTTGCTTTAGCTTCTGCAAAGACTTTGATTTCTTCTGAATCAAATTGTTTGAGTTCATTTCCATACCAAGCGGAAAGAGAAGTGGCATCAATATTTTCAACGCTTAATTGAGCACGGCGCATCACCATAGAAAGAGATTCACCATCACGTAAAACGGTGGCTTCTACTGGACGGCCAGCCTCTCCACGTAATTTTTCAATGCTTTGATCTTGAGTGAGCCCTTTTAAGGAAACTTGATCTACAGCAATGATTTTATCGCCAGGTAAAATACCAACTTCTGCTGCTGGTGTACCAGGGATAACTTCCACTACTTGAACCCCTTCGGAAATACCATAAATGGTAACGCCGATACCACCAAAAACTTCTGAAGCAAAAGAGACGACAGATGTTAAAGCTAAAACGGTTAAAATTTTATGAAAATACATAAATGCCTCCATTCTCTAGAAAAATATAACTAAATCTTCAAAAAAACAACTCGTAAATTAGCAAATCTCCGCTAAAAGCCTCTATTCTAAAGATTCGTCGCTCGTTTCTGCTTGGTATTCCTCTTCTTCGTAATACTGATCTTCATTACCGTCTGGAATAATTAAAAGCCCTAAGGCCGACGGCTCTTGTTTTTCGTTCATATAGCCTTCTAAATAAAGCGATGTCGAAAGACGAATAATCCGAAGATCCATCATCGTTCCCCCCTTATGAATGCTTTTAGGATTCCGATTCCAAAACAAGAATTTTTTATTCATGTATTCAAAACGATTTTCTTCAAAATGGTATCCCCATTTAGAAACGCCTTCTTCGGATTGTCTGTAAAGACAAAAACGTTCGTCAATATTGCATTCAAAAGAGGCTTGTTCTTGATACCTCTTATTCCATTCTCTACTAAAAGCGCAAGACTGAACAGACTTTCCACCATTCAGTTTACGATTCAATTCATCGTTTAAAACGACTATATCCATTGGAGTATCTTTAACTTGATTCCAAACATCCATTAAAATAATATAGGCTTCTATATCTTTAGGGCACTTGCCATCTAATTCGACAGATTCATGGGCTTTTAATAATTTCGTCTGAAGATCCACATCTAAAATAGAGGGGATTTCACTTTTTTTAATTTTTTCAAGAACTTTCTTTGGCGGCACCGTCACCACCTTATCCCCTTTCTGAACCACATAACCAAGCTCATCGCGAACCATATTTAAGCATTGCTGGACATGTATTCCCACAATATTAGACCCACCAGAAACAAAGTCTACGCCTATTTTTAAATTCCATTCTCCAGCAGAATTATCATTCGATTTATCTAGATCACAGAAAGGCTCTTCTCGAATACCATCGATATAAATAATCTTTGCTTTTAAGCGAGTTAAAACTTTTTCATCTTTTCCCATGCGATCTAAACTCCACAAACTAGGAATCGTTCGCAATAGTTCTGCAAAGGCTTTATCGCCATCTAATGCAGGTAATAAAGAATCATTAAGTGCATTCTTTTCTTGTAACAAAGCAGAGTATTCTGTAGAGATATCTGGGTTATCAAATAACGAGCGTTCTACTGCAAAAACTTCACACGCTAAAAAAAGTAAAAGAAAAATCCAATAACGCATAAGACTAACGTCTCCATTTTTTCTGTATCGCAAGAAGACCTAGATTCAATAAATACAAAAATACGCTTAATAAAATAATCACTGGCCCGACAGTAAAATTGATTTTAAACGCAATAAACAGGCCGCTCACCACAAGAATCAAAGACAAACCAACCGAAATGAAAATCATGTTTCTTAAATGATTTACATGGGATTCGACAATATAGGCTGGAATAGTCAAGAGAGCTATCACTAAAATTAAACCCACGGCTTGTACAGCCATCACTACCGTAAATGAAATCATAGCAATTAAAAGCAAATAAAGAGGAAATACACGCACTCCCTTCACTTGAGCAAATTCTGGATCATAAGATAAAAGCAAAAATTCTCGAAAATAAAATACAGTGAAAAATACAATTAAAGAAAGTAACACCAACATTAAAATCAAAAGAGAAGAAGGGACTGTTAAAATACTTCCAAACAAAAAGCTCATCATGTCATTTGCATAACCAGGAGTGAGGTCTGTTAAAATAATACCTAAGGCCATTCCAAAAGCCCAAATGACTCCAATTAAAGTATCCGAACGAACTCTATTTTTCCACGTTAATACGCCCATCAATAAAGCACAGGCTAAAGCAAAGCCCAAAGACCCAAGCATTGGAGAAAAGCCAAAAAAGCAAGCTAAACCGACTCCACCATAAGAAGCATGAGCAACGCCTCCCGATAACCCAGTCAACTTATTCACCACTACAAAAGAGCCCATAATGCCACAAGCAATAGCCACTAAAAGCCCAGCAAGAAAAGCATTTTGCATAAAATCAAATGACATCATTTCTAAAAACATTATAGTATCACTCCATTTTTCTTTGTAATACTTAAAATTTGATCTTCTAGTTCTTTTGGAATTTCACAAATACCTTTTCCAGAAGTATTCAGAAGAGCAATCCCAAGAGCATTATGAAGCGCAAGAGAGGCATCAATATACTTTAAGTGGGTTGGTTCTTCGAGGATAAAATTCAAAGGCTTTTTCATATATAAAACTTTCGTATCCAGAACATTTGGGCCATACTCATCTTCTACGCCCATATTGGCAAGAATCGCTTTAGTTTCAAAAAATGCAGAAACTAATTCCGAATGATCTAAAGCATTTTTAATTCCAGTCGCTGTAACAACAAATTCGGCTTCTTTTATTTTGGACGCGACCTCTTCTCTATTTCTGAAATCGGTTACAGAAGAGACTCCCATTTTTAAAAGTTCTTCTCCATTCATGCTTATATCCGTTACGACACTGATGTCTGCTCCAAGAGTAAGACCATGTTGGATAATCCCTATCCCCACTTTTCCACTCCCAAAAACAAGAAGTTTTCGATGATTCCAATCTGTCTTCCCAAACTCTCGAAAGGCTCTGAAATAACTTTCTCCTGTTCCTAATGAAGTCTCAATTTTTTTGATTTCACTGGAATCGGCAACATACACTGGCTTGTCTGATTTTTCGTAAATCGAAACGCCTGAACGAGTCAATTCGACAAAACCATATTTTGGCTGCAAAAAAGCAAACTGAGCGGCACAATCTAAAACAATATCCCAATTTTCAATGCTCTTTTCTGGAGAATACACAGGAAGGCCAAACTCATGAATCATTTGAACAATCGACTCATCATGAGGGACTTTTTCTGAGAAGCCTATCGATAAAGAGGCTCCTGCTGCAAGAAGAGCGTTGTACTTGACTAATGAATTTCTAAAAATCGGAGACGCATCTAAAACGCGAAGGCCTTGTAACGGCTTCGTTTTAGACCACCGTTCCATTTGATCTAAAAGAGCAGGATATTCCACTGGTTTATAAAAAGAATCAATGATTTTTTTAAACATGGGTATCCTCCAATAAAAATTCCAATGACAGCAAATGATCTAAATGAAAATCAACCCAATCTGGTTTTTGTTGTGTGGGGTGCACTAAAATAGTGGTCCATCCTCTTTCATGAGCAGCACGTAAATTTGGAATCGAATCTTCTAACAAAATAATTTGAGCTCTAGAATCATCCGTATTCTTAAGCCCTGCTTTTTGAATAAAAGATTCCATCTTATCGTAAGCGTAAACAGATGGTTTCCCTTGCCAATCGAGGAATTTTAAGTCGACAATGCCATCAAAGCAATCCGCAATGTCCATGGAAGATAAACCGGCATCGCTCCAATCTCGACGAGCATTCGTAAATACAAACTTTTTCCCTTTTATGCTCTCGAGTAAAATTCTCTTTTGAGGCGCTTTTTTAGGGAAAATTAAACCTTCATTCAAATGAATAAAATCAAAAAAATCATTCGGGTCCAC
This sequence comes from Fibrobacteria bacterium AD312, assembly GCA_001462345.1. Classification (GTDB taxonomy): domain Bacteria; phylum Fibrobacterota; class Fibrobacteria; order Fibrobacterales; family Fibrobacteraceae; genus Fibro-01. The sequence continues at coordinate 195,172 of LIUM01000046.1, read as the reverse complement.
TTGGTATTCAGCATGTAGCCCCGCTAAGGTCGTTCCGTAATCTGCCCAATATTGTTTTCTAATTTCAGAGGCTTTCTCTAAAGAAACGCCGACTGTGTTTTTTACAAATATAGAAATGCGATGGTCTAAAGAATCTAATACATGACGCTCCTCTTCTCCGTAAAGAGTCAAGTCGTAATCAAATAGCCATATTTTTGATTTATCATTTAAGATCACAACGTGTTTACCAAACCACCTATTTGTCGCGCCAAATAAATTGCATAATTATCAGTCATTCCACTTACAAAATCTAGAACTTGATGATACGCTTCTGCACTTGAAACCGATTGTCCAATTTTCGCTTGACCAATTAACCGCACAATACGATCCGCACGGTAGGAATTTTTTCCATAAAGACGGAATTCATAAACACCCGAAATAAAAGCATCGAGAACAGTACTTAATGTGGTATAACTTCCAACTTCTAATTCCGTTTTACGACGATCTGGATAAATGCGTTCCCGACCAATTCTTTTGGCAATTCGAATCCCTTCCATCACTTCTGATTTTGAAAGGTCAATTAGACTCTTTTTTAAATTCCCAGACATGATTTCATCATAATGGTCCACAAAAACTTGAGCCACATCATCAATTAGATTTTGGATGGCAAGGCCGCGAATACTAGATAAAAAGTCTCTAAAGTTTTGTCCGTTTTCTTCAAATTCTTTATCCACATTCACCTCATCACCACAGAGGTAAATAAACATCGGACGTACTTCAGCAAAATTCAAAATGCCAAGTTCAATCGCATCTTCTACATCTAAAATCGAATAACAAATATCATCGGCTGCTTCCAATAAATAGCTCATGGGATGGCGAACCCAATGCCCGTTTTCTATTTCAGGTAATCCAAGAACATTCGCTGTTTCTCGATACAAATCCGCTTCTGTAGAAAAAATACTTGTTGGTGTTCCATAAGCTGCAAGCCGAGGGTACTTAAGCATAGAGCCAATGGTCGCATAAGTAAGGCGCATGCCACCATCTAAAAAATGATACTCTAACTTGGATAAAATACGATACCCTTGAGCATTGCCATCAAAGTTTTCAAAATCTTTCATTTCTTTATCGGAAAGATCTTTCAATGGATCCGATTTTCTGTTTTTTCGGAACCATTCCCGAATCGCCGCTTCGCCTGCATGGCCAAAAGGCGGGTTTCCAATATCATGAGCAAGACAAGCCGATTGCAAAATCATGCCAAAATGATATTCGTTCAAGCTCTTTGGTAAATGTTGTTTAATACGATGAAAAACAGTAATCGCCAGGCTTCGGCCTACACTAGAAACTTCAATGCTATGAGTCAGTCGACTATGAACATGGTCATTTACAGAAAACGGGTGCACTTGGGTTTTACGCCCCAAACGCCTAAACGCTGTAGAAAATACAATTCGGTCATAATCTCGGTGAAATTCCGAGCGATTTGGATCGCGTACTGCTGGATGAGCGTAACGCGTAGCAGAAAGAAGAGAATCCCATTGTAACATACAGCAAATTTAGTTTATTCAAGGGAAGAACGCATTTGACGACGTTGAATAGAAGCTAAAAAGAAGATTAAAAAAGAATCTGCAATAATAAATATTAAAAGCGAAAGCTCTATTCCTCTTTGAAAGCCATAACTATGTAAGCCGATTCCTAAAAGATTAATCCCAAACCAACAAAGCGCTACAATAATCATATTCCACGCCGAAAAGAAGACGAAACCCTCTTGTTTTATGACTCGCCCTGCTTTTGCATGTAGCGAAATCATTGCCCAAAGAACTAAAAATAGAGCACCACATTCTTTAGGATCCCAGCCCCAGAAACGACCCCAAGCTAAATCGGCCCATATACCGCCTAATAGAATCCCTATAACAGTAAAACTCATCCCAAAAACTAAAATCCCATATAAAACCCTATGGTTTTGTTTTGAAGGTTTTAACATACATAGATGAGCCCATAAGCCAGATAAAATCATGCCACTATAACCTAAAGCAATCGTAAACACATGCGTCGTTAGCCAAAAAGAGGAGTTTAATAATGCTGGTAAAACGCTAAAGGAATCCCCTTGCACAAGAGCGTTTTGAGCAAAGAATAAAAGAATAAACATCAGTAGGCTAGAGGGAATGATAGCGATCGTTAACCATTTTTTTACAAATAAAAAGCCTAAAATAAAAGAGATTAAAACTAACACTAAAAGCATGACCTCATATAAACTCGCCAGAGGCGGCGCCTGCATAATAAAAGCACGAAGCCCTAAAGTAAGAGTTAATAAAAGCCCACATAATCCAAGTAAAATGACTTGCGCTCGTTTTATAAAACGATTTTCAAATACTTTGGTAATAAAGCCCATCAAAATAGCAAATCCCAAAAGAATCAAAGCCTTTTGAGGTAAGTTCCATTGATGGTAAAACACTTCTACCCGTAATTTCAAACTATTTTCTTCGGGAGGTATAGAATACGAAGGGATAGGAACACCCCGCCATAAATAATCCCAAGCAGAAACAAGTTCTCCTTCTTTTTCACTCGGGTAAATGCGTAACGGCGATTCTTGTAAAGACATGTATGTTTGAAATAGCAGCGAATCTCGCCACCACAAAGCGGCATCCGATAAAAGCGTAGAATCTTGTAACCTGATTTTCGATAATAGTTCCTCTGGAGAATAGGATTTCATAGCTAAATCCAGCCCTAACTCGGATTTCAAAGAGTCTGTTTCTATTTGAATCCAAGGCCGCTTGTAATCTAAGGCATGTGCTAATGATTCATATAAACGCGTATTTTTATAAATATCTTTTAATTCTAAAGTAATCGGGTGTTTGTCTTCGCGCTCGTTATACTGCTGTAATAAAAGCTCACTTTTTTTGAGACTTGAATAACTGTGATAACGCTTTTTTGAATCTAAATGCAAAAGGGCCGCAATCTCTGCCCTATTGATTTTAAAGAGTTCAAAATCTTCTGTAGAAGCAGGATCTTGTATAATCTTTAGAACGAGTTCTTTTGCTGAAAGCTCTTGAAAAGAAGTCTTACCATTAAAATGATATAGTACCTCTCGACTAAAAGAATCAAAAGGTTTTATTCGCCCTTGGCTATAAATCCCTTCGCTATAAAGAAGAGAAATCAAAAGGAGTGTAAATAAAACAACCTTTCTCATGATTTCTTCCCCTCACGTAAAATAAGGTAGTGTAAAGCTAAACCAGCTAACAAAAGAATCGTAAACAAATATGGTACAAAATCAAATAAATCTTTTTTTGCCTTGAACAAAACAATCTTTTGATCATCAAAGGAATCTAAAATCGTAGAAAAATAAATACTATAATGGCTTGATTTATAAGGCACATTCAAAGCGATTCGTCGAGGGAATGAATCTCCTTTTTCAGAAATCAAAACATCAGCTCCCGTTTTATCTACCGATATCACCTGAATGGAAAACGGCATTTTCTCTCTCCAATTAGAAAGTCGAAGCTGTTCTCCCCCAGTAAGAATATAGGGGCGTCGTTCATTTAATCCTAATAGAATCTTTTCTTCATGATGAAATTCGTTATGCTTTACAACAAGAACAATCCCAGGAAACAGAACGGACTCTTTTTTATCTCTACATTCAAAGCCCTGAAATCCACTTGCATTTTTTAAGATCAATCGTTCTTCTTTGGCTTTTACTATAGGATACCCTTCTTCACAAGATAAAATCATCTTAAAATCATAAGGCCCTAATTGAAAAGATTTTAATTCTCCCCATGGAGGCAAAGGAAAACTTAAAGAATCGTTTAAGACGATTTCATAATCTTCTGAGGAACGTTCAAAAACGACATCCGTTTTCCCATCTACAACTCCATACCCTTTCAATGGAACTCTTGAAAAGCCGCCTATTAGACCTCCTAAAATCAATATTAGAAGAGCCAAATGCATCGTATAAAGTCCTATCGATTTCTTTTGCCGAGGAATTCGATAGAGCATTGATAAAATCAAATGAATGGCGCTTACAACAAGTAAAGAATAAAGACCTGGTAAAGGAATAACATCAAAGACCCAAATAAAAAAAGAACCAAAAAAACGTTCTGTCGCGAGATCTACGCCCACTTTGGATTGGTATAAAACACCCCAAAAAAGCAATACTGCAAAAAACGCAAGCAATACAATCGTTATTTGTAAACTAGCCGCTCGTTTTAATAATCGTTTCACTCTATCAAACATAGACAAAATGTTCGTTCGTTAAAGTAGACTCACCATCAAACCGATACGCCACTAGCTTTCCATTTTTTTTATAAGAAGCAACACTATAATCTAAACAACAAACATTCGGTTTAATGATTTGCACATCACCAGTAAACCAGTAATGGCCAAAGAAAACAGGGCGTTCTGATTCATGGTAGTAATTCCTTCTTCTAATTTCTTCTGGAATAAAAACCTCTGGAATATCCCCTTCTGATTGTAAAAATAATTCTTTTGAAGAAACGGAAGCAGGATTTATCCACCAACATATTCTTGTTCTATTCCTTATGACGCCTTCACTATCTTCATAGGTAATTCCTTTCGGTAAAGCCATCTCAGGCCCTTTCAACAGAGAATCCACTGGCGCACAAAGAGGATCTTTTTTATCAATCATTCGTTTCAAAATTTCTTCATTTTGAATACTCTTAATATTTTCTTTTTTTAACACGTCTACTAAAGACGTATTAAAGCAAGCGTGTTGAGCTCGGAACTGATCCGTTTCAATATAGAGAGGCAACGTATAGAGAAATTGGAGCATCTCAAAAAACTCGGCATCATGATGCTGGTAAGAGCGAAGCGTTTCTGTATGGATTAAAATTTTATTAATCGAATGGTCTCTTAAATACCCTCCAGATTCTTTAGGAGTCCAAAAACAAAGCGTATTCAATTCGTGATTGCCAATCAAAGCCTCTGCTTCTCCAGCCTCGACCATAGAACGAACAAGGCGAACGACGCCTCTAGCATTTGGACCTCGATCTAAATAATCCCCCAAAAAAATAACTCGACGAGATGGATGTTTATACACACCATTTTTTTGAGTGTAGCCCATTTTTTTTAATAAAGCCACCAAGTGATCATAATGACCATGAATATCACCTATAAAATCGATCATAAATTAAAAGTACAAAAAAACCTTCCCCCAATCAGGGAAGGTTTTTCCATCGAACACACAAAGGGAATCTAAAACAATGCGATTCGATCAAAGCTCAAAATGAATTCAATCGTCGAAAGAAACCTTTTTCTGATTGAGCCCATTTCAGATGCTTTCATTAAGAAATTAACAACATTTTTTACTAAATCAAGAGAAAAAAGACTTCTTCCTAAACCAACCCATTATATTACAAATTGTAATAAAACAGGTGTAATCTCTATCACTTTCATAAAAAGACTCTAGTAATGCAAACGCATTTCTTATCTTTGTCGTATGAAAATTGGAAAACACTATAATGCTGTAGTAGAATCAGAAATGCCTCAGGGCTTTTATGTCATCGCTGATAATGAAAGAGTTTTACTCCCAGGAAACAAGGCCCCTAAAAACCTCGCCGTTGGAGATTACTTAGACGTTTTTATTTACACCGATAGTGAAGATCGATTAATTGCCACCACCCAAACGCCGAGAGTTACAGCGAATCACTTTGCCGTACTTGAAGTCAAAGATGTCAATAATGTGGGCGCCTTTTTAGATTGGGGTTTAGATAAAGATTTGTTTTTACCTTATAAACAACAATTAGGGGAGCTTGAAATTGGCGATCGCTGCGTTGTTTATGTTTTAGAAGACGAAAGAAGTGGTCGTTTGGTAGCCACAGAAAAAATTAAAAGTTTTATTGATACCGACATTCGTTCTCTTCAAAATGGGCAGAAAGTCGAACTAGCAGTGTATGACGCTTGTGAAGAGTATGTCGATTGTCTTATCGATTATCGCTACACAGGGCGTTATTACAACACCCCTAATAGAGCAAATCGTCTTTATATTGGCGATACTTTAACGGGATATATTCAAAACATCAGAGAAGATGGTAAAGTCTCTTTAAGCTTAAAGCCTGTTGGGTATAAAGCAATGATGGATCAAAGCGAACAAATACTACAACTTCTTAAAGAAGAAAATGGCTTTTTACCTTATGGTGATTTTTCTTCCCCTGAAGAGATTCTAGAAAAGTTTGATTTATCTAAAAAAGCATTTAAGAAAATCATTGGTGGCCTATTTAAGAAAGGGCTAATCAAACTCCATGATGATGGAATTTCTCTTAAATAAAAATTCCCCTGCACAGCTCAAAAAAAAAGACCAATATTTTTTTCATTGTTTTGAAAAAAAGTATTGATCTCATTTAATGAAATTCACTTTTGGATGAAACAGGTAGATCTGAATTATCACAATAACGGCATAAAAAAAACACACCGCATATTAAGATAAATTCAAAAGTCTACCTTCTTTCAAACAAATGAAGCAATTTCTTATTTTGCGCGTTCTAAATAAGAACCATCACGCGTATCCACGCGAATCTTGGTGCCTTGTTCAATAAATAGAGGGATCATCACTTCAGCACCTGTTTCTAAAATCGCAGGACGCATGACGTTACCACTTGTATTGCCTTGTACTGCTGGAGGAGATTCTACAATCATCAAGTCCACAAAAGTAGGAGGAATCACTTCAATAGCCTTACCGTCCCACCAGGTGACTTCAACATCAGCACCATCCAAAAGCCATTTTTCAGCACCGCTCATAGCTTCTTTTGAAATTTCCATGGTTTCCATAGAAGCCTTATCCATAAAGAACCATGTAGCACCATCGTTATAGAGATAAGTCATTTCGGTATAATTTACTTCTGCTTCTTCTACAGTTTCACCACTCTTCCAAGTGCGATCCAGTGTTCTACCTGTAACTAAATTCTTAATACGAACTCGATTAAAAGCTTGACCTTTACCTGGTTTTACAAACTGATTATCAATTATCATATAAGGATAACCATCAACCATGATTTTTAATTTTTTACGAAATTCGTTAGTACTAATTATACCCATAAAAATCCTTTTTTAAATTTGATTGTAAATTTAACATCTTATGAGCGATTCATCTTTTATTTTTAAGCATTTAAGCGACCTTTTAGCGTATTTAGAACTTCCAATGGACGAAAAATACGACCTTACCCCGTCGTTCCTTCTTCAGGTTCCTCTTCATTATGCTCAAAAAATCGAAAAGAACAATCCTTTAGACCCCTTATTATTACAAATTCTTCCTCTACTAGAAGAGAAAAAGCAAAAATCTGGTTTTACAAAAGATCCTGTTGGAGACATAAATGCTACCCAAGAGCCAGGTATTCTTCAAAAGTACAATTCAAGAGCATTAGTCATCTCCACATGCGCTTGTAGTCTCCATTGTCGTTTCTGCTTTCGAAAACATTTTAATTACGAATCGACAGAAGCTCTTCCAAATCGATTAGATCGCTGGTTAGGCTCTCACCCCGATGTTCATGAAATCATCTTTTCTGGTGGAGACCCTCTTTTTACATCGCCTTCTTTTTTTAAGAAACTCACCGATAGTGTTTTAAAGCATGAAACCGTAAAAACGATTCGTTTTCATTCTCGACTCCCTGTGACTGACCCAGATCGCCTTGAACCCTTACTACCCATTTTAAAAACGATTCCGCTAAAAAAGAATGCCATTCTTGTGAGCCATGTAAATCATGCCAAAGAGCTTGATGAAAAATCGTCTGCCTTATATAAAACTCTTAGAGAAGCACGCTTTACTCTTTTAAACCAATCCGTATTGCTCCGTGGCATTAATGATACAGTAAAGGCTTTGGTGGATTTATCATACAAATTATTTTCTCAAGGGGTACTCCCCTATTATTTACACCAGTTAGATAAAGCGGAAGGGACTTCCCACTTTGAAGTCCCTGACAGCCAAGCCATTCATTTACTTGAAAATATCCGAATCGAATTGCCAGGCTATTTAGTGCCAAGATTAGTTCGAGAAATCGCTAATGAAAAAAGCAAAACGCCTTTATGCTAATTAAGCTACTAAAACAACGTTTTCACATTAAGGTGTAAAAGTCCTTCTAAAAACGAAGCATTTGAATTCATTGCGTAGTAAATAGATATATTCCACCGTTCACGATATTGTGAAATGCCTAAGCCGTAACTATAAAGTTTTTTCCAGCCATGTTCAGGAGATCTTGCTCTGTAAATCCCTGGTTGGTAAAAAGCCTGAAACGCGGTGGATGAGATCGCTTGCCATTCGAGCATGCATTCACTAAAGCCATAAGCACGGCTTCTGAAAAAGGAATTACGATACCCTTTAAAACTAGATACGCCACCAAGAGCAAATAGGTCTTCTAAAGCATTATTTTCTCTTGAAGGTAAAAGAGTGCCTGTCCCAAAAGAAAACCGAGCCACACCTGTTCTAAAAATGGGAATCAAGTAATAGCCACTCGCTGTTATAGCCACAAGAGCGTTTTCAGAGGAATCTCGTTTTTGAATTACCGTCATAGAAGCATCAAAAGAAATCCCAGAACGAGGCAATATAAAACGATCTAAAGTTAAATAGTTTACTTCTAAGGCCGTTCTCCATTCATCATTTCCAATGCCGCCCAAAATGGCAAAATCCAATTCAGCACCTATTCTTCGAGAAACTCCAAGTTCTAAAAGAGCTTTTTGTGTTAAAGAATCTTCATCAATCATGCCTCGAATTAAGCCATTCCACGCGGTTGAAAAAAGCCAAGGCTCTTTATACTTTAATGAAAGACTTCTCCCCCATAATCCTGTTTCTCCTTCAAGATAAAGGTCTCTCGCCGTTCCTATCATATTCAAAAGAGCTATTTCTATAGACCCCGTATATTCTTTATCTTCACTGGAATAGCTTAAGAACCCTTCCAAATGATTAATAGGACGATCCTTCATATAAAAAACAGGGACTAATCGATTTCGTCTTCTCTCTTTATAAATTTGCGTTTCCTGTTCTTTTTCAAAATAGCCTAAACGCATTAATTGAGTTTCAGCCTTTTCTATTTGATTTAAAGAGAAAGGTTTTCCTTCTTCAATCCCTGTCATTTTTGACCAAATATTTTTCTTTGTTTTCGTTTTCCCTTTATTTTCTGGAGAAGCCCAAACCCAAGCGTCTCCTCGTTCTAAAGAGACTTTTATTGTTCCCTTTTCTAAGACTTCGCATTTAATTTTTGCCGCAGGGAATCCATGATTTTCATGCCATTCTATAACATTTTGATTTATTTCATCTATAATAGTACAAGGTTTATTTATGGATTCTTGATATAGCCTGTAGTGTTCTTTTTGAAAGTACCCTTCGAATACAAAATCTTTAATCACACAAGAAGCAAAAGCAGGTGTTGTGCTAAAGAATAAATAAAGAAGTATTAAAAGGTTCTTACGTAACATTAGAAATAAGCCTTTGCTTCAGTCGTCCATTTTTGAAATATATTTTCTTCTGCATCACCAAAACGAATCAAATAGCGCAAAGAAAAAGAGAGATAATCATTGATATTAAAAGAAGCATTTGCTTCTATGCGATAAGTTAAGCCCTCTGAAAAGCCTGAATTCATTTGATAAGGCAAAGAGTATCCTTCGGTAGAAACATGGGTTGCACTGAAAAGAGCAAAAGCCGAAGCCACTTTTGATTTTTCCCAAGAGAGTTTTATATTGCCTTGTTTTAAGAATAAATTCAAATCACTAATTTCATCAATGCCGTCTCCTTTTCGGAAAAAGGCCCCTGGTTCTACAGAAAAGTAAGAGAATAAAGAGCGTTTCCAAGAGGCCTTGATATCCCATAAAATCCAATTCATTTGTTGTAAAGAAATCAAATCCACTTGTTCTCTTTTTAAGGAGAAAGTCACTTCATTGGATGTATTTAAGTTTAAGCGTACTTCTCCAGAATGCCACTTTTTATTTTGAAAATAATAGAAAACTGAATTTTTCTTTTCGTCTTCATAGCCCATAGAATAAAGAACTGAAGCGAAGCCCGTAGGATAAAGCCATAAAAGTGAACCCTCGTAATGCACCAAACCATTCGTGAGTGATTCTAATGTTTTTTTTCTAAAAGGGGGCGCATAAATAGTTTTTCCTGTAGTATCTCGCCCTTCAAAATGGCCTTGTAAAGTAAATGAAATGTCTCGTAAAAAACCATTTTTAATGGCAAACATCTTCGCTGGAGACCATTCTGCATTTAAGTCGATTGCCGCTGTAGAAGCTCTTACAGCACCTAAAGAATCCACTCGTCCCATTCCCTCATATACAAAGTTTCCATTATCCACACCTTCTATGAATGTTCCTGTGAGGCTATCGTAAAGAACATCTCCTGTGCCTGCAGCTACTGCTTTATATACGGGAACATAAGCTTGTTCATTGGTAAGCCCTAATTCATAAGAAGAACTTAAAGAAATCCCTTTCTGATTTGGTTTTGTAACAAACGAGATTTCTCCAAGCCAAGTATCTGCTGTTCCCATCGAATCATTCCACGCATTTTTATAGTGCAAAAGATTTGTTAATTGGAAGTATTTTTTCTCCATCTCTACTTTTTGAGTCCATTGCCATAACACTAGAGAATCTTCAAGATTTTCCTTTGATACCCCTCGTCTCGATTGTTGAGCCGCTAAATCTTCTGATACTTTTATATTATAGAATTTTGTTTCAAAGCCTGTATTTCCCTTGATTCGATCACTATAAAACATATTACCTAAAGAATCTTTATTCCAAAACGTGTAACTCACTAAACCAAAAGGCCTAAAAAATCCTTCTAAGAAACGTGTTTCTAAAATTCCCTGATAGCGTTCCGTTTCTAAAAGTTGTACAGCATTCACACGGACAAGTGAAAGAGAACTTCTGACTTTCTGGTGGCGATGATCTAAAAAGAAACGACCCCGAGATGCATTCCATAAAGACGTATCTGCACTTTGCCTATACCCCATTTCTATGCCTGTAAAAAATCTTAAAGGCAAACGCCATTCTGCTTTCAAATGATCATGTCTTAAAGAATTTGTAAGTAAGCTACTATCTAAATCCCATTCTTCATTAAGGCGGTAAGATTCCCAATCTCGATCCGTCCCTTGAAAAAGAGTATTCAAAAATCCCATTTCATAATAATTACCATAAAGAGAAACCGCTAGCGGAAAATGATTCAAGTTTGTAGATGTATCAGAAGATAAAAGCCAGCGAGAGGCTCTTCCAACAGGCCCGCCTACAAAATCAGAAATGGTATTCGTGTCTTTTTTTTGATAAGCAATTTCTGCATCTAAAAAGAAGCGTCGCTGTGCTTGAGCGCGAATTCTTGCACTCATTCTATCCGTTTCAAGTGGCCGTTCTAATGCCCCTAAAGAATCACTCCATAAAGAGCTTGTGCCCGTATCGGCTTTTAATTTTTCATAATCGTTTTCAGTCCACGTGCCTCTTTTCAATCGTTCCACATCACTAGATAATCTAAAACCTCCCACATCAAGCCAAATATTTTTCGAACGATAACGCCCTTCAAAAGCCTTTAATGTGGAAATAGATTGAGAGGCATAAGAATCATATTCCACACGAATTTCATCTTGAGCTCCTGGGAGTTGCGTTCCCTTAAAATCAAGCACGCCACCAGCATAATTCAAATCATAATCCAAGTCTTTTTTTAATAATGAACCATTGATCCAAACCTTCTCTGACCCAGGAACAATGGTTTGATAAAGACCGCCAGAGCTCACTATATAACCAGAACGCTGCCCGTCAACACCATTAAAAACATGTACATCCCGAGTTAATTCATCAGAACCATAAGCGCCCCTGACTTCTACATTAGAGTAGCGTAAAGCAGCTCCAATACCTAAAGAAGATCGTTCTAAACCAAGTAAACCAAACTCATTATGTTTCCAAGAAAAATCACCTAAATGAAGTGATACATGAGGCGATTCTACTCTAAAATATATCTGATCAACTTCTTGCAGCGTGGCTGTATTTTGGTCTGCAGGACTTCTCCCCACATCAGATAAAAGAGCATCTACATAAACCGACGGAGAAATTTCTCCTTGAATAGAAAGGCGTAATTCTTGATCTACTTGAGTGCCACCATCTCCAACAACGACTTGTAATGATTTAGATCCTTGAGTTTTTAATTTCAAAGAGTCTCTTTTAACAGGAATTTGTATTTCGTCTTTTATTTGATTTTGATTGTCGTTCCATACAGGTAAGGAATCTATATTCAAAGACCACGATGCCGTAAAAAAGCAGGTTAATAGGACAAAAAAAAATCCAAATCGATTATGATTTTTCAAAATCAAAATCCTTTTGATTCTACCTTAAATTGACGAGAAGCCCATAGCTTACGGCCTTGTAGAAGATCGACACTCCATTCTCCAGCACGCAGACGATTAGGCGCAATGGAACTAATGCAAACATGCTCTTGTTTTTTACAAGATTCAACAAGCATCGTATCTAGGCCAATAAACCAAATCTGCTTAAAAGGAAGAGTATCTATAGTACCAAATTCACTCTCCATAGGCAAATGAGAGAAAAAATACAGGCGTGTATTTTCTTCAAAAACGGAATCCACTCCAAAGGGAGCACCACCCACAATATTTCGACAAACCACGCTTTGTTCTGGAGATAAAAGAGAAAGAGCTTCTACAACGGGTTCAGGGATATCTGACTTTAGGCTCACATATATTCGATGTATAAAAAAAGAAAAAAACACTACTGCAAGAATCAGTACTGTTTTTCTTATATAACGAAGTGGCGGAATGCCTTCCACAGACACCTCTATTAAATTAATTTACTTGTATTTTGAGTAAACGCAGGAACAGCGTCTACGAGTTTTTCAACCAACAAACGATTAAAATCTTCTATACGATTAGGTAGCTTAGTCCCTGGGAAAATTTGGACTAAAAGCAAAGAATCATTCACTGGTGAAATATAAATGGAACGATTTTCTCCGCCGTACGATACAGACTGGAAGTTTTCTCCACCAAGCATCATACCGATTTGTTTTGCAGAGTCAAAAGAAGCGGTGCTTAATACGGCTAGAGGAGTAGCATCTACCCCTAATGAACCTACTTCTGCAATAATCGATCCATCCCTGTGACAAAGAACGACATAATCTGCCTTAACACTTCCCTGATAAGCATGCATCAATCGACGCACTTTTTCGGCATCTTCTGAATATACTGCAAAATCGCTCATAAAAAACCTCGTTCTAATTCAATCTTTAGTTCTTACTTTTTTGGAATGTAAGGACGTAATTCAATATCATCTTCTGAAACATCTTGATTTGGCTTTGGTACATCACGACCAAAGGTGGGCATTCTTTGAGGTGGAGGCGTTCCTACTTTTGGACGACCAAATGGAGATGCTAATGCACTTTTTTGGAACAAACCAGCATTTCCCGTTCGAGGTGGTTCTGGTGCAGGTGCTTTTGCTGCAAATGATGGCATCTTAAATGGAGAGTTTGGTGCACCTGAACTTTGTAGATCTGGTGGGCCTGATTTGGAGGCTTCTTTAGCCGGAATATCTGTCATAGAAACGCCATTTTTATTTAGCGTTAAATCATGAACACCCGTATTATTAACGCTCTCAGCGGCCTTACGTAAAAAGCCTTGCTTTACATTAAACTTTTCAATCACAAGCATGGCAATCGTTTTAAGCGTAGTCACGACACCTTTGCCATTATGTGCTGTAGCTGGGAAAAATGGAATAGAGCGTGGATTCAAATATTTATTCATTTCATCTAATGTGAATACATCGTCCATGTCTCTTTTGTTGTATTGAAGAACAAAAGGCATGTCATCTAAATCCATCCCATAATCTTGAAGATTTTGTCTTAAATTTTGCAAGCTTTCCAAATTTTCAGCTTGGCGTGAACGTTGAGAATCAGCAACAAAAACAATTCCATCTGCACCACGAAGAACAAGCTTACGGGTGCTGTTATAATAAACCTGACCAGGCACTGTATATAGTTGAAAACGAGTTTTAAAACCTTTAATATCACCTAAATTCAACGGTAAAAAATCAAAAAATAACGTACGATCGCCTTCCGTAGCGAGCGAGACCATATCCGTTCGTTTATCTTGCGGCATTTTCTGATGAATCACCTGCAAATTTGTCGTTTTACCACTTAGACCGGGTCCGTAATAAACAACCTTACAACTGATTTCGCGTGTTGCAAAATTTATTGAAGACATCTCTATTCCTTCGTATTTACACCTAATCTAACTAATTTCTAACATCTATGTTTTAATTATTGAAAAAAAAAACCAATGTTTTGAGCCATTTTAAATAAGCGTAACTTATTATTAAAGAATACGTTACGACTAGCTCAAATTAAGTATATATATAAAAATCGACAGTGTAAAACACTGTCGACTTATATCTCTCAATAACAAAAGTGATTAAGATTAAGCTTTAGCAGCTAGGTTACTAATAACCTTAGATACTTTTGCTTTATAGTTTGCTGCACGATTAGCAGAAAAACCAGCACGGCCTTTTGCAGCTGCTTTATCTAACATGCTGAAAAGATTTGGCATTTCTTTGACAGCATCTTCTTTAGAAGTGGCTGTACGGATTGTTTTTAAGCTGGTACGAATCGCAGAACGAACGGAACGATTGACAGCATTAGCTTTTTCAGCTTGACGTAAACGCTTTTTACAAGATAAATGATTAGGCACCTTAAAATCTCCGGGTGAAAACCTATACTTAATTTTATTGCCGCAAGTTTAGCATTTATTCTAAAATCAGTCAAGGTCACATAATCCAAAAAGCTGATTTTTCTAAAACTTGCAATAAAAAACGAGTAAAAGGGCCTAAAATGAAAGATAATGGCCCTGGAAATGGGAAAAACCACTCCCAAACCACAAAAAATAATAAAGGCCAAGAGCCAAATTTAATGAAAAAGGCATCAAATTGACGACTTAAAGTGGGAGGTAAAAGCGAAGAAACCACTTTCGCTCCATCTAAAGGGTAAACTGGAAGCAAGTTAAAAGCAGTTAGAGCAATATTTACAAGCACAAAAACCCTTAGAAAATCAATGATTAATCGCTCTATATTCACGTGTAAGCCTATATTCGGGAGTAATATGGCTTGAAAAAGCAGGAATAATTGAAAGCCTAATACCGCTAAAATCAGATTCGATAAAGGGCCTGCTAAAGAGACTAAACCGATGTAACGGCTCTTTTTCAAGGAGTTCGTGTCCACAGGGACTGGTTTTGCCCAACCAATTCCCATCCCTTGAAAAGCCATAAACGCAATCATGATTGTTCCAAGCGTATCTAAATGCACCAAGGGGTTCAATGTTAAGCGCCCGCGATCCTTCGCCGTCGAATCGCCCAAAACATAAGCCATCAAGGCATGAGCGGCCTCATGAAACGCAAGAGATAAAACAATCGCTAAAAAATAAAGGGTACCTAAACGTAAAGACTCACTTCCCATATTCATTCCATGACCTTAATAGGCCTCAAAAGGTTCCGTTTCAAACAAAGAGGAGCCATAACGCAACTCTGTCTTTGTTTTCCATAGATAAACATTGCCAAGCGCCCCTTTTAAGATGGCGTGGCCTGCCGCAATATCCCACTCGTGCAATTTTCTTAATCTAGGATAATAATTTGCGGTACCATCGGCAATTCGACAAAATTTGAGACTAGAACCAATAGGTAAAACCGTTCCACCTAGCGAAGATACATATTCTTCCGTTGGCTGATCAAAATGCAACACACTCACAAGAATTTTAGACTCTGGATTCATTTGATTTAGATCCCAAGATTCTTTTATTAAGCGACGGCTTTGAAAATCTTCTTTATTCCATAGTGGAGTAACCCAAGACTCTTGGGTGTTACCAACAAACAGTTCTCCAGTCACTGGAACGGCAACAAAACCAAGAACGGCAAGGCCGTTTTCTATCAAAGCGATATTTACGGTGAAATCACCTTGATGCGCGACAAATTCACTAGTTCCATCAATGGGATCAATCAAGAAAAAACGATTCCAAGAGGAACGTTCTTCTATCGAACTATTTTGAATTTCTTCAGATATGATGGGGATTTCGGGGTAATATTCTCGTAAGCCGTCCATAATGATTTGATTCGCTTCTAAATCGGCACTCGTAACAGGAGTGGCGTCTTCTTTTGAAGAAACGGTAAAGTCACTTTTATAGGAATCTAAAACGGCTTGGCTAGCCTTGCGCATGATTTCAAATATAGGGGCCCATTCAGCAAAAGTGTTCATAGCTATAAGATAAAAAATGTTTTGTCTGCATAGCGTATGTTTTTTTTCATTACGATTAAATCTATATAGCCAATGTTGGCGGCAATGGTTTTTTCATTACGATATGATTCTATATAACCATTATTGACGGAAATGATTTTTTCATTAAACATCATTAATACTATGGTTGACGGAAATGGTTTTGCTTTCTCGCTCCGTTGAATTCTATTCAAGAGTCGCTCTAAAGCAAAATCCATTTTCGTCTGCTAAATTAATACTGTTATTTAATTAATTGGTGTTATTTTTTTATTTAAGTCTTCGCTAGTTGATTAACTAATCAACATTAACGCTCGACTTTTCATAAAAAAACAGGGCTATTTTAGATGAGATTCTCATTGACTTTTCTAGCAATTACATTTCAAAACGAGCTCATCAATAACAGCCATTTCCGTCGGCTATGCAACTATTGTTATTTAATTAACTGAGTTGTTTTTTGTCATTTAAGCCTGCGCTATTGAATTTACAATAACATGAACGCTTATGCTTCAGCATTTTACGTGAGACTTAGCACTTTTAGTGCTTTAGTCGGAACCATGCAGAGCTGTGAGAAACACGTACACTTGCGCTTGAGCGCTTAGTACTTTAGTACTTAGCGAGAAACACGTACACTTGCGCTTTAGCGCTTAGTAAGAG
Organism: Fibrobacteria bacterium AD312; assembly: GCA_001462345.1. Lineage (GTDB taxonomy): Bacteria > Fibrobacterota > Fibrobacteria > Fibrobacterales > Fibrobacteraceae > Fibro-01. Next base: position 178,309 of record LIUM01000046.1, on the reverse strand, counting down.
TGATACCCTTGTGGTAATGATACCCCTGTGGGAATGAATTTTAGAAGCTTCTTTAAGAAGCTTGGCTTTTTTTGTAACTTTGTGTTATGGCATTACTTTCAGTTCAGAATTTAAAATTGACTTTTGGCGGCCCTCCCCTTTTAGATGGTGTATCTTTTGACGTTGAACCTATGGAGCGAATATGTCTTATTGGGCGAAATGGAGAAGGGAAAAGTACTCTTTTTAAAATCTTGTCTCAAGAGATGGCTTCAGATTCTGGAGAAGTGATTTCGAAAACAGGGCTTCGAATGGCTCGTTTGATTCAAGAAATTCCTGCTCATATGGACGGAACAGTGCGTTCAATTGTTTTTGGAAATGAGGAGCACGAAGGGTATTCTGCAAAAGAAGCGATTCTTGGAAAAACAGGAATTGATCCAGAGCTCCCCTATGATTCTCTTTCAGGCGGCCAGAAACGTCGTGTTTTATTTGCCAAGGCTCTTGCCCTTGAACCAGATATTCTCTTGCTAGACGAACCCACAAATCATTTAGACATTCCTTCTATTCAATGGCTTGAAGGAATTTTAAGCCGTTACAACGGTGCTATTTTATTTATTAGCCATGACCGCGCTTTTGTTCGTCGCTTAGCCACGCGTATTTTGGAATTAGATCGAGGACAAATTCGTTCGTGGAATTGCACTTATGACCAATTTGTGAATTACCAAATGGCACAAATTGAAGATGAAGAACGTGCTAATAAATTATTCGATAAAAGGCTTGCTGAAGAAGAAGTATGGATTCGAAAAGGAATTAAGGCGAGACGTACAAGAAATGAAGGCCGAGTTCGTGCATTAATTCGAATGCGTGAAGAAAGAAAAGAAAGGCGAAGCCGAACGGGTCAAGTTTCAATGCAGATTACTGAAGCGGATCGTTCTGGAAGACTAGTTGCTCGTTTAGATAATGTGAGTTATTCTTATGAAGAAAATCCATTAATACAACCCTTTTCTACAGAAATCTCTAGAGGTGATCGAATTGGAATTGTTGGTGAAAATGGAAGCGGAAAAACCACTTTATTGCGTTTAATGTTAGGAGAATTAACTCCGATTACAGGTGATGTTCGTCTTGGAACCAATTTGGAAATAGCCTATTTTGATCAAATGCGAAATCGATTGCGCGAAGATAAATCGCTTGTAGAAAATATTGGAGATGGGCAGGAATATATTGAGCTCCAAGGGAAAAAGAAACATGTTTTAAGTTATTTGCAGGATTTTCTTTTTTCTGCGGATCGCGCTCGAGGGCCAATTAGCGCTCTATCTGGAGGAGAAAAAAACAGGTTATTATTAGCGAGTCTTTTTTCTAGACCTTCGAATGTATTAGTCTTAGATGAGCCCACCAATGATCTAGATATGGAAACGCTCGATTTATTGGCTGATTTATTAGGAGAATACAAAGGAACTGTTCTTGTGGTAAGTCATGATCGCGCGTTCTTGGATTCTATTGCCACCACTATTATTGGCATTGAAGAAAATGGAATGATTTATGAATGTGTGGGTGGTTATTCAGACTATGAAAAATCGAAAAAACGCCGAGAGACTGAAATAACAGAAAATGTCTCTTTAAAACAATCAAAAGAAATTTCAGAAAATCGAATTTCTACCACAAAGAAAAAACGTAGCTATAAAGAAGAAATGGAATATAATGCGCTTCCAGATAAAATTGAACAATTAGAAGCTGAAATTGAGAAGTTACAAATAGAGCTGACAGACGCCTCTGTTTATACTAATCCAGAAAAATTGATAAAAATACAAACGGAATTAGCAGAAAAAGAAAGTCTTTTATTGAAATTCTATGAACGATATGAAGAGCTTGACTCGATAGGAAGTTAATAGCAAAACTATATCAATTGCATTGCTGCTTCATCGCAAATTAAAGCAAGCATACGTTCATGAGTACAAACTTCTGGAGACACTTTAGATAAGGTATTGGTTGTTGAAAAAGTAATACAACCGCATTCATTACCCACACATCGACTTTTTAATTCGCATTCTTTACAAGTTTCTTTATCACTTTTTAAAAAGGATTTTATTTCTTGAGTCTTGGATTCATCAATCCCTGTATAAACAGTTCCAATTTTATATAAAGCATCAGGTTTAGAAGAGACAAAACGAGTACATGGAAACAACGTTCCATTCGCAGAAACTGCAAGAATGCGTTCCAGGATGGAGCAAGTTTTTTTCTTATAAGAAGTACTTTCTAATTCTAAGCGGATTTTATCTTGTATTGTTCCTAAATAAAGCGGGTGTTTCTTTTTTTTAAGAGAGACCCAATAAGAAGCTATTTTTTCGTACTCTTTTTTTAGCTCGTTAAAATGATCTGATGTCCATTTTCCATCAAAATCAACAGCCGTTGTGACTTTCGTAAATCCTTGATTCACAATCCACTCGATAGAGTCGCTTAATCCCTGAATATGGTCATGAGTGATTACACGTAAAATAGTGGTATTCAGTTGACGAATCGTTTTTAAGTGAGGCTCAATGAGTGCAAAAGTACCGTGTTTACGAATAGTATATCTTTGTTTATCATGAATTTCTGCAGGACCATCTAAAGACAAATACAAATAGAAGTTTTCTTTCTTAAAAAAATCAAGCCAAAAAGAATTAATCAAGGTCCCATTTGTGTTAACGGCAAATTGAAGTTTCATCTTTTCGGGTTTGTATTTTTTAGCAATGTCAACGCCTTTTAAGATGAGATCTTTTTTAAGAAGAGGTTCTCCGCCAAAAAAAGTGATGTTTAAGAAAGAGTCTCCTAATTCTAAAGAACGTTGAAAACCATAAGCTATGGCACGCTCTAAGATATTTAAATTCATTGAGCAAAAACGTTCTTCTTGAAGATGATTATAATAACAATAGGAACAGCGTAAATTACACTGTTCAGTAAGATTTAAAACAAGATTCATATTTTAAAATTAAAGGATGAGAGACTCATCATCTAATGAAGCATTTGTTGAAGATGAACTTTCAGGTATTTCGACAATACCTGCTTTAGGGGAGTCCGTTGAAGAAGAACTATCAATTATTTGTACTCCACCAGCTAATGGAGGTTCTTCTGAGGATGAGGAGGACACGGAAGAGGATGACTCAAAGCGATAAACCTCAATAATAGTTCCAGCCAACGGTTGAATTGGATCAACAGGAACACCACCTATAGGAATAGGAGTTTTTATTGAAGATGAGCTTTCAGGTACTTCTGTTGACGAAGAGCTTTCAGGCATTTGAATTTCACCACCTAATGGAGGTTCTTCTGAAGAAGAACTTTCTGGTACTTCTGCCGAAGACAAAGTTTCTGGCATAACTGGATCACCTGATGTTGATGTTGTTTCACAACCTGCAATACCTAAAGAGGCAGCTAAACCAAGTGCTGCTAAAAGCTTGTTTTTTCCACTACTAGAATAGGGAGTTTTTTTTTGAAAGTGTTTTATTTTGATATTCATACCATTAAGCTCCAAAAATTATTCTATAGATAAAATAATGAAAAAGAAGATTTTTTGCAAAGAGTAACCTTGTAAAAGCATAAAACAATGCCTTTTCTCACGTATTATTACATAAAATGGCTATTCTAGAAATAAAAAACTCGCTTAAAAATAAGCGAGTTATAAATGAATAAGATTTAAAGTTTAAGGTTCTTCAGTGTTGATGGGTTCTATTACATCAATTGGAACAGTGCTGTCAATGGGAACACCACCCATAGGAATAGGCGTTTCTACTGAAGATGAACTTTCAGGCATTTCTATTTGAATAACACCGCTCAAAGGTAAAGGTGGAACTATTTCAATTATTACATCACTTGAAGATGATGAAGACGTGGAAGAGGAAGATTCTTTTACGTAAATAATAGATCCAGATATCGGTTGAATTGTATCCAATTTTACTATTACATCACTTGAAGACGAACTTTCAGGCATTGCAATAACACCAGCTTCTGGTTCTTCTTCTGAAGATGAACTTTCAGGCATAGCTGGATCACCTGATAAAGGTTGTTCTGTAATATCACAACCAGAAACACCTAAAGACGCCATTAAGCCAAGAGCTGCTAAAAGCTTGTTTTTTCCACTACTAGAATAGGGAGTTTTTTTTTGAAAGTGTTTTATTTTGATATTCATATCATTAAGCTCCAAAAATTATTCTATAGATAAAATAACGAAAAAGAAGATTTTTTGCAAAGAGTAACCTTGTAAAAGCATAAAACAATGCCATTTCTCACGTATTATTACATAAAATGTCTTTTCTATAAAAAAACTCGCTTACGGATAAGCGAGTTGTAAATAATAAAGATTTAAGAATTAGAGCTTAATTGGGCAAGCTTTGGCATTCCAAATTTCTTTTGCATATTGATTAATCGTTCGATCCGAGCTGAATTTGCCCATTCTAGCGACGTTAAGAATTGCTTTTTCTGCCCAGGCTTTTTTATCTAAATAGAGTTTTTCCACTGTTTTATGTGTCTTAATATAATCAGCAAAATCAGCGAGTAAAAGGTAGGAGTCGTTAGAAAGTAACTTATCCACAACATGTTTAAATAAATCAGGCCTTTCTGGACTAAAGAAGCCGCTTTGAATTAAGTCTAGAACTCGACGTAAATCATCATTGGATTCATAATAGTCTTTAGGTCTGTATCCTTTAGCAAGGAGATCTTGAACTTGTTCAACTGTTAAACCAAAAATGAAAATATTGTCATCGCCGACTTCTTCAAGCATTTCTACGTTAGCACCATCAAGAGTACCAATAGTAAGGGCTCCATTTAAGGCAAATTTCATATTACCTGTTCCAGAAGCTTCTGTACCTGCAGTAGAAATTTGTTCTGATAAATCAGCAGCAGGAATTATTTTTTCAGCAAATGAAACACGGTAATTTTCTAGGAAAATAACAGATAGTTTACCTTTGCAATCAGGGTCATTATTAATGATATTTCCGACAGCTGTGGTGAGGCGAATAATTTGTTTAGCCATCCAATAGCCAGGAGCTGCTTTACCACCAATCATAATGGTTCTAGGAACAATTTCTTTTTCATCTTTAATTTTAATGTAAAGATGAATGGCGTGTAAAACATTCAATAATTGACGTTTGTATTCATGAATACGTTTAACTTGAACATCAAATAAAGTATTTACATCAAGATCAACATTTTGTGTTTGTTTTAGGTAAAGAGCCAAACGCTTTTTATTTTCCAATTTAACGTCCATAAAGGCTTTTTGGAAAGAGGCGTCTTTAGCAAATGGTTCCAATTTTTTTAGATCGTCTAATTGACGGATCCAAGAATCACCAATCTTAGAAGTAACTAAAGCAGATAAAGCTGTGTTGGCTTTACGTACCCAGCGTCTAGGAGTTACGCCGTTTGTTTTATTGTTGAACTTTTCTGGCCATAGTTCGTAAAAGTCGAGGAACAAATGTGATTTCAAAAGGTTACTGTGTAAAGCAGCGACGCCATTTACAGCAAAAGATCCAATAATAGACAGGAAAGCCATGCGAACCATTTTTTCGCCACCTTCTTCTATAATGGACATACGTGTGAGACGCTTTGTATCGCCAGGCCATTTCATAGAAACAAGACGCAAGAATCTAGCGTTAATTTCATAAATAATTTGCATGTGTCTTGGAAGTAGGCGTTCGAATAGAGAAACGGGCCACTTTTCAAGAGCTTCAGGCATTAAGGTGTGATTTGTATAGGCAAATGTTTTTGTCACAATATCCCATGCCGCATCCCATTCCATATTTTCAATATCCACTAAGATTCTCATCAATTCAGCAATAGAAATAGCTGGATGAGTATCGTTTAATTGGATGACTACTTTTTCTGGGAATAAAGCCCAATCATTGTTGTGTGTTTTCTTAAAACGATTCACAATATCTTGAAGAGAAGCAGAGCATAAGAAGTATTGTTGTTTTAAGCGAAGCTCTTTTCCGTTCATTGAGGAGTCGTTAGGGTAAAGCACTTTGGATATGGTTTCTGATAATTCCATATCGTGAACAGCGGCAAGATAATCGCCATTGTTAAAATAGGCTAAACCAAAATTATCCGTGCTTTTAGCACTCCATAAGCGAAGATTGTTCACAGTATTGTTTTTAAAGCCAGGGATAGGGGTGTCGTAAGGAAGAGCTAAAACGTAATCCTTCGTTTCCCAGCGATTATTCAGTTTGCCTTTTTCATCAACCCAGCTGACAACATAGCCGTAGAAAGGAATACGTAGTGCGTTTGCAGGGCGAGCGATTTCCCATGGGTTAGGTAGGCGTAGCCAGTTATCAGGATGTTCTTCTTGTTGACCATCTTGAATTTTTTGATGGAACATACCATACTCGTATCGAATACCCATGCCCGTTGCTGGGAGTTCAAGTGTGGCCATAGAATCTAAAAAGCAAGCTGCTAAACGACCAAGACCACCATTGCCTAAGCCAGCATCCACTTCTTGTTCGCGTAGTTCTTCAAAATCCATGCTGAGTTCATGCAAGGCTTCGTTTACAGCACCTTCTACATCAAGATTGAGAACAGAATTACCAAGTGTTCTACCAATTAAAAATTCCAAAGAGAGATAGTAAACTCTTTTGACGTCATTATTGTAATAGGTTTCTTGTGTTTGAATCCAACGATCAATCAATCGGTCACGAACAGCATAAGCGACAGCGAGAAACTTTTCGTGCTCAGCCACTGTTTTTTCATTACGGGCTAATGTGTGATGAATGTGATCTGTAAAGGCTTTTTTAAAGGCTTCTGCAGAAGTATCTAAAACGGAGGATGCAGAAGAATCATTTTTTGAAGTGACTTTAGCCATATTATCCTTTGAATGTGAAAGGTTTTTCCGTAAAGGAATTTAGCTTTTTTTTGTGTATTCAGGAGGAATATTTTTGCATTGAATGTTTCAAAATCATGACATCTTATTTTTTAAACACCCTTAAAATGATTAATCAAACAATAGACTGTGATATATTGCTACAAATGGCTTCCAGAATGGGTTGAAAGTGCATATGCTAAATATCACATTCTCGATTTTGTTCAATATCATGATTTAATATCATTCTAAACGGATTATATTATCTAAAGCAATTTTATTAAGGGCACCTTATGAAAGTCGTATTATTAGGCTCAAGTGGTTTAGTTGGAGGGTTTTGTCGAGATATACTTGCTTTGGAACCTAAGGTAACTCATGTGCATTGCTTAGTTCGATCAATAGATTCGTCTATTAAGGAAAGTGATAAAGTTCACTATAGTGTGGTTGATTTTACAAACTTAACGCAATACAAATCTTTTTTTGAAGCAGATGCTGTGATATGTTGTTTAGGAACAACAATAAAAAAAGCGGGAAATCGTAAAGCATTTGAAGCGGTGGATTTACAAATGCCTCTCGCTGCAGGAGCTCTTGCCAAAGCCTCTGGCGTAAAACATTTTTTAGCTATTAGTGCAATGGGCGCCAATCCTCACTCTTGGATTCATTATAACCGAACAAAGGGCTTAATGGAAGAGGGATTATCAATGATGGGATTTGAATCTTTGACTTTAGTTCGTCCTTCTCTACTTTTAGGAGATCGTGTAGAAAAAAGAAGAGCGGAAGATTTGTTTAAGAAATTTTTATCAAAAAGATTGTACTCACTTCCTGCGTTTTTTAGGCCTGTTCATGCACAATCAGTTGCAAGCGCCATGATACTTTCTTTGTTGCAACCACCAGAGGGAAAGCGGATTGTTTACAATCGAAAAATAACAGGATTAGAACTTCTAAATTTTAGAAGAACTCCTTAAATAACGATACAAGCATTTTAAAGTAATTATCGGGCATTTGATTAATGCCAAATAGCTGAAATTACTTTTCACAAAAGTTTTGATGACCTTATAAAATTCAATTTGATCTTCTCTTTTTTGACCTAATAAAAATTTTCTGAATTTTAAAAGTAATTGATGCTTTTTACCAAATACAATAGAGCATCGTTCTTCATAATTTTTTAAGAAGTTTTTAGATAAATCATCTTTTATTAAGCCGTTATGAATGACTTCTGCTCCTTCTTTTGCGGCACGCATAGCGGCAGCAATACCACCACCAGTAAGTGGATTAGTATGATGAGCAGCATCTCCAACTAGAATTAAACGGTCAGTAACATACTCTTTTAAATTACCAGAAACAGAAATTAATCCACCAGTAATTTTATTGACTTTAGCCTCTGGAAAAAGTTTATAAAGCCACTGTAAAGTAATATCTTGAATAGAAAGATCTTTTGATTTTGGAATTAAAAAACCAGCACCGAAATTAGTGACATTACTCTTTACTTTTGGAAAACTCCAAATGTAACCGTCATTAATAAAATCATGCCCTTGCCAAAAAGTTAAATAGCGAGGGTCAGTAAGAATACCTTCTACTTCAATATCAACACCTGTACAAGTAGAGTTCACATTGTGAAGACATTTTAATCCGGCCATGCGCCCCACTAAAGACTCCATTCCGTCGGCGCCGACAATCATTCGCCCTTTTATTTTTTCTGTACCTTCTGGTGTTACAATAGAAACTTCTCGGAACTTTCCTATAACAGCGCTAACAGATTCAGCACGAGCATTTGTCACTAATTCAACGCCATCTTGTTCAGCAAGCTTTGCAAGACAAGGATCGAATTTTTCTCGGTTGAGCATAATACCAGTATCTTTTTTTAAGGATTCAACCGTGGTCCCGCCAGGACCATAGACGAAAAGCCCATCAATAATGGTTTCAATGCAATCCTCATCGATTGGACCATAAGATTCGATATCTTCTAAAGTGGTGCTTGCTTCTCCGCATCGAACGGGAAATCCGATTTGTTCTCTTTTCTCAATTAATAAAACACTATGGCCATATTGAGATAAACGGCGTGCTATAACAGAGCCACCTGGGCCTGCGCCAATAACGATAACATCATATTCTTTATTTTTCATCAGGCTTTTCTATCCAATTAAGTACACCAGCAGGACAAGCTCGAACGCATATACCGCAACGATTGCATTTATCATGATTGATTTGCAAATCTAAGCCGAACATATCAAGAGCCATCGTAGGACAAACACCAACGCATCCTGCGCACTCTAGGCAATTTTTTCTGTCATGAGATAATTTTTTCACTTTTAAAAAATACAAATTATCTTGCGTTTGAGTTTGATAATAAAGAAATATTTCATAAAAAGGCAGTATAAGTCTTTTGTTAGCCAAGGTTCGCTGATTAAAAAAAGAACCAGCAAATCATAAAATATTTACTGGTTAAATAAAATCAATTAGTAATGAATTATTTTTACTTCGCTTCTTTACTTTTCATTTCTTTTTTGCACTGATACATTAATTTATCTGCTGTGCTTAGCATTTCGTCCATGTCTTTATATAAATCCACAGAATGGCTGATTCCATAAGCAAAAGAGATGTTCTGATCAATAATGGTAACGGCTTTTACTGCATCTTGCATTCGTTCTGCACAAATATCTGCACCACGTTTGTCTGTATCAGGGCATAAAACCATAAATTCATCACCACCCATACGGAACAACATATCCGATTCTCGAAGCAGTTTTTTAATAGCAGCCACAACGGAGCGTAAAAGCAAATCACCCGCTTGATGTCCATATTTATCATTTACTCTTTTTAATCCATTTAAGTCAAAGTAAATCAATGAAAAAGGAGTGCCATAGCGTTTACTTCTTGCAAACCATTCCTTAAGAGTGTACATCGCATGGCGCCTGTTATAACACTGAGTTAGGTCATCAGTTAAAGAAATATCACGCAAAAAATTCAATGTTCTCGCTAAGCGAATATGGACATTGACTCTCGCGAGGAGAATTTCTGGAACAGAGGCTTTACTTACAAAGTCAGATGCTCCAGCATGAAACCCTCTTGTAATGCTTTCAAAATCCTCTCGGCCTGTTAGAAAGATGATAGGTAGATCATCCAAAGCATATTGCTGTCTAATGCGTAAGCAGACTTCATAGCCGTTTAATTTAGGCATATTAATGTCTAATAGCACGAGATCCACTCGCTCTGTTTCTAAAAATTGAAGAGCATCTTCACCAGAAGAACAGAATGCCACTTTATAACCCACTTGGGTAAATAAATCTTCGGTTTTTTGTAAGATGGCTGGATTGTCATCTACAATGAGAATTTTTTCTTCAATCATAAAAACCCGCCTTTCAACAAGTTAGGATTTGAGAGCTTAGCCATTTTTTAAGGAAATCATAAATTTTTAAAATACTCTCTTTTTGAATGAAAAAATTTTTTTTACAACGGGAGATTGCTCTTCTTTAACGAATATAAAACGGTTTATTTTATTACAGAGACTTTTTTTACTCTTTTGGGAGAGAGTGAAGACCTTGATTTTACGGGCACCTGCAAAAGGAAAATTAGCGAAAATGGATAATAAACGTTAATTCACAAATCAAACAAAGAAAATAAAGAGACTTATAAATGATGTACGATAAGGCGTTAAACTGAATCTTAAATGAATCTTAATTTAGTCGCATTTGGAATAATACCAATTTGATTACACAAGCTATAAAAGAGTTCAAGAGACTCTTTTCGTTCGGAAGTAAACGAGTAGTCTAGAGAATCGTAGTATGAAAAAATCATTGAAGCGGGTAATGGAATGGGATATTTTTTTAACCAGGTATCAATTGCTGTTTGAGGGTCTCTTCTAAAGGATTTTACATTTTCTTCAGCAGCATCTAAGAAACGGTCGAGGATAGGCTTTTTTTCTTTAGAAAGAGCATTTTTATGTATTATCCATGCTCCAAAAACAAAGGGGAGGTGATGCCATTCTTCCCATAATGTGGCGAGGTCGTAGCTATAAGGAAAGTGATTGGCATTGGTTTCTAGAAGTGCTTGGTCACCTATGAGGAGGCGGGCGGCATCTTGTTTGGGGTCATAAGCCCTATCACGAATATAGGTTGGAGTCACATTAAAACGACAGGAAAGCAACACTTCTAATAAAGCAATAGAGGTGTCACTTTGATTTGTTAAATGAATGTTCATGTGATGGAGTTCTAATAAAGGTTTTTGGCTAAAAAGCTTTACAGACTGAACTTCAAAATGACACGAGGTACAGAGCTTTGGAGATAAAAGAAACAGCTCTGGTTTTTTTGCAAAAGTGATAGAAGATGCTGGAGCTAAGTCGATAGAATTATTCTTTAAGGCTTCATTATGAGCTCGTGGAGTACCATCAATGAATAAAAAATCAGGAAAATCGCCCTCTTTCGTTAAAAAATTGTAAAAGAATGGGGCACAGACCAAAAAAGGGATACGACCGATATTGAGATTCATAAAAAAAAAGGTAACTTTTTACCAATGAGTTACAATATCGTTTTTAACACTTTTCAAAATAATCGAACAACATGCCAAAATTTCATGTAAAGAAAACGTCCCTTGGGGATGATCAAACCAGTCTTATTTTTAAAGGCAAAGTAATAGAAGGCCCAATTAACCGAGGAATGATTCTCGAAATTCCTATTACAGAAGCAGCAGTGATTAGTGTCAAGGTGTATGACATTGTCCATTTCGAAAAGCAAAAAGATGAAATGAAAAAGGTTGGCTTAGTCGTTGATTTTTACGGAGCACCAGATGATTTAGACGTCATTATGGGCTTAAATATTTTAGACGAAGAACTAAACGTAATAGAAGCACCTGTTGGTTCAGAAGTTTAAGCTTCGACCATGGGGGCTGGTTCATTTTATTTTTCAATATTTCAAAAAGATTAATTTATCGGTATTTTAAATTTCAATTAAAATACCGGCTCGTAAATAAATGTAGTCGCCTTTCTTTTTTAGTTTCTGATAACCAGCGAGCAGAATTAGAGAGGAGTAATCTCCGTTTTTAATATCAATACCAACGCCAGCGTTCCATATAAACTGATGTTCCTTTCCAATGGCATAACCAAAGTCGCTAGTGACAACAGGAAGAACTTGTTTACCTATTGGAAGTCTTATCCATAAACTTCCTGTTACTGGAACAAAAACAGTTTTATCAATTTCTTGATAGTTACCGCCAACACCAATAAAAATCATTTGATCAATAGGAAGCCAGAGATGGCCTCCTAAGCTGATATTGGCTCGGTCTGGTTTTGGCGCAGTCGTTATTGCTCCAACGGTGAGATCCATGGTTAAAATGGCATTAGCGTTAGGGACAGCAACAGAAAGAGAAAGAATAAAACAAATAAGGAAAGAGATGCTCTTGATGGAAACAGCATTGGTTTGATCATCAGTACGTGCTTCCCGTTGCCACCCGCCACTTTTTTCGCGTAGGAACGATAAGAAAAAACCTTTAAGAATGGCGATGTTCATAGATAAAAAGTAATAAGCACTAGGAATTAAACGCAAGGCTCCTGTAAAAATTAATAAAATGAAAAAGATGAAGGAGCCAAAGTATAGGGGTTTCTTAGTGAAGATTAAGAATAAATTAGATAGAAGTAAGATAATTCCTAAATGAGGTGTAAACCAGCGAAGGAGTTTATGAGAGAAAAATAAATAGGCTAAAAGAGGACGAAATGGATTTAATAACGGTAAATAAGAAAGTAAGAAATTAAAGTTTGCTCTTCCGATGCGTACCTTTCTTCGAAATTCACCAATGGATTCTTTAGATGTTTGTTCTGTGCCTATTGCTGTCGAAACAAAAGTAGAGAAATATCCTTTTTGAAGGACTTTTACAGTAATGAAAAAATCATCCATCACGCTCTTTTTAATTGGGAGGGGAGTGTAAAGGTCACTACGAATCGCATAAAGAGCGCCGTTGCCTCCAATTAAGCGATCTAAGACCCCTTCAAAGCGTTTGATTTCAGATTCTAAATCCCAATAAGAACTCTCGCCTTGACCAAGAATACTGCCACTATAATCGGATAAAATTAAATGGCCACAAGAACAGCCGACTTTGGGGTCTTCAAAAGGAGCCACAATTTTCCGAGCCACATTTGGAAAAAATAATGTGTTGGCATCGCAAAATAGGAGTATTTCTCCTTGCGCTTCTTTTTGCAAGCGATTTAACATCGCCGCTTTGCCTGCATTTTTTTCTGCTTGAATTAAGCGAATCCCTTGATCTTTATATCGTAAAATGATTTCTGCCGTACGGTCACTAGAGCCATCATCTCCGATAAGAATTTCCAGTTTCTCTTTGGGGTAGTCTAGTTCAAGTAGGTTTAAAATCTTTTTTTCTATAATCCCTTCTTCATTAAATGCAGAAATAAGAATGGAAACCTTAGGTTGATAATTTCCAGAAAAAGACTTGTGTTTACGCTTAAAAAACTCACTTACAAAAGGAAGAGTTATAGGAAAAACAAGATAACAATGAACAATTAAAAGAAGGGAAATCCAATATATGATTTCACTGTAAAAGAGGATAGATGTCATTCTAGCACCCACTCTTTTTCTTTCTTAAGAAAGTGCTGTAATAAAAGACGCATTTCGCTAGATTCAAGTGATTGTGTTAATGTCAAAATACTTAATCCTTTTGGAGCAATTAATACAAAAGAAGGTACGCCATTTAATTTCCAAACATCAAAAAAACAACGTTCCACCGTTTTTTCTTTTTCATCACACACAATTGCTTCTTCTGAATTTACATCTAATTTTACTGGATGAAACCGTGTATTCAAAATATTTACGATAAAAGGATCTGTAAAAGTATTTTTTTCCATTCCTTTACAAGAAGTGCACCAGCTCGCTGACAAATACGTAAAAACCATTTTCTTATCCACAGCGGCATTTTTTAGAGCTTTACTATAGGGTTCCCATTGTACTTTTATCGCATTATCACTAGAAAAAGCGGTTATAGAAGTGAGAGCAATAATCAATAAAATAAAATGCCCTTTAAGAAGTTTATTAAATAAAAATTTTGAGATAGATAAGGATCTCATTTTTTATTTTCCGATGGCGTGTTTAAGGGAAGGGAGTCTAGAGTATCAACGACTTTTTGTTGAAATAAAAGCCATAATTCGGGCTTGGATCGTATTCTTTCCGATTCTTGATTAAAGGATTCTGTTGTGAAATTATACTTTTTTAAAATTTTGGTTCTTTGAATGCGAGCGTTAGGATCTACATCTCCTAGTTCTAGAGAGGTAGCTCGTAGTTCAATATACGCGTTAATAAAATCTTCTGAAACGACAGGAGACAGCTTTTCACAACTTATGAGAAAAAAGCATATACAAAAAATAGATACCCACCAGTATCGATTTGTTTTTTTAGTTTGCGTCTTCATTTGAAAGAGCGTTTTCAAAAAGGCCTTCAACGTATTCTTGTTTATTAAAAGGCACAAGCTGATGGATTTGTTCTCCCATACCAATCCAGCGAATAGGAATCTGTAGTGCACTTGAAATGCTTAATACGGAACCACCCTTTGCCGTGCCATCTAGCTTAGTAATGACAAGACCAGTAAGAGGAAAGCTTTGATGAAAAACTTTTGTTTGGTTAATTGTATTTTGTCCTGTATTCCCATCGATTACAAGCCAGAGATCATGAGGGTAAGATGGATCGTGTTTTTTAATCACTCGAACTACTTTACGTAACTCTTCCATTAAGTGGTCTTTATTGTGTAAACGACCAGCAGTATCAATTAGAACAACATCACAGCCTCTAGCTTTAGCGGCTTCACAAGCGTCGTAAGCTACGGCAGCAGGATCCGAGCCTTCTTGATGCTTCACAAAATCGGCTTGAGACCGTTCTGCCCAAGCTTCTAATTGTTCAATCGCGGCCGCTCTAAAAGTATCTCCTGCGGCAATCAAAACTTTTTTCCCTTCTGAAATAAAACGAGAAGCAAGTTTACCGATGGTTGTCGTTTTACCTGCGCCATTCACCCCAATCACTAATATAACGTGTGGTTTCCCTTTTAGTTCAAATGGGGGAGGATCTGATAATAACCGTTCTGCCTCGGTACGCATAATACCGAGTACTTCTTCAGTAGAAAGAGATTTGCCAAGAGCGTTTTCTCTAAGAGCGTCTGTTAAAAGAAAAGCAGCTTCTACGCCAACATCAGCTTTAATTAAATGTTCTTCAAGATTTTCAAGCATTTCATCGGTGATTTTTCCAGCCCCGACAATGCCTTTCAGTTCGCTGAGAAGAGCGTTTCTTGTTTTGGTGAGACCACCTTTAATAACCGATAAAAAGCCCATACTTATAGAATGCTTTTAACAGAGTCAATTAAACCATAGGCAGCAGCTTCTTCGGCTGACATGAAGTTATCGCGTTCAGTATCACGATCGATATCTTCAATTTTTTTGCCAGAATGTTTAGCAAGGATTTGCCCTGTAACGCTGCGAATGCGGAGCATTTCTTCGGCTTGGATTTGAATATCGGTTGCAGGACCAACCATTTCGCCATGGATTAAAGGCTGGTGAATCATAATGCGTGCGTTTGGCCATGCAAAGCGCTTGTTTTTGGCACCAGCAGTAAGAAGAACGGCTCCCATCGATGCTGCTTGACCGCAACAAACGGTGACAACATCGCTTTTAATGGCTTGCATACAATCATAAATGGCAAGGCCACTAGAAATGACGCCACCAGGGCTATTGATAAAAAGAATAATGTCTTTGTTTTCTAATGAATCTAAATACAAAAGGCGTTTTACTATTTTTTCAGCAGATTCATCGTCAATGGCTCCCCAAAGGAACAAACGACGTTCTTTAGCTAAATATTCTTCAGCAGTCTTTAGAAAATCAGGGGTTTTAGATTCGTTTTCTTTCTCGCATTCTTTCTTTTCCATTAAAAAACTCCGTAGGGGAAAATTATACATCCCTAATTTAGAAAAAAGTACGTATTTTTGGGAAATGAACAATGCAGGAAGCCCTCTCTTAGCTGGTATTATATCGCAGACAAACTTAGTTCAGGCTGAATCAATGCTTGGGGGAGACCTTCATTCTGGTCTTTTACTATGCCCTGTCTTAGAAATTCGATATGATCTCTTTGAATCCATACAAGATTGGCCTCTTATAGCGGCAAGGGTTCGAGCTTTACATCCAGAGGCCAAAATTATTGGGACGATTCGATTGAAACGAGATGGTGGGGCACTTGAGGATTCTATTGTAAAAGAAAGGCTTTGGCTTTGGGAATCGATTTTAAGTGCAGACGTAGTTCCATTATGGATAGATTTAGAACTATTTGCATTAGGGCCAGAAGCTCTTTTACTTAAAGAAATGGCAAGTGCTAAGGGATCTCGTCTTTTTATTTCTATGCATGATTTTTTAAAAATCCCTACCACTCCAGAACTAGAATTACTCGCAAAACGGGCGATAGATTTTGGTGCTTGTGGTGTGAAGGTGGCTGCAATGAGCCATAGTCCAGGCGATGCACGCCCTCTTTATGATTTTTTAAGACGAATAGAATCACAGTTTGAATTACGGGCGGCTTTCGCGATGGGCGTCTCTGGATCTGTTAGCCGAGTTTGGTCCCTTGCGATGGGAGCGAATTTAACTTACGGTAGCATCAGTGATGTTTTGGTTCCTGGCTTGTTATCAGCCAAAAAAATGACTCAAGCAATACAATTTTTACGAGAATGTAAAACAGAAGAGCAAATGAGTCTCTTTTTGGAAGAGATAAGGGAATCGTAAACCATCAGGTTTATCTTTAATAACAATTGAATATTTTGAAAAAAACGCATGTCTATGCGTATATTTAAATTATTGCGTTAATTATTTGGGGTACTTTTTAGCTTGGTACATTGGATAAAACCTTTTTTTTGCTAAATATCATCTAATAAAGTTAACACAAGGGTCACTTAATATGCGCCTTACTGAAAGATTCGTTGATAATTCGATAATTATTAACTCTACGAGTACAGATAAAGAACGAATTCTTAATGAGTTAGTAGATACGCTTTGCAGCGCTTATAATTTGGAACATCGTGATGAAATTTTCGAAGCTGTATGGAATCGAGAAAAGACACGTTCAACAGGCATTGGTTGTGGCTTAGCTGTTCCTCATGCTAAGATAGATTATGTCGATCGGATGTGTATGGTGGCGGCAACAGTAGAGAAAGGGCTTGACTTTGAATCATTTGACGGCGAGCCTGTATTCCTTCTGATTTTAATTGTGAGCCCAGGTAATACTGTTGGTCCTCATTTAAAAGCACTTTCATCCGTAAGCCGTTTACTTGCAGATGGTATGGTGAGAAATGATTTGATTCATTCCAAAACACCATCTGATTTTATAACCATCTTAAGACAAGCAGAAGATAAATATCTCTAATCGTTAGTTTTTATTGACGTTAAAAAGCATCTTTTATATTTTTCGCTTGCTCAAGGACGATTAGCTCAGTTGGTTTAGAGCGTTGCCTTCACACGGCAAAGGTCACTGGTTCGAATCCAGTATCGTCCATTAAAAATGACTTTGTTTATCAAAGTCTTTTTTGTTATATTCAAAATATGGCAAAAGTCGATATTTCAACACTTCCAGAACCACCTATTGGGGCTCATCTGATTACCTCTCGTAAGGGATATAATCATCATGGTCTTTATATTGGTCGAGGGAAAGTGATTCATTATTCGGGTATGGCTCGTTCTATAGGCTATAAAGAACTTGGAGAACTTCCGAATTTAGTGCGTTATGGAAGTATCGTAAAAACATCACTGAACTTTTTTTGTGATGGTCATGGATATCGAATCAAACCACATCCACATCCAAAATTTACTGGTGAGCAAGCTGTAGAACGTGCAAAAAAGCGCTTATTCGAAAGATCCTATTATATCTATAGTAATAACTGCGAGCACTTTGTGAATTGGTGTATTGATGACGAATTTCGTAGTCCTTTTGTAACAAAAATCATTTTAGGCTTTGTGCTAATTGGCTCCACTTTGCATTGGCTTTTAGCTGGTGGCAGTGTAAAAAAAGACAATACGTTTAAGTTTATTTTTGGTAGTTTCTTTGCTGTATCTGGTTCTTTTGCAACGGGGCTTTTGACGCAACAAGCATTACAACCAGCAGAAGGAATTCGTGCACGGGAACGTCGTAATAGACGCTTTGGCCGCATAGGTAGCTGGGTTGGTGTGCTTTTTGCTGTGCCTTTATCTTTATTTGGTGTCGCGAAACGCTGGCGCTTGTTTGCCAGTTTATCTCCCTACTTTGTTCCTTTTATAGGGGGAATAGGTACTTATGCAGTAGCAAGAACTTTAGATACAAAAAAGAGAGTCAAAGTACGTGAAAAGAGACGTACCGATGAAATGGAAAAAGCCAAAATGGATTCTTGTAACAAAGAAGATCTTTCTAATTCTGAAGCGGCGAACGTCGATACAAGTCTTAAAACGGATGATGCAGATACAAAAAACCAATCCTGATTGGAACCATTCATGTATTTGAATCATCTAAAAAATATGATTCTTTTAACGCGTACCATTATTTTTCTGTTTCTTTTGGGCAGTTTATCAGTTTTTGCCTCTTCAACCGCATGGACCCTTGAAGATTGTATTAATCAAGCGAAAAAAGCGAGCTTAAAATTACAATCATCTAAATTAAATGAAGAATCTGCTTCTATTTCTTTAAGGAAAGCAAAAAATAGCAGGTATCCTGATTTATCAGCGAGTGTCAATAATTCTCTTTACGATAGTCCTTTTCAATCAGGCGCTCAAGATCATTACCGCTTGAGTTTAGGAATTTCTAGTTCCATGAATTTATGGGATGGTGGCGCTACTAATTTGAATATTCAAAGTAATACATTGAAAAAACAAAGTTCTTCTTTTGAAACAGAACAAATGTGGCTTAGTATTCAAGAGTCTGTTCTAAATGCTTATATTTCTCTGCTCGCTGCTCAAGAAAACATACAAGTGGCTCGGTCGGCACTCCTTTTAGCAGAAGAAGAATTAAAGAGAATTCAGTATTTATATGATGTCGGGAGCGCGACTCAAAAAGATTTTGTTTTAGCTAAATCGGAACTCGCACAGAAAAAGAGTGCAGCTCTTGTTGCAGAACAAACGCTTGAAAATCAAAAGACTACTTTAAGACAGTTATTAGAAATTCCGAGAGAAGATTCTTTTGAAATTGTAGCGCCTAAGTGGGACGTCTCTACTCCTTTAGACATTCCTGAATTAATTCCGTTAGAAAAATTATTAGTGGAAGTGAGGCAAAAAAATCCAGGGTTACAAGCAGATAGTATTAACGTCTTAGTTTCAGAAAAAGAAAAATTGATAGCCTCTAAAACGAGTTCTATAAAAGTTTCTCTTGGCGCTTCGGCGTCGACAGGTTTAACGGCATGGGAATCTAATGCTTATGGTAATCAAATGAAAAATGGGTATACACATAGTATCTCATTAGGTGTCAGTATTCCTATTATAGATAATGGCGTAGAAACGGCGAATGTTTTGCAGGCTCAAATAGGAGTGACACAAGCTCAATTAAATAAAAGAGAAACAGAAAAGAATTTGGAAAATGTAATAGAGACTCTATACTTAAATGCAAAGTCAGCGGATCTTCAATGGGAAGCAGCTCTTTTGCAAAAAGAGTCTGAAGAAGAAGCATACCGTGTTGTTGAAGAGCAAAGAATAATGGGTATGATTTCTTATACCGATTTTTTAGAACAAAAAAATAAACTGGAATCGGCGCAACTCAATTTAAATAGTGCAAAGTATAATAGTCTATTGATGAGAAAGCGAATTGATTTGTATCGAGCGGCATTTTAAAAAATGAAGCCCTTCTTTCGAAGGACTTCATTTGGCTTTGTGTCTTTTATTGGATAACAATTTTTTTCGCTTCGGACTCTTTCTTCTTATTTAAAGAGACACGAAGTACACCGTCTTCCATTACCGCAGTGACATTATCAGAATCGATTTGATCTGCCACGCGGAAGGAACGTTCGTAGGTTGTTTCTGTTTCTCCACGTTTGCGGGAGCCTTTAATGGTAAGAACATTCCTTTCCATTTCGATGGAGACGTCTTCTTTTTTAACTCCAGGAAGCTCTACTTCTAAAGTATAACCGTTTTCTGCTTCGTAAATAGCGGCGGCAGGAAACGTAGTTTTTGAATCCTCAAAGTTATTAAAGAAATCTTTTAATCCAAAAAAAGTACTTGGTACAAGTTGATTCGTTAACATGGTGTATCTCCTTATGATTGTATAAACTTCTTGTTTCTGATAGGTATAAAGCAAATGTGATGCCAATACTTTGAAATGGGTAGGTTTAATCGAATAAAAGAAAAAAAGCCCCTTTTTAAAAAGGAGCTATTCAAAAAGAAACATTTTTGTTTATGAATTAAACGCTTATTTGGTTTGTTTTAAAACATAGACTACATAACTTAGGTGTTTTTTAGTCATCACAGTCTACGTTTGTCGTGATGACATTTTCTGCATCAATTATAATATCATAAGTGTTACAGACATCCATTTGGACCGTTTCTACATAGTCAACGTCAGAAACAGTAATTGTGTAGGTGACCAAACCTGGCGCATAAGAAGAATAAGGTGAAGTTTTTCCAGGATCTACATTATTGATATTAATAGTATTTCCTTCTGAAGTTTTGATTTGAACGCTTGCTTTGTCTGTTCCATTATTAACTATTCTTGCAGTAGGATCTTCGTTCTCGCATTCACCACTGCAACTAGTAAATAATGAAATAGCCAAAATAGAAATAAGGATAAATGATGTTTTTTGTAGTAAATTCATATATTGAATATATCTCTTTTTTTATTTGTGGGATACATTAAGATTTTTTTTGTGATAAATGTTAAGTCTATCTGATTCTCCATTAAATAAGCAACTCAACTAATGTACAAAGCAACAGGTTTTCGTAAGATAAACGACTAAATCAGCTTAAATTCGAAATATTTTAAATCAAATTCAAAACAAGACAATAACACTCGATTCCCATAGATAGTTAGTCTTTTAAAGGATGGTAAAATTTACTGCGACAGCTTAATAATAAAACATAAAACCAGTTACAAAAATTAAATATTACAGAAATTGAGAATTGAAAATCACGCCTTTTTGTAATGAAGTGAAATAGGTAATCATTTGTTTTATATTATGATAAATTACATTGATGTGTGTGTAATAAAACAAGTTTATTTATGAATATATAATTATTTAGAAATGAATAGAACAACACTTAATTCTATAAAGGGGATTATCTTATGAAAAAGTTTATTATTGTTATTGTTTCAATATTTACTTTAGGTTTGTTTGGCTGTCTAACATCAGAAGATTCAACGGTTGAAGAAACAAAATCTTCTTCGAGTGATGCGATATTATCTTCTTCAAGCGAGGAGACAAAGAATTCTTCGGGAGAAGAGATAAAATCTTCTTCAAGCGAAGAGACAAAGAATTCTTCGGGAGAAGAGATAAAATCTTCTTCAAGCGAAGAAGTAAAACAATGTAAAAAAATACAGGTTTGTAATGATACACTAAATACATTTTCTTGGATAGAAGAGAATGGAGAAGGGAAGAGAGATACAATAATTGATTCGACATCATTCACTTTAGATTATTTGGTTTGTGCCGGCTTTGTTGGAAATGAAAGGGTTTATTCTCCTTTGTATAAACTTGATTCGTTAATCACGGTAGACGGATGCGGTTTCATAGTACCTATAAGAGAGATGTCTTTTGACTCTATAGTAGTATGTCCAGGAGATTCGCTTTATAATTTGGATGATACATATGTGACTCCAACAATTAGATATAAAGATACCGTTTACTTGAATTATACTGAAAACGCCATTTATGGTGAAGAATCGATTGTACCAACTGTTGAAATTATAAATAAAGAAGCTATTTTAGCTTCATTGGACACGCTATATTATGGCATTTCTGGTCAGCATGGTGTTCCCGTAATGTCTCATTTTCAAAATGATAATGCCGATTGGGATATTGAAATTATAACAGATACCGAGTCACCTATTTTTAATAGAGACATGTCTCTAGGTTATGGATGCGAAATATTTGAGTTTGATCCATGTAATAAAAAAGAAATACAGTGCCCGCAACTTACTGATGGTGGTTATACTAAAATATTAATAACAGATTCTATTCCAAAAATAGAAGGCGATGAATTACAATGGCGTTTGATTGCAAGTAATCGTCTTGGATTTGCAGATACACTTGAAGTGACATCAAAATTGGTGACAGCGGTGTGCCCTGCTCAAGCAAAATAGTGTCTAGTTAAAATAAAAAGAAACGTTATTAAAATCGGCCATAAAAGGTCGATTTTTTATATCTAAAAAAGTCTGCTGAAGAGGGACATCTATAAGAAAAGAAGAAAGAATTGGAGATAAATTAAAAAAAATATTGGGGCTTCCAACTATTGTGTGGGTAAAGCGGGATAGAGATCAAGTCCACCAAAGTGAAACATTATCGCATTCTAGAAACGCTTGATATTCCTAAACCCACACGCCATCTTCTTCACCTTCTGAATCTTCGAGTTTATGCTTTCGGCCATTCCATTATCAATGCCAAGCATAATTGAGTTCATGATTCCATAAAAATGCTTTTTAAGTGATTTTGCAAGATTAACCATTGGTGATAACCTGCTTCTACACATCCAGCCAAAAAGATTGCGCCATGCCTTCTCTGCCCATGTTTTCGTTTTGTATTTCCATTTCGAAGCCAATCATATTTAGTCCCCTTTAGCAAATCATTTCCATCTGTCTTTAGATCATGGTGTTCGCGTTTACGAACCTGATCTACGGCCTTACCAAAAAAGCCTGCGACATGGAATCTATCAAAGCATATCTTGGAGTCAGCGTCCTTCAACCATTTTTTTGCACTGCCAATAAACGCTGGCCATAAATGGTCTTGCCATGCTTCGTAGAAGTTGTCTATTGTTTCTGTATTCCTACGAATGCCAACATGGATTACATTTCCAGTAGCCTTGTCATGAACAATCGTCAAATAGTTGTGTCCTTTCTTTGACGAGGTTTCATCAACACCTATATCTTGCACGGGCTCTTTCTTCTTTCTCGCTAATCCACGGGAAACGGCTCTTGACTGAATGCCATCCACTTGACTCCATGAGAGCCCTGTCCATCTTGCAATAACACTGATAGGGGCCTCATGCAATAGGTCGATCACAAAACGTTCAAGGAGAATCGTGAAGCGGGATTTTTCTTCAGCCCATGGGACGCCTACGGAATGAATGCCATGTTCCTTGCATTCAACACGAGGAAGATCAGCCTCAATGAAAGTCGAATACTGACAGGTATCTAGATGTCGACAACGCCGTCTTTTCACATCATAACCATTGCAGGGCTTACCGCATTCAGGACAACAATAGCCTGCTTTAGATAATGACACAGTTACACAAACTTCCTTCTTGTCCTTGAGGAAGTCTACACAATCAACATTCCAAGGAGATTGAACTCCAAGAATCTGGGCATATAATTCGGTATCTCTCATGCAAGAAAAGTTAGAAAATATCTAGACTACCCACACAATATCTTGAAGCCCCCTTATTATGAGCCAAAGGAAGAAGAAATAAAAATTGATTTTTCTCCAAATAAAAAGATTCTTAAACATCTTTATTCACAGATGAAATTATTGCCAAAACAAGCATGGAAGAATTATAATGAAAAGCAGAATGCTTATAAAAAAAGGCTAAGTCTATATCAAAATAATGAGTATGGAGATAGTATTGTAATAAAGGAAGCGCGTACCTTAGAGGCATTTTTGCCTAAATTATGGTATGAAGTGAGCGTCAATTCGGGAGAGATTACAGGTATAGATAGTTTATGTTACGTTGTTGGCTATAATACGCCTATTATAGGAAATAATGGTAGCTTTCTGAGAAACCTTGCTATTTATGAGTATCGAGAAGGAAAATATCGATTAATAAAACAATCGTTTTATGCGATAGATTCTTTTGAAGATATGGATAATGATTTATTGTTCGATGGTTATGATGAATCTAATTTTTCTGTTTCAATTCAAGATGGTCATATTGTAATTAATTATGAATATATGAGAGGGGAGGCGGTGAATGAATATTCTTATGAAAATGGGAATTGGATATTAGTGTATGCTTCATCAAGTCATCGAACGTGTTGCAGCGCATCCATAAGTTCCTATGATTATAGAACGAAAACATTAACAGAATCTACTTTTCCTTTGGGTGAAGAAGATTATGATGACTCCACAGGAATCTCCCGTGATACTGTAATTACAACTATTGAAGATAGGCCTGTTATTTATATGGATCAACCATTTTAATAAAGGCTATCTTAAATTAGATATGTTGTTCTACTCTTTTGCATAAATCATTGGCCTCATTTTCTGATGGGGCTTCTGCAATGACGCGAAGAACGGGTTCTGTATTAGAAGCGCGTACGTGAACCCAGGATTTGTTTTTTGCAAAACGAAGACCATCTCTTGAGTCCATTTCCCAATCTTTAAATTCAACTTTCACTTCTTCTAAAATGCTACTCAATGGCTTGTTGCTTAAATTGAATTTCTTTTTAGGCATGAAATAGCTAGGATTTTCGCTCACAAACTTTTCTGGGCCGCCATGATGACGAGCCATCCAACTGAGAACTAGAGCGGCAGCGACAAGAGAGTCACGGCCATAATGAAGAGCAGGAAGTATGACTCCGCCGTTTCCTTCACCACCAATAATGCATTTTTCTTGCATCATTTGAAGACTAACATTGATCTCGCCCACTTTAGCTCGAGTACAAACGCATCCATACTTTTGAGCGACATCTTCGTTCATTCGAGAGGTAGAAAGGTTTACACATACAGAGCCTTTCTTTTGAGAAAGCACTTCTTCCATGGCAATAGCAAGGGTGTATTCTTCTCCAATAGCATTGCCATTACCATCGACTAAAGCACAGCGATCGGCATCAGGATCAAGAGCAAAACCAACGTCACAGTGATGCTCTAAAACAGCTTTAGAGAGATCGCTTAAATTTTCAGGAAGAGGTTCTGCGCCTCTTGGAAATTTTCCATTAGGGCTGCAATGGATTTGAACGACTTCACAATTTAGGGCTTTTAGTAAGCGAGGTAGAATAAAAGATCCTGCTCCATTTACGGCATCTATTGCCACTTTGAAACGCTTGTTTTTTATCGCTTGAGTGTCTACAAATTCAATCCCTAAAGTCCCATTAATATGAATTTCATCGGCCTCTTTGAGAATGGCGCTAGTTGCTACTTGAGTGTAATCAGGGAATTTAAAATCACCTTGATCTGCTATATTAAATAGGGATTCCACATCATTTGGACCTAAAAATAGTCCATTACGGTCTAAAAATTTAAGAGCGTTCCACTCCACTGGATTATGACTTGCTGTAATGATGATACCGCCATCGGCTTTCATTTCTGTGACTAAAATTTCAACTGTCGGGGTGGTACTTAGGCCTGCATCAATCACTTCAGTTCCTGCTAAACGACAAAATGCAGTGACAAAAGTTGAAATGGCTTCTCCCGTGGGTCTAGAGTCTCGACCAATTACAATTTTTTTTGCTTTGGTGATTTCTAAAAACGCTTTTACGTGAGAAAGAAGTGTGGTCGGGGTGAGAGAATCGCCAACGATACCACGAATACCTGATACAGAGCGCATTAATTTTGACATAAAAATACCTGCATTATAAATAAAGACAACTCTAAAAATTCATTTACGGCCAAAATAGTTTTGAATCTTCGCAATAGTTCGTTGTTCAAAGTAGCAAATATTACCAATCATCAATATTGTACTTTGTGCCAATTCTCGCCTCAATTATGCTCAAGCAAGCTTGACCGCAATATTCGGCTTATTGAATTGTCGCGATTTTAAGCGCCTGCTTTTGCTTGATCAATTTGATTTTGTCTTTCGTTAACCAATTTTTAGAAAATCATTAAAGTAAAAAATAAAACATTTTTAGAAGCTTGTTAAAATTAAACCTTAAAACGCTTACAAAATCCACAGCTTTGGCAAAAAGGTTCTACCAGTTTCTTTTCTTTGAACCCCTGTTTCATGGCAACAGCTCTTGGGCTAGATAAAATAGAGCTTAGTGTTTGTTTAGGAAGCTTTCCTAGTTCGAGATTTCCATTATGATCCAAACAACAAGCGACAACACGCCCATCACATAAAATGCCTATATGAGAATCGAGGGCTTTACAAGTGCCTTTTGTAGAGAGCCCTTCTTGTTTGCCATCGGGCCATTCAAAGCGAGTGTCAAAATGAAGATAAATCCGATTTTGAAGCGGAAAGCTTTTGTGGCGAATAGAAAAATCATGTGAGGAAAGGTCACAATGAAAAGTGGATTCCAATTGGCTAGAAACGAGTCTATTCCAATGAGAAGAATTCTCTTTTTGGATATTCCAAAGTCTAAAATTAATATAGAGATCGGGGCGTTTTTCAGCCGCTTCTTGTGCAAAGAGAAGCATATCATTTAACGCAGATAACGCTTTTTCCTGATTGTTCCATTCTTCTAAAGCATGTACAGAAAAATTGATTTGCCTAACAACTGTAGATTCTAATAATAGCTGATGATTCTTTTTAATGAGAGTTCCATTTGTGGTGATATTCACGCATAGGTGGGCTTTTTTCGCAATTTCTAAGAAAATATTTAGGTTTGGGTGTAATAATGGTTCTCCCAAAACATGTAGGTAGATTTCTTCTACATGATTTTTGATATCATCTATGATTTTAGAAAACAACTCTACACTCATCCATGAAGGGGAATGCGTTTTTTGAGAATAAGGACAAAAGCTACAATTTAAATTGCAGGCATTTGCAATTTCTATATAGGCATATTTCATAGTTTGAAATCATGTAATACAGAAAGTTTTTGTTTGGCGACAAAAACAAGCGGGATTTTTCTTGTTTCTAGAGTTAGACGGCAGCAATCTTTTTCTGTAATGACAATAGGTTTGCCAAGTAAGAGTTCTTTTTTAAGCATCAGCTCAAATTTACGATCATGATCTGGACGGATGATTTTCTTTTCTATGGTGATTCCAAAATCTTGAAGATCAGAAAAGAAGCGATCTGGATTTCCAATGCCACACATGGCCGTGGCCCTCTTATTTAAAGAATCTCCCTGTTCATTTTTTATTTCAGAAATAGAGAAAACAAGATCGGGGTCAATAAAAGAATTTCCACAATAAAGAGTCATCGTTACATCAGGGTGATCCTTTTTAAGGCTACGACAATAACCTGATGGGAATAAATCAATTATATCATGAGCAAATTCGCCCCATTGGAGAGCGATTTTATGATGGGCAGAGAGTCTAAAATCTTCAAAACCATCATCAGCAATAATAATATCGAATAGTCCATCTATTTTTTTGGCTAAGCGAAAGCGATTCTTTGTTGAAAAGACTTTTGCATCTAAAGCTTCTTGTTGTAACCACTCATACTCATCCATTGCTTTAGAATGACATAAAATGGCGACGGTGAAATTTTCTTTTAAGAAAGATTTAGCAAGATACAGAGTGAAAGGCGTTTTCCCCGCGCCTCCCATAAGATAAGAACCTATAATAATTAGTTTGGATTTCTGAAGAGGCTTTTGAGGACGCAAAAAAACGAATCGATTCATTTTATAAAAGAACCGATATATTAAAGCGAATAAAACCCAAAGAAAATCCATCGAAAAAAAATAGAATATAAATAAGTCAAGTAAAAGACTATTTTCTGGATCTTCTGATAAAAAAAAGGAGGATATTTAATGTGATTAATCCTATTTAATTAAGCGAGTGTTAATTTGTTTCATTTAAGTCTTTATTTTTTTCACTATTCTATTAATGAGTAAGGAATAACTAAATTTGATTTTATGGATAGAGCACGCCGTCGACGATTTGGACAAAACTTTTTAGATGATTCAACTGCAAAATTGATTGCAGACGATTTACCTGTGAATAACCAGGCTATATTAGAAATTGGCCCAGGGCACGGTGCCATGACAAAGCATCTATTAAAAAAGAATGTCCCATTGACGGCAGTCGAAATTGATGATCAGTGTGCTGCATTACTCAAAGAGCGTTTTGCGGAGGATTCGAATTTCTCTATAGTCAATGTTGACTTTTTGAAATTTGATCTTTTGCAGTGGTTAGAAGAGCACCCTTTGTCTTGGATAACAGGGAACTTACCTTACAATGTTTCTACAGCTATCATTGCGGGCTTAATGCCTCGTTTGTCAAAGACCTCGGGTTTTATGGGTATGGTGCAATTGGAGGCCGCAGAACGCTTGTGTGCCGTTCCTTGCACTAAAGCATATGGAAGCCTTTCGGTATGGGTTCGCTCTTATGGAGAACCACGCCTATTAAGAAAAATTGGCCCTGAACATTTTACCCCAAAGCCAAACGTGGATAGTGCAACCATTATGATTGTGCCTCGAGAAAATCCGATAAAAGCACCAGAAGGTTTTTTTGAATGGGTTCAGCTTGCTTTTTCTATGAAGCGAAAGCGCATTGCTAATTCTTTAAGTACCTCTTTTGAAAAAGAAATGGTTTTTAAGGCCCTTTCTTTTCTCAACCTATCTGAAAACACTCGTGCCGAAGAGTTATCTCCAGAGCAGTTTTTAGACTTATATCAATTGCTTTTGAAATTAAAGTCACAAACGAATTAAATCACGAGTAATTTTTTAGCAACGTTAATAAATACAAAACATATCTATTGAGCTTGAATAGTATTGATTTTTGTGGTTGAAAAAAGGGGTAAATAAAAAACGACGATTTTACTCGTCGTTTTTTTTTTGAGAGAGAAAGTTATTTCTTTTTCTTCTTTTTAGGCTTAACGATTTGTGCATCTTGAATGTTTGCGTCTGTAGGCGAAGCAACTGCTTTTTCACGATGAATAATAGCGTATTGCCCAATACCCCATAGATTAGATATAATCCAGTATAAAACAAGACCAGAAGGCATCACTGCACTAAAGACAAACATCATACCAGGCATCATCCAAATCATCATTTTACGTTGAGCTGGATCGGTCATTGCTGCCATAGATTGTTTTGTTTGGAAATAAGTAGTGACAACCATAATTAAAGGTAGAATAGAAAGACCTTCTGGCATAATATAAGGAATGCTCATTCCATTCCAGATCACATCGGATCTAGACAAGTCACTAATCCAACCTATAAATGGCATGCCTCTAAGTTCGATGGCGCGAGCAAGAATAATAAAAAGACCAATGAAGATAGGGAATTGAAGAAGCATTGGGAAGCAGCCACCCGTGCACGATGCCATGGGGTTGATATTATGTTTTGCATAAAGTTCCATAATAGCAGCTTGTTTCTTCTGAGGCTCTGCACGATACTTCACATTAATGGCATCAAGTTCTGGCTTGATTTTACCCATTTCTTTTGTGGAGCGTAATTGCTTTATGGTTAATGGTGTTGTTGCAATACGAACTAATATTGTTAATAAGATAATGGCAATACCATAATTTGGGATAAATGAGTAGAATATTTTTAATAATGATAATAGTAAACCACAAAGAGCGACAAACCAAACATCAGCGCCAATCCACTGCCAGCCACTGACGATTACTTTTTCATAATCTTTATCTAGAGATTTAATTTTTGTCCATTCTAGTGGAAGAATCATAAGGTTAAAGTTAAGGGAGTCTGCGCCTTTTAGATAATCGCTCACGCTTAACTGATAAGTACCTGGATTATTCTTTTCTTTCGAGCCTTTTAATGGTTCCCCTTGAACGACCGCATCGGTGGGCTCGTCAAATTGGATGCTCATGGCTACATACTTGCGACGTAGTCCAGCCCATAAAACTTTTCCTTCGGTGTCATTGAATTTCTTTTTTTCTTGAATTACTTCGCGTTCTACACTATAAGTGTTGTTATAAATGATTTCGCTGAAGAAGTAATTAGCCCCAATGTTCTTGCCTTTTGGAAACTGTTCTGTTTCGCGCATACCGCCATTCCAAAGAATTTCATAATCATTTGGTTGAAATCCTTCAAAACGGTTACTTTGTCTAACTGCAGAGCCTGTTTTTGAAAAAGAATACGAACGAATTACTTTATTTTGGTTCGGGTCTGTGAAAACGAATTGAATCGTTGTGTCTTTATCAACTACGATTTTAGATGGCGTTTCTGGTGAAACAGCAAATAAAGCATCACTTAGATTTGTTTTGTCTAATTTAAGATCAAGCGCACCAGCAGAGGTGTCTTCTATGAGTTCTGGGAAATTTCCTTCGTTATCAGTAAGCGTTTTGATAATGACGCTTGAAACTTTGGCACCGCGATTAGAAAGTTTTAAGATAAATAAGTCTGTTTCTACAACAATACTTTTTTCTAAAACAGGGGGTGGCAGTTCAATTAGAGAATCACTTGCAAGAGAGTCTTTTGCTAAAGTGTCATTAGAGGAAAAAAAAGCAGGTGCTTTACTTGAAGTAGAATCAGTATTGCTTTTGAGAGATGGAATTTCAAGAGAATTTTTTGATTCATTTTTGACATCTTGAGACACTTCAGAAGCAATAGCCTTTTCCACTTTTTGAGGTGCTGGTTGTGGCTTTGGCATTGTTGTCATCCACCATATCATAATGGCAGCGATAAGAACAGAGCCTATAATTGTATTTCTATTCATAATGATTCCTTACGTGGAGGAACGGGATCGTAGCCACCCTTACAAAACGGGTTGCATCGAATAATCCGAAAAACAGCAAGATAGAAACCTTTTAAAGCTCCGTGAGTTTCAATGGCTTCAATTGCATAGTGAGAGCATGTTGGATAAAAACGACATGTCCCTCTAAAAAAAGAGGGGTGTATATACTGATAAGCGCGAATAGGAAGAATTAAGATCAATTGGCAAATTTTTTTTATTGATTTTAAGATCATAAAAGGCTTTTCTCCATTTTAGACAAAAGCTTATTTGCCGACTCACGTAGTTTCTCTGGAGTCATCTCTTTGAAGTTTTCGTTAATGAAAATCATAGCCCAGACAGGCTCTTTCATTTGAGAGGAGGATTCAAAGAAGAAAGGACGTAAGATACGACGGCATCGATTACGATAGACGGCATTACCATTTTTCTTTTTGACTACAAAACAAAAACGACAAATGCTGTCTGGGCTTTTTATCCACTTCATCGTAAGTGATGGAGAGCGGACAAATTTGCCTTGGACAGAAATTTGTCGAAATTGAGATGGCGATCGTAGCCGATAAGATCTTAAAGAGGCAATAACCCGACCTTATTTTTTATAAATAGTGTCACTAACGGTTAAGCGTTTACGGCCTTTGGCTCGACGACGATTGATAACAGCACTACCCCAGCGGTCTTCCATACGGGCACGAAAACCTTGTTTATTGGCGCGTTTACGATTGTGTGGTTGGAATGTTCTTTTCATGATATTAAACCTTTAAAAATTTCAATTCAGAAGCCCAAATCTAATAAAACGCACATATTAATCAAGGGGTTATAATATAGTTAGAAGCTAAAAACGGAGAACTAGGGCACAATAAAGCATTAAATAGTTAGTTCTATCGAGTCAAAATATACGGCTGCGATTCTATCCCCACCCTAGGCTCTGTCAGACCAGACTATACCTCATATATGTTTGCGTAGGAGCAAATAGGATGATTTTAGTGAAAATTGTAGATTTGTGCAGTAGAAAATCATCAGAAAAGGGGCTTACAAAACGGAATTTTGTTGCTAGTCACGAATGCAGCGAACTGAGTAGAAATTATAGGTTGGTTCATTTTCTATAGCTTCTGCATCAAAGAAATTATCCGAAATCATGATAGCGGATTTATTCTTGTTTTGCTCCGGAGTCTTGGCCCACATGAGCGCATTGTCATCGTATTCCAAAAAGGTTTTTCCATTTATTTCAAGACCACCAAAATCATTGATATATCCAGAAGGATAGGCTGTGAATCCATAGTCATCTTCACGGATGTATTTGTTACTCCACCCCTCAGAAGACTTGAGTGTAAGTCTGGCAGAAGCAGCATTATCATCAACGAGATTGATTAACGGCTGCCATTCTTCCACAGTCGGAAGGTGCCAACCACTTGGACAAACCTTTTCCGCATCGTTGTATGAGTAGAGCTGGCCGTATTTGTGGGGATTATTCTCTTCACCAGTGCGAGTTCTACTGGAATCTGTCTTGTAATTCAGATTTTCACCCATCCATACTTGATTGCCGATGGCAATCGTTCTGTATGTTTGACCGTCGCGAGAATCGGTCATAGAACCTTCAGTTTCCTTAATGCATCGAACCGGCAAACGGTACTTCTTATTGGGAAGAGCATATCTGTCATTGAATAGGAAAGATGGAGAACCGTTAGTCATGTTCATTTCCACACCAAAGCCATATTCATCATTAAACTCCCCTGCAACCCAATAATCGACACTATAATTTAAGCCAACCCAGCCATCCTTACCCAAGGAGTCAGTACCTACTGTGTCAATTCCCGTAAAACGAGCACCAAAACCGTAAGTCCCCATACTGTCTACACCGCTCGTTGCAGTAAGAAAACCTGTGTATTCATAATAACCAGCGCGCCAGGTTTCCTTGCTAATCAAGTTCCAATCTTTCTGAGTCGGCATTCGCCAACCTTCGGGGCAAGCTTTTGTAGCACCTTCCCATGTGTAGAAACGTCCGTATTCCTCACAATTTTCGGGATTCCAGTAAATGCATGTACTTTCGCCATCTTCATATTTTAGGTTCTCGGCCATCCAAGACTGGGAAAAAAGATGAGCAATCTTGTACTTGCGACCATCGCGAGCGTCCACAAAGTGATCTGAATCTTCGGGTTCCTTGTATGTGGAACTGGAAGAAATATTTGAATTTATCTTGGAGTCCGAGGATTTCTCCAAATCTGTTGCACTGGATAATTCGGTTGTTGAACTGCCATTCACGTTTTCTGGTGCGGAACTTGCTGCATCATCGCCACAGGCTGTAAGCATAACCGCAGCAGCAAAAAGCAAATATATTTTTTTCATGAGGCGCTCTTAATTATCATTTTTTGATTCATTTGTGGTTGAAATTAGCTTTTGTTTTAAATTTAGGAATCAAATTTTTCTGTCCTAAATTTATAAGACACTATAGTTTTGAAGAAATAAAGAAAAAGAACCGCTAAGGAAGCGGTTCTTTTTCATGAAAAGAAAAATTATTTCTTTACCACTTTTGTTTTCTTAGCTGTTTCTTTTAATGCTGCACCAGCTTTGAAACCAACCGTCTTAGAAGCTTTAATCTTCATAGCGGCACCAGTTTTTGGATTGCGACCCATGCGAGCACTGCGTTCTTTAACGAGGAAAGTACCAAAACCGATCAATTGGACGTTACCGTCTTTCTTGATACCAGCTGTGATAGCTGCAATAACAGCGTTAACTGCGCGTTCTGCAGCAGCTTTTGTTTCGATACCAGCAGCTTTATCTGCAAGAACAGCACCGATGAGATCTTGTTTATTCATTATGACTCCTTGATAGTTGTTGAAAATTCAATGTAAGATATTATACCTTTTTTTTAGGCGTAAGCAAGTTTTTTTTTGAATTATTTTGCTTTAAGCCCCTATTTTAGGGGGTTACAGAAGGGTCTAGGGGGTTTTCTTCCTCTTTAGACTCCCAAAATAAGTCTTGAGCATCCTTATTTCGCTTTATTTTATCGAGGTAAACTAAGCATAAACAAGTAAATGGGATAGCGACAATAAGCCCTAAGAAGCCAAGTAACTTACCCCAAACAGATAAAGAAAGAAGGATTCCTACAGGTGGTAAATTCATACTTCTTCCAACAATATTTGGAACTATAAGCATGTCTTGTATGACTTGTATAGTAGCATAAATGGCTGTTATAAGTAAAGCGACTTCCCAAAAAGGAATACCTGTATCAAGACCATAGACAATCCCTAATATCAGTGCAAGAGGAATACTTATTATTTGCAGATAAGGAACCATGTTTAAGGTTCCAATAAATAGACCAAATAAAAATCCCATTGGAAGGCCAATGATGGAGAAGGCTGTGGCAAAAAGAATACCCACAGTAAAGGCAACCATGGTTTGTGCTCTAAAATAGGAGGCCATAAAATAATCCATTTCTTTTGCAAGTTCTGCGGCCTCTTCTTTGTATTTCAAGGGAATTAATTTTTTGATATTGCTTCTTAACTTTGGCATATCAAGCATAATGAAAATCAAATACATGACAATCAAGGCTGCGCCTACAATCCAAAAAATAACAGTCGCTGTACCAGATAAAACACCTAGAGCTCCTGGGACGACTTTAGACAAAATGGATTGTACATCCTTCCAGAAATCAAGGCTACGCATGGATTCAGCAATACTTTCCATTGAAATTAAATTACGCAAACCTTCCCAGAAATTTTCAGGAATGACTTCGTTTAGACGGCCTCTCCAGGAAGAGTCTGTTAAAAGCTTTGATAACAGAGCGCCGAGTCTTTGGATTTCTTCTGTGACTTGAGGGATAAAAATGATTAAAGCAATGGTGAGTAAGGCAGCGAATGAAAACAAAACGATAAGAACGGATATGATACGAAACTTGACTTTTACTTGTAATTTATTAACGATAGGATCTAAAATATAAGCGATTAAAAAAGCGGCTCCAAAAGGCACAAGAACGGCACTTAAGTAATTCAAGAGTAAAATGAGTACAGTGATGACAATCAAACCAAAAATAAATTGCATGATTCGATCGGTGGTCCAATGTTTATGCATGTTCCCTCCTATATTCTAAAGGGGTTTTTTGATATGCTTGTTTAAAAACCTTGTTAAAATGACTTACGTTGCCAAAACCAATATTAATGGATATTTCAACTACTTGAAGATCAGTTTCTATTAGAAGACGGCAAGCTTCTTTTAAGCGTATTTCATTGACGAAACTACTAAAAGTCATACCCACGTTTTTTTTCAAAATATCAGAAAGTTTATTACGATTAAGCCCCACTTCTCGACAAACATCTTCTAGAGAAAGAGAAGCGTTATGATAGTTTGAATTAATGTAATCGATGACTCGTTCCGTTTCTTGCTTTTGATGACTTTCTATAGGAAGCTTACTGTAATTTTCTAATGCCTGTTCTTTACGGAGTTTTACTTCGATAGATTGTTCTGCCATTATTCTGGATCGATGAATCCAAAAATAACCAAGGAATAGAACAGTAAAAATGATGGCTAAAGTAAAAACTAATTTATTAATAAAATGATTTTCTCCAAATAGCTGTATTTTTTTGATTTCTATTTCATCAGCGATGCCAAGCATGGTTCCTGAACCACTTGAAATATCAATTTTTATTCCTCGTTCAAGATATTTTAGCTGGTCTGGAGCTTTAAATCCATTGCGTTCAAACCACCATTCTGGAATAGAAAAGCTGGAAATAGGAACATGTATGTTTTGATAAGAACGATCAGATGGAATCACTTGCAATAAATATCTTGCAGACATAGGGTCTTCAAGACGAGTCAAATTAGGATCGTGAGTAATCAGTTTGACTTGAACTTGCTTCATGTATTTGGTTCGAAGAGTAATGCTTAGAGAATCATAAGAAGAAAAGTCAATAAAATGACCTGAGAGTTTTTCTGTGTCAGAGATTAAATCTATTCCCATGCCTGCATAAGGATAGGCTATACCAGAGCGTACGAGTAATGATAACGTAATGGATGAATCCCCTTTTGACAAGGAAGCCGTCGATGTGCCGCCATCGTCCTGATCACCGTAAGAATAAATCACTGAATTTGGAAATGAATCCGACGGATAAATATCCACTTGTTTTGAATGAAAGAAAAACCATGTCATGAAGAGACATAGTATAGTGAACAAATAATGGGTATAAATTCTACGTGTCTTATTCATTTTTAATTTTTTTGACGAAATCCGATGGCGATTGAAACAATGACAAGAAAGAAAAATAAAATAACCCCAAAAGCTAGATTACTAATCCCTTTGACATCAATTGATTTTATAGAAATCGAAAACTCTGAGTCACGAGCTACTTTCCAACCTGGAGCAATTTCAAATCGAGCTACAGATTCCTGATGCCTTTGTTTTAACTTTTTATTGACATTATTGTCTTTATACCAAAAATCAGGAACATAGAGTTCATTCATTGGAATAGCAAGTCGTTCCTCGCCCCCTTTTACTCTCCATTCTTTAATGAGAGGACGAAATGAGTTTACTTTGGAAGGATCAGTGACATCTGGATCATAAGTCCAAACCTTGATAATGATTTCATTAATGTTTTGACTAGAAATATTTAAGATTAAGGAATCGACAAAAGTCCAGTTTCGATAATCATCATTCTTTTGTGAATTAAGATCCCAAATCAAACCACACCAAGCGGGTTTTGTGGTATCGTTATGGAGTTTGCAATTGAACAAGAGAGCTGAATCTACAATAGAAAGCTGAGTAATAGACTTACCGCCATCGGCTTGGTCATCATAAGTCCTGACAATGGTACTTTCCGAAATAGGATATAGAGATTCCTTGAATTCTCGATTTGGAACAAGTGCATAAATAATGAGAGCAAGTGCAGAAATTCCGCCTAAAAGTAGGTATAGTCTTTTCATGGTTTTGGACCTAAAATATCCTTAAAATGAAGGTC
The DNA here is from genome assembly GCA_001462345.1 of Fibrobacteria bacterium AD312. GTDB lineage: Bacteria > Fibrobacterota > Fibrobacteria > Fibrobacterales > Fibrobacteraceae > Fibro-01. The sequence goes on along the minus strand of LIUM01000046.1, from coordinate 141,931 downwards.
ATATTGAATTAAGTCGAGAGGGTCTTCTTCAGAAGGTTTTTCGCCAATAATTTTTGAAAGAATCCGATCAAATAAATGAATAAAGAAAAAATGTTCTTTAGTATGCTTACTTTTATTGGTGGCATGAAAAGGAAATTTTAAGGTGCGTTCAAGAATTTGACAAGTGAGAGATGGAGGTAAATGAAACATTTCACAACAAGTGGTGACATAGCCATCAATACCATAATCAGGGAGAGATCCTTTGACTAGTGGTTCGCCATGATCAATGCATTTTAGGCTTTCTTTAAGAACGGGATCTTTGACATCTTTGGACTTAAGCACAGATAGCCAACTTTCTCGTGTTTTATCAGAAACTTCACCACGAAAACTCATAGTATTTTTTGCAGGAAAAAAGGTAGAATAACATTTTGGGCAAATGCGCAAAACAAAATGTTGCAGTTTTATACTTGAAACAGGGGTTTCACAAAAAGGACAAATATTTGACATATTGAAGTAATATAACAAAAGCGGCATTGGTATTTTGGCTTTATTTTTTAAAAATGAAGTGTTTTTAAGGGGCTTTTTTCTTAATGAGAATTAAAATGATTTTCTTTTATTTAAATTCTGTTCTATGTCGCAAATCTTAGAAATTACACTTGAAAATTTTGATTCCATGGTTATGGCCGCTTCTAAGGAAAGGCCAGTTGTTTTGCATTTCTTTTCTTCGAGATACCCAGAATGCGCTACTTTTGCTGCGTTACTTGAAAAACAGGCTTCTATTTTAGATTTTACTTTAGGAACAGTTAATTTAGACGTTCCTGAAAATAGCCAGTTTATTCAAGTATTTCGAGTGCAGTCGCTTCCTGATGTTCGTATCATTTCTGATGGCCAGATTATCGATGCCATTTCTGGAGTAATGCCAGAAGATAAATTGAAAGCTCGTTTAGAAAAGCACTTTCTTTCAGATGAAAAACGATATCTTATAAATGTGGAAAATCTTATCGAACAGAAATTATGGGATGAGGCTCTTCCTCTAATCGAATCTGTTCTTAAAGAAAATCCAGGCAATAAACCCTATTTACTTTTGAAAGCAAAAGCACTTCTTGGGCAAGGTCATGTGCCCTTAGCTAAAGGAATTTTAGAAGGTTTTATCGCTTCTGATGATGAGTATACTTCAGCTCGTTCCTATTTATCTTTAATTGATTTTCATGTAGAAGTCGCAAAAACAGATGTTCAGGGAGAGGATGCTCAGATTTATCATGAAGCAAGCCTTTTTGCTGTTCAAAGTGAATATAAAAAGGCTTTACAACGCTTTTTAGATTTGGTACAAAAGAATAAAGAGTGGAATAATGGTGCTGCGTCTAAAGCGATGCTAACTCTTTTTGGCGTTTTAGGCCCAAAACATGAATTGACGTGGGAGTATCGTTCGAAATTGAACACGATTTTATTTATTTAATGATACCTCTAAAAAATGAGATTTTAGGCGTGTCCTTAATTTCATTTTTTTTTGTATCTTTAGCACAGTATTGATAGACCAATAGACCGGGGTGACGAACCCCACAGGAAAAACAGAATGAAAAAGATTCTCTTCCAAGATACCTCCTTCCGTGATGGATTCCAATCCATTTTCGGTGCTCGTGCGTTTACAAAAGATTTTATGCCAGCTGTAGAAGCTGCTTGTGCTGCGGGAATTCAGCATTTTGAAGCAGGTGGTGGCGCTCGCTTCCAGGCTCTTTATCAAAATGTGGGTGAAGATGCTTTTGATATGATGGATGAATTCCGTCGCGTAGTCGGCCCAAAGGTTCGTTTACAAACATTAGCTCGTGGTATTAACGTTGTGGCTCTTGAAGCACAACCAAAAGACATGATTAAGCTTCATGCCGATATGTTTAAGAAACATGGTATGACTCGTATTCGTAACTTTGATGCCTTAAACGATGTAAATAACTTGATTTTCTCTGGACAATGCATTCATGATGCAGGCCTTGAACATGAAGTCGTGATTACCATGATGGAACTCCCATTAGGTTGCACTGGGGCACATGATCCAGAATTTTATATCAAGACTCTAAAAGATATTTTGAACGCTGGTATTCCATATTCTTCCATTTGCTTTAAAGATGCTTCTGGTACTTGTAACCCACGCAAAGTATATGAAACCATTAAGCTTGCTCGTAAGCTTTTGGGCGATTCTGTAGAAATTCGTATGCATACGCATGATACATGCGGCACTGGAGTTGCTCAATATGTTGCTGCTATTGAAGGTGGCTGTAGTGGTGTTGACTTGGCTCGTAAGCCTCTTTCTGGTGGTACAGGTCAACCTGATTTATTCTCTCTTTATCATGCACTTAAGGGCACGGATTATAAGCTTGCTTTAGGTGATGGTATTGTTGATGATCAAATTTCTAAGATCATGGAAGCTAACAATGTTAGTGTGGAATGCTTGAAAGATTACGAATTCCCACCAGAAGCTCTCCAGATTTCTACAGACGTGATCTTCTCACCTATGCCTGGTGGTGCTTTAACTGCAAACACATTGATGATGCGTGAAACAAAAACGTTCCATCTCTATGATCAAGTGATTGCCAATATGAGTGAATGTGTCAGTCGTGGTGGATTTGCCTCTTCAGTAACTCCAGTTTCTCAGTTCTATTTCCAACAAGCCTTTGTGAATACAGTGAATAAGAGTAAAGGGCTTGATACTTGGACAAAAATGACTGAAGGTTATGGAAAAATGATTCTTGGTTATTATGGTAAAACACCTACAGAACCAGATCCAGAACTTGTTAAAATAGCTGCAGAACAACTCAAAATGGAACCATTTGCAAAAGTGCATCCAGGTGTTTTGTGTGCCGCTGATATTATCGAACCAGGTATTCCTAAGGCGAAAAAGCTTTTGGAAGAAAACAACTTGCCTATTACCGATGAAAACATTTTTATCGTTGGGGCTTTAAATACTAAGGGTGGTAATAAAGGAATTGATTTCTTGAAGGGTAACCGCAAGATTGGCGTTCCTAAAAAAGATCCTAATGCGGCTGTGGCTCCAAAGGCCGCTCCTGCGGCACCAGCTGTTAATACTGCTGGAATGACTGTGAAAGGCACAAATACATATCGTATTGGCTTAAATGGTCAGTCTTGGGATGTTCAGGTCTCTTCTCTTAAGTAATAGATAGACCTATCAAAAAAGACCTCCGCGCATAATAATGCCGGAGGTTTTTTGTTTTTAAAAGAATAGAGTCCTTCTAAAGTGCGAAGGATCAAGGCAATTTTGTCCGTGAATGAATTTTTAGAGGTATCCAATAGCACAAGTGTTTCAAATAAATCTATTGATTCCTTTGAAAGGCCCTGTAAATACAGGGTTTGACAGCCGTTTTAATTTTGAATCGGTTGTTTTTGACAAGTATGAAAAAGGGTATTTATTCTCAACATGCGGTTTATGAATTAGAGAATTAAAACAAAAGTACCGAGCGTAATTAAGGCGCCGCCGACAATCGTCTTTGCCGTCATTGCTTCTCCTAAAATGGTAAAAGCAAGTACCATCGTAATTACGACGCTAAATTTATCAATGGGCACTACTCGACTCGCATCTCCAAGTTGTAGTGCCTTAAAATAACAAAGCCAAGAAAGTCCAGTGGCAATTCCTGAAAGGATTAAAAAAAGCCATGATTTTTGGGTGATGTTATGAATGCCACTATGGGCGCCGCTGATAAAAACAATCGCCCATGCCATCACTAAAACAACAACGGTACGAATCGCTGTAGCAAGGTTAGAGCTCATGCCTTCAATCCCAATTTTTGCGAGAATGGATGTCAAGGCGGCAAAAAATGCAGAAGCAATAGCTAATAATATCCACATAAAAAACCTCTTGTTAAAGAAAAAAATATAGAAAGAGAGATTGAAGTACTTGTGTTGTTTTTCATTAAATATAGTGGTGAACGTTTATAGAAACTAAATCTCCAGTTGTCCTAAAATCAGACGTTCTTTTTTAGGCTTGGGGAGTTGTTTGATTTTGAATTCTAGAGATAGAGCTTCTGACTTTGTCATGGTTTCAAATATTTTGAGGATTCTCTGTGGAGGGAACACTTTTGTAAAGTGGGCCCCTTTGCCTTCGCAATGTTTTTGATAACGCTTCTCCACGTCTGTCGCATAGCCAGTATAAATTCGATTACCCGCACACTCAAGCATATATACAAAATGAGGCATGTGACTAATATAAACAGTTCAAATGGGAAAACTGAAATAATAATTATAAAGAGGCCATAAATCGAAAGCCTTTTAATATATAAACAGGGTTTTTATAAGGGATTTGCTTGTTTTTGAGGCTTTTATAAGCGTAGAAAGTATCAAAAAAGAGTTGGAAAGAGTTTTTTCGAGGTCGTGGATGAAATCAAAGCAAAACAATGGTCGACGAAACAATCAAAACTGGTATGAATCACAATAGTTTTTATATATTTTCTAAAAAGTCAGTTTTTTCGGTAGGTAAAAATGGAACTCACTCCTTTGGATATTCGCAATCAAACTTTTAGTACTAAACGTTTTGGGGGTATTAATCCTGAAGAAGTAAAGGCTTTTTTAGAAACTGCCGCCCAAGCATTTGAACAAATGTCTCGCATGAGAACCGATTTAGTAGAACGTCTTAAAATTGCCGAAGAACGAGTGAATTACTATAAGCAGATTGAAAAAACAATTCAAGATGCTGTGATGACCATGCAAAGAAGTGTTGATGAAGTCAAGCGCAGTGCTGATAAAGAAGCCGAGTTGATTATTGCAGAGGCAAAAGCACGTGCCGTTCGTGAAGTGGAAAACACAAAACGTCAGGCAGAAGAAATGCGCAGTGAAATTGAACAATTGAAACAGCTTCGAGCAAACTATTTTATCCGTACACGAGCATTGATTCGCAGTCAAGAAGAATTACTGAGAGCCATGGAACAAGATCAACGGTCATTAGCTGAAGATCCTTCTGTTGTGAAAAGACCTTCACCAGGGAGTGGTCAGGTTCTTGCTTGATTTATGAAAATCAACATCAAGGTTCATGCACGTAGTAAAAGAGAACGCGTTTTGGGTCCTCTTCCCGATGGTTCCTATAAAGTAGAAGTGAAATCACCTCCTGTGGAGGGAGCGGCGAATGAAGCTGTCTGTTTATTGTTAGCAGAATTTTTTAAAAAGCCAAAAAGAGCAGTGCGAGTCCTGTTAGGTTCTACTAATTCAAAAAAAGTCGTTGAAATAGACGAATAAACATTTCCTTCTTTGCCAGATTTACTTATTTTACAAGGGTGATGTCTACCTTAAAATTACCTTTACCTGATGATTTCCATGTGCATCTTCGCCAAGGAGATGCATTAGCCGATTATGCAAGAGATATTGCTTGCCAATTTGGTCGCATTCTTGTGATGCCAAACACGGTGCCTGCATTGTCTACAACAGAAAGCATTCTTAATTACAAAAATGCAATTCTGTCGGCAGCGCCAAATCTCGAGCCTTTGATGACTTTTAAAATCCATTCTGGTTTAACGTCCAGTGATTTAGAATCATTTAAAGCGATGGGTGTGGTCGCTGGCAAATATTATCCTGCTGGAGTAACGACAAATAGTGAAGATGGAGTGAGTGATTTCGAAAGCATTTTCCCTGTCGTTTCAATGATGGAAAAAATGGGCTTTGTCTTTTCTGTTCATGCTGAAGAGCCCAATGTTTTTTGTTTAGATCGAGAAACTGCTTTTATCCCGAAAATAAAAACGCTAGCTCAAAAATTTCCGAAATTAAGAATTGTATTTGAACATGTTTCTACAGCAGCAGCTGTGAAAGCGGTCTTAGAAATGCCTTCTACAGTAGCAGGTACAATCACGGTTCATCATTTAACGATGACGTTGGAAGATTTAATTGGTGATGCGTTAAGACCGCATCATTTTTGTAAGCCGATTTTAAAGCTCCCTTCAGATAGAGAGGCTATTCGAAAAGCGGCATTCAGCGGAAACCCAAAATTCTTTTTTGGCTCTGATAGTGCGCCGCACAAGCAAGAGAAGAAAGAATGTGCGTATGGTGCTGCAGGAATTTATTCTGCTCCCGTGCTTTTGCCTATTTTAGTTCGAGAGTTTGAAAAAGAAAATGCTCTTGATAAGCTTCCCAATTTTATTGCAGGGTATGGGGCTGATTTTTATGGCTTACCAAGAACAACACGCGAAATTCAATTAGTTAAAAAAAGTTGGACTGTTCCAAATTTAATTCATGGAGTAGTTCCATTAGCAGCAGGAAAAACACTGGAGTGGAGTCTTTTATGATTGAAGAAGAACCATTCGTTCTAAAATACAATTGGCGTCACAAAATACTAGCGATCGTCTACTATTTTATGATTGGTATAGCTGCTTTTTTTGGAGGCTCTTTATATGCTTTTTTCCATTGCTATCGTCGAAAGGATTGGCATGATTTAACGCATATTTGTAGTCTATTTTTTATTCCAATGTTTAAAATTTTTGGAATAAAAATGGTCGTGGAGGGTAAGGAAAATATTCCTTCTAAAAGTGGCTTTGTCATGGTCGCTAACCACCAAAGTTTTTTAGACATCAATGCTGTTTTTGCTGGTGTGAGTCACACTGCTTTTTTAGCAAAAGCGGACCTTTGGAAAATCCCCTATTTTGGTTGGGGAATGAGTAGAAGCGGTTCAATTCCAATTTATAGAAAAGACCCGAAAAAGAATGCGGGCATGGGAAAAATAATAAAACAGCATATTGATGAGGGCTTTAATTATTGTGTCTTTCCAGAAGGTAATCGTACCAAAGACGGGAAGATGACTTCATTTAAAAACGGCATTTTTAGAATAGCCAAAGAACATGAATTAACAATTCTTCCAATCACTTTAGTGGATACAGGGAAGCGCTTATCTAGGAATACTCTTGGTCTTAGACCAGGGCCTATTCGTATTGTAGTGCATCCTCCTATCACTCCAGAGCAGTATAAAGAGATGTCTATGGAAGAACTACGAGATTCTGCTCACGATATTGTAGAAAGTGAATTGCCTTATAAAAAACAAAAAAATGAGGAGGCCTAAATGGCTTTGTTACCGACAAAAGATCAAGTGATTGCGATTATTCGCGATGAGTCTATGACGGGGAGTCGCTTAAGAGGCGCTTTAGGTCTGCCTAAGAAATTAAAATTATCATTTAAGCAAATGCTTGCTGAAATGGTGCGTGAAGGATTATTGGAAAGAACATGCCATAAGGAATATATTCTTGGGAATAGTGAACCAACTCCATTTACAAAAGACACTAGTTCTCTCCCGAGACCAGCTGCTAAAAGCCGTAAGAAGATAGACCCCGTTTCCACTATTTCCATAAAAAGAGGCGTCTTAAAATTAGTTGAAAAAGACCGCTGGATTGTTATAGAGTCTTCTACAGGAAAAGAATTTAAAGTAGCACACCGAAAAAATGCTCCAGGCAATGATGGTCAAACGATTTCTTTCACGCTTTACCCACATCCAAAAGAAAAGCATTCTTATCTTGCTAAAGTGGAAGAGCATTCCATGTCTCCTGAGATCACGTGGAAGGAAGTGAAAGATGAGTTTATGAAAAGCTCAAATTTACCAGAATCTTTTAGTCAAGAAATTGAGGAATTTGCCGCTTCGAAAAAGAGTCCAACAGCAAAAGATTTTAAAGGTCGCGTAGACTATCGAGGTCTAACCATTCTTTGTATTGACCCAGAAGGAGCTCGCGATCATGATGATGCCGTTTCTGTAGAGCGTCTTCCTGGTGGAGGTTTTAAGCTGGGCGTTCATATCGCTGACGTGAGTTATTATGTTCCTGAAGGGTGCGCCTTAGATGAAGAAGCTTTGAATCGTAGTTACACCCAATATTTACCTTGGTGTGCTGTGCCCATGCTACCAGAACGCCTTTCTGGAGATTTGTGCTCTTTACATGAAGGTGTCGATCGTTGTGCTTTTACGTGTATGATGGTCTTAAATAAAAAAGGCGAAGTCCAATCGTATGAATTTCACCGAAGCGTTATAAACGTGACTTTTTCTATCAGTTATGAACGTGCTGTAGAAATGAAAAACGAAGGCAATACTGCCGTGGCAGACTTAGCACTAGTCTCCAAATTATTAAAAGAAAACCGCGCCAAAAGCGGCATTTTAGAACTTGGCGGCACAGAGTACCAATGCTTATTTGATGAAAAGAATGAGCCTGTTCAAATTGTCCCTAGAAAAAATGATGAGTCCAATTCTTGGATTGAAGAATGTATGTTGATTGCAAATAATTGCTGTGCCAAAGAATTAGTGCGTCGACAGCTACAGGGAATTTTCCGAATCCATGAAGCTCCAGATACTAAGGACATCATGGAACTTTATTATTTGTACCCTGATCTTTTCAAAGACTCTCCAGTGGAACTTCGAGATTTAGGGAAACCTCGTCGAGGCGATTCAAACTTAAATCCTATAGTCTTTTCACTATACCAACATTTAGTGATTAGAGCCGCTGGCGATGAAACGCTTATCAATCGTATTTTAAGGAGTATGCAAAAAGCTCATTATGACAGCAATAGCTTTGGTCATTTTGCATTGAATTGGCAAGATTATTCTCATTTCACATCGCCCATTCGTCGTTATGCGGATTTATGGTGTCATAGAGAACTCGCAAGAACTGCAAAGACAGAAAAACAAGAACGTAAGAATAGCGTAATTGAAGTTTGTGATTGGATTTCTGCGAATGAAATTAAAAACCAAAAAACAGAACGCATTGCAATCAAAGTCTGTGCTACATACCTTTTAAAAGATCGCATTGGAGATACTTTTGAAGCGACGATTAATGGCATTGAGCAATGGGGCATTTATGTCTCTGTCAAAGATCCAATGGCTGAAGGCCTTGTTCGTTTCAAAGATATTGCGGGCAACGATTATTACATCTTTAATCCAGAAAAAGGTTTTGTCTTTAGCAAAAGAGGCGGAAAAACATTGCGTCGCGGCGATAAAGTCGAAGTGCAGTTACTTCGAGTGAATCCTCTTCGTGGTGAAGCTGATTTTGCTCTACTAAAAAAATTAGAAGATGAAAAAACTCGTGCTTCTGGGCGTCGTCCTTCGAATAAAGATCGTGCTGAAGCTGCTGAAGAATTAGGCTTAGTGAAGTCTATGGACGATTTTATGACAGAAGAAAAAAGAAATCGGACGCGTTCTACTAAGAAGACTTTTTCAAGAAAGAGGCGTTGATTGAAAACGAAAGTGCTTTATGCTTCTTACGTAAAAGGAAATAATATTCCTTATTATGTTCGCTATGCATTAGAAGCACTTTCTGCCTTAAATATTTCTGTCGTATACTTAACGAACCAAAGAGATTTGGATGAAGAATCGATTGATTTTCTAAATGCAAAAAAGATTGAACTCTTTTTATCAGAGAATAAAGGGTTTGATTTTGGAATGTGGAGCCGTTACTTAAAAAGCATCTCTTTAGAAGAAAAAAAATCATGGGATCGCTTATGCTTAATAAACGATTCAGTGATTTATTATAAAAATCAGTTTGGGTCTTTCTTTTCTAAAGCCGAAAGCATGTCTGCGGATATGGTCTCGTTGACTTGTAGCGAAGAATTGTCTTTTCATCTACAATCGTTTTTCTTATATCTCAAACCATCAGCGATGACGGTTTTATATGTGCATTTAGAGGAGGCAGCTGAGTCGGATTCTTTTTACGAAGTTGTGCGTAATATGGAAATCGGTTTAAGTTCTCGAATGCTTAAGTGTGGCCTGAAACTAGAATCTCTTTTTAAAACATCTCGGAACGTATTGTTTTCTTATGATGAACTGATAAAAGAAAAAGCAGGGTTTATTAAGCGCAAACTTTTGGAACGTCGATTTACTCCAAAAGAAAAATTTCATTTTTTAAGGCACGGCGGCTTTTCTGCGCTATATGCTAATTATTATGAAATGATAAAAAAATCTGGAGACGCTGATTCTTCTTTTCCTATAGATTCCATAGTAGTTCATAAAAAAACTCTTCAAAATCAAATGAAAGATTTTTTCTTATGCTTATTCTTTTACGCTTTAATTAATCCAACGGAAAAAATAAAAAAAATCTTGAAAAAAAATAAGTTAAGAAAGTCTTGACTTTTAAGGTTCAGAAGAAATTTTAATGGGCTTTTCAAGCGTTATTTCATTGATGCCGTCGATGATAATTTGATCAATTTCAATAAACGACCCGCTATTAATAAAAATACTGAAAATACCAATTTCTTGCTTTACTTCATTCCAGGTATATTGTTGGTGTTCAGGGAGAACAATTTCATTTCCTGGATAAAATACATATTCTGTCCATTCCGTAGAAGCGGTATCGCGCCATAGGACTTTTGGATAATGATTATCTCCAACGGTGCGATTAGATTCTAAAGCAACATCAAAAATAGCATCGCCACGAACCATTAATCGGACTGCTTTCATTTCAGAAAAATCATAGCTTATAGAGTCTGCACCAAGGTGGGTTCCTAATACGAGCATTCCAGAATCGCCTGTAGAATAGTGAAGAGAAATAGACATGCCTTCAAAAGCATTTTCTGATATAAACTGAGCGGGGTGTTCTATTTCTTCAGTGGGGTCTGTCCATTCTATATTTTCATTAGCATACCAAATGCCGTCATCGGAAGAACTAAAATACCAACCAGAGGCGGAGAGTTTATCTCCATATTTAAATTGAATGTTTCCATCATTAAAGTCTTCTAGTAATAAGGTTTTTCTTAAGGCGTCTTCATTAAAAGTAAAAGAACTACTTTGATTGATTTCAAAAGTGCCTAGCGAAATATCATTATCAGTACGGACTTCAAAAATACCTTGAGGAGCACGTTTGAAAATAAAACCATCTTCGGTTGAAATAACTTGATAAGGAGTTCCTTTTAAGTAAATAGAATTAGGTAAAAGAAGAGTGTCTTGAGTATTAAAAGCCACTTTGATTTCTACAGACGAAAGAACCTGAACTATCGAGCTATCGCCTTCAAATTGTTCCCAGGCCATTGCAGAGGAATCGGCTCCGTAAATGGCTTCGATGAAATAGTCTTTTATAGAATCATTAAGAGTAAATTGAACTACTCCATTAGAATCAGACGTAGCAGTGGCAAAAGGAGAAGAAAGAGTAGAGTCAAAAAGAGCGATTTTAGCCATGGGGAGTGGCTGGTTGCTGGAGTCTTTAATAAATAGAGCAATCCCATTAGTTGTTTCTGTGGTTGCTCCTGCATTTTGATTAGGGCTGCAACCATAAAAAAGAAAGAAACAAGTGAGTAATAAAAAAATGGGATTCATTGTAAGGCGTATTTGTTTAAAAGTACTTGAATAAGGAGAATATAATTTATCATCATTAAAAAAGTTTTGATTTAATAAAAAATGATCCTTTTCCATCATGTTCTTTTTCATGAATCCAACTCCTTTTCCTTTTGCATGACAGGAAAAAGCTGGATGTTGAGTTGGTAAACGGCGTCGCATTCCTTAGAAGGCATGGCTCCTACTTGCTTTACAATAGAAGTTCTTGCTTCGGCAAGAACCGCTTTGATACGCTCAATTTGAGATGAATCTAAAGCAAGTGTTAGGGTGCTGATGTCTCTTTTTTCACGAGGGATAGAATCGATTGCGTTTTTAGCGTGATCCACCATTTGTTTTTGGTAGTCTTGAACAGCGGCGCTTTGCCACCGTTCTCCTGTGCTTAAATGCGCATCGGTAGGAACAAGGCGTCCAGAAAAATCTTTTTGAATCAGGCCAAGTTTTTCCAAGTGGGTTAAGGCTTCAATCACTTGTGTAGCACTTAATTTGGGGTGGCAAAGAGAACCTAGTGTTTCAGCTTGCTCATGGCTATAGTATTCAAAAACATCAATAGCCGAGCGAATCATAGGAAAATACCACATTTGAAAATAGCGATAACGGGCTTCGTCAATTTGTCGTTTCGCTGCAGGCCTCATTTTTTGAAGCTTTTCAAAATGTCTTTTTAAATCTGAATCACGGCGTGCTTTAGCGTATGCTACTAATTCTCGAAAATACTCTGATTTCGCTGATTTAAAACGAAAAAATGAAATGAATTGTTCAATACCTTCAGCAGAAAGGTGGCGTTTACCTTGCAGTATTTTTACTAGAAGACTTGCATCAATATGAACGGCAACAGCAAATACTCTATAACTAAATAACGGATCTGTCGCTTTTTCTAGCGTATAAAAATCACGCAAAAACTCGTGATAGTCTAAGTAATCGAAAATATTAAGCTGATGACCTGTTAGCATAGTAAACCTTTAAAAATAATTTACATCAATTTTGTTTGATTGGCTAAAAATAGAAGAAAATTAATATCTAGGTGTGGACATTTTTGTCATCACCTTTGAAATTTTTTAAGCCCTTTTAAAGAGAAAAGGGTCTATTTTTAAGAAAAACTTAAAGAGGAGTAAACATGGGTATTAGAAAAACCTTTTTTTTGGTTAGCGCTTTAGCCTCCATGGCCATGGCAGCTACGATTTATGAAGCAGAATTGGGAACTTTAGGGAATGCTAGTGACGCTTCTCAGAATCCAGCAATTGCATCAGATGCGAGTGCTTCGGGCGGCAAGTATGTGAAAATGAATGGTGGTTCCATTTCTGTGACAGTGACTGCTGCAGAAACGAAAAACTATGCTATAAAAATTCATTATAAGAACAATTACGGTGGTTCAAAAGAAAATATTTTGGCTGTAGGTAGCAATACTATTGGTTCTATAGTATTTCCAGAAACTCAAGCAAGTACTTTTGAAGATGTGGAAAGTGTGGCTCGTTTGAATGCGGGGCAGAATACAGTTTCAATCAATAATTCTTGGGGTTGGATAGACGTAGACTATATTGAAGTCAGTGATTATGTAGCTGAAGCATTTAATATTAGCTCGACTGTTGTTACAGCAGGTGCTACAGAGGAAGCGCAAAAGCTATATACATTCCTTGTGAATAATTTCCAGAAGAAAACAATTTCTGGTGTGATGACAGGTGATGTTGCTATTGGAACTCCTTTAAAATCTCAGGCAGATGTTGTCGCAGTGCATACGGCTGGTGGAAAATACCCTGTTCTAGTGGGCTTTGACTTTTTATTTGCTACAGGAAAAGCTGGCGATGTAAATTCCTGGAATCAAGATTATACAAATGAAACAATAAAGCTTGCTAAAGAATTATGGGATTTAGGTGGTATACCTGCTTTTACATGGCATTGGAAAGACCCAAGTAATGCTGTAGATGCTTTTTATATTGAAGGAGCTCAAGGAAATGGTAACGAATTCACCACCTTTGATTATAGAACGGGCTTTAAGGCGGGTACAACGGAATGGGATACTAATTCAGATACGTATAAACAAATCGTAGAAGATATCGATAAAATTTCTGATCTATTCTTGACTTTACAAGAACAAAAGGTAGCCGCCATTTTCCGTCCGCTTCATGAGTGTGGTGGCGCTTGGTTCTGGTGGAGTGCTGTAAGTAAAAGTGACGTACATTCAGGTGCGGAATTTGTAGCCCTTTACCGCTTAGTTTATGATCGTATGGTTAAAATCAATGGCGTCAAGAACTTAGTTTGGAATTGGAATCCACAAACAGCGGCCTTAAAAGACTGGAATCCTGGAGAAGAATATTTCGATATTTTGAGCGTAGACATTTACAATAACGACAATGATCATTCTAGCAATGCGGCTGCGTTTAATGGTTTAAAAAATAATATCAGTAAAAATAAAATTCTTGCCCTTTCAGAAAATGGGCCGATTCCAGATGTGAAAAACATGCATGATGATGAAGCGGTTTGGTCTTGGTGGATGCCTTGGTATGAATCTTGGAGTGGTGGCTATGTAAGTAAGACTGCTGCTTCTGTATGGCAATCAAATTTGAACGATGACCGTATTCTTACTCTAGATAAAATGCCAGGCTGGAGTGGTTCTATTTCCATCTCTAAAACAGCATCTATTAATTCGTTAAAATGGAGTGTTCAAGGAAAATCATTACTCATTCAAACTTCAAAAAATGACAATATCAAGATTGAAGTCTATGGCATGAATGGAGCTCATATAAAAACCTTAGCGAAAGGGACTCTTTCTTTAGGATCACATCGCTTTTCTTTAGATGATCTTTCTCAAGGTTTATATATGTTACGCGTTCAAGGAACTATGGGTGTTCTTAATAGGACAATTACTATAAAATAAAAATCCTCCCCCCACTCCCTTCATAAAAAAGCTCTTTTAGGGCTTTTTTTATGAAGGGTTTTATTTTTTGTAGTGCTTACGATTATTCTAGTAACACGAGTTCGGAGCTGGTGGATGCCTTGGTATGGTACATGGGGCACTTTTTTTATTTATTTTAGGATAGTATCTATTTAGGAAATTCTTAAAATGAAAAAACAACTCGCTATTCTCTCTATTTTAAGCGTCACTCTTTCTTTTGCTCAAATAGTCTCAGTAGATTTTGAAAATCAAAGTGAAGGTGCTTATACAAATGCACTTGCTAAAAAAGATTTTGTTCCACGGAGTGGAGCATCTAATTGGTATGCGATGGAGCAAAATAAGGGTCAAAATGCAAAAATTGTTTTAGACGATGAAGATCATGGAAAAGTACTTCAATTAAAATACCCTGTGGGTTGCCTAGGGCCAAATGATGATCCACTTGCTTGCGCAGGTCAAATTAAGCAGCCTCTCACAGAAACAGCAGAAGAAATGTGGGTCGCCTATGAACTCTATTTTGAAGAGGGTTTTGACTTTGTGAAAGGAGGAAAGCTTCCTGGGCTTTGCGGTGGTAAATGCTATACTGGAGGCAACCGGCCAAGTACAGGTGATGGCTGGAGTGCACGAGTGATGTGGCGCCCCGATGGGAAAGTCGTACAATACCTCTATTTTGTGGACCAAGCTCAAACTTATGGAGATGATGCCAACTGGGATTTAAGTGGAACAGCAAATCAAAAATATTTCCAAATAGGAACATGGCATCGACTGGTTACAAAAATCACTTTGAATACGGTGACTAACGAAGGTCATGGAGAAAAAGACGGAAAAATAAAAAGCTGGTTTGATGGAGAGTTAGCTTTAGATTTAGATACTCTTCGACTAAGAGATTATGCTGATCAGCGCATTGATATTTTTTATCTCTCTACATTTCATGGAGGTAGTGATAACACGTGGTCTCCAACAGTGGATAGTTATATTCGATACGATCATTTTGTAATATCTAAAGATTCCATTCCTGTCACTTCTTCGACCACAAGAATGATTTCTACTAAACAAGAAATAGCAAATAAGAATTTCCAAATTGCTATTGGAAATTCGGTTCTTTTGAAAACCCCACTAAAAAAAGAAACCAGTTTTGATTTTTATACACTTGAGGGTCAATGGTATAAAACAAAAACATACGCCAAAGAAACGACAAGGATTAGCCTTCCAAATGAAAATAAAGTTTTCATAATTAAAACAAGGTGATACAAATTAATCCCTTTTGATTTTAAGCTAGTTTGTTTGTACAACTAGCTTTTTTTGTTGCGAAAAGGGGGCTCTTCTGATTATCTTTTTAGATAGTAGGTGTTTATAAAAAAGGATTTAAAAATGAGAAGTATTACAAAGATTCTTCTATTAACAACTTTCTTAAGTGTTTCGTTCGTGAATGCAGAAACAGTGAATCTTCAAGGCCTGTGGAAGTATTATGGAAATGTATTTGATGGCTCTCAAAAAAGATTTGATAATATC
This sequence comes from Fibrobacteria bacterium AD312, assembly GCA_001462345.1. Classification (GTDB taxonomy): domain Bacteria; phylum Fibrobacterota; class Fibrobacteria; order Fibrobacterales; family Fibrobacteraceae; genus Fibro-01. The sequence continues at coordinate 126,275 of LIUM01000046.1, read as the reverse complement.
GATATTTCAGTAGAAAGAGATTCAGTTCATTTTTATATAAATAAAACACAAATCTCGAAAGGCTTTTTGAGGAATGATACGATTTTTGTAGAACAAGGATCTGAATTATATTTTATAGAATGGATTCGTATTGTGAATAAAGACTCATTAATCTCTTCTATTACTGCTAATAATTCTATTCCTACATTTTCTTTTTCTAGGCTAGATTTAAATGGAGAATGGGAACAAATAAATTATGGTAGAATTATTTTACCCGCAGGTGATAATGATGATGGAGCTGTTCCTGCTGTTGTTGGTATAGATACTTGCACAATAGTACAAGAAAAAGACTCCGTCTATTTTTATGACTCATCAGATCTTTTGGCTAAAGGCTATTTAAAAAGGGACTCCTTAATTGTTGTCACAGGGTTTGATGGTATAGGAATAGATTATTTTACGGTGCTTTCAAATGATTCTTTTTATAAGAATTCTCCGTTAATAGAGGCTATAGATGAAGTTGTTTTCTCACGTATAGAAAAAGTGGTTGAAATAAAAGAATTAAAGAATAATCTATTGAAACCTGTAGTGATTAATCTAACGAACAATCAATTAAGCGTTGTTTCTGAAAACAAACAAATAGAAAGTGTAAGAATATATTCCATGCAGGGAGAAATCATGAAGACGAAAATAATAGGCCACAATTCTTTTGGCTTAAATGTTTCTGATTTAGTTCATGGAATGTACGTTTTAGAAATTCAGCTTAACGATCAAAAGAAAATAAGACATTCATTTGTGATTAAATAAAAGTTGTATTCGCTGAGAAATAACTCTTTTTGTTTTAGAAACGGATTATATATTTCAAAATGGGGTGATGACAGTCACCCTAATTTTTTTTTGGAAAAAGAATGTATTTAGAAATTAATGGGTAAAAACGAAAAAAATGCATTATTTTAATAAAAAACAAAAAAAATGATAGAGAACTGTTATTTGAAAAAGTGGCAAGGATATTACAAAAAGTGCTATATTTTTAACAAAGTAAGTCAAAAATAAGTTACATATTCAATAATAATTTTTTCAGGAGACGCTTATGTTTGGATCAAAGAAGTTTTGGGGGATGATAGTAGCCACATCCGTCATTTTTTATGCAGGCTGCTCTTCAGAGGTGGATCCTGCCTCTACAGGAGATGCTCCAAAGGAAATTGATTACAAGGTCAGTGCTTGTGCAGATATCTCTGATTCTGAAGTTCAAGCGGAACTTGACGAAGCGACAAACAGTAGCATTGGTATTTTTCAAGCTCTTGCAAGTGGAGATTTTGACAGTGCCAAAGTGGTTAGTGCAAAGACCAAAAGCACATTTAAAACTATTCTCACTGATAATCCAAAAAACTGTGGTGCTCAACTCGGTTATGCAGTTACCATCATCTCTGACTTAGTTAATAATAAAGACGTGAATGATCTTTATAACAGAGTAACGAATGAAGAACCAAGTACTTTGTTGAATGTGGATCCAGAATCTTATTCAAAGATTCTAATGAAAACAAGTGTTTTAGCAAAAAGTAGTGAACAACCACTAATAACGGACCAGGTTCAATCTGCTATTGCTAGAGGCGTTCTTCCTGCTATTGATTCTGCAATTGTTCTCTTAAGAAATATTGCAAATACAGAGGGTTTCTCTTTTACTTTTACTGTAGAAGGAAGAACGGTTGAATTAGATAAGGGTGAGATTGCTCCTGCTCTTGGTGTTCTTTACTTTGCGAAGGCTTACCTTATTGCTGCTGCAAGTATAAACATTGACGCCTCTAAAGATAAATCTTATCAATGGGCTTTAACTCTTTCTGACATGAATTCCTCAGACTTCGAGAATCTCTCCACTGAGCAAAGAGCTGCATTGGATCATGTGACGGGTCTCTTAAGTTCAAATAGTCCTTTTACCACAGTACGTGATGGTTGGGAGTCTTCTTGGAAGTCAATTCCTGCCCTTTTAGATACTGCGATTTCTAATGTACAAGAGGGCTTAGAATATGGAATTGAAGAATATAATGATCCTAAGAATTCACAAGAAAATGATTTATATGTAGTTGGATTAGATGAACAAGCAGATGTTAGCCCACAAGATTTGCAAGAAGCAATCGATTCCATGGAATCAATAAAGGGCTATTTGCGCGGCCCTGTTGAAATAGATATTACCGATTCTCTATCTATTACAGTGAATATTTCAAAATTCTTTACGATTACAGACGGTTTCCAAGATTTCCTCCCTTATTACAAATTGACGGATTATTCTACTTGGATGACTCCTCCTCCAGAAGTAATGGTATGGGAAGATTATCTTAGATGGGATCATGAAGGATCGGCTGCAGCCTATGAAATTGAGAAAGCTGTAACAAGTCTCTATGAGGGAGAGGTAGATTATCTTTGGGAAGGGAATGATGCTTATTATGTTGAACTCTATACTTCAGATGATGAATTCAATTCTGTTCCTGTTTATATTTCAGGTTGTGATTATACTATTGGTGACGGTGATATTGCTCGAGAGCTTTCAGAAACATCTTGTAAAGATTCTAATGGAACTATCATGTATCAGAATTTCAACGCCACATTGCCAAACATTCTAATCTTTACTGATGCAGCAGGAAAAGAAACTCTTCCTGCTTATAAATTGACTTTGCCAAAGAATGAAGATGGAGATAAATGGACAATTTCTGAAATGAAAGAGATTATTATATTCCCAGATCCTACTTTCCATGGTGTGTTCCCAAACATAAAAACTCAGGATGACATCTGGAATTTGATTGAGGATATTTATAATTTGGTTTCATCTTATGAAGATGAAGAAGATGAGTATATTATTACGCCTGTGGAAGACGAATATTATATATAGAAACACCGATAACTATGGTTGAATAGGAAAATATATAAACTTAGTATGGCTTATTTGTGAATAAAGTTCAACGCCTCTTTTGTGTAATCACCTTGCTTTCGAGCTTGGCGAGTGCATGGGGCCAACGAGGGCTCGCCGATTGTGGCGGCCTTTTTTTATTAGATCAAACGGATCAGTCTTTTTCTGCATTTCGTTGTAACGCCACCGATTCTATAATAAAAAACAACGTCATGGTTTATGGCGGTTATGGTTATTTAGAGTGGGATGCTTTCTGGAACAACGGCTGGCTTTTAGAAGCGCAAAACAAAGAACATTTTGGACAAGGCGGCTTTCGTGGGGACTCACGTTATTTGTCTCTTGGCGCTGATTTTTCTTTAGGTTCTACAAGGGAATACGTCTCAGGAACTTCAACCCTAAAATTACCAGATTCACTTTTATATGCAAAAGCATCTCTTAGCCGTCTGAATAATCAGCTGTTAACACTTACTTGGATTGCGGAAGATTCTTCTGATTTATTAGATACCGTTTCTGGGAATTGGGAAACGAAAGCATTAAAAAAAGAGCTTTCTCTTGGAATGGTTTATAGGAAGCATCACGTTAATGCTCGCGGAAGTCTTATAACTACAAAGCGTGCTTCACTAGGGGAAAATCATTATAGTATTCATGATTCTTCTATTATTTATACAGGCCTTTTGAAGTATGATTTTCACTTTGATAAAAGTCGATTTTCTCTCCAGTGGGATCATATCAATCTACAATCTTATATATATGGCATTAAAAAAGATGATGAGGATACAAAACGATTCTTGTATCTCCCGATTGAAATGCAGTACAATAAGATAGAGGCCAGGTATTTTTATACAGATTTTGAATTTCATATTACTTATGGAGATGTGGCAATTCAAATCCCTCAAGAAACTAGGCGCTTTTTTGAAACGCTATCTCCAAATCGTATTCTTGATAAATCAATAACTCAGGTCATTTCATTTAGCTTTTATCAGAAAAATTACCGCATCACAGGCGATTTGAATGCTTATTGGTTAGAAGCGAGCCTTCGTTATTCTTTTAAAAAAGAAATAGGACGTTGGCATTGGAAGCCTGCAATTGGTGTTGATTTTTATCGTGTACAAGGCGATGTAAATATCATAAAAACGAATGAATCGGGTAATATATTTGGTGGGTATTCTTCTAAAGAATACTATGAAGGGCGATTCACTTTTGTTGGAGCGAATGCGAATATAGCTTCTCGTTTTGAAAGTCCTGCGCGTCGCTTCTTTTTAGACTTTTCTCTAGGTCAGCTTATTCCTTTTTATTTTCATTATATGATGAATGAGATTAATACAGATTCACCTACAGAAAATTTGGATTCTAATGATTCCACAAATACAAAATACAGGCCTTTTCGTGATGGCTTTAGTATGCACATTCAATTAGGTGTTAGCTTTTAATAATCGCTTCTATGACAGACGTGTCTGCAGGAAGCCAATTCACGGAATGCAATTCGGATTTGCTAAGCCATTTAGCCGCTTTGTGTTCAAGTAAAGAAATGATGCCGCTCAAAATAGAACAGAAATAGCAATCCATAGAAAGATGAAATGAGGGGTAATCATATTCTACTGTGCATAAAAAATCATCCACAGAAACAATAACGTCAAGTTCTTCTTTTAGTTCTCTTACAAGAGCCTGTTGAGATGTTTCACCAAGTTCCACTTTTCCACCAGGGAACTCCCAGCCATCTTTAAACTCTCCATGACTCCGTTGTGTTGCAAAAATCTTTCCGTCTTTTTTAATAATACCGGCAACGACTTTTATTGTTTTCATAATTGTCCTAAAAGCATTTTTAGATAATTTAGTTTTTCTTGCTTTGTGTGATTTGAGGCTAATAGATGAATAAGCCATGATGCATATTAATACTAGAAATAAAAAAGTCGCGGTATAACCGCGACTTTTATAGAGACTTGATAAGTAAAATTATTTAACACTAATCATACGAGATACAGAACCAATGCGGAGCATGAATACGCCCTTGTTAGGAATGGTAACGTTTTGTGTGTTGCCTTCGATTTTACCTTTAGTAATGATCTTGCCTTGCATATTAAATACTGCAAAGTCAGAACCAGATACAGCGTTGAAAATTTGAAGTTGAGTGCCGTTGACGCTTGTTTGGAACTTAGCCAAATTCTGCATTTGTGGATCAGTAATTCCTTGTGAGTCAGGATTTGGGGTTTCAGGAATAGTAATTCCAGTAATTGTAGCAGGATCCACCACAGAACCATCAGCCTTTAAGAATTCAATGGACTTGATAGAGATAGAACCTACACCACCTTTTGAGTCTTTCAATTCAAACTTAAGCCCTGTTGCGACTTTAAGAATATTTTCACCAGTAGGGGCAGTACTTTCATCAACCCAACTAAGAATTTCTAGATCTGTAGTTCCATAGCCAGAAGGTGTAAGATTGATTAAATAATCCTGGTAGTCAGAACCTGGTTCCATATACATACCGGGTTCACCACCAAGTTGTACAGTAGCTTCATTTAGAAGAGCCACGCGGATAGGGCCTTGAACTTTAGCATTAATACGTATTTTCGAAACACCAAGAGCGGTTAAATTCACCCCTTTTTCAGTCTTGAGGAAAGACATGGCAATACCTGCGCTTGGGTATTTGAGGGTGCCAGCAGCAGCAGCTTCAGCAGTCCATTCAGGTTCAGGGCCGATTTCCATGCTGGCTTCAGCGTAAATGACACCACTTTTTCTATAAAGTGGTGATTCACCGGAATCAGGTACCATGACGGTTCCGATATTGTATTTATCATGATAAGCTCCCCAGTTCCAGAATCCAGAAACGCCAACAGTGGTATCGCCTTTTGCCATTTGTTCGCCATCAATGTCAGAAACAGACGGAGCAAGGCTTGGATCTGGAGTGAACTGTGTGAAACCATTCAAGTCGTAGAGGTTAGGCATATTGCCTGTCATTAGAAGCAAATAAAGAATATTTAAAGTAGATGGATAATATTTTTCTCCAGGAGTGGCACCGCCACAGCCATTACCTGTAGCACAACTTGTCATATTAGAAAGGGTTTTATAGACTGTGCCCATGAAATTCCTGCCAGCGTCGGTTTCATCAGAAGCTGCTGCAAGACCAAGACCGCCAGAAAAGGTAGAAGAAACAAAGTTATCGCGCTTGGAAGAAAGAGTCCCATCAGGATAGTAACCAGAATTAATATTACTTGCTGTACCTTTACTTTCGGCGTACATCCAAGGGAGGATTTTACCATTAAATGTTTTGGCGTCATTGTTATTGTACCAATAATATGCCCAAGCCATACGCCATGGAGTACGAGCCGCATCGTCAAAGAAACCAGGATTATCGTTTTGAGCAACGGAAGCACTAGTATTCACAGGTTTATGATCACTCCAAGAACACCAGTCAGGAACAAGACCAGTCTTAGAATTTTGACAAGCAAGAAGATCTTGGCCAGCTTTGGTCTTTACGGAATTCCATTTGGGGTCACTAGAAACTTTGGCGAAAAGCTCAAAGTTAGCGAGAGTGCCATAGCTTGGGTTGAAAGCATCATTCCAATTGCTACCTGGCTTTACAGAATTGTTACCATCAATGTCGTTTGCACTCATCCAAGTAATAAGGGACTTTGCAGCGTCAAGATACTTGCTGTCATTCCATTGTTTGGAGGCCATGATGAGAGCAAGAGCAGCGTCTACATCGGCATCAGTAGCAGATCCAGAACCACCATCGCATCCGATACGCCAGTTCATACCGCCGTTTCCACCCATAGAGTTGTTTTTCCAAGTAGCCCAAAGCTTGTCGAACTCCGATTGATGATCGCTTTGCGAGCTAGACATATAAACCATGATCATCATACCATAAGCGATTGCCTCAGAAACAGTGGAGCAGGTCCCTTCAGGGGCAAGAACCCAAGCTTCAGAGCCTTTATCCTGATACCATGCTCCCTTCCATTTTGCAAAATGATCTTGGATCATCTGAGGAGTGGCATATTTAACGGTATTGCCGTATGGGTTTGCCCTGTTTTGAGGAAATGGATACTGTGGAGCGGCCATCGCTGAACCGACTGCTATCGCTGCAGTTAATAGAAGAATTTGAAATCTTTTTATCATTATGTTCCCTTTGTGATAATGGACGTTCCCAACACGCATCCCAAAAAAAAGGAACTAGCTTACAACTAGTTACAGAGAATATAAAATCTTATCTACGAATCGTTTCGTTTTTGAATGTAATAAATATGTTGCATTGTAATTAAAAACAATTGTTTTTGTGACAAAAACGGGCTTTTAGAAAAAAATAAGTGTCATTGTAATAGAATATTTACAGTAAAGAAATGTTGTTTACATTTAATCGTGCCCGAGGCGAAGCAGGTAAATACTGACTATTCTTGAACCTAATAATTCCTTTTGCTGTACTTTTTGCAGTCGCTACGCTCGGCAATTTTCACGCTAAGCACTACGGGCACGAAAATGAAGGTTAAGTAAATGTTATATGTACAAACCATCCTTAAAAACGTAGTGAAATGTATTTGCAAAAATCACTCTGAATAATTGATAAAAACTATATTGCTCTTCGCATAAGAAACATTAAATTATGGGTTTTTCAAAGACCAGAACCCACAAAGTTATTCAAAAAAACAAGGTGACTCATGGCAGATGCAAAACTTGATTATAAAACGACCATTTTAGAAAGAATATGTTACACAGAGCTTGTTTATGGTCGAATTAATAAAAAATTAAACCTGAATTTATCAAAAGCCGAAATTGAAAAAATGATTTTTGAGATGATTCAAAAAACGGATGATTCTTTCTTTCAAAAAATAGGCAAGAACATTTACATTACAAATGAGAAAAAAAACGCTGTTTTGACCATTAATTCTTACACCTACCGAATTATTACAGCAGATAGAATCAAAAAATAGTGCTGATCTCATTGTCGTTAGCTTTCCCCTTTTTTACAAAAAACGGGTTTTATAGAAAAAAAGAGCATTTGAGGATGGAAAAAATAGTGTCAAAATAATTACTAAGTGTGGACTTAAATTCATCTTGTAATTTTAAAAAAACATTTGAATTAACATTTATTTACATTAAAACGTAGACTTTTATTTGCACTATTAACCATTATTGTTTATATTTCGAGTAAGATTTGGATGACAATAAGGGTGGTGTATATGGGTAAAGGTTTTTCCTTTTTGGCGAGTGTTTTATTTCTAATTCAAGGGGTAAGCGCTCAAGAATGGTATGCAAGAGAAAATAGTGTAGGCGCACATGATCCTACTGTACTTCGCCATGAAGATGGTTACGTTTTGCAGACGACAAACAACATGTTACTGACGAGCACTTCTGAAGATGCTTTGAATTGGAAAACTCACGGGAGAGCTTTATCTGCAATCCCTAGCTGGTTAAAAACAGTGACTAATAATGGTGTGGAGGATATTTGGGCTCCAGACCTCTTCTATTTTGGTGGTGAATATCGCAGTTATTATACGGGTTCCGCTTTTGGAAAAAATACATCGGGTATAGGTTTTGTCTCCACTAAATCAATTGTACCTGGATCTTCTGAGTACAATTGGGTAGATGAAGGAGAAGTGGTTCGAAGTGTTTCTAGTAACAATTATAATGCAATTGATGCTGATGTAGTTGAAGATGCTGATGGTAATTACTGGATGGCTTTTGGATCATGGTGGACAGGAATCAAGTTGGTTCGCTTAGATGAATCTACAGGAAAACAATCAAGTTCTGATAAAACGGTTTATAGTATTGCAAATCGAGGTGGCTCTGGTATAGAAGGCCCAAGTATTATTGAATATAAAGGGAAGTATTTCTTATTCACAGCGTGGGATGTTTGCTGTAAGATGGGAGCAGATCTTGAAGACAATACTTATAAAACGGTAATGGGACGAGCAGACAATATCACTGGGCCATATGTAGATCGTAGTGGTAAAGCTCTTGCAAATGGGGGCGGGACCATTTTAATGCAACGTTATGGCCGTTATTATGGCCCTGGTGGTGGTGAAGCGTTTAAAGATCTAAATCGTATTCGTTTTGCTCATCATTATTACAATGCAAATAGTAACGGGTCTCCTACTTTACATATTCGAGATGTGGTCTTTACAGAAGATAATTGGGCTGAAATGGGCCAACCATTTTTAGGTCGTTACCTTTCTGCAGAAGCAGAACATGGTACATTGACAAATGTCGAAATCACTACGGGAACCGCTTCTAATGGGGAGTATGTTGCCTACATTAATTATGCGGATAGTAAAGTGCGTTTGCCAATGAATATTCCTCAAGCGGGAGATTATTTGCTTCGGTATCGTTATGCCAATGGAGACGCTAATGCTTCCACTCATCAAGTGACAATTAATGGCCAAAAGCAAACGGTGAATTTGCCTTCTACGGGTGCTTGGGGAACGTTCCCAGAAAACTCTGTGGTATATATTCCTGCAACGCTTAAGCGTGGAGGAAATTTCATCGAAGTGGGTGTGGGAACAAATTTTGGCGAGCTAGATCGCATTGATTTTTTACGTGTTATTCGTGATACTTTACCTGCGAATGGCTTTGATAATGGGATTCGAGTTCGCTTAAATGATAACGATGAATTCGCAATCAAAGCAGGTGGGTGGGCTCTATTTGAAAACGTCATTACAGATTCCATTAAAGGAAATGAAGTTTCTATTCAAGTAAAAAATAGTAGTGGTGGTACTCTTACTTTACATGCTGGGTCTCGTACTTCAGCAGCGATCTCCACTTGTACATTACCATCAAGTACAAGCGAATGGACAAAAGTGGAATGCTCTTCACTCTCGGATTTATCTGGGGTTAAAGACTTTTACATAAAAGCAGAAGGCTTATCTCAAGAAGTGCTTGTGGGTAATATTAGTTTTGAAGAGGATGGTCCTCCGATTTCTTTAATGAAACAGAAAACACCTGGATTAAATTATCAACTCACAAAAACAGGTCCAAACTATACTGTTGTTTTTGATGAACCAGGCGCATACACAATAGATGTTTTTAACTCTCTAGGCCAAGTATTAAAGCGTGTCTCTACTTCAAACGAAAAATCAATAGAACTTTCCAATTTACCAGAGACAAAGACAATCATTCGAGTACAAAAGCTTGGGAGAGTAAAATAATGAGGTGGGATTGGGGTTCATTTTTGGCTGTGCTCTCGCTATTAATTTTGGTGTCTTTGGGTTTTGCAAGTAATCCGATTGTGAATACCATGTTTACTGCAGATCCAGCTGTTTTAGTTTATAATGACAGTCTATTTGTCTTTACTGGGCATGATGAGCAAGGCCCAGAAGGCGTAAATAACAAATGGTTTTTAATGCGTGATTGGCATGTGTTTGTCACTGACGACATGGAAAATTATCATGACTATGGCGCGGTGTTATCTCCAGCGACATTCAAATGGGCAAGTGGCAATGCCTTTGCTGGGCACTGTGAATACGCTAATGGAAAATTCTATTGGTATGTAGCAGTAACGCATAAAACAATTAAAGAAGACGAAGGCTTTTCTATAGGGGTAGCGGTAGCTGATCACCCTTCTGGCCCATGGAAAGATGCAATTGGTTCGGCTTTAATTACGGATAATACTCCAAATGATATTGCCTTAAATATTGACCCAGCTATTTATTTTGATAATGGTACTGTGTGGATGTATTGGGGTTCTTGGAATGCAGCACGTCGCGTGAAACTTAAAAGCAATATGATTGAATTGGATGGCTCTGTTGAAACAGTGACTGCCTCTGGATTTTTTGAGGCGCCTTGGATTCATTATTATCGAGGTCAATACTATTTTAGTTACGCTTCTGGCTACCCTTCTACCACAAATTATTCGATCAGCAAAAACCTCGCTGGGCCATGGACTAATAAAGGGATTTTGAATCCGCTTTTAGAAAATTCAGAAACGAATCACCAAGCGATTATTAAGTATTTAGGGCATTGGTATTTTATCTATCATGGGGCTAATCGTGAGGGAGGCTGGACATATCGGCGTTCTGTAAATATTGATTATTTATTCTATGATCAAGACGGCAATATGCAGCAGATTAATCGCACAACCACAGGAGTTGATAAAGTGGATAATGCACTTCTTGTTGAAGGTATTTATCGCTTAAAAATGGCTCATAGCGGTCTTTTTTTAGAAGAAAAGGAAGGCGTCATTGTACAGCAAACAAATCAAAATAATGACCAACAACTTTGGGAACTTAAGCCAAGTGAAAAAAATAGACGTTTTTACACATTGAGAAATGTGAAAACAAAAGCCTTTTATTGTCCTTCTTCGACTCTTTTAGATACAGTCAGAACATCTCAAAATGAATGTGAAATTAGAATTGAAAATGCTTCTGTTCAAAAAGGATATTACTTATACTCCAATTATGAAGATGACTTTGTGGGCGATATTTTGAATATTTCAGAAGACCCTGGAATTCCTTTAATTACTTGGGTTAGAACAGGGGCCGATAATCAGAAAATTCAATTTGAGTATGTAAGGGATATAGAAACTCTTTCTTTGACCATTCCAAAAGCTGGTATAAAAAGAAAACAATGGAATTCAAAAACAAAAACAGTTGATTTGCATGAAGTTACTGCATGGTCTCTTTATGATCTTTCAGGTCGCTTTATTTCTAAAGGAATTAGTCAGCATATAAATATGAGTCATTTAAAAAGTGGCTGCTATTTAATAAAAGTGCAAGGACAAGCCTTTTTTGTGTCTATTGGAACATCTCATTAATTTTTACTGAATCATAAACAGAATTTTCTTTCTGAAAGCGAAGTAAAATGAATTTTATTGTGGGTAAAATATGGTGAAAAAATAATTCTATTGATTTGCGTTGTTGCAATGTTTTGTTTTTCAAAAACAAATCCTATTGTAACAGATATGTTTACCGCAGATCCAGGCGCTCTTGTTTATAATGATACCGTATATATTTATACGGGTCATGATGAGGCCGCTGAAGGCAAAGATGAATATGTAATGAAAAATTGGCATATCTTTTATTCAGGAGATATGGATACTTGGATTCATCAAGGAGAAGCTCTGTCAATAAATTCATTTAAATGGATGACTTGGCATGCATGGGCTAGTCATGTTGTAACTCGGAACGGAAAGTATTATTAGTACATTACTGGTTGGGATGGCTCTGACTTTGCGATAGGTGTTGCTGTTGCTGATCATCCAGCAGGTCCGTATAAGGATGCCTTAGGAAAGCCTTTAATTACAAGTTCTATGACAGGTGCTGGGGTGAATTACGATATTGATCCAGCAGTCTTTATTGATGATGATGGACAAGCATATATTTATTGGGGGAATGGAGCTGTAAAAGGATATAAGCTAAAAGAAAATATGATAGAATTAGAAGGATCCATGTTTGATATAACGCCTTCCTTCTTTACAGAAGCCGTTTATATGCATAAGCGAAATGATTATTATTTTATGACTTATGCGTATGGCTGGGAAGAACAAATGGGTCAAGCCGTATCCAAATCTCCTACGGGTTCGTTTTCTAATTCAAAAATAATTGTTGGGTATAATATTAATTGTAATACAAGCCATCAGGCTTTTATAGAATTGCATACTCAGTGGTATTATATTTATCATACAGGTGCGATAGGTGGCAGTTTTAGGCGTTCTGTTGCCGTGGATTACGCGTTCTACGAAAATGATAGTACAATAGCTTCTATTACAATGACAACTGAAGGAGTCAAAAAAGTAAATCACGCACCCATAAAAAATGGTGTATATAAAATAAAAGCTAAGCATAGCAATCTTGTACTTGATGAAAAAAATCATTTGATAGTTCAAAATGATTCTGATACAAATACTTTTGCTAGCGGAAATTATTATTTGAAAATGAACCAGAGTATAAAACCTTTTACTTTAAAATAAATAAAGTCTCTCGCAAAATAAAATAATCTTGTCTTTGCTCAAATAAAAGAAATACCAAAATCAAAACCAGTGGCGCTTGACCTAGTTTGCAATAAACGTTAGATTTAACCATATATAAATGGAGTCACTTTTATGCATTTCTTATCAAATTCAAATCACTGGGTTACAGAATCAGAATTTGTCTCATCCACAGGTGTTATTTCTAAAGCAAATGGAGAAAGTAAAGTTGAAATATTTAAGGATTATATTTCAAATAAAAGCTATGTGTTTATTGATGGAAAGGCATTAAAAAACGATTATGAGATACATAAAGTAAGTGAAAATAGGCTTACTTATCGTTCAAAGAATCCTGATTTAGGTGTACAGACAGGTACTTTTGATATAGATCGAAATACGATATATTCACGATTTGTTGTTGAGAGAACAAAACTTCATGGGTTTGAAATCATTGTTAGAAAGGGTGACGAGTGTTTTGCTAATGGGGCTTTGTATTCCGATGATGAGCTAATTAACACCTGGTCAGCGATCATGACGAAAAGTGAAAAAAGGGAAATTAAGGTTCGTTGTGCTCTTTTAGAAGATAAGAACGATTGGCTGTATCTTGTAAAAGAAGTGGAACCATTATTTGGAAAAATGATTGGCGTTCCAGAATTTGAGGAAGAAATCAATATCGCCGTTCAAAAAGGCTTAGTGTTTTGTGCAGAGGGTTTATCGTCAAATCGTATTGCTGGAGTGATTGTAATTGACAAAGAGGAAAATAGCATAGAATGGCTAGCGGTATCAGATCATTTAAAAAGACAAGGAATAGGGCGAATACTTGTCGAGTACGCAATCAACGAATTAGATTCTAAAAGAGATATGAAAGTGCAGACGTTTTCTAAGGGTGTGGAGGCAGGAACACCTGCTCGAAATTTGTATCAAGCGTTTGGCTTTGAGGATCATAAAAACATGGGTAAAAATCCAGCAGGGATAGAAACGGTTTTGATGATAAAAAAACAGAAAAATGTCTTAATATAAATTCTCCCAAAAAAGGAATTTTGTTTTTTTGCTATTTGAACAAAAATATCAACTACTTACAATTTTCTATCAAAAACCTAAAAAGTGCCATTTCCTTCGTTTTTGAAGGTTTTACGCTTTTGTTGTGATGCTTTCACCACAAATAAGAGGGGTTTCAAAAAAAAAGACATTTTTAAAATGATTTTCTTTAGTTTTAAAGGGGTCTCAAAATAAACCTTGCAAACTTGATAAGGGATTGTCATGCTTAAAAATATTCATCAAAAAATGATAAAAAGTGCTTTAGTTCTCGCTTTAATGGCGGTAGGCACATCTTCAGCTCTGCCAAAAGCGACAGAACTTGTTTCTGAAATGGGTTTAGGTTACAACATCGGAAACACAATGGAGGTTCCTAAAGACCCTACTTTATGGGGAAACACAATTCCTACAAAAGTATTAATTGATTCCTTAAAAAAAGCTGGTTTTAATACCGTACGAATTCCTACAGCATGGTACACGCATTCGGATACTTCGACAAATACCATTAAAACAGAATGGATCACCGAAGTGAAGAAACTCGTCGATTATTGTATTGCAAACAATATGTATGTTATTGTGAATAGCCATTGGGATAATGGTTGGTTAGAAGATGAAGTTTTTAACGGTTCTCATCCTGATCGAAATGGTACCATTGTTAATACAGATGCTTCAAAGATTCGAGCTCGACAGGAAGCTTATTGGACCCAAATAGCAACGGCTTTTAAAGAATATGATCAACATTTAATTTTTGCTGGAGCTAATGAACCTGGTGTGAATGATCACCGAGGTGGAACGGTGGAGAATGGCTATACTGATAATGGTCAATATGCATTTAATCAAGATCGCATGAAAATTCTAAAGTCTTATCTTCAAGCCTTTATTGATGCTGTACGTTCTACGGGAGGTAATAATGCCACTCGTACTTTAATAATACAATCTCCACGTACAGAAATTGATAAAGTGGATTTACTATTAAATGATATGCCTACAGACCCTGCTGGAGCTGGTTATTTGATGGGTGAGGTGCATTTTTATCCTTACCAATTCTCATTAATGACAGAAGATGCGGATTGGGGTAAGTGCTATTATTATTGGGGTAATTATCTCTCTTCTACAGATGCAGTACATAATACACCTGCAAGTGGTTTTGCAAGCCCTTCTTGGGTGGATGAAACACTTTCATCTGTAAGCACAAAATTTGCAGCAAAACAGATGCCTGTTGTTATAGGAGAGTTTGGGGCTGTGAAACGTCTATCTCTTTCAGGGGATAATCTAAAACTTCATTTGCAATCTAGAGCGGCTTTTTATGGAGCTGTGGCTAAAAACTCAAAGAATCATGGAATGATTCCTGTACTTTGGGATACAGGAGATGAAGGCGAAGGAAATATGACAGTGATTCGTCGTCAAAAAGGAACCACTGGATCAATTTTTGATTATGAAGTGTTAAATTCCATGCTTAAAGCCTATGGTTTAGATACACTTCAAGGAAACTCCATAGACGCTCTTGTGAATCTTAGTACCGATACATCAAATAAGTCTGTTCTTGTTGAAACAAAGGCAAGCCCTGATACTTCTACAACGACCATTCGTATTACTCCTTCAATCAAAGATTGGAGTAATTATACAGCGGTTTCTTTCTTAGGATATGTGGATGGAACCACTCATGAAGTCGATGGTGACTATGGTTTTGCTTCTATTGATCTTGCTGTTATGAGTGGTACGGATTGGGCATGGGATGATGTACATTCTCAAGAACTCACGATGGGTCAATGGGCTGAATTTAAGTATACTCTTTCTAAAAATATAAATGATACAGCGCAAGCAGCAAAAAACCAACAGAAACTATATATTAAAAATCCTACGAGTATAAATGCTTTAGTGATAAATCTTTATTCGTTAGGTTTTGAAGGTGAAATTCGAATTGATAATGTGGTTTTATGGAAGGCTGATGGTACAAAGGATACTTTAGAAACATTTAATAAAAAACTTCCTACAACAGAAGGAAATGTATCTAACACAGAACTTGTGGCAACGGTAATAAGTGGACCTATCAAAATTTGTGCTTCGCCAATAAAGACGCTTTCCACTAAGCTACGTTTTACACAAAATGCAAATCAATTGAACGTGTATTTTGAAGGTGAAAGAAGTTCAAATGGAACACTTATTCTAATGAATTCACTAGGGCAAGTGATTGCAGAAAAAAGCATTAGTGTTGAGAAAGGTTTGAATACGGTTTCTTTAAAAACGGGATTCCGTGGAGTCGCTTTTGTACAAGTACGACAACAATCTTCTTTCTCCACAGCTAAGGTTATAATCAAGTAGTATTTTACTTTTCTATCCTATTAGCCATACCTTCGGGTATGGCTTTTTTTTGCTGTAAAAAAATGTTTATTGACAATTTGTCCACAACCTAATCCTCATTTAAGATGAGCTTTGACTTTCGTCTTTTGAACCCCAAAACAGTTATCATAGTCGTATTAGAAGCAATTAGTTTTCATTAAGTTAAAGGGACTCTATTAAGAACAATGTTTTTTAGACACTATCAACATCTTGTGCTCGTATAGGCGTTGATTTCTCTATTTTGCTTGTTAATAGACGTATGATGTAAATCACATTAAATCCGTATAAATCAAAGGAGAAATGATATACTGGTCATTAGAATGAGTTGTATTTTTATTATTTTTTTCTAACGATTGTTGGCTTAATTCTAAGAATATTTTTTGATACTTTTTTTCCCTATTTCTTCTTTTTAACGTTTTTTCTTTTTTTTGAGTGAAAAAAGGACAATTAACGGAATCGTTTAATCGTACTTTTTTGTTACTATTTTGGTATGGATTGACGTGTAAATGTAACGTCCTTTTTTAATGAAAAAAGGCACATGGACAATCTATCCATACAGATTTGTCAAAATGAGCCTCTTTCGAACAGGAAAGGTATATTTTTTTTTACATCAACACTGGGCTATATTTTTTAGCATTGGATGTAACATGACAAATTTTTCAGATGTAGCGGATTATCGCGATCTCTTAAAGTCTTATTACGAACAGCGTAAAAAAGAGATGCCATTCTATTCCTATAGAATGATGGGAGATAAATTGGGTTTAGACTCAAGCTACCTTTATAGAGTGCTTCAAAAAAAGCAACATTTGCCAGCTCATGTAATTCCTGCAGCAAAAGAACTTCTTGATTTTGATGGTCGTTCAGCAGAGTACTTTGATTTGCTCGTCGCTGCGGGTGTTGCTAAAAGTGCAGATAAAAAAGCAGAATTAATGGCTAAGGCAGTGGCTCTTAGAGATGTGGAGCGCCATAGTTTACAACAAGCGGAGTTAAAACTGCTTGAAAATTGGTGGATTCCTGCCGTTCGTGCTTATTTGGAGTTAAATGGCGGTATTGTTAACATTAAAAAGATTGCAAAAGATCTTTGTCCACCGATTACAGAGGAACAGGCTGCTGAAGCGATTGAAATTTTAAAAGAGGTTGGCCTTGTAAAAAACGTCGCTTCTGGTCGATTAGCTCTCACAGACGCTCATTTAACAGTGAGCGGACAAGAAAAATCAGCTGCAGTGCGCCATTTTCAAAAACAAGTATTATTTTTAGCTAGTGAAGCTTTAGACAGTGTTCCAGTAAACGAGAGAAATATATCTACTTTAACGTTATCTGTAGATCAAGCTTGTTTTGATGATCTTGGAGAAATGTTAAGGGAATTTAGACGATTGGTTCAAAAGCGTGTTGATGAATCAAAACGTCCTGATCGAGTAATGCAACTTTCTATGGCTTTTTATCCAGTGGCAAAGACTAATGGGAAGGTAGGCTGAGATGAAAAAATGGGTGTGGTTTGTGTTAATCTTGTGCAGTGGACTTTATGTCTCGTGCACTCTGGGAGATGATGTTTCTGGTTCCACTTTTGAAAC
This sequence comes from Fibrobacteria bacterium AD312, assembly GCA_001462345.1. GTDB lineage: Bacteria > Fibrobacterota > Fibrobacteria > Fibrobacterales > Fibrobacteraceae > Fibro-01. The sequence goes on along the minus strand of LIUM01000046.1, from coordinate 108,559 downwards.
AGAAAATTCTATTGCTTTTGAAGTTCGTTTAAATGATGGAAATCCTGCGGCCCTTACCAGTGTTGTTGTTCGACCTTCTGATTATGTTGCAAAATCAAATACTTCAGCTAAAACAAATCTTCGTGAAGGCATCTGGAATGGGAAAACGGATGAAGATGGTAATATCACTATTGAAAATTTGCCCGATGGTAAATATGTGATAGAAACTAGGAATGACTCACTAAAAGGGGTTTTAAGTTTTGCTTTAGATTCTAAGGCAAAAAATAAAAAGAATGTAAAGATGAAAAGGCCTGGAGCCGTATTTGGGTCGATTGTTTTACCTCCAAACTACAGTCATGCAAGAGTAAGTATTGTTGGTCTTGATTATTATGTTGAAACGGATTCTTTAGGTGCTTTTACTTTTGAGTCTTTACCAGCAGATACCTTCTCTATTGTAGCCATTTTGGAAGCAAAATCAGGTGACTTTACTCAGATGGCCTCCTCGTCTGTAGTAGTCGTTTCAGATGACTCTACGGAAATAAATATTGGTGTGAACGGCAAAATGGATTCGGTGACTGTTGTGGATTCTTTATTTTATGAGAATTTTGAAGACAGCACAAAAGGTTGGTATACTTCAGTAGCACATTATGCTACAGCAGATCTAAGTGCCGTATTAGAAGAAGATAGAGACGAATTAGTAGCTTATTTTACTTATACTAATGATTCTACGAATGGCTGGGCTTTAATGGGCCATTCATTTGATGGTGTACAAGACCTTAGTAATTTGGATTCAGTGAGTTTTATGGCTCGCGGTGATGGTCGTGTTTCTTTAGCTTTTGACCACTGGGATGACGTTGATAGCGCCTTTACTGATAAAGCTTGGATTCATATAGAAATTAGTTCCTCTTGGACTCGTTATGTAGTTAAACCATCTGATTTCTTAAAAGCAGATAGTATTGGCGGAAATACGGGTTGGGATTCAGTAAAAAAAACAGTTACAAACATCACATTTTTTGGCAATAATGGGAAAGAATTTTGGCTAGATGATATTGTATTATACAGTACAAAGCGAGTTTTAAAAGGGATTGATTAATAAAACCCAGAGATTCATTATTTGAGTTTGATAACACTCAGGATTTTCTTTCCTGGGTGTTTTTTTATGGACAATCTATCCATACGAACTATCGTTGAACAATTAAGATAAGAGGAGTTTGAAAATAGATTTTATACTATCGGTTACCTTTTGGATATTAGGGATTAAAAAAAGGAGTCAAAATGAATTTACCAATAAGAATTGCCTTATTTGGAATCATTGCTAGTGTGGGTGTTCATATTTATGCAGATAATCCAATTAGCAATTATCATTATTTAGCTGATCCAGCTGCTACGGCAGATGATGAAACATTCTATATCCTTACAGACTCTGATGATCCAGCTGGCTCAGATGGATATACGATTAAGTCTCTTTACGGATTTAGCAGTAAAGACATGAAAAACTGGACGGATCATGGTATTATCTTTGAAGCAAAACGTGAATATGATAATATCAATGATATTTGGGCTTCTGGTATTGATATTGCCCCGGACGGTACCTTTTACATTGTCTATCCAGATGGTGGTGGCGGTGGAGTTGGTTTAGTTGGGGCAAAAAACTTTAGTGGCCCATGGGAAAATCCTATTCCAGGTAATAAGAAGTTGATCAATAACTGGGGTGGCGGTTTAGCGGATTGTGATGGCATTGGTTGGTGTTTTGACCCTGCTATTTATTTTGATACGGATGGAAGCGGTTATTTTACTTTTGGTGGGGGTAGTAGTGATTCTCGTCCTGCTGCTGAAAACAACAACAATATTTTCAATATCTATAAGTTTAATTCAGATATGAAGGGCTTTGATATTAATTCAAAGGTTCAATTAAAAATTGGTGGCCCAAAGGCAATGGAAGCTTCTTATATTCATAAAAAAGGAAGCCTTTATTATTTATCCTATAGTACCTCCGACTTAAGAATTGCATATGGTACTTCGACTAATGTAAAGGGGCCTTATACCTATAAGGGTATCTTTATGGATAATCCTAATATTAACGGTCAAAACATCAATGCGCATAATAATAATCACCATGGTATAGCCGAATTCAAAGGGAAATGGTATGCTGTGTATCATGACCGTCGGTTAGTTAAAGCTGCTGAACATCCAGCTTCTTTAGGAGTTGCAAATCCAGAACCTGCATACCATCGTAGTGTAAGTATTGATGAATTAACCTACAATGGCGACAATTTAAATAAATTGGTTTATACTAATGAAGGTCCAAAACAGATTGCCAATTTTGATCCTTACCAAACTTATCCAGCAATTACAAGTAGCTTGCAACGCAATATTCGTAGCCGTACCGATTGGACTCGTGGACAACCTGTAAAGCATGTACTTACTCCTTATTCAACAAAGGAATCCTGGATTCGCGTTTCTGGTGTTGATTTTGGCTCTGGAGCTACAAACTTTATTGTCACTGCAGCAAGTGTTGCTAGTGGTAATAAAATTGAAATACGTTCAGGTAGCGTAAGTGGTACATTGGCTGGTTCTTGTGATCTTCCACAAACAAGTGGCTGGAATGCATATGAAACAACAGAATGTGCTGTAGATGGTTTAACAGGCGTTGTAAACCAATTATTCCTTGTGTTCAAAGGTTCTAAAGACTCTACTATGGGTATTTTAGAATGGGAATTTTCTGGAGCTCCTAGCGTACCACAATCAGCGTATAATGGGGTTGTAGCAAGTATTCCTGGAAAAATTGAAGCAGAATACTATGATGAAGGCGGCGCCAGAAAAGCTTATAGCGATGAAGAATCCGAAAACCAAGGGGACGCTTCATTCCGTGCAGAAGAGGGCGTAGATATAGTTGCTATTCCAGAAGGAAAGGCTGTCGGTTATACGGTTGCTGGTGAATGGTTAGAGTATTCAGTAAACGTGAAGAGTGCTGGTGACCAAACATTTACAGCAAGAGTTTCTTCGGGTTCAGAATCTTCCTCCTTTATGTTATTCTTAGACGATGTCGCTATTTCTGATACAATCAAAATACCTCAAGGTGCAGACTGGGATACATATACCACTGTCACTGGGAATCTAAAATCAGTCACTACAGGGGATCATATTTTGAAAATCTTAATTACTGGTAGCTATGTAAATCTCGATTGGATTTATATGGGAGAAGAACCACCTACAGGAATTACAAAACAACTGAATTTAGGGGCTCTTGAAGCAGAAAGTACTTTTAATGTATTTACTGTTCAAGGGAAACAAGTGGCTCAATTTAAATCATCAAGCCTCTCTAACTTAACGCATAAGACACAAATGGTAGTGGAAAAACCTGGAGTTTATTTAGTTAAAGCTCAAAATACTTCAAAAGTATATAGAGTCTTTGTTTCTAAAAAAGGATTTTAATTCGGTTTTTTTATTAATAAGAGTCTAAGCATTTATTGCTAGACTCTTTTTTTAAGAATTCAAAAAAAGGTGTGTTTATGACAATCAAAAAGAGTTTAATAATTCAAGCGATATTATTAAGTATCGTCTCTTTGTCGGCTCAAAATGTTACGGTGAACTTAGACGAAGAGCACCAAACTATTCGTGGCTTTGGTGGAATGGTTCATAATACTTGGCAAGGTGGGGCTGGCCTTTCTGCAGAAGATGCAAAACTCGCTTTTGGTGCAGGTGAAGGTCAATTAGGCTTAACTGCTTTACGTATTCCAGTCAATGAAAATAAAGCTGATTGGAGTAAAGAGCTTGCGGCAGCCAAACTAGCTCAATCTTATGGTGCTATTGTCTATGCCTCCCCATGGAATCCTCCTTCTAATTTGCGAGATGGGAATCGGAAAATTCCAGAAAGTAATTGGCAGGCTTATGTGGATCATTTAAATAGTTTTGCCGCACACATGAAAGATCAAGGAGCTCCTCTTTATGCCATTTCTATTCAAAATGAACCCGATTGGTGTCATGAATGGACATGTTGGAGTGCTGATGATGTATACAAGTTTTTGAAAAACTATGGTGGCCAACTTAGAAAAAATGGAACCAAAGTCATTACGGCAGAGTCTTTTGCCTACGTCAAAACGTTATATGATCAAGTATTGAATGATGCTTCGGCACTCAGCAACGTAGATATTATTGGAGCACACTTTTATGCTAGTACAGCTGCTTCAGGGGATAATTTTTTTCAGTATACTTTAGCTGATCAAAAGGCAAAAAATCAAGAGCGTTGGATGACGGAACATTATACAGAAAGCCAAGGTAGTGGCAATATGTGGCGTGCTTATATTAAGACAGGAGACCAAGATCAGCAAGCTAAATATGATACCGTGAGAGCTTTAGACGTTGCTTATGAAATTCATAGAGGTTTGGTTGTTGGAAACTTTAACCAATACACTTGGTGGTATATTCGTCGCTGTTATGGTTTGATTATGGAAAAGGACTTTGGAAATAAGCTTACTATTCCTACCAATGAAATAGGAAAGGTTTCTAAGAGAGGTTATGTCCTTTCTCAATACGCTCGTTTCGTTCGTCCAGGGGCAATAAGAGTTGGTGCAACCGCTAAGCCAATGAATCACGTCTTTGCTTCTGCATATAAAAAAGAAGATAGTGTTGTTGTTGTCTTAATTAACCGAGATGCTAGCGCTACCAAGACCTTGAATATATCCGTTCCAGGAGCCACATCCATTACTTCTTGGACTAAGTACACTACTTCTGCAACAAAAAATGTAAGTAATGATGGAGAAATTTCTGCAACTAACGGAAGTTTTTCTGTGACTTTAGATAAAGAAAGTATTGTAACTCTCGTGGGTACAGGTCCTCAAATTGTAATTCCACAAGGCCCTTATGATTCTTTGAATGTTCCTACCATTCCAGGAAAAATAGAGGCCGAAAATTATGATATTGGTGGTCAGAATAAAGCTTACTATGATGAAGAATCAGAAAACAAAGGCAAGGCTTATCGTGAGGAAGGCGTTGATATTGAAGGGAATGAAACCGATGGTTTTGTTGTGGGTTATACGATGGCAGGAGAGTGGATGGAATACACGCTTGATGTAAAAAAAGAGGGAATATATGCGTTTAATGCACGTGTTTCTTCTGGTGCAGAAAACGCTTCGTTTATAATGTACATGGATTCTGTCGCTATTACAGATACTATAAAAGTCCCTCAAGGAGCTGATTGGGCTACTTATGGAAATATAAAAGGGGAAACAAAAACGCTGCCTGCTGGTCGCCATATTTTAAAGATAGCAGTGACTGGTAATTATTTTAATTTAGATTGGATAGATTTTCAAGATCCTTCTTCGGTTAAAATAAATCCATCACTTGAATTATCCATATCAAAAGCAAATGAGTTTGAAGTATTTAATCTTAGCGGAAAAAGAGTAGGCTCTTTTGTCTCTACAAATTCAAAAAATTTAAAAGCACAAACAAAAGATATCGTTCGACATTCAGGCATTTATTATGTGAAGTCAAAAACAGGAACTTTTTGTAAACGCATTTCTATTGTAAAAGAATAGAACAATAAATTTGCTATAACAGTTTTATCTCTCTCAACAAAAGAAGCGGTGGATAATTAATCCACCGCTTCTTTTTTATAACAATTAAGATGCTTTTATCTTCTTGTGCTAAAAGAAAAAGGTTCTCCATCAGCATCATTGGAAGAAAGACCGTCATCACTTGGTGCCCAGACTAAATCAATCGCTTGGGTTTCACCCATAATGTAAGAGAGATTTTCTTCAACGGCTTTTTTGAAGGTCTCTGATAAAGAATATAGAGTGATAGTGATCTTATCCGAGATAGCATAGTCTTCATCTTTACGACGGTTCTGGATACGGTTCACAAGTTCTCTTGCGATGCAAGCTCTTTTGAGCTCTTCTGTTACAGTTAAATCAAGAGCTACTGTAAAGTGAGCGTTTGCTTCAACGGCCATGCCTTCAGGCACAATGCGGTGAATTAACAAGCAATCTTTGCCAACGCAACCAAAAGGAAATTCAATGGTTTTTCCATCTTGTAAATCGCGAATTTCATTGGCATTGAGATTAGCGAGTTTATTTTGAATATCCTTCATGTTTTTAGAAAATTCAGGACCTTTTGCTTTAATCCCTAAAAAGTTTGGCTTAGCAGAAAGTTTTACAAGAGCTGTTTCGTCATCGAGGAACTTCATCTCACGAACATTTAATTCTTCTAGAATCAAATCCTGCATATTTTCGGCCACTTCTTTTTCAATCGAGCCGTGAGGGACAACAGTCATGCTTGCAATAGGCATACGATTCTTCACGTTATTTGTGGCGCGAATAATGCGTCCCATTTCAACCATTCCACGAACCATGGCAATACGCTCCACTAAAAGAGCATCTTTGAGTGATTCGTCAGCACTAGGGAATTCACACAAATGAACGCTAACAGGAGCATTTGGATTTATTTCACGAACGAGAAGTTGATAAATCTCTTCTGAAAGCAGAGGTAAGAATGGAGCGAGTATTTTGCTGAAATCCACAAGAATTTTATACATGGTAGCATAAGCAGCGTTTTTATCTCCATCGTTATCGCTTTTCCAGAAACGACGACGGCTACGGCGAACATACCAGTTGGTAAGATCATCTACAGCAGAAATAATTGCTGGAACTACGTTATACAAACGATAAGCAGCCATCTCTTGCTCGACCTTTTCTGAAAGATCTTGAAGCACAGCAAGCATCCAACGATCTAATTCATTTTCGCTATGAAGCGTTTGCCCTGGCTTCCAGTCTAATTGCCCTTTAGCAGCATCGGCGTTGTGGTTGCTAATGAAAAAGCTAACCGCATTCCAAAGCGGGAGCATTACCTGCTTAACAATGTTTTTAACGCCTTCTTCTGAGAAGCGTAAATCTTCTGCTTTTAATGCAGCAGAGTTAATCATAAATAAGCGAATAGCATCGGCTCCCGTACGCCCAATGAGTTCATTAGGATCTGGGTAGTTGCGTAGGCTCTTAGACATTTTCTGCCCATTTTCAGCAAGAATAATGCCGTTTACAATGACGTTCTTAAACGCAGGTTTTTGGAAGAGGGCGTTGGAGAGAACAGAAAGAGTATAGAACCAGCCGCGAGTTTGATCCAGGCCTTCGGCAATAAAGTCTGCAGGGAAAGAAGCTTCGACCATTTCTTTATTTTCAAAAGGATAATGGTTTTGTGCATAAGGCATTGAGCCAGATTCGAACCAGCAATCAAAAACTTCGCTTGTGCGGCGGAATTCTTTACCGTCTTTTTTAATGACAACAGGGTCTACAAAGTGTTTGTGTAAATCGTTGAGTTTTACACCAGAAAGTTCTTCTAGCTCTTGGATAGAACCAACAGCAATCATTTCCCCGTCTTCAGAGAGCCAAACAGGGAGTGGAGTGCCCCAGAAACGGTTGCGGGAAATATTCCAGTCTCTAGCGTTTTCTAACCATTTTCCGAAACGACCATTTTTGATATGATCTGGAACCCAGTTGATTTGCTGATTAGAATCAATCATCCATTGTTTTAAGGTTTTGGTTTCGCCTTCAGCATTAGTGAGTTCGCCATCTATTTTTAAGAACCATGTTTTTAAGGCTCTATATAAAAGAGGAACACCAGTACGCCAGCAATGAGGATAGCTATGGACTAAGGTATCATGCTTAAAAATGCGGCCTTGTTCTTTTAAGAAGGCAATAATGGATTTGTCTGCATCTTTAGCGCCTTGCCCTTCCCAAAGAGGAACCTTACTTGTAAAGCGTCCTTCTTCGTTAAGAGGGTCAAAAAGCCCAAGCCCAAGAGAAGCGCCAAGTTGAAAGTCTTCTTCACCAAAGCTAGGTGCAATATGAACCGCGCCTGCACCATCTTCAGTGCTTACGAAATCAGCTGGATATATCTGGTAGCGCTTTTCAAGCTCTTCTTTAGTAGCGTAGGCATCAGAAAAACGGAATAGAGGTTCGTAGTGAAGCCCAAGTAAATCACTGCCTTTACAAGAATCAATGACTTTTGCTTCTTTAAAATAGGCTTGAATGCGGCTTGTAGCGACCCAGAGTTTTTTGTCTTCATAGGAAACAAGACTGTATTCCATATCAGGGCCAACAGCAATTGCAAAGTTCGATGGCAAAGTCCACGGAGTCGTTGTCCAGACAAGTATGGAGGTGTCCTTAAAGCGAGAATTATCTGAAACAATAGGGAAGATTAAAGTTAAAGACGGGTCTTGGCGATCTTTATAACCTTGGTTTGTTTCAAAGTTAGAAAGAGGAGTCGCGAGAGCTGGGCTGTAGGGCTGAATACGATAGCCCTGGTAAATTAAGCCTTTATCAAAGCATTGTTTGAAAACCCACCAAACAGATTCCATAAATGGAGTGTCCATGGTTTTATAATCTCGATCGAAATCAACCCAGCGACCCATACGCCTAACGGTCTTGCGCCATTCGCCAGTATATTTTAAAACAGCGCCGCGACAAGATTCATTAAAACGGTCTTCTCCAAAGGCACGAATTTCAGCAACGCCTGCAAGTTCTAATTCATTTTGAATTAAACTTTCAATAGGGAGCCCGTGGCAATCCCAGCCAAATCGGCGAGGAACTGTTTTGCCTTTCATGGTCCAATAGCGAGGAACAATATCTTTAATGGTGCCAGCAAGTAAATGCCCATAATGAGGTAAGCCTGTCGCAAACGGAGGCCCATCATAAAAATTAAAAGTCTCGTTATTTTGATCTTTGGAAAGGGATTTTTCAAAGCTATGATCACGATCCCATAAGTCGAGAACGCGTTCTTCTAAAGAAGGAAAGGATTCATCTCTTTTAACTTCACGAAACATTATAAACCTCAATAAAAACAAAGTACAAGCAAATCGAATTTTGCTGCTTTTTCGGTGTAAAAGTAGTAAAACCAGTCTTGATGCTAAACCCTTGAAAATAAATGAAGTGCTTTTGAGAACAGTAAATTGAAGTTAATTAATATTTTGAGAACATTTTGGATGAAAATGTTAGGCTGTTTTTTAGTGTAAAAAGAGTAAAATTCTGAAAAATACAGAGGTGATTAGATAAATATAATAGCTGAATGCACTTTTATCTATATAGAGTTTATTTAACAAAGTGCGATTTTTGGAAGAAAAAGAAGGCTTAATGAAAAAAGAAAAAATGTTTTGCTTAATGTGTAGGCTTTTATAAAAAAAGTGATTAAATTTAAAATAAATTTGAGAACATTTTGAAAAAAAATAAAATCGTTTAAAAAAGGATTGGTTTAAGTATGAAAAAAATGATTCCCTTACTCTTATGTTTGTTCTTTGCTTCCTTATCGTGGGCACAGAATGTCACTATCATAGAAGCCGCAGGTTGGTTTGAATCGGCGTATGTGAAATGGAGCCCAGCGAGTGGGGCTACTAGCTATAACGTGTATTATAGCGGCGCAGGAGTGAGTGACAAAAAATTAGACGCCCCATTGATTCGTCGCTATGGTTCCTATTATAGAGCCGATGCTTTAGGGTTAGCTCCTGGTTCCTATACATTAAAAGTGGTTCCTGTGACTAATAGCGTTGAGGGAACAGGGGCTGTAACATCTACAGTTACTGTTAAAGCTCATGATCGTTCTGGTTTTGCTTTCTCAAACAATAAGGTGCCAGGAGCTTATAATAAAGATGGGACTCCAAAAAATGGGGCAGTCATTCTTTATATTACCGAGAACACAAAAAACACAATCTCTTTAGAGGTGACAGGGGCGAGCGCAAACCCTTGCGTGGGTTTACAAACCATTTTAGATGCGTTTAAGAAAGGAAAAGATAATCGTCCTTTAATCATTCGTTTAATAGGTTCCATTAGTGATATGTCTTATATGATCTCTGGAGATGTTGTTATAGAAAATTCAAATAATGCTTCTGGTTCAATTACGCTAGAAGGTGTAGGCGAAGATGCCGTAGCGAATGGCTGGGGAATTCGCTTAAAGAATGCAAGTAATATTGAAGTAAGAAATCTTGGGATCATGAATGTCAACAGTGGTGAAGGTGATAATTTAGGGTTGCAGCAAAACAACGAATATGTTTGGGTTCATCATAATGATTTCTTTTATGGGGATGCAGGTTCCGATGCTGATCAAGCCAAAGGCGATGGTGCTCTTGACTGTAAAAAATCAACATATGTGACATTCTCATACAATCATTTCTGGGATACAGGTAAATCGAATCTCTTAGGTTTAAGCGAAGGAACTACAGAGGGCCTTTATATTACTTATCATCACAATTGGTATGACCATTCCGATTCACGCCATCCAAGAGTTCGTTTTTATTCTGCTCATGTTTATAACAATTACTATGACGGCATTTCGAAGTATGGAATTGGCTCTACAAATGGTTCTTCTGTTTTCGCCGAAGGTAATTATTTTCGTAATTGTAAATACCCGATGCTAACTTCTATGCAGGGGTCCGATGTTTGGGATGAGTCCAAAGGGGCTAATGACTACGGTGAGATGCCTACTTTTTCAAGTGAAGATGGTGGAACTATAAAAGCTTATGATAATTATATTGAAGGTGCCAAACGCTTTGTGGCTTATGGGGATAACAAATTTAGCCAATCCACTGTAGATTTTGATGCTTATGTGGTTACGAGTAAAAACACTTCTGTGCCTTCTTCTGTAAAATCGGTTTATGGTTCTAATACCTATAATAATTTTGATCAAAATACTTCAATCATGTATTCATATACAGCGGAATCTCCTGCATCTGCAAAAACGACCGTCATGGCTTATGCGGGCCGAATGAACGGAGGTGATTTTAAGTGGACGTTTAACAATGCGGTTGATGATACGGCTTATGGTGTAAATACGGCTTTGAAGTCCGCTTTAATCAAGTATTCTACGACGTTGATTCAGGTGCAAGGAGAAAGCGAAAGTGTAATCACTAGTTCGAATTCAAATGGGCCTTCTAGTTCACAAGAACCTTTATCGAGTTCTAGCTCTGGTCAAGGTTCTAGTAGTAGCACAAATTCTGGTTCTTTGATTAATGGAGATATCGTTCATAACTTTACGTTAGATGGCACTAGCAGTAATCACTTTAACATCACTGGAAATTTATCTACTTCAAAAGGGACTGTTACTTATGGAAATCTCTCTTTAACACAATGCTTAAAGATGGAATCGTCGACACAAGTATCTTTTTCGATTAGTCAAACGGCAGAACTCACATTGGTTTTCAATCCTGATTTCTCAGGATCAGTAAAGATCAATGGAACGTCTTATACGAGTAACAATGGAATAGCAACAATCAGTTTAGAGTCTGGAGATTATACGATTATTAAAGGGGAGAGTTCTAATCTTTTCTATATCAGTATCTCTTTTGAAAAAACGACTCCTATAAAGAGAATTGTTCAACTTCAAAATCGAGTGTATTTTGATTCTTATGCGAACACCCTTTATATACCAGAATCGGTAGGTATAACACAAATAAATATTGTAAATGTAAATGGTAATCATCTACAGATGAAAGTGAGTGGATCGGTAGTTGATTTGAATCATTTACGGTCTGGGGTATATATCGTTAGAGTGAAAACTGATCTTGGTTGGATTCAAAATAAAATCCATAAAAAGTAATGTTTATCTGTTATGAGGTAGAAGTTTTAATCGAAAAAAAGCCCGTGTAATACACGGGCTTTTTTAATAGATAATTTGAATCAAAGAGTATGAGCCTAAGTTCAAATCAAAGATTACGAACCTAAGCGAAGTTGAGCGCCTATGTGAATAGCAAAGTCCATATGAGGATCTGTTCCTATATAAATAGAAGGCTCGAATTCTGTGAATATTTTGATGACATCAGAGGCGTCGTAAAGAATACGAGCATGTGCTGAGGCCTTAAATAAAGCGTTGTCAATAAGCTTACCCTGTTTTTGATAAGACATTCCCATTCCTAATCCAAACATAGGGCGGATATCGCCATAATAGGGAGTGAAATAAGAACGAAAGCCAACGCTTGTGGAAAGATACTTTTCTACTCCGACAAAATCACTTTGACCAATGTAAACATCACCATAAATGGATAAATCTGTTCTATCGTTTACGCCAAACATATAGCCTAAAGATAAACCGTAGTTTGGTTGTTTTAAGTTGCTTTGTCCTACAAAACTAATCGCAGGAGCAACATCCAAAAAAGAATCTCCTTTTACCGCAAAAGCAGAAACAGAGCATATCATTAAGGAAAGAAAAAGAATTTTTATGCTTTTCATTTTTTACTCCATGGATTCAAGATTAACATCAATGACTTCTTGTGAATCACTAATATATACTTTCGTTACATAGTCTTTATATCCAGGAGCACTGATGCGAATAGTATGAGTGCCTGGAGAAACCTTCATAACACTAGCAGACCCATTGAATTCACGTGCTTTACCAACTGGATTTTCATCGAGATAAACATCAGCACTGCCTGGAGTTGCTTTGAATAAAATGCTTCCAGATTGACCATCAGTAGTGACTGTTGTTCTAGGCGCTGTACAAGCGGCCAAAGAACATAATAATAAGGCCATTATAAATAGATAAATAGGTTTCATTATTGTTGACCCTCCATGATGACATCATCATATTTTTGAATTGTACCACTAGATGAAATAACTGAACAAACAGCTCCTTCCTCCATTATGGATTTTCCAAACATAGACGAGACTTGAATTTTTGCAATTGTTGTTCCTGGTAAAGTCATCATAGCACCAGTAGTTGGGTTCTCTACTGTTTTTCCTGGACGTTGTACTTCGAGAACGTCCCCTACTTTTAAGCCAGAGCCCTTACCTGCTCCAATGATAATTTGATTGTCTTGAATATCTAAAACAGCAGTTTTCCAAGGTAGAGCTCTAAGGTTTAATAGAACATTACTAATTAGTTTAGTAATAGCACCATTTAATGCTTTGTCTGTGAGCGTCGCATCATAAGTTGCTTTTCCACCAAAGCCAAGAGTTTGTGTAGTTTCGTTTTTTGCATTGGCTTCTCCAAATTCGGAGTAGAAAGCAACACCTGTTTCTGGATTGACTAAACGAATAGTAACCTTGGCATGAGCGGTTTGCACTTTAGTTTTTGAAACCCCATGGTCTTCCCATTCTGTTTTAGTTCCAAATTCTGTTACGGCACCGAAAATAAGTGCGGAAACTCCTGCAAACTTTGAAGACTTGCCTTGAAGATTATTTTCTTTCTCTAAAGAAGCAAGGTTTTCTCTTTCTACTATTACAAACTCACCAGTTTTAATTAAGTGAGAAGCGAGAATGTCTGATGCTTGTGATCCGAGATCATCTAGGGCTCCAAATAAATTAGATCCATAGCCCGTTTTATCTTCAAATTTAGAAATAGCTAAACGATGTTTTAAGCCATTGTAGTTTACTACGGCATCAGGGTTCATTGCGGGAGGGGCTTCTACATTTCTTTCTTGAACGGAGCCCGCACAACCGATCAGTAATGAAAAAAGAAATGAAGAAAGGATGATTTTACCATTTATCATAATAAGGTCCTTCTGGGATAGTTTTAAACATGAAAGCTGTGTTGTCTTCTGCAATAGGTTCGTATTCGAAAGTGGCTGTGGAAATAGCGGCACTAATTAGACTACCGATAAGTCCTGCGTTAGCAGAGCCTGATGATTGTTGTAATGTGCGCGTCATTGACCACAGGAGTTCACCTGATTTAGAGTCGAATAATTCCATTTCAAGAGTAACTGTAATGGAAGATGAAATAACAACGTAGCTAACAGACCAATCCGTAACTCTAGTTTTTAAAATGGCATCGGCTGCAAAAATTTCCCTAAATTTGTTAGGAGGAATCTCATGAATACGCCCTGCTTCATTAAGTTTATTTGCGTTAAAAACCATTCTAGCTAATTCTGGACTAACGCAATAATAGCCTCGATTAGATAAAATATCATATAAAATAGGATATAATTTTTCTTCTACTTCTGTATTAGAAGTTTGATTATCGGGAGGCAAAATGATAACCACTTTTGGTGGGTTTTTCTCTAGCTTTTCATTTAAAAAATATGTTGGTCCGCATGCACTGAGAAATAAAAGCATGAAAATAGAAAATGATAAGAAAAAAATCTTTTTCATACTATTGAACCTCTCTATTGTCAGTTTCACTATTATTGACTTCTGCTGTGGACGTATTATCCGCTTTCGCTTTAGGATTAGCTAGTAAGAGAACGGCTGTTTTTGAGTCGGGATAATTCTTGATTTCTTGATTAAATTCAATTAATGCTTGCTCTTTATGGCCTAGAGAAAGCAAATAGGCACCATAGGAGGCGTGAACGCCTGGCAAAGCCTGATTTTCTTCAATAGCTTCAACATAAAGAACGCTACAGTTTTTGTCAGGTGTTTGAAAATGACAATTCATGGCTTCTCTGTAAGGAACCCAACCGCCGTTAGTACACCCCATTAAATTTGCAAATAAGAAAAAAGCTCCTATTCCTCTTAAAAAATTTCTTGAAAACACAAAATCTCCTTAGCTAAGTCGTAGAAATTTAAATAATTATTTAGAAAAATGATTTATTTATGTTTAAATACTTACTTTTTTGTTTTTTGTAAAAAAAAGAATGAATTTATATGTCTACATTATAATTAGTAAATCAAACGTGTTACATATTTGTGTGATTTTTGGCACATAACAAAGCGGTTAATTGATGAATAATACTTTAGATGTATTTGGATATGAAATATTGGATTGTATTGGTGAAGGTACTTTTGGTACTGTTTATAGAGCAAAGCAGAAAAGTACAGGACAGATTACCGCTATTAAAGTATTGAAAGAAAATGCGTGGACAGGTATTTCTTATGAAAGAAGAAAGGCACGTTTTTTAAGAGAAATCCAAGTTTGTGCCGCTTTAAGGCATCCATATATTGTCCAAATAGTAGATCAGGGATCTACTAAAGACGATCAATTATATGCGGTATTTGAATTTGTAGAAGGGGAAACTTTACAAGAGCTTTTAAAAAGGAAAGGAGCTCTCCCTGTTCGTCAATTAAAAGTCATTATGTGTCAAGTTTTAGAAGCATTGGTTTATGCTCATCAAAAGGGAGTGATTCATCGAGATTTAAAGCCAGGCAATATAATGGTTCATTCGATTCAAGAACGTACTTATGTTAAAATCTTAGATTTTGGAATGGGTGGTTTTCTTGAAGAATCTGGCGTTCATTTTCAAACTCTTACTTTGCCTTCGGATGCTTTAGGCACTCCGTCTTATGGTGCTCCAGAACAATTACGAGGAGAACGTCCTTCTTCAAAATCAGATTTATATTCTTGGGGTCTTGTCTTTTTAGAATGTATTACAGGAGAACCTGTAATGAAGGGAGCAAGTGTGGCAGATATTATTCATCAGCAATTAATGCTTGATGATATTATTTTGCCTGCTGGAATAGCTTCACATCCGATAGCGAGTTTATTACGTCGAGTGTTGGCAAAACGAGTGGAAGATCGTGTTTCTGATGCCTCTGCTATTTTGAGAGAGTTAGAAGAAATACATTTAGATGATTTGGTAGGGTCTTTTCAGGCCTCAGCAAAAGAAAGCTCTTCCTATTATGTTGCTGATGAAACGGCAGAAGGCGTTTTAGCTGGTCGTGATTTACAAGAGATCACTCTTTTATGTTATGCTATTCAATTGACCTCTAGCCAAGAAAAAAAAGCAGCTTCTGAAAACAGAGATTTTCTTTTTAGATCTATTAAAAATATTATTGCTGATACGGTTTCAAAATATGGAGGGTATGCGGCAGGGAGTTTGGGCGATTTTCATTTATGTTATTTTGGTTATCCTCAATCTACAGATATGGATGCCTCATTAGCGGCAAGATGTGCACTGAACATAAAAAAAGAGATAGAATTATTTCAACAGAAAAAGTTAGTAGATGGTCCTTTTCATTTTAATGTTCGCATGGCTATTCATTCAGGACCAATTCTTGTGGAAAGAGGATCCGTTCCATCTGGGGAAATCCCTCATGAGGTTATAAGACTAACGGCGCTTACTCCTGCGGGAGAAATTTATTTAAGCCATTCTTCATGTGATCGCTTGATTCAGAGAATGAACGTGGCGCGAGTAGAAAACTTAGATTCCTTATTTGAAAATCAAGTATCAGTACTTATTTCAGAAAAATCAAATTCCCCACAGTTATTTCAGCCATCACTTCCTTTTATTGGACGAAATAAAGAAAGAGAATGTCTAAAAAATAGTTTTGAAGAGGTGAAAAAAGGAAGCCTTGTTTCTTTTCTGATTCAAGGAGAGCCTGGTATTGGAAAGACTTCTCTTATTCGCTCTCTGTATCCAATGTTTCAATCAGAGGAAACGATTATAGAAGAGGGTCAATGTTTACCAGAATATAAAAACAATGCTCTATATCCTATTTGGCAGGTCATTCGTCGTGAACTAAATATTTCTGAAAAAGAAAATCCATTGGAAGCTGTAAAAAAATTAAAAGACGCTTTTATTAAAACAAAAAGTGATATGGAAACATTTTTTCCATTATGCTGTCTTTGGCTTTCTTTACCAATTCCAGAGTCTTATGAACTAAAAAAAATGTCTTTTGAAGAGCAAAAAAATTTGCTCTTTGAAGGGTTGAGACATTTTATTCATTATTTAGCTTCTCATCAATTGGTTCTTGTCGTAGAAGATTTGCATTGGGCTGATCCAACGACACTCGAATGGATTCATTTTTTATTGGAAAAGAATGATACTACAGCCATGTTGATTCTTCTTACAGCAAGGCCAGAGTTTAAATCTCCTTTTTCAAAAAATAAAGTTTCAACAATTTCCTTAAGTGAACTTTCTACAAAAGAGGCTAAGGAATTAGTTTTGAGTCTAACGCAGGATAATCCAATTGCTTCAGCAATCCAAAGCAATATCTTAAATAGAGCTGGTGGGCTTCCTATCTTTTTAGAAACCCTTACGCAAACGATTGTGAAAAAAGTGTCCTCTCAAAGTAAATCAGAAGAATTATTAAGAGCCTCTTTTTGGGGAACAATTCCTAATAGTTTAATGGACTTGTTAAATGCACAAATCCATCAACTCCATAAGTCAAGAGAAACTGCACAAATTGCATCAATTATTGGGCGAGACTTTGATTACGAATTGATGGCGCAAGTTTCTTTTTTAAGTGAAGAAGATTTAAAAGAAGATCTTTCTGAACTATTAGCTCAACGTATTATTGAATACAAAGAAACACAAGAAAATGCAGTGTATTCTTTTAAGCACGCTTTATTAAAAGAAGCGGCATATTTATCGGTAACGCAAGCCAAGAAAAAAGAATACCATTCTCGAATTGCTAAAATCTTAGAAAAGAAAAATACAAATCCAAATGAACAACATTTTATGGAATTATCAAGACATTATGCTGGTGCAGGTGATTTTGAAAAAGCCATTTCCATAGGTATTAGCGCTGCTTCATCATTTTTAAATAAAGCAAGTCTTTTAGAAGCAATCAATCTCTCATTTGAAATCCTAGATTGGATTGATTTATTTCAAAATGAGAAAAAAGAGGAATATCGTTTACAAGTTCATCGCATCTTAACTCAAGCCCTAATGAGTTCTCATGGATGGGCAGATCCAAAAGTCAAAAAGTATTTAGATATTTCTAGAAATCTTCTAGATGAGATTGGAGAAAGTCGTCATTATGGTCCAATACTTTGTTCTTTGATGACTTATCATTATGTAAGTAGCAATCGTAAAGAACTCAAATGTGTCTCTCAAGAAGTAATGCATCATGCCGAGGTGGTTTCTGATATTGGTTTAGAAATTGCGGGTAAAATGTTCTATGGCTTATGGGCACATGGAGCAGGCTTTTATGAAGAAGCGGAACGATATTTTGAGTATGCTTTGAATCATTACAATCCAGTAGAACATAAAAATCATGGTGAGCTTTTAGGAATTGATACACGTGCTTGGTCTTATGCAACATTAGCTTTAATAAAGTGGTTCCGAAATGATTCCTCTAATGCCATTTTATTTTCTGAAAAGGGAGTGGAGTGGGCAAAAGAATTAAATCATATTCCTTCACTATGTATAACCCTTTTATATAAAGCGAATCTTTGTCATTATCGAGGGAATCGAGAATTGGCAGAAGAAACAGTAATGGAGTTAAATAAGCTCGCAGAAACTTATAATCTTCCTGCATATAAAGCATACGCTCAAATCATGCTTGCTTGGATAGAAAAAAATCCAGGAAAAGCAGAAAAAGAAATAAAAATGCTTGAAGATATGGGTTGTACAGCCGCTCTATCTTATTATCGTTCTCTGTTGGCAGATATTTATGCTGATCAAGGTCGATATGATTTAGCTGTTGAAAATATTAAGACGTGTCTTTTGCTCTGTGAATCTAATGATGAATATTATTATCAGTTTGAATTATTAAGATTAGAAGCATTGTATCTTTCAAAGGGAGCAAATCCAAAAATAGAAGAATCGGCGATTGCTTTAGAAAAGGCAAAAACAGTTGCTTTTAGTCAAGGAATAATTTTTTCGATTTGATAAATCATTATTAAAAAAGATGGTTTTCTTTTTTTTATTTAGCTGCTTTAAGGGCAGCTTTTTTTACGCCGATTTCAATAAAAAGCATTTTTTATAAAAAAAAGACAATTTAATACTTGTAATACAAGAAATAAAATCATTATATTATTAAATGAACTTACTGGGGATGCTCACACTCTGTAGGTTAATTGTTTTTAAAAGTGGGCGAATAGGGGAAGGTTATGAATGGCACAAGTGATTTAATGAAATTCAGGACCATGTATTTAAAAGCGATTGCTGAATCATGGAGGGATACATCTGGTGCTTTTTTAAAAAAGCTACAACAAGATCCTATAGGTATTTTACAAAGTTTAGGAGAATATGAATTTCCTTGGGATATTCATATTGATATTAGAAGCGTGGCTCCAGAAGATAGCATGTGGAGTCCAGAAATTGCTGGAGGCTGGGTTGGCAAAAACGCAGTGATATGTTTATGGCTTCCTCCTCCTCCAGAAAAGGAAGATGAGTATGGTAGAGCTTGGGCTGCTTATTATGATGAATTCCCTTCATACTTAGGATCAGTTCAAAACAGTCCTCGTCAAGCGAATCCTGATTCTTATGGGCATTCTTATGCTCCAGGGATGGGAAAGGCTAGTGACTTTTTGGAGTTCAGCGCAATCGTGATGCGCTTGATTGCCTTAGTTTGGAAAAATAAACAAGTGCTTCAAGAAATTCAAGCAATTGAAAACACAAACAAAGGGGTTTCTATCATCAATAAATGGCTTGGCTTTAACATGCCTTGGAATATGGATGTGAGCTTTAAACTGTCTGGCTGGAGTTCTTCTTCATCTGAAGAAGAAAAATCTTGCCGTTGGGATTCTGCAAAAAAAGAATGGCCTAAACCCTTAAAAGGAAAAAGACCAAATAGTTGTAGAAATTCTTTACAGTTTTATATTCCGAGTCGCCCAATACAAGCGGACACAGATAAAAGCATTGAGGCCATTGCTTTAAGCGCGTATAATTTAACTGGGGATCAATACCCATTTACTTGTCCTTAATTTTCTTTAAATAAAAATCTCTTCTAGAGAAAGCAGGGGATTCAAAAATGCTTCTAGAAGAGATTAAAGGTTTTTTATGTCGGTGAAAAAATTGGAACAAACTGAAATTAGTTTAGCAAAGGAATTTGATCTATATATTATTTCTCCTCAGAAGGCCATTGTGATAGGGGAAAAAAATCACTTTATCATTAGTGGTGAAGATCAGGTTGCTGTACTTGAATTGATTAATCAATCGTTTTCAGAATCTCAAATTTTGATGGAATTGGGTTCACGTTTAGGAGAACTAAAAGTGCTTTCCATTTTAGATCATTTTTTTTATAATCAAATTTGTTGCCGTCAAGTACTTTCAGCAAGTCGTTCTTATGAAGATGTGAAATTTTGTGAGAATGCAAATACGTTTGCAGATTACCATTCTTTTTCTATAGAGTTTTTAGATGATGGTGAATACAATTGTATTGTTGAAAATACTTTTGAAGAAGAAGGCTTATTTTGTTTACAACCAAAAGTGAATGCTACTTCAAAATTAAGAATTATAATTACAAACAACATTACTCACTCACAGCTAAAATCAATTAATTTAACTCAAAAAGAAACAAATAGTCCTTGGATCCTTATATCATTGGAAGGTCCTAATCCAATGATTATTCCTTTTTTTAATCCTTTAGAAAACCCCTGTTATCAGTGCTTTATGTTTTGGTATAAGACGAATCGTCCTGTGGAACAATACATATTAAAAAAGACAGGAATCAAAGTTTCTCAGAGAGGTATTGCTAATTATTTAGTCGTTAGAACGCTTGCAGAACAAGCCTCTTTTTTTATAAAAAATTTCCTTTTAGGTACAAAAGAAACAGCTTTTGATTTGATGAGTATTGATGCGGAATCAATGGATTGTTCTTTGCATACTTTATTAAAACGTCCACAATGTTCTTGTTGTGGAGATTCAAAATATATGAAGAATCAAGGTTTTGACTCTATTCAATTAGAGAATAAAAAGAAAGGTTTTGTGGAGGATGGAGGGGCTCGTTTACAAGACCCTAAAACGACATTTCGTCAATTCAACCATTTGATTAGCCCATTAATTGGTCCTGTAAGTCAATTTGGTCCAATGCCTAAAAGGCATACAGCGGATCGCCCTGTATTCTTATCTGGGTATAGAACATGTCCTATTCTTGATGATATTAACGCCTATTCTTTTCAACGCATATGTGCTGGAAAGGGATGCTCCATAGAACAGGCACAAGTAAGCGCTTTATTTGAAGCAGTGGAGCGATTTAGTAGCTTATATCAAGGCGATGAGGCTATTGTAAAAGGAAGTCTTCTTGATATGGGGCCAAGTGCTTTTCATCCAAATGATTTACAGCTATTCAGTGAGAAACAATTAGATTCTTGGACTCCAGAATGTCTTGAAAAACTTGGCGCTCTAAAAATAGCAAAGCGTTATAATGAGGATGAATCACTACATTGGACTCCAGGTTGGTCTTTGACATATAATTGTAGACGTTTTATTCCCTTTTCGTATTGTTATTCAGATGCCGCCAGTCATATAAATTCAAGCTATGCTTGTTTTACAGGAAATGGTGTTGCTGCGGGGGTTTGTTTAGAGGAAGCTATTTTACAGGGCTTTTTTGAACTGGTGGAACGAGATGCGGTGGCCATTTGGTGGTATAATCAAATTCAACGACCTACTCCTAATGCAGAGGTGTTGGATAATTCATTTTATAAAAAAACAAAAGAAGAATATCAACGAGCTGGTTGGGATATGTGGGTATTAGACTTAACTCATGATTTATCAATTCCAGTATATGCCGCTCTTGCTCAATCAAAAAAAAGTGGGCGCTTTAGTATTGGATTTGGCTGTCATCTTTCTTCAAAACTTGCCCTTTTTAGAGCCTTAACAGAGTTGAATCAGTTATTTGATCCAGAGGGAGATCATAAAACACCTTGGGATGAGAAAGCGATGCTTTCAAATGACTACTTATTCCCAAAGGGTGAATCGGAACGTCCTCGTGAATATCCATTAACTCAAACGGGTCTTTTAGATGATATACAAGAGTGTTTACATCTATTAAATCTTGCTGATTTAGAGATGGTCGTCGTAAATAAAAGTAGGCCAGATACAGGAGTAAAAGTAGCTCATGTAATTGTTCCTGGTTTACGACACTTCTGGCCCCGATTTGGAAAGGGCCGTCTCTATGATGTTCCCTTAAAGTTAGGATGGTTAAAAAAGAGTCTATCTGAACTTTCTTTAAATCCAGTTCCGTTACTTGTTTAGTATATTATTGATATATGGGTAGAATCCTAAAAAATGAAAAAGAAATATGCCTTTTTAGAGATCATATTTTTGGTCGAGATTTACGTTGCAGTTCTGTATTGAAAGGCAATGCTGTCTCTCGTTTTCATGCGCGAATTAGCTGGAACGGAGAAAATTGGTGCTTACGAGATTTAGGAAGTCGTAATGGAACCTATTTAAATGGACGCTTACTTCTTAGTGAAGGGGTAAGTTATTTAACTCCAGGTGATGTTATTCTTTTTGGTGATTTTGAAGAGGAATTTCTTTTTTCTGAAAAATCACCACCAGAATCTTGTTTAGTTTCTGTTGATCATGATGGTTCTGAAGTGAAAGTTTCATTAACTCATTTGCTTCCATTGCCTTCAATAGAGCGTCCTGTGGCGACTATTTTTGCAGGAAAATTAGGTGATTTTTATCTAGAAACAGAATTTGGCGAAATATTGCCGCTTCAACATGCGGTTCCTTTTTCTGTAGAAAATAAGACATATACACCTTTTTTTGAAAATCCTCCAGATGAATCTCCTCAAACAGATACTTCTGAAATGACGGGTTCTGATTCTGCTTATAATACTTTTATAGAAATTCTAGTTTCTCCTGATGAAGAAAGTGCGGAAGTGCGATTTTATAAGGGTAATGAAGTTTTTTCCTTAAATCATAAGGCTCATTTTTATTTGCTTGCTTATCTTGGAAGAAAAAGAATTGAAGAAACAAAAGCAACACAAAATACACTTTCGAAAAATAAAGACGATGATAACGGCTGGGTGGATTGTGAATTGATTTGTAAAGAATTAATGATGAATCGCGATCACTTAGGCCAGCAAGTTTTTAGAATACGACAAGAATTCAAACTAATAGATTCATTAATAGCAGAAAAAATCATCGATCGTAATCTTCGTGGAAAAATGCGAATAGGCCTTTCTGCTTCAAAAATTCAAATAAATACGATAAAATAAACACGGTCCTGTTTTGTAATGCTTTGTA
Source organism: Fibrobacteria bacterium AD312 (assembly GCA_001462345.1). Classification (GTDB taxonomy): domain Bacteria; phylum Fibrobacterota; class Fibrobacteria; order Fibrobacterales; family Fibrobacteraceae; genus Fibro-01. Next base: position 85,809 of record LIUM01000046.1, on the reverse strand, counting down.
ATGGATTTTTATCCTTATGAGACCTATTTTTATAAAAGTAAAGAAAAGTTTTCATTTTATAAGCTAGGTTACCGATATGGATAAGAAAAGCGCAATCATGGCTCATATGCTAACAGAACAAGGCGGTTCTATTTTGGTCCGCTGTGAAGGCGGTTTTATCTCTCGTTTTACTTTGTCTTATGAATTTGAAGGACTAGAATTTAGCAAGCATTCCGATAACATTTCATTAGGCGTGAACAAATCAGAATCTGTTCCAATTGGGGCAACGAATTTGTTTCTAAAAGTCGAAGAAATGTGGGGATTTGGGTGGTCTACCATTTTTACTCAACAATTTGCAGAACCTGTTCAAAAATGTTACAAAGTATATGGAACTACCTTAAATCCCAAATGGAACGAAATCTAGGAGGGGGGAGAGAAATAAGCAGCCGCCAATTCATTTGCGCGGCTGTTTATCTTTTTTTAAAAGGGGGGTGGTATGAGTTATAATCCTTTTATTAAAATCTTCGTAGAACATGAATATTCTGATTATCAATTATGTCCCACATTACGATTACAACCAACAAAGAAAACAGCGTATTGGTTAAATCAACATAAATGTATTGCTTTATATGGACCTGGAAGCGTTAAGATTTCAAAGCATGAAGACTATAACGTTGAAAAATTAAGCGTACTTGATTTTCTGGGATTTTGTAGTGATCCTAATTTTATGAATTACACGTTGTTTGAAAATGAACAATATGAAAGTGTGCCTGTGTATCATTGTATAACACCCAAAAGTAATAATATTAAAACAGATTTTTTGTGGGAAAAATGGGATTCTCTTTTTGAAGTAAATCAATATGTAAAGCCATGTTTTATAATTAAACTTCAAATACTACCTAATGTTTTAGGCGAACAGAAAATATCGATTCGTTTATCTAGTAAAAAGGTATATGCAAAGTATTATATCATGGGTGAATTTGCTCAAAGTCCAACACAAATAATTGATCTTTCGTGTTCTCATAATAAAATCACTTTTAATGAAGTTCAAGAAGATCTTCCTGTAAAAGCCCAAGCATTTATTTCCGATCGCCCTATTCCATTACAGAAAGGATGCCGTTCTCATTTTCAATTGCTTGAAAAAGATTCTTCTCGGGTGTTGCTTCCTAAACTTCCCGATGTAAATCCAGGCTCTATAATAAAAACAAAAGCACTAGATGGTTCTTCCATTTTAATTGCAGAAGCGCTTGTTCTATAATGGCTTATTCTAAATAGGATTAAGATGTTCCTGGACTTTTCATCATTCGTTTTGTATTAATATAAAGAACTCATTTTAGGCTCTGGTTAATCGGGTAATCAGATTTCTATCATAAATGTTAAAACAAAGGAAAGTGCCCGAAAGTATGGGAGGTCTTATGAAAAAAATTTTTATCTTTGCGGCTTGCTGCTTTTTATTTGCTTGTGCAAGCTCTTCAAAAAAACCACCTCAATATTCAAGTAATGATTTGTTTTTGCAGGTGCAACAAGCTCAAGACTCTCTTAATAGAATACAAAACAATTAAAAAAAGGCTCTTAAAAAAGGGCCTTCTTTTTTTAGGATAAGAAGATTAATGGTATGGTTCAGCTTTAGTGTATTTGTAGTTTTCGAATAGCTACGCCCTTTTCTGAGGAGGCTTTTACAATAAATACACCTTTATGATTATTCGAATTAAAAGAAAGCTTATTTCCGCTTACTGAACTAAGTATTTCTTTTCCTTTGAGATCATACACTTGCCATAGAGTTTTAGTCCAGTGTGAAGGAGCTGTAAATTCTATCGATTCTGCTCCATATCTAAGAGTGATTTTGTTGCTCACATTAGAGGTTAATTTTTTAGGAATAGATACAAATGGGTTGATATCGATTCCTTTTGTATTCACTTTAGGATTATCTAAGTTTTCAATGACATTGCAGAAAGTCCCACTCATTAATGAAACGCCAAACCAAGCCAGAAATTGATCGAAATACATTTCGTTATGGAGAGTATCTTCTAAATTTTCTGTATCTAGAATTAAGCCAAAGAAATCAGCATCTACATCGTATTCATAAAATTTAGCCATTTCATTGGAAAATTCAATTTTATCATCATCAGTGCCAACTGCAGTAGCAGCTGTAGACCACATTCCAATGGTTAGGTGGCTGTGTTCTCTACGGTATCTCCAAGTTTCTTCATTATCTGCATCATTGAATTCAAGCCATTTATCATCAGCAGGAACTAAAACTCCTGCCTTCTCTCCTTCTATTTGATAGAAGTTAGAAGCAGAGGCACCACCTTTTGAATTAATAAAGGTTAAGGCGTTTTGAAGATAGGCTTTTGCCCTTGGTTCATCAAACCATATGGCGTCTATAGCAACGCGCCATAAAGTACGAATAGCGTCCTTAAAAAAGGCACGTCCAGATAAATATGGGTTATAGCCTAGAGAGCCTCCATAAAATGAACCATCAGGCCTCATCCAATCGGGGATTAAACCCATAGAATAGCCAGGATTGGCTTCAATAATGGAATAGCTTTTTTCAACAACGCTCATCCAGTTATGATTAGGATCTACTTGACTAAAAATACGATACCATGCTGGTGAAAAATACCCAGGATTCACGAAGTCATCGCCACCCCAGCCTGCTCCAGGAGCTAAAATGCCAGAAGAAGTGATTTGCCCTGTGCTCCACATGCAATCTAAAATCTTTTTTGCGTGATCTAGATAATTTCTACTCAATTTAGGAGAAGTATAGGAATCCCATAGGCCCTTTTCTACAAGCTTATTTGCAAAAATCAGAGCGAGTGCAACGTCTTCTTCTGCATCGGTTGCTGCTCCTCTTTCTTTGGTGCCTGAAGCACTAATACGCCAGTCATAATAACATCCTTGCCATAAATTATTGTTGCCCGCTTCCCATATGGTATTGAATGTTTCCTGATCATTTGAATAAAGAGCTAATAGCATTCCATAGCCAACACCTTCGGAAACAGCATCACCCGGAGTTTCACTTTTTGGACGATGAATTAATCCTTGAGCGGTTGAAAAAGGTTCGATATTTCTTTTCTTGATGCCTTCCCATGTTTTATCTAAAATGGGTTTCCAGACTTCTGCACCAACTTTAGGTTGAGTGTTAGGGATTTCTAAAACAGCGTAGGAAGGCAATGCTAGCGCTAATAAAAGGGAAAAAGATAAAGAGAAAAAATAATTTTTTTGCATAATAATTGGAATATAAAGGTGAACTCTAAAAATAAACTATTAAAGTATATTCAGGGTCTTATTTTTTGCTTGTTTGTTTTCCATAGTAAACAGGCGAGATACATCACGTCTTTTTATTGTAAAAGGATGCTTTGCAATCTTTTTTTTACGTTTTTTACATTGATTTCTTGTTATTTTAAAGTAAGAAGATTGTATGCAATCTTTCTGAGTCGTGTTTTGGGAAGAACTGACGAAAATGTTTGTGTTCTAGCGTTGAGAGTAAAGGAGTTCTCTTATGCCCCAAAAAGACCGTTTTTCTATAAAATTTAAAGAAAAATTGGAGCGAGAGCTTTCTGCTGATGAATCTGTTTTATGGATGGATGAACCCGCCCCTATTTTTGCGAAAAATCTATTTCTTATCATCGTATCTGTTGCTTTTTTATTTTCTTTATTTGCAATAGATTCTTTTAATGCTTGGACAGCTTCCTTATTTGCAATAATAATTGTTGCCGTTATTATTTTGGGTTCAAAGGTTCGTTTTAAGAAAACGCTTTATGTAATAACGAATAAAAGAGCGATAATCATTCAAAAAGCTAAAACATATACGATTAGGAGTTACCCTCCACATTTACTTCAGTTTATTTATTTGACGGAAAAGCAGATGGGTATAGGAGATTTAATTTTTGAAGAAAATATTTCTGTGACACCAAGTCGTTCTCGAAAAGTACAACAGTTTGGTTTTTTAAACGTGAGAAAAGTAAAGCTAGTAGAACAAATGCTTCGTTCTTTAGCTGCACAGGAATCATCAAATAAGATTGCCTTATTTGATGATTAGGATAAAATTTTTTATCTTGTGATAGATGAATACTATTGAAAAACACTTAGAATATCTTTTTACGTCTTTAGGCCTTTCTAATAATATGGCCATTTATGTTCGATTATTAACCTTATTAGTCTTGTTGTCTTTGTTATCTTTTTTCTTTTATTGGGTAACAAAAAAATGGATTATTCCTTTATTTTATAAGCTTTTTAAGAAAACCTCTTTTACTTGGGATGATGTTCTTGTTGAAAAGAATGCATTCCGTAAATTAGCTCATATTACTCCTGCTCTTATTATAAAAATAGGAGCTCCTATTTTATTTCGAGATTTCCCATCTTCTTTATCAATGGTAAATAAATTAACAGATGCTTATTTAATTTTTGCATCGATTTTGATTGTAGTCGCTTTTTTAGAAGTGATTGAATCATTATTTTCAAAAATGCCTGTATTTTGTGATAAACCGATAGGGAGTTATTTCCAGTTAGGGCGAATCATACTTTATCTTATTTCTGCAATATTAATTTTATCAGTGTTGCTTGGTAAATCGCCCGTCTATTTTTTAAGCATTTTTGGAGCCATGTCGGCTATTGTTCTTTTGATTTTTAAAGATACGATTTTAGGCTTTGTTTCTAGCATTCAGATGTCTGCCAATGACATGGTGCGTGTGGGTGATTGGATTGAGATGCCAAAATTTAATGCCGATGGAGATGTCATTGCAATCAATTTGAATACGGTAAAAGTTCAGAATTGGGATAAAACGGTGACGACAATCCCAACGTATTTTTTCACTTCTGATAGCTTTAAGAATTGGCGCGGAATGCAAGAGAGTGGTGGACGTCGTATTAAGCGTTCGCTAAATATTAATGTGAAGACCGTGAAGTTTGTGGATGAGGCCACGCGAGAATCCTATAAGAAAATTTTTCTTCTAAAAGATTATATCGAGACGAGACAAAAAGAAATAGAAGAGTTTAATAGTAAATATGACTTTGATTCTTCTGTTTTGATTAATGGTCGCCGAATGACTAATTTGGGAGTCTTCCGTCATTATATTGAGAATTATTTAAAAAACCATCGAGGTATTCATCAAGGGTTATCTCTCTTGGTCCGTCAGCTTCCCTTCGAAGAAAAAGGGATTCCTATAGAAGTATATTGTTTTACTAAAACAACGGCATGGAATGAGTATGAAGACATTCAAGCGGATATTTTTGATCATTTGCTCGCCTCAGCGTCTTTCTTTGGTTTAGAAGTTTATCAGAGGTAGTTTTTCAAAAAATCGCTAGTGATACTTTGCGACTATTAGCCAACTCTTAAAATGATTACTCATTTTTTTGATGGCGCAATACTGTCGTGAAAAGGCAAGTATTTTTATAACACTTATTTAGCACGCCAATCCATTTTCATAATATTGGTTGCAGCTCTTCGTGCTTGTTGGCTTTGCCCAGTCACTGGGTTTCACTCAAATTTTATTAAGTAAAGTGATAATTTAATGCATAAATGCACATAAATGCATTTTATAGAAGCAGAAACCCAATTTTTTTCTTATATTTAGTTCGTTATTATCCATGTGGGGAAGCTCGTGTGAATCGGGCACAGTCGCGCTACGGTGTGGAACTAAATGTTCTAAGTCCGAATACCACGATAGTAACAAAACGTACTTTGTCGCGAAAACAAAAGGAGTTTGCTATGACAAATAAAACCTGGATTACAGGATTTTCTCGTATTGGTGAAAATCGTGAATTAAAGAAAGCGCTTGAACTTTTTTGGAAAGGGAAATCTTCTAAAGAAGAATTAGAGTCTGTTGCAAAAGAATTAAGAAAAAAGCATTGGCAGGAACAGAAAATGAGGGGCGTAGAGTATATAAGCTCCAATGATTTTAGCTTTTATGATCACATGCTTGATACAGCGGTGATGCTCAACGCCATTCCATCTCGATTTCAAAAGATAAAAGACTCTACAACTCTTTATTTCTCAATGGCTAGAGGCACAAAAGATGCTCAGGCAATGGAGATGACAAAGTGGTTTAATACGAATTACCATTACATTGTTCCAGAATTAAGCCCTTCTATATCTTTTAAGTTAAATGCAGATAAAATTATAAAAGAGTATAACGAAGCTTTTGAATTAGGAATCGAAACAAAGATTAATTTAATAGGCCCACTTACGTTTTTATCGCTATGTAAGACCGAAAACGGAGAAGATCCTTTTACCTATTTAGATTCGGTGCTTTGTGTATATAAAGAATTACTTGCTAAAATGGCAAAGCTTCAAGCTAATACTGTTCTTCAATTTGAAGAGCCTATTTTTGTAAGAAATCCATCATCTATTTTGATTTCAAAGATTGCTTCTACTTATCAATCATTATGTGAAGTTAGTCCAAAAAATAAAATAGCTGTGGTGACTTATTTTGAACACGCCACAGAAGCGGTAAAAGAGTTATCAAAAACAGATGTTTGGGGCATTGGACTTGATTTTGTTTATGGTTCTTATAATATGAGCGCTCTTTCAGAAATCAGAAATAAAAAACTAATCGTTGGGCTTGTGGATGGAAGAAATGTTTGGGCAAATGATTATGAAGAATCTTTAGATTTACTTGAAAAAATAAGTGCAGAGATACCTAAAGAAAATATGATTGTTTCTACAGCGGCGTCTCTTTTGCACTGTCCATATTCTTTGAAAGGGGAACCCCATAAAGATTTATACCAGTGGTTTTCTTTTGGAGTAGAAAAAATAGTAGAAGTTGTTTTTCTTAGTGAGCTTTTTTTCTCAGAAAATAGAAGTGAAAAAAATGAAGAACGCTTGAATAAAAACAAACAGATTTTTATAGAGAAAAGACGATCTCGTTTTATTACAGATGATAATGTTCAAAAAAGAATGGGCTCTTTTATTACAAAAGAAAGACCTATGGATTTTAATGCACGTTATAAAATTCAAAGAGAAAAATTCAATTTGCCATTATTACCTACAACAACAATTGGAAGTTTTCCTCAAACGGCAGAGTTAAGGCAATTACGACGAGATTATAAAAACAATACTATTTCAAAACATGATTATGAAACACAAATCAAAGCGTACATTGATGAGTGTGTTGCTTTGCAAGAAGAGATTGGTTTGGATGTTCTTGTTCATGGAGAACCAGAACGAAATGATATGGTGGAGTATTTTGGTGAGTTAATGCAGGGCTTTTTATTTACCCAAAAAGGATGGGTACAAAGTTATGGCAGTCGTTGTGTAAAACCACCAATTATTTTTGGCGACGTGAGCAGACCTTATCCAATGACTGTGCCTTGGATTTCTTATGCACAAAGTAAAACGTCGAAAAAAATGAAGGGTATGTTGACGGGCCCTGTCACGATTATTAATTGGTCTTTTGCAAGAAATGATATTTCAAAAGCAGAAGTGGCAAAGCAAATTGCAATGGCTTTGAGTGATGAAATCGTAGACTTACAGAAAGCGGGGATTTCAATTATTCAGGTGGATGAAGCGGCTTTTAAGGAAGGGTATCCTTTACGCAAAGAAAAAGTTCAAGAATATGAAAACTGGGCAGTAGAAAGCTTTAAAATGGCTGTTAGTGTCGCTGCTCCTGAAACACAAATTCATACTCATATGTGCTATAGTGATTTTAATGATATTATTCATACGATCGAATCTATGGATGCCGATGTCATCACTATTGAGACAGCTCGTAGTGGAAATAAACTTTTAGAAATTTTTAAGAAGACTCATTATGAACACGAAATCGGTCCTGGTGTTTATGATATTCACTCCCCACGAATTCCTTCTGTAGAAGAATTTGAAACACAAATAAAAATGCGTTTAGAAGTTCTCTCTAAAGATAAAATGTGGGTGAATCCTGATTGTGGTCTTAAAACGCGCTCTTGGGATGAAGTAAAATCTGCATTGAAAAATATGGTTCAAGCGGCAGATAATGTGAGACGCTCTTTGAAGTAATCATAAAAACACGAGCGGAATGGTTCCAATATGGTGAGTCATTCCCTCGTTATGTTCCCACTAATTCCTAATTAACTTCATTACTGCTCAAAACAAAATAGGTGTAAAGCAATTTGACAAGTCATACATGGATCATGGTGTGATTTAATAAGAGGGTAAATGAAGCAATCATATTCATTGTTAAATGATTTCCAAACCGAGAGTCATAAAAACATGTTTACATGTTTTTATGACTGAGGTGCAGAATCAAAATGACGAAGTCATTTCATTCCAAAAAAAATGTAAAGAGTCCATCACTTGGAGGAATCTTACAGGTTCAATTGAAGAATTTAATTAAATATACTTTTGTTGCTTTTTACTTGAAAACGCCGATACATTTTTTAAATTTAAAACTTTTCGTTGCTATTAGGAGGAGTCTAAATATTGTTGCTCAAAGGGAAAAAAACAATTTTTTGTTTAATTACGATGCTTTCATTTTCGTATGCGTCGATGAATGTGTTGTCATTTGAAAATGGTTCCCAAAATCAGTCGATAAAAATGAGTTGAACTTGTTTTGGATAAAACCATCTTGTCTAGATGGAGGTATGATTATGATTCGTTTTCTTTTGTGTTTGTTAGCCTTAATGATGGTACAAGGCTGTGGTCTATTTGATTTTAGAAGTTGCGACGGTGATTCGGGAAATTACGGGAAAAGTATCAAGATTGCTACGTACTATTCGTTTAGTAAATATCACCTAAATACAGATGAAATATTTAACAGTGCTAACAATAAGACGGAGTATCGTTCAAGTTATGTGTATTTTAAAAGACAATTAGAATTACACAATGATTCCACATTCATATACACTCGAATATGGGAACACTATTCTGATTCAAGTCATAAAGAAGTGGTTGTCGATACAATGGAATACATGTCTGGTTCTTTTCGCATTCGGCCTGTTGATGGAGAAAAATGGAATAGTTTTGTTTTAAGCTCTGATTCTATTTTCACTAGATGGGATATTCAGCGAGATGAAAAGTATGAGTATCATCTTATCATAGATGAACAATACCATTCAGAGCGTTATATTGCAAATGAAGATTCAATATTACTAAATGTGGATTTAAATGATTCATGTTTTACACTTGCAGAGTGGTATCAAGAATCAGATGATATATCTTTTTCATGCATTGAGCCTTACAAATTGATAACGCAGGTTTATTGCGCGAATTCATTGATGAGGGATTCATCCATTGTGGGCATCGTTGAGGAATAAAAAGGAACATGATATATTATAAATTTTTTCTCTAGCGCAAAGACCTTTTCTCTTCACTCTATGCGTCTGATTTTTTTGGTGGGATTGCTCTTGCAATTTTTGCATAATAGCGAGGCTCAAATAAACAAAGTAAGGCATATCGTTTATTAAATTTTTAGGAAAAATGATTATGAAAAAAATATTTTTAGTCTTTTTAGTTTGTCTTTCTTTTTCATTTGGTAATGACTTTTGTATTTTTGATGCAAATGGTAATTGTGTATCCGTTCTGCAGGATATACGCGAGGCACAGAATGTTTTAAAAGAAAAGGGTTTTAAAAAGTATTATGTAGCCTCCAAAGAAAAATCCATTGTGGGGAAATATTCCTATAAATCGGTAATCCCGACGAAATCTAATGGCCATAAGAAATGGTACGAAGTCGATTGGAATCAAGGCGTAAAACTTTGCCCAGAAGAAACTCTAGAAACCGAAAAGGGCATTTGGATAGTAAACAGCTCCGCTCATGTGGATTCCTTGAATTGCCTTTATGTAGATGGGTCTCCTTACACAAGGAGTATTCTTGTCCTTTATGCTAAAAATGAAAATGATTTGAAAAATGCAGATTCAAGTTGGCTTCTGGTGAATCAGGCTATTGTAAATCTCAAGGGAAAAAAATTCACTGTTTATGGCGGACGTGGACGTAGTGACGCTTGGAAACTGAGAGATACGTCGTATACGGTTCAGATGAACTATGATTTAATTGTGGATAAAACAGAATTACGTGTTCGAGATGCTCTTTGGTTGCGTGAAGGAGAAAATGTCAATAAAACACAATCTGTTTTAGGTATCTACGAGAATTATTACCCATCATTGGATTCCCTGGATGTATTGGATTATCCTTCTCCATTTTTTATGGATTATTTAACTTTTCGTTCCAAAAGAGATGGACTTGAAAGCATGTGGAACTGGCCCAAAATTAATGAGAGTGCCTTCAACAAATCTGCTAATGGTTATAGAGTACCCTACTATGATGAATGGTACATTCTTCAAAATGCAGGGCAATCAAAAATCTTTTCTTGGGGAGACCAGTTTGTTGAGGATTCGTTGAAGAAGTATGCGGGTATCCATTGTGCAGAAAAAAAATCAGGCATTTACCCAGTAAAGCAGTATGCCCCTAATCAGTTCGGTTTGTATGATACCTATGGAAATGCGGAGGATGAGTATTTAATACTTAGTGATGAGAATATTTTAACAAGGTCTTGCAGCGCATTGAGTAATAATCCTGGTAAAGCATGCCGAGACTTACTTAAATATAAGTGCCTCCGTAGAAACGAAATGGTTTTTAGCGGAACCTTTAAAACGCCTGGTTTCCCAGGCATGCGCATGGTTCGCATATTGGAATAAATCGAGACCTGCGCTTAGTTCGGCAGATAAAATGATAAATAGTGCTTCAAACGTAGAGGGGGTAGCGGAAGACTCCTTGAACTTTTTAACGAAATAGAATTAATGCAGTTTAAGGAGGCTGAAGCGAGGGGGAGGCTTCCCCCATTTATTTTTTTTCTATTATTCATTATATGATGGATTCTATTTTTTTGAAGAACTGCTTGGGCGAAACGACTAGTCAAAAACCCGTTTGGATGATGAGGCAAGCTGGCCGTTATCTTCCAGAGTATCGCGAGTTACGTGCTAGGTTCCCTAGTTTTTTGGATTTTGTGGCAAATCCAGAGGCGGCTTCTGAAGCCACAGTGCAACCGATTCGTCGATTTGATTTAGATGCTGCGATTCTCTTTAGTGATATTCTTGTGACTTTACCGCCTTTAGGGCTTGATTTGTCTTTTGTTTCGGGCCAAGGGCCACGGGTCGCAAACCCAGTGCAATCGATAAAAGAGGTGCGTGGGCTTTCGACGTTTGATAGCGAAAAGATTTTTTCTTATACGAGGCTCGCTATCGAAAAGACAAAGCAAAAATTACCTTCTCATGTGCCTTTGCTTGGCTTTGTCGGTGGCCCTTTAACTGTTGCTTCGTATGCTATCGAAGGGAAAAGCAGCAAAGATCTGTTAAATACTAAAAAGTTTTTCTATCAAGATCCAAGTGCTTACGAGGCCTTCTTAGAAAAAATGGGGACTATTACCGGAGAGTATTTGGCGTTACAAGCGGATTGGGGTTGTGATGCATTGGTGATTATGGATAGCTGGGCAGGTCATCTTTCTTCTGAAGATTATGTTTCTATGGCACTACCCTATACAAAAAAAGTGATAGAAATTGCTAAGCGCACTGGAAAACCCATTATTCATTATGCAAATGGCGCGCCCCATTTGTTAGGTGAAATTTTGAAGTTGGATATTTCTGCCTTTGGGTTAGATTGGCGAATGAATCTTTCTGATCTTTTAGTAAAATATCCGATTCATGTTTTCCAGGGGAATTTGGACCCTGCTTTACTTTTTGCGCCACCTTCTGAAATTCGTGAACGCACGATTGAAATTTTAAATCAAGTCAAAGATCGTCCTCATATTATGAATTTAGGTCATGGCGTTTTACCAGAAACCCCTATTGAAGGCGTGCAAACGTTTATTGATACGATTCGAAATTTTTAAGAGTAAAAATTACAGGAAGAAGCAATTTTTTCAGGTATCATAAAAAATAGATTCGAAGAATATTTGTTCATTCCCTTTCCCGATGATTAAATATATCTACGTATGAACAATGTCCGTTTTATAATAAGGTAAAGCAAAAATAGTTTTTGATTGGTTTGAATTAAATCTTTTTATTATAATTGTTCGATGAATTGGACTAAAGGTGTTAAAGACGGAATCCCGATTGGCATTGGCTATTTTGCGGTTTCCTTTTCTTTTGGAATAGCGGGCTCCCATATTCTTTCATGGCCTTTGGTGACTTTAATCTCCATGTTTAATCTTACTTCTGCAGGGCAATTTGCAGGCTTAAAAATTATTGAGTCTTTGGGTACTATTTTCGAAATGGCTGTGGCCACTTTTTTTATTAACTTGCGGTATTCTTTAATGGCCATTTCTCTTTCTCAAAAAGTGGATTCTTCGTTTGGTATCGTGAAGAGGCTCCTTTTAAGTACAGGCATTACGGATGAAATTTATGCGGTCTCTATGTCGCAAAAAAAGAAGATTTCCAGTTCTTACTTTTTTGGTTTAATGTGCTTTCCTTATTTAGGGTGGTCTCTAGGCACTTTTGTAGGAGCCTTCTCTGGTCCGATTTTACCAGTAGAAGTATCACAAGCTCTTGGCGTTGCATTGTATGCGATGTTTGTAGCCATCGTTGTTCCAGAGATGAAAAAACAACGCTCGGTTTTTATTGTCGTTATTCTCTCTATTATTTGTAGCCTTCTCTTTTATTATGCACCTGTTTTAAATCAAATTTCTGTGGGGTTCTCTATAATACTATCTGCAATGATTGCTTCTGCTATAGGGGCTATATTGTTTCCAGTAGAGGAGAATATAAGAGAATGAATTTAGAACGCTTTTTTTATTACTTATTGTTCATGGCGGGCGTAACTTATCTTGTAAGGACTATTCCTTTTATTTTAATTCGAAAACAACTACAAAATCGCTTTTTAAGATCTTTCCTTTTTTATATTCCCTATACCGTTTTAGCCGCAATGACTATCCCAGCTATTTTTTACGCGACGACTTCAAAAGTTGCCGCTGCTGCGGGGTTACTAACAGCAATACTATTTTCCGTGCTAGGGCGTAGTTTGATTTTCGTCGCTACCGCTGCTTGTTTTGCTGTTTTTATTATGAATTTATTTTTGGGATAAATCAAATCGAAAAACTCTATCATCTATAATCGCATATAGAATGTTTTGAAATATTGTCATCGATTCTACTTTTCGATGAATAGGTAAATTGGTGTCATGCGATACCCACGTATTCCCTTGATCATAAGAAAATAGAGGACCTATGTCTGTTCCAATGATTAGCGTGTTATTATGAATAAAAAGAGAAGAGGCTATAAAAGAGGTTTTATTTATTTTGTTAGAAAGGGGTTTCCATTCTTTTATTGGGATTTTAGCTTGAGAAATAAGGCCTTCTTCATTTAAGGCAAATAAATACTTTTCGTTTGCCACAATAGAAAGTAGGTTTTTATTTTTTAATCCTTTCGTTGGTTTCTGAATCCAACATGCTTTTGTTTGTTCGTATTCATAAACGCCTCGATCACTCGCTGCATAGAGATTATTTTCATTTTGTAGAAATTTATTTATGGCAGGGTAGGAGGGTTTAAAACACCTTTCTAAGTCCCAAGTTTCTCCAGAATCTAAACTGATGCGCGTGCCGTTATCTCCACTAGCGGCCCAAAATTTATTATCAAAAAAAGCAAGGCTTTTTGTGTGAGTGTACATGGAAAAAGTAAGCGGTTCATTTTCACGCTTTTTGTATATGCCTGACTTGGAAGCGATGAAAATGGTTGAATCCACCTGCAAAAAATCGTTTACGGATAAATCTCCGGCGGGAGTCGATTCCCAATGATACCCTCCATTGGAAGATAAAAATAGAGAGTCGTTTTCAATAAAGGAAATATTAACAGTAGAAGAAAATAGGTCACGGGCATTTGCATATTCTTTTTTTATGGAAACATAAGCCCAGTGATCTCCGTGATCTTCTGAAAAGAGTAATCCCGCTTTTGTTGCCGCAAAAAGACGCTTGTTATGCTCCACTATTTGATAGACACTTTTTTTGCGGACTAAAGGGACACCACTTTTACTAATTAAAGTGTCTTTTAAAAAGGGGTATTGCTCATCAATAAACTCTATTAAAGAGGTATCGGCTTTGTTCCAAGTATAGGTTTCAAAATCAAAGCGGTATGTTTTTTGAACAGTAGAATCAGCAAAATAAAGATTGTTTGATATAGAAAAGAGTTTGTTCCTTGTTGATTTTAAAGAATCCGATTCTCGATACAATCCATAAGAAGAACGTCTCCAGCCTTCTTTTTTAATGTATTTAAAAACAGATTCTGTTCCCGAAGGGCTAAACGCAGAACCAAATAGGTGATTCTCATGAACAACCAAAGAAGTAAAAGGATTATCAATGGAATATAAGGATTCCCATGTGAACCCTCCATCTTTTGAGGTGATCAATTTGAGGCATTCAGTAGAAGCATATAGTTGATTTTTATATTCCACCAAGGCGTAGGCAGGGCATTTGTAATAATTTCCACTAAATTCCCAACTTTTAGAGCTCGGTGAAAAAAGAGAATCTTTAATAGGCTTTGGTGGAGTAGGAACAGAAGTTTCTATTGTAATGGGATTCCAATGAGCGGGTGATTGGAAAATATTATAGTTAAAATTAATTCTCTCTTCTAAAAAAGAATAAATGCTTTCGAATTCCCAGATTGGAATAAATAGTTTTAATTTGGAGTCAAATTTTATTTTAATCTTATTGTCATAGAAGGAATAGATTTTATTTTCAAATGGTTTCGTTGAAATATTCAAAGATAAAAGTTGATTAAAATATTTTATTTTCTCATAAAAGTTTGTGAAATCAATATTCTCATAGGATATAGAAGAATGGACGTATTGACTTACTTTTTCTTTGTCAGGATGCATTGAAAGAAGTATTTGGATTAGCTTTACATTTTTAGATTGAAAGGCGTCAGAAAAGGATGATTTCCAACTGCTTTCATAAAATGGAATAGAAAGGTTTTTTATGTATAAAATCAAGTCCAAGTTTTTAGAGTAAGTCGCTGTCGGTAAAATCTTTTTTAAATAAACGGAATCTTTTTCCAAAAGGTTTATTTTTTTTAATGATTTTTTTGTTTCACTAATATTTCCTTCGACTAAAGCGATAAAGAACAAATCATCATTGTTTAATAGGGGTTTGATGCGAATGGAATCTCGTTTTTGAAAAAAGGAAACGACTTTCCAATCAAAAGGATTTGGGTTTTGTCTCTTTCTGTCAAGAGCATGCTGATTACGATACTCAGTAGGGCCAAGAGGGTCTGCTCCAATAACTAATAAAGAATCAATAGAATGGAGAGAGGATACATTTGTTAAAGCTGAATTGAGACGGGTATCGTACGAACCTTCTTTTTTGGAGAAAAGAAAAGAGGTCGAATCCATACTTCTTTTAGCAATCGTTCTTAGCCAAAGAGAATCTAATGCTGTCTTTGGGAAAAAACCATTTGAAATCATTAACTTAATAAGAGCGGCTTGTTTTTTCGCTTCTTTTTGTGATTGGGGTAATGGAATAGGAGAAAATAGGTTTTGTGTGTTATAAGAGCTTTTCTCAAAAAAAGGAATTAAGTATTCAAATAAAACGATTGAAAAAGAGCTGTCAAAATACGAGGGACTTGTATAAATAAAGGGAGTGTACCCTGATTTATGAAATTGTTTAATTAAAGCAAGATTGTTGTCTTTAATTGCTTTATTGTATAGTTCATTAGAGTCTATTTTTCCATGATATTGGATTAGTAAACTCAATATAGAATCGTGTTCTGCATGAAGGGCTAACTGTATTGGGGTTAATCCAGAAGCGGTCTCCAAATTAGGAGAAACGCCAGAATCAAGAAGATCTTTGACTTGTTTGTAATCATTGTTGTAAACGGCATCCATCATTAAATAAAAACGTTTCATGTAAGGATGAATGGATGTGCTCCAATCCGTTTTAGAAGAGGCATGTATGGAATAAAAAAATAATCCCAAAAATAGGATGGCTTTTATGAGGAATATTTTTTTCAAGGAGAAGCCTCTACAATAACTATAATGTATCCTTTGGCTTCGGCTTTTTCAATTTCTTTTTGCCCATCTTCCGTTTTTAGAAGCTTTTTGACACGACCGACAGTCCAGTTTTTGTTGTAGATATAAATATGGTATGCCTCATTACTCATCTCTTCATCGGTGATATAAATGCCGTGTTCTAAAGGCCTTTTTGTTTTTGCGAGTTTCACTTGTTTATCCCGAAGAACTCGATCAGAAAAAATTCCAATGGGGTATAGAGAATCAGTAAAAATAACTTCAACTAAAGCCACATTATTTAATGAAATGACTCGTTCATAAAACAATAAAGAAAAACCGTCTGGCATATAATAAAGAGAATCACTAACCCATAGAGAATCAGAAAGTGTTTTATTCATGAAAAGAACGTTTTTACCGCTAATAGGGATGTGTCTTTCTATTTGATAAGTCTCATAACCTAAAGCGTACTCAGTCCAAGCCACTTCTTTTTTCCCATCTTTATAATGAATGCGAATAGGAACTAGCCAGTCGTTTATTTCAACGTCGGCAAAGAGAGAGCTCACTAATAATAAGATAAGGAAAAGGCGACTCATATAAACGAACCTATTGTTATAAAATAGATAAACATGGATTACTGCTCGATTAAATTTATATGATTATTGATATAAAAGGATTAAAAGCCTTATAATAGCACTTTTTAATATCTTAATATAATTTCAAAAACAATAAGAACTTATATTTAATAATTCAATTATATAGTAAGAGGAGTTGAATGAAAAGGACTTTTTTGCTTCATTTTTTACTTTGCTTAGTCATGATTCAAGGTTGTTCTCAAACAGTGATGCCTCAAAAAAATAATTCATCATCAAGTGAAGAGGAGTTGTCTTCAATGGAAAACAGTTCTTCTTCGAGTGAAGAGGAGCTGTCTTCAATGGAAAACGGTTCTTCTTCGAGTGAAATGACTAGAGCCGATTCTTTAGATTTAATGTTGACCCCTGTATCAGAGCTTGCTTCTTTTTTTGAAAATGAAGAGAGTAATAAGCAGGTTCTTGTTAAGGGTGTAATCACACGATTATTAGCAGATGATACTGACGGAGATGCTCATCAGCGTTTTATCATAAGGTTAGATAATGATCAAACGCTTTTAATTACCCATAATATTGATTTAGCACCAAGAGTTCCTGATATAAAGACGAATCAATTAATTTATGTGTATGGGGAATACGAGTATAATGATGAAGGCGGCGTGGTGCATTGGACTCATAAAGATCCAGACGGCAGTCATGAGGATGGCTTTATCTTTTATAATGGCGTTCAATACGAATAAGATTGAAACAATCCAGATGTCCTAATTTCTCATTTCGTTTCATTTTCTAAAAAACGAGTGGAAATAACAAGCTTTATGAAGGATTTATAAAAAAAGAAATTTGTACGAAATTTCTCAGGCGTATGCGTTTTAAAAATCGGAAGAAAAAACTTTAGGATATTCTCTCAGAAAACTCTTTTTTTATGTCTTCAAGCTCCACATTCAAGGCCCCGATAGACAGGAATAACTCTTTTAAAGAGAGAAGCAGAGAAATAAAAAGACAAATTAAGCTAATAGCAAAAAGAATTTCTGCTGGGATAATTAAATTAATAAAAATCAAAAACATGCATAACACACAAAATAAAAAGCTAATAACTCCAAAAATTTGAGTCATTTTAATGACTTTAAGGCGGACATCAAAATTATGTATTTGTTTTAAAATACGCTCTTCGTGATGCTCCTTATATAAGCCTATATATTGCCTAATTAGGCTTGCTAAAGCTAAAAAACGATTCGTATAAGCAAGGATAAGTAAACTTATAGCAGAAAAAAGAAGCGCAGGTGTACTAATATCTATTTCCATAATAATGATAATATAACATTCTTTTTTCGGGCTTTTGCCTTCAAAAGAGGGTTTCTTATTTTGAATAATAATCAAAAATTGGTGGAAACGCATTAAAAAAATAAAAAGGCTTTGTTGAAAACATCCTATCTTGAGCATAGTCTTTAATTTTTTTTGAGTTTTATTATTTTTTTGCGTCTTCAAAATAAGCGCATTGCGCAGGAGTTCTATATGAACCAGGTCTCGGAAAACCCTGTAAAAAACCGAAATGACAGTTTTTCTGCATTAGTTGTCATTTCTGGTTTATTAATTACCCTATACTTAACCTCAAATATTATGGCCGTCAAGTTAATTTCTGTTTTTGGGTTGACTTGGTTTGACGCTGGAACAATCACGTTTCCGTTTGCTTATATGCTTGGGGATGTCTTAACAGAAGTATGGGGATTCAAAACGGCAAAAAAAGTAATTTGGCTAACTTTTTTCTGCAATATTATACTCGTAGTGTCTACGTTTGCTGGCGTTTGGCTTCCTTATCCAGATTATATTGCAGAAACGGCAAATGCTTATGCTATCGTATTTGCCTATGTTCCACGCATTGTATTAGCGTCTCTAATTGCCTTCTTAGGAGGTGAATTATTAAATGCTTGGGTATTAATAAAAATTAGAGAAAAAACAGGCGAAAAGCTTTTATGGGTTCGTACCATCGGTAGTTCAATGGTTGGCTATTTATTTGATACCATCGTATTTGTCTTGGTTGCTTTTGCAGGCACTGCCCCAGTACGCGACTTAATTTTTATGATTGTTGTGCAGTATATTGCCAAGCTTTTGATAGAATCGCTAGGTGCAACTCCTATGGTTTATGCTATAATCAATTACTTGAAAAAACGGCGTTCGCTTGAGGAAGTGGCTTGACTCACCTCAATCGATATGCGAGAATAGATTCGAAGTTCAAAAGAGAGCTTTTATTATTGCAAGGGACTGGTTGTATTTGGAAACAGTGTACCTTTTGTGATTATCATAAAGATTTCTCTGAAGCTCCTTTTATTACGAATAAAATTGTTCTTAATCAAGTTTCAGGGCTTTATCATGTCTTAGATATTATCAATTCAGGCTCCGCTATGGAGCTTGATTTTGAAACTGTATCGTATCTTCAAAAAATAGTATTAGAGAAAAGAATTGAAGAAATTTGGTTTGAAGCACATTATCTATATCGTGATACGCTATGCGATTTTGCTGCTTTGTTCCCTTCAGCTCAAGTTAAATTTCGGTGTGGAGTGGAATCTTTTTCTGCAAAAAGAAGAGGCCTTTGGCATAAGGGGATTCCTTCGTCTGTTGGTCCAGAAGATATTGCAAAATATTTTAAGGGAATATGTCTTTTAATAGGCGTGAAGGGGCAAACAAGAGAAGAAATCTTATTTGATATTGAAATAGCAAAAACATATTTTGAATATTTTAGCGTTAATGTTTTTTGTAATAACACCGCACAAGATAAACGAGACGAAGATCTTGTAAATTGGTTTATGCAAGAAGTATATCCCGTTTTAAGAATGGAGCCAAAAGCCGAGATTTTAATTGAAAATACGGACTTAGGAGTAGGATGATTTTACTTCTTAAATCGTACAGCTGTTCCGTAGACGATGACTTCAGCTGCATTTTGCATTACAGATGAAGAAGCATATCGTATGTTGACAATGCCGTCCGCATTTAATTTACGGGCTTCTTCTACCATTCTTTTCGTAGCAAGAGCTCTAGCTTCATTCATCATTTCGTTATAACTTTGAAGTTCTCCTCCAACAAGAGACTTGAGTGCTTGAAGAATATCTTTTCCGAGGTGTTTTGATTGGATGGTACTGCCTTTCACAAGTTCGATAGTCTCTAATTCTTGGCCTGAAATATAATCAGTATTCACTAAGATCATCTTCTTCTCCTTTTTTAATCTCTTGGATCCGTTGGATTAAAACATAAAATAATAAGATGGTTATAATGATAGAAAAAATGGACATAATTATAATTACAAGCAGAGGCATATTAAAGAAAATAAAACTCATAGTGAGCAAAATGTAATAGAGGCTCATTATAAAAACTATAATGGTAGGAGTTATTATTTTTTTTGACTGCAGGCTCATTTGAAGGGAATATATAAATTCAATATTTCATTATCAACAATTTTTATTTTTTACAAATAAAAGAGTATCTAAAAATAAGTCCAGCGGGCAGGCATACTTGTTTGCACGTTATCGAGTTGTAAAAACGAATGTGTAAAAAAAAACAAATATTGGTGAAATTCAAAAAAAAGAACTTCAAGCGATTTTTAGAGAGATATAGAAAGAGTTTCAAAAAAAAACAATATATTTTTTACATGGTTCCGCTTTCTAAAGATTTAATAGGGATATAGCGAGCCTCTCCCTTACTATTGATAATGATGGCGACTCCAGAAAGGTAATTTAACCATCGATTATTTTCGTAAAACCTTACATTGGCGTGTTTATTTGTTGTATATGCAAGTAAAGGGACAAGTAGCTGATCGTGAGAGCATAACACCCCAACACGATTGATTTTAGAAAGATTCGCAAAAATATAATCATCTAAGAGTTCTTCACTGCGCTTTTCTAAATCATAAAAAGCATCAGAATATTCATTTAAAAAAGCCCACTTAGAAAAGACGGCCCAGCCTCCGCCATTAGAATTTTTATAGGTTTCTAGCTTAGAACTATTCGATACATACCACTCGCCAGATAACGCTTCCCACGTTTCTATTTTATAATTGCTTTGTCCTTTTCCAAGGGCAATATTTCGGCATGTTTCAGACGTTCTATAAAAATCAGAAGAAGCGTAGAAGAAATCTTCACCAACAAGAGATTCTCCTAATTTTTTTGCTTGATTAATACCATTGTCGGTTAACTTGCCATCTTTTCCAGTATCATTTGTTCTTTCTGCATGCCGTATCACAAAAAAGACTTTTTCATCGGCAGCAAGTTGAGAGTACACTTCTAGAATATCGGTAAAGCCATCTGCTTCTTGTGGGGTAGCAAGGCGCCAAGCGAGTTGAGATTCCTCATAAATATAATACGAACTAATATTGACTAGCCCTTCACGGATTTCTTTATCATATTTTCCAGGCCCAAAACCCATCGTATCTTTTTCAATATCTCTAGCTACTCGCCACATTTTAGAAGAGGCGTCGCAAATAAAACGAAGCTTGGTATTGTCTATGTGAGAATAGTAAGAAGCATAAAAGGTGCTACTATTATTGTTGACATATTTCACCTGCCCAGCAGTGGATTCGTTGCAGGCTTCAAATCCGTAGGTTTTATACCAAAAATTTCGAAGGTGTTTTTCAAAATCAGGAATTGGGCCAAAGTTCCATTGCGAGATATTGTTTCGAATGGAATTATATTGCCAGCTGGTGTCTTGAACCATAAGCCAATCGGCGATTTTCGTCTTCAAATTCATGTCATTCCAATAGCCATCGCCTTTTAAATCATCACTGATTTGATTCATTACACTAGCTACTTCATCTTCAGAACGGTTCCCTTGTAAAATAATAGAAATAGCTAAAAGAGCACCACTCGAATCACTGTTTCCAAAAAGATTAAAATCTTCTACATGCATTGTATTTTGGCTAATACTCTGATTGTTCCAATTTTGGATATCAATTTCAAAAGCTTTAAAAACTTCTTTTGATGCTTGCTCTTTTGCTTGATTAATGGGTAAGTATCCACCACTAGTCGCGATCAATTGTTCTAGTCGTCCAGATTCTAAATGGGTGAGTACATTGATATTAACCGAGTCGCGATTGTTCATATCCACAATTGATTTTAAGGTAAGTGTTTTTTTGGAACGCTCACCCGTGATTTCATTGCGATAAAAACCGCTAGCAGATACTTGTAAATAACGGGAAAGTACTTGAACATTGGTGAAATCAAATCGCCCGTTCTTTGAAAGAAGACAACCTTCAAAAGATCTTTGACTAGGTCTATAAAATTGAGTGCTATCCAGTTCAGTAACTTGAATAGAAGAGCCAATCATAAAAGGTCCTTTTTGAGCATAACCGTAAAAATCTAATGAAAAAGTAGGGCCTGTGAAATTAAAATCAGGATTTGAATTGTTATTAGAATCGGTTACTTTTGAAATGACTTCTAAATAGCCATCTTTACAGGAGACGCTATAATGAGTTGTGTCTTCTAGTTGTTGCCAAGTTTCATTAAAACAAAAATAAAGAGTTTCTTCGTGCCCTACAATATGGGTTTCACCTTGATTTTTATTATCGCATTTAGGAAGGTTGTCGACACTAGAAATTACATCTAATGGAGAATCTTCAATTGGCGTTGTGGTATTAGAAGAATCACAGCCTACGTAAACTAGACTCAAAATAAGAACAAAAAGGGAGATGGCTTGATTTATCTTCATTCAAAATACTTTGTAACTAGGGGTTCTTCTCTTTCACTAATAGTGATTCAAATATACAAAATATATTATGTGTAAAAAAAAGGAATAGAATGCTCTTATTCCCTCGCAAAATAGGCCTTTTAAGATGATTAGGGACAATAAAATGATGAATCAATTATTTTTCCCGCCAACAGGGAAAAGTTGGAAATTCATTTGATAGACAGAGTCTGCGTTTTCGTCTTCTTCAGCAAGTAAAGCGATTTCTTTGCGAAACTCATTAATCTTTTCCACAATTTGATCGTAAGAATTTTTTGAAATTCCTAGAGTCAATGCAGAGATATTTCTCTTAGAAGGTTCTTCGCGATCAATTGAATCTATCGCCAATCTTAAACAATGCTGGTGAAAACCACGTAAAGCGAGTTTTGATGTTTTATTCCCTGTGGTAATGGCGTTTTCAGTTAAAACGTATTCTCCGTTCGATTTCTTTTGAATCAGGTTACACTTTTCTAAAAGTTCCACCGATTTTTTAGCCTCATCAGGAGTCACTTTTGGCTGCACTTGTTTTGCAAGAAATTCGTAATCTCCAGAAAATCCAAACATGCCGATTAATGATCGAATGACCAAATGACGCCAATGAGAAAAAACTTCGTATTGATAAAAAGCCATCAAATGTTGTTTTTCTTTAAAACGGACTATTTTAAGTATTTTTTGAATATGGGCAAAGGCGTTGTCTCGTTCTTTAGTAGAATCTGCTTGATTGAATAAAACCAGAGCTTCAAAAAAAGAACGTTCTCTAATTGATAAATTCAATCCTGAAGCAATTTTAGAAGCACTAGATGGCGATAAGTTTTTTTCGCCATTCATGACGCGCGAAATAAAATCTTTAGCCTTAAAGCCGATTTTATCAGAAAAAACCCTTAGTGAGAACGAATTTGAAGAGGCTTTCTTAAAATTATAATAATCTTGCAAGAATTCCCTGTAGTCCAGGTATTCATAGATTTTAAAATTTTTCTTTTGCTCGTTCATACTAATAATTTAATTATTCTAACCCTTTGAAGGAATACTATGCTTATTTAGTGTTGTCTAAAAACAACTCTTTTTGTGTTGCCCATAGACAACAGGAAATAGAACGTATTGCAAAAAAGGTATATATAAATATATATTTAATCAGTGTAAATATATGTTTAGTTAGTCCTTAAAATCTTTTGGCTTATAAAACTCAAAGGAGTTGTCTTATTAATCGGGCTTGGGTTTATATACTACTTATTTTTTTTACTTGCCTAGGTTGTTTTGATCAACAAGCAGGTGGAAACAGTGCCGAATCAGGTAATCCTGAATTGGCTGGTATTTTAATGCTAAAAGGAAAAGAACCTGCTGTCTTAGCTCGTGTACAATGTGTCCCTTCTGATTTTAACGTTATGCACGACACTTTACCATTGTTTTTTAAGACAACTACAGATTCTTTGGGCCATTTTTCTTTCGATTCTTTACCTAAAGGAGAGTTTTCTCTTGAAGCATACGATCAGGCTTCGGGCGAGCGTTTATTGATCCAAAATTTAGAGATAGACGAGGATTCAGTCATTGAAGAAAATCTTTTGCCAACAGGCGTTCTTCGTATAGGTGTAGAAGATTTAGATGAAAATGATAGCGGTTTCGTTATTTTACAAGGGACTACATTATATAGGCCTGTGACCGTAAAATACGGGACTATATTTGTGGATTCGTTACCTGTTGCTGATTATGATTCCTTGGTATTTATCCCCTTTGGAGAGTCTGTAGAAAATGGGTATACTCTTGCTCGAAATGTAACTATTGCATCAGATGATACTTTAAAAATCAATGCATCTTTACTTTCTTTAAGTTTAATTGCTCCTCTTAAATATCCTGATGGGGATACGTTAAGTTCTATTATAAGAGATATCCCACTTGCATTTCGAATAGATTCCACTTTAATTGATTTTGATGTACTCAGTCGCTTGAGTGGCCGTTGGACTGCAATGCGTGGGGATTTTGACTTACCCATTTCTTTAGCTCGATATGACGTGATTTCTAAAGAAATTGTTTTTTGGATTCGAGTGGATTCTTTACTTGTAGAGGATACTCTTTCTCTTCATTTTAATGAAGGTCTATCCACTATTTATGCAAAAGATGTTTTCCCTGAATCTGCTGGCTATATAGCCGTATGGCATTTTGATGAAGGGGATTCTTTAGTTGAAGATGCTACTGAATTAAAACAATTCCCAGGGGTTTCCAATGATGTTCGTGAAGAACCAGGTTCTGTTGGAAAATCGTTTTTTTATAATGGAAAAAGTAGTTATGTCAGTATTCCAAATTCGGCTTCAGGCGACTTAAATTTTGCAATAGACGATACGATGAGTATTTCTGTCTGGGTTCGTTTAGACACTTTAAATACAAGTCGTTTTGTATATGGTAAAGGGGCGACCCAATACCATCTAAAATACTTATATCCTACAGGATGGTTGTTTGAGGAATACGAAGAAGCAGAAACGGGAACTACTCGTTATTGGTATCTTCCAGATACAACAATGGAAACTTCAAAAGATTGGACTTATATTACAATCACAATGAGAGGCCAAGAAACCAATTTGTATATCAATGATTCTTTAATTACAAACGAGCCTAAAATTGGTGGATATGAATCAGAACGATATACAGAAAATCTATTTGAGATAGGGCGTCAAGTTTTTCCTTTAAGTTCAAATAGCTCTGGGCAATATTTCTATGGAGCTATCGATGAACTGCATGTTAGTTTTGTTTCTCGTAAACCCGATTGGATTAAAGCATCCTATTGGAATCAACGTCCCACAGATTATTGGCCACGTTTAAAGAACAAAAAGCAATAGATTACTGGCCATGTATAAAAGTAGGCATTAAAAAAAGGCCTCTTGTTATAAAAACAAGAGGCCTTTTTTTTGAATATGAATATTAAACTGCGGTATAGCCGCCGTCCACAGGCAAAATGGCGCCTGTGACATAAGAGGCTTCATCACTAGCTAAAAAGATCGCTGCCGCATTGAGTTCACCTTCATTTCCGTGTCGTTTTAAGGGAACAGTTTGTTCAATATATTTTTTGAAAGATTCTGTTCTTAAAACATCACGAGTCAATTCGGTTTCAAAATAGCCTGGGCAAATAGCATTACAGGTGATTTTATATTTCGCAAGTTCTGCAGCTACGGCTCGAGTAAAATTAACAACGCCCCCTTTGGAAGAGTGGTAAGCTACAGTATCAATAGCAGTATTACCGACTAAACCATACATAGAAGCAATATTGATTATTCGGCCATAATTATTCTTTTTCATGATATTTGCAAAGGCTCGTGTTACAAAGAAAACGCTTGTTAAATCGGTTTTAATGGTAAAGTCCCATTGTTCATCAGTCATGTCTATAACGCCAGCATTTTCAGCAGAGCCAGCGCAATTGACTAGAATGTCGACTTTTCCACATTTTTTTTCGATTTCAAGAGCCGCTTGAGTCACTTGAGCGGAATCGGTTACATCGCATTTTAGGGCAATGCACTCCACATTCATACTCTTAATTTCTTTGGCGAGCGCCTCTAGTTTTTCAAGTCGTCTTGCTAGAATTACAACGTCGGCCCCCTGCTTCGCAAAGCCTTTAGCCATTTGAGCCCCTAATCCAGATGATGCTCCAGAAACGACCACATTTCTTCCTTTGAGATTAAACATATAGCTCCTCTTAAATCATAAAAAATAGCTGAATTGCTAGATACTTATAAACTATGAAAAAACGTCGTTGTGCGCTATAATTAAATAAAAAAAGGCCAACCTATAGAAAGATTGACCTTTGAGAGAAATGAATAAATTTGAGGCTATTTCATTTGGGTCCATTTGAAAATAGAAACATTCTTATGATTCAACCTAATTTGAACCAAATAAGATCCTAATGACAAATTCTCATTTTCAATTGAGAACAATGTTTTTCCCTGCATAATAGAGAGCTTTTTGGATAAAACACGTTTCCCTTGCAAGTCAAAGACATTGACTTCCATAATTCCATCTTGAGCGGATTGAATTACTCCTGAGTGGATATTATAAGTGAATGTTTTATTGGATTTCTTTATGTTTGAAATACGTGTTATTCCATCCCATAAAAAAACGTCATCTATATTAAATCCAAATTGGTCTAAATTAGGGCCTCCATCACTAGTGATGGATTCTAAGGAAATGGTATTTACGCCACTTTTTAGAGGAATTTTAACAGAAATGGAATCCCAAGAAGTCCAAGAAGCAGTTGATGGGAAAGAAATAATTCCAATGAGAGAATCATTAATTGATAAAGTCATTCCTCTTGAAGTAGTACCAGCATTTGCAAAACGAAGTGATAAAATAGCTTCCCCACTTGATTTTGAAGAGATTTCCCATAAACCGTAGCTTCCCATGAGATTAGAAAAATTATAATACCCATTATCTATATACCCAGTATTTTTTTCTTCATAGACACCATCTCCTTCTACTGGATTTGCTGCATTAAGATTTGAAAGAATCGCTACTGGAGCAACAACGGGTGCTGCTTTTCCTACAGTGATACTCCCAGAAAGACTTGCCGCATTCCCTTCGCCTCCACTTGTGGTTACGGTGAATTGGAATGTGCCTGTTTCAGTTGGAGTTCCACTTATGGATAATGTTTTTTGAGCTGCATTTAAGTTACTAACAACTCCTTTAGGAAGGCCTGTAACTTGAGCACCAGTACAATTTGCAAAAGTATAAGTTATGGTGCTAATCGTGTCGCCAAGAACAATGGTTTGAGATGAAGATCCTTTGGCTGATAAACTGGGGTTAGTTGTTTTTTCCACTAGACCGTTGATATATTTTTCAATATAAAGATATCCAGAAGCGTCCTTTGTAATTGCATCGGAGGCATTATTTTTATTTAATCCCATTTGGTCTTCCCAAGAATCGGGTATACCATCTTTATCGGTATCAGTGGGTGCCGTTCCAGAAGCAAGAGTTCCAACACCTCCTGAAAGGCCAAGTGCAGATTCATTCGAAATCAAAGCTCCTTTAGACCCAAGAGACTTTAATTCGTTAATGAGGTAAGTATCTACTTCATCTCTAGCTGGATAAGATGCACCAACGTCTTCTACTATGATCTTGTATGCTTCAGCGGCGGAAGTTTGAGCTTTGATTGTTGGGTGTAATTGAGGAGAATTAGAAAATCCACTATAAGAAGAAACAATGGTAGCTCCGCTATAGACGGATTCATCTGCGATAGAACCATTCAAAACACCATCTAAACTATAGTCTAAATAATTGTTTTTTGGAAATACTTGGAATGTTTCCGTTGGTCTAACAAAGGCTTCCGTACCACCTGTGGAAGGGCCTTTAATAAAGTAGTTGTCTTCAATACTTGCCCAAGAATCGCCTGCTGATCCACCCATAATATAACCGCCGCCGCCGCCCCAGTTATATATGACATTGTTTACAAATTGATTTAGACCTTTGACTTTAGGATTTCTTGTTTTATTATCAATATATAAGTTTCTGAATAATGTAACACCGCCATCGGTTTGCATTAAACCACCACAGGAATGTGTTTGAAGTCCTTGTCCAATAATGGAATTTTGGATGGTGATATTAGATGGTTCCGTTCCCTTACTATCCCAGCTAATCGAAAAAGTTTCATCTCTTCCCCAAGTGACTGAGACGTGATCAAAAATCATATCTTTTCCATTGGCTACACCTGCAGCATCTTTACCAGAGGTTCCGTTGATTCCCATGCGAATTCGAAGGTATCGAATGATCAAGTTATTAGCACCAGAAAAAGAAACCCTATCTCCATAAAGCATAATGCCATCACCAGGAGCGGTTTGTCCTGCAATAATAGAGTTTCCGCTAAATATTAGAGTGGATTTTAAATTGATAACACCAGAAACGTCAAAAACAACAATTCGTCCTGCTTTACTAACGGCATCGCGAAAAGATCCCACTCCAGAATCATTTAAATTAGTTACATGATAAATTTCGGGAGAAGAGACGGCTCTTGCTCCAAGTGTGAAACGTCCAAAGCCTTCTGCACCAGGAAAAGCGAGCAAATCAGCAGCTTGTAGAGGCATTGAACATAATAAACAAAGAATACCGATTGATGTTTTGTTTTTTAAGAAACCCATTCCCATAAAAACTCCTTTACAAATGGAGACCCACCACTCAAAAGACATGAGTGCCTTTTGAGCTCCTCAAAAAAGCATTTTCTTCAAAATTGGCTGTGGCACGGCCTCGCTCAATTTTGTGGAAGCAAACCAATTTTTAGAGGTTCCATTTTGTTAAAATAGGATAATGCTATCGAAATAGAGAGAAAAACAGAAGAAAGCATTGTTTATAGACAACGCTTAATAAGGATCGGCTTTATTGTTATGATTTTTGGCTTTTTCTCTTCAAAATCATAAAAAAAAGGTGTTTAAAACAGAAAAGCTTCCTAAATAAAGGAAGCTTTTCTGTTAAGAGCGGCAGACCGGGATCGAACCGGCAACCATTAGCTTGGAAGGCTAAAGCTCTACCATTGAGCTACCGCCGCAATCTTTGCAAGCAAATATACAAAAAAACGATTATTTACAAAGGTATTTTCAAATCATATTGTGATTTTTTTTGAATTTTATTAAATTTTCTATCCTTTTACAAACAAATCAAGAGGTTGCATAACTTGTTACAGAACGCTCGCAGTCGTCAGATGCCTAATCGCCCAAGCGATGGGACAAGGATAAATGAAGATATCCGCATTTCCCCAATTCGTCTCGTTAAAGATGATGGAGAACAGCTTGTGATAGAAACACACAAGGCTCTTCAGATGGCTAAAGAAGCCGAACTAGACCTGGTGGAAGTGTCTCCGAATGCAAAACCGCCTGTTTGTCGCATTATGAACTATGGTAAATTTCGTTTTGAACAAATGAAAAGAGCCAAGGCTGCAAAGGCCAAGCAACATATTGTAAAAGTGAAAGAAATTAAACTCCATCCTAAAACAGCTCTCAATGATTATCAGTATCGCATGGAACAAGCAAAAGACTTCCTAAAAAGCGGAATGAAAGTTCGTTTAGTGATGCAATTCCGTGGGCGTGAAATGGCGCACATGGATTATGGCCGCAGACTCATGGACCAAGCCAGAATAGACTTGGCAGAAAGCGGCGACTTGGAAATGGATGCACGGGTAGAAGGCAATACAATGGCTTCTATCTATACTCCAAAACGCGGTGTAACAACCGCAAAGCCCGTAACCGAGCCCATGGCAGCAGGTGAGGCTTAACATACAACCTACGAGGTACAAATGCCTAAAATGAAAACACACAGCGGTGCAAAGAAACGCTTTCGCGTGACTGGCTCAGGCCATGTCAAGTTTAAGCATGCTGGAATGCGCCATATTTTAACTAAGAAGAGCACTAAGCGTAAACGTAACTTACGTCAACCTGGTGTAATCAAAAAATGTGATACCTACCATATCAAGCGTATGCTTGTTTTGGCTTAATCAAGGAGAGTTAAAATATGCCACGCTCAAAGTCCAGAGTTCCTTCCCGTGAACGTCGTAAAAAAATACTTAAGGCCGCAAAAGGGTTCTATGGTCGTCGTAAGTCCAATATTCGTATTGCGATTGATGCTGTAGCTCATGCTGGCCAATATGCCTATGCTCACCGTCGTGACAAGAAAGGCGATTTCCGCACATTGTGGATTACTCGCTTGAATGCTGCTGTTCGTGAACATGGCGTTAGTTATAGCCAATTCATTTACTTACTAGGTAAGGCTAATGTCAAAATGAACCGAAAGGTTTTAGCTGACATGGCTGTTGCTGATCCAGCAGCTTTTGCTGAGGTGGTTAAGTTAGTGAAGTCTGCGGCTTAATCTTTTTAGATTAAAAAAAGGCTCTTCTAACGAAGAGCCTTTTTTTATTGAGTAAATGGGGGAAACTTATTTATGACATCTATTATTTTTCAAAATATTTAAGGCAATCATTGACTAAAATATTTTGGACTTAGTAACATCAAAAAAAAGAGTCTTTAATTGTAATTAATTAAAGGTTTTATTAAAACTTAAAGCTTTTTCCTGCAGTAAGAATCATGGAGTTATGTATTATTACGCCTCCGTGCCAGCCACTTGGATGAAAGTAACCTAAGCTGAGAGAAATAATATTATCATAGTAATCAGCATCTAATTGGTATGAACCTTCAAGATTGATTGTGCCATATTTACCTCTTGGCCCAAGTCTTGAACCAACCCATACACGGAGTTCAGGATATACATCGTAAGAATAGTTGCCACTAACATAGTCAGTCCTTTTAAGTTCTTTTCTTATATCTTCATATTGTAAAAAATCTTGATAAAAATGAAGGCCAGCGCTCGCGCCAATGGTGAGGAAAAATGGCATTAATTCAACGCCAACTCTAATGCGTTCTTGAATGGAGGCATTTGAATAGAATTTTTCTTCTTCTGTAAGAGAACGAAAATCTTCATTACAATCAGACTCATCACAAGTGAGTTTTAATTTTCCATACGAACCAAATATTGTTCCATTAAAGAATAGTGGAGAAAAAAGATTTCCTAAACGATAAGTGACATCAAGATGACCTCCGATAGAAGAATATTCTTTGATGTTTATTCCAGTAGTAGAAACAGAACCGTTTAAGTTAGCACTAAGAGCTATCTCACTGGAATTCGTTTTTTCAGTTCTAGGTTCGTGCAATACAGGAATAGGGTTGCTTCCTAAAGCATGCAATGTCACTGTATCGCATCCGCTTAAAAAAAAGGATGATACCAGTAAAAAGAAACAAGGAAAATAAAATCTAAATGACTTCATCATTACTCTCCATAATAAATATTGTGATGCGAATAATATATTATAATTTATATAAAAAAGTAATTTTTTTTTGAATAAAGTAAAGTTTTTAATACTTGTTTTTTTTATCAAAAAAAATGTTATATAACAAATTCAAAGAGAACTAACAACGAAATCAATGATGAAATCGTTGTCAGTATTTTTTCATGAAAACTAAGGCTCCAATTTAATATTTTGAATAATACATTCTTCATTACTTGTTGTTGTTTGTAAAACAAGCTTATTACCGCTAAGATAGTTAGAAGAATTTAAATTAGTATTGATTAATTCTTCTAAAGAAAAAGTCTTTTTTACAAAGGAGCCATCAGAAGTTCCATTTGTTAATAGAGCTCTTTGTTTTTTAGGATTGTCAATGAATAGGAAAGAGTGTAAACATGTATTAGGCCAATAAGAAACGCTTAGCTTCTTATAAGGACTAAAATCATAGGCGTTTTTAAATGACCATTGAACGCCATCATATGCTTTTTCAAAAAAGAATCGCGCTCCATTTCCAAGATTATCTTTATAGTCTAATTCATGTGCTGCATTTGCATCCCAGGGCGTGAAAAAAACGTGGTCACTAGGGTAAATTTTGGAAAAAGGAATTGAAGGAGGTGGAGATGTAATAGAATACGCGTTATTAATAAAACGAACTTTAGAAATGGTAACGTCTCCTCCAGAAGAATTTAAAATTAACCGAATCCACCTGAATTTTTGTAGAGCATCAGATGAAGAGGGCAGTTGCCATCGAATCGTTTGAAACAAGCCATCAGGAGAAATAGATTTTTCTTCTAATTGAATTTGATTCGATCCGTTCTTGACTTGAGTTAAAATTAGATCTGCTTTTAACCAATTGGATTTAGGATTGTCCATTTTTAGAATTACTTCAAAAAGACCATTGGCAGGAAGGCTGTTCCCGTAATCAAAAGAAGCTACTTTTTGCCAACCTGCAGGAACTGAAAAAGAAACATCTTCGGTAAGATCATTTGAATTAGAAGCATAATCATAACGAGCAAGATGAAAAGGCTCATATTGAACACGGCCAGCATTCAATATAATTTCTGGAATTTGACTTTGATTGAGACAACTTGTTTCTGGATTAAATTGACCAATAAAGTAGGGGTTATCAAAAGAGCGCTTTTCTTTATTGAAATCAATTTTCGCTAGTTCACACATTAAACGCCATAAATCCGTTTGTATTCCCTGAATTACGTTTTTTTTAGGAGTTCCGTCGGATTTATAAGGAGGTTCAATATGCCTGCCACTATAGCTTTCTTTGTTTCGAGGATGTGTTTTATCTACGGCATAAATGGCTTTAGCAGTAGAACGATTTCCTGGAGCTTCCCATGAGATGTCATTTTCTGTTTGAGTGTGTGCACATTTTGTGGTAGTAGAAATTTTACCGTCACACAGTAAATCAAGAGAACTTGTGGTTGGAATAAAACTAGTGCTTTTAGAATTTAATTCATGTGCGTCCCACTTACCATAAAACTGCAAGTCCAAGACAGTTTTCTCAAAGTAATTAGGGATTGCTTGTAAGTAGGCTTTTTCAAAAGCATTATATAGAGTTTCAATAAATGGATAAGTACTTCCTTGAACAAGATCCCAAGAAGCATCGCCCTTTAGAGACCATTTCTTATCAATCTCTAAAAAGGTATAAATTCTATTCTCTGCAAAAACTTGATCTTCACTAGATGTAAAATTGGAAAGGCTAGTTGCACGACCCCAAACTTTTGTTCCTTTTTCTGCATATCGATTTAAGCGATAATAAGATTTTTCAGGCTGTTTATTTGGGATACCTTTGAGTTGCCCTTGGCTTATTAAAATAGAAGGGAATCCTTTATAGTTAGCAGCCTTTCTGTACTCATTAAAAAGAAAACGATTCTGATCTAAATTTGGAGCAAAAGAGTTTGCTTCATCTGAATTATCTTTTTTTGTATTATAGATTAATAGATCTCGAGCGCCTGGACCTGAAACTAAATCAAGAAAATCTTCAGCGGATCCTTGTTTTGCTCCCCTCGCCCAAAAATCAATAGCTGCTAAAATACCTCTAGGCATTACTGCTCCTTGGTGAGGCGAATCAAGAGAAGAAAACATTTTTATTTTTGGATAATGAGCTGGTTTCTTGGAGTCATATAAATAAGCTGCGTATCGTCCAATAACGCCTCCCTGGCTAATACCTAAAATGATAAATGATTCTTCAATTGCTTTTGGCCATGGGTATACTTTATTATTTGCAAAGTAGTTGAGCATTTTTTGAAGAACCATTGCATTCGCTTGAAGTGATTTTTCAACAGTTCTTGGAAACTGGACAAGTATAGGTGTATAGCCGAAGGCTTTTAATACTTCAGGAAAACCATACGCATTCGCCTCTTTTTCAAAATCTTCTAGAGAACGTTTTTCTTCTGTACTTAAGTGAATGCCGTCAATGATTAAAAACGGTCTTTCTATATGAAATCCAGAAATGGATGTATTATTTTCAGGTGCATCAATCACTCGGGCACGAACTTGCTCTGCATTTAGAAAAGAGACTACCTTATAATCTCCATTAGAATCAAAACATTTATTAAAAAAAGAAGGAATAGCTTTAGATTTATGTTTTGAGCAGAGTTCGTTATTTTGAGAAGAATAGAAAAAAAGATCCTGAGAGCTTGCAAATGCAGGATGTACACAAAAAACGAAGATAAAAAGAGGTAAAAGTCTAAGTAAAAACATTAGCGGACCTCCAAGAGAAGGGTGGTTTCAATGACTTCACTACCATAGCGAAGCCTCACAGGAATAGAATGAACACCAAGAGCATCAAAAGTATGTGTGATTTTTGATTGCACCTTTAGTGGGACCCACTCCTTTTGAAGGAATAGTTCTATTTCTGGAATTGATTTTTGATTTGTTGTAATAAAGTAAGGGTCTAAAATAAAGTCGACTTTAGAACTATAGATAAAGGAAGATCCGAATCCTGGGATCATTATTTTAGAGGGTTTTAATTCATCTTTAATGCAAGTAGAGTCACTTCTTTTCTCTTCACAGTGGATGAATTCATAATTAAAAAAGCCTATCAAAACGGGAATAGCTTGATAATTATAAGAAGCGGAAAAATCATTTGCTTGCCTAAAAATGGCTTTTGGGTTAGCAAATAAGCTATCGCTTAAACGATTCTTGCTGATATAATACAAGCATTCATTCCAGTTATTCCATGATTGTTTAGGAGTAGTTGCTTTTTGTGAAATAAAGTTTTGTAGAATAAGGTGTTCTATTTCGGTAAGCACAATTTGACTTGTTGATTTACTTCTTAAAACAATCTGAGCAGAGTCAGTATGCTTTTTTAAGGCATATGGTATTGTTACCGCTTCTGTATCTAAAGGAATTCGAACTGCTTTTTCTATAACCGTTTCACTAAAAATAAATAGCGAATCTTCGTCTTTTAAATAGGTGTTGACTTTTGATGAAGTAGAGGTACATGAAAAAGAAATATCATTTATAAATAGTGTGATGTATTGGTATGCGGGCACTTGGATGAGTTCTATAGAGATGCCTTCTATTAACGAAGATGTATTTGAGGTGACAGAAGAAACAGGGACTTTCAAATTCTGTGTTTGATTTGCTTCAAGAAAAAAAGAGTAAGAAGAACTATTCCACTCTTCTTGCTCTAACGCCATCTTAATTTGAGCTTTTTGAGTGGTTCTAATTTTAAGTTCTAAAAAACCATCTGAAGCATAAAGGGGCATTTGAGGAAATGAAACTACGGCTTTCCAGTTTTTTGTTTGATTTTGTTGACCAGAAAAACGAATATAAGGTGGTTTCATGTCTCCCATGATTCCCCAGTTGGCTTTCCATTCTGGATTTTCAGGAAATGTAGAGCTCCTTAAAAAGCCTAGAGAGGGATTGTCTGAAGAATAGAGGGAAATGGATTTACAATCAGCCGCATGGATACTTGCTACTAACGCTATACAAGTAAACCACACACGAATAAATACTCTATTAAGCATAGAGTCTCCTTAAGTGTATTTAGGAGACCTTTGATAATTCATTTAGAATAGTTTCTTGGCTAAACACCACAAATTGTCATGTATAGCCTACAATTCTTATTGTAAAGAATTATTAGAGGTTCTCTGTAGTGAATATATTAAAGAGGCCAAAGCCGATGTATAATAGAGCGTCCGACTGGACGAAAAGATAAACTAGAAAAAAAATAAAAAAAGAAAAGAAAAATTTTGTTTACTTCTACATTTTGTGAAAACGTTTCAAAGAAAAGATTGTTTACTTCTACATTTTGTGAAAACGTTTCAAAGAAAAGATTGTTTACTTCTACATTTTGTGAAAACGTTTCAAAGAAAAGATTGTTTACCTCTATATCACGGGAGATTGTTTTACTTGCTTTTAAATTTCAAGAATATTTTGTATGTATTATTTTCTTCGTTTGTTTTATACGAATAGTCATTTAAATAAAAAGAATCCATTCGTTTTATAAATGTATTTAATCCAATTCCGCCTTGGCCTTTTTTTTGCATTGCAGAAGGAGAACAGGAATTTTCAGAAATAAAGGTGATTAAGCCTTCTTTTTCTTGAATATCAATGTGAATGAATTGTTTAGATGAGTTACTGAAGCTGTGCTTAATCGCATTTTCTACAAGAGGCATTAAAACAAGTGGGGTGATTTTTGCCTCTTTATTTTCAATGGAAGTAGTCAATTTAAAATCAATATCTTCAGGTAGTCTTAATCGTTCTAAATCGCTATAGCGTTGAATAATTTCAATTTCTTTTTCTAAAAGGATAAAATCCGTTTTTGTTTCATAGAGAATGGTTCTAAGCAATTTGGATAGTTGAAGGATTGCTTTTTTAGCAAGAGTGGTATCAGTATCTACCAGAGCGGTAATGTTATTTAAAGTATTAAATAAAAAATGAGGACTTAGTTGTGTTTTTAAAAAAGATAACTCAGTTTGTAAAGCCATCTTTTCTCGATATCTAAACCATTGAGCGTGTTTAGTTTGTCGAATGCCAACACCAAAAACAATGTTAATGCCACAACTAATAAAAACAAGAACTAGAAATAGAATAAAAACTTGAATGCGTTCTGTATGGCTATAAGCAATACTGTCCTTAAAGTTAAAGAAATGAACAATTATTGTTTTAATATCTAGGGGCCCTGGATTTGTTAATAAAAAGATTGATAAATCTCTAAAGGAAATGGTTATTAAAACTAGAAAGATGTTAATGAAAACATATCGTCTAAAATGGCCTCGTATAAAGTAACGAGGAATAAAGAGAATTTGATTAAGTCCAAAGATAATGGCGGCAAAAATTAGAGGAATATAAATAGAAACAACGCTTGTTAAATTTTCAATGAGTGGTTTGTTTCTATAATCAATCATTAAGAGAAGAGGAAACGTGAAAATAAAAAGCCATGCTAAGGCCACAGGAAGAATGTTAGGAATGGGTTGCTTAAAAAGCTTAAAGTGTGTAAGTAAATGCTCAAAATCTGCATTGTATTGAAGAACTTTTTTGCGATCTTTTTCAGAGAAAGAAAAATTTTGAAAATCAGGTTCGTTCATAATAGACTCGTTTTAAGGCCTTTTTCAGTAATTTAAGAACAATTGGGGCGAAAAAAGGGGGCTTGTGACATTTTTTTGACGAAACTACGTAAATAAACGACAAAAGTACGATTGAAGTATTGCGAAAGGTCTCATGAGTTCTGACACTTGAAGGGTTTACTTGAGTTAATTTATTAGGGTCAACAAAATTGTGAGGTTAACATGAGTCTTAAAAGTACAAAAGAATGGAATGATCGCGACATCTATTTCCAATATTTAAAAGATATCTCAAAATATCCTCTTTTAACTCGTGAACAAGAAAAGATACTATTAAAGCGTGTTTCTGAAGGGGATCGACTAGCTTTAGATTTATTGGTTAAATCCAATTTGAAATTTGTAGTAAATATTGCAAATCTATATAAAGGCCAAGGCCTTGAAGTAAATGAATTAATTAACGAAGGAAATATGGGGCTTATTGAAGCGGCCCGTCGTTTTGATCCTAATCAGAAGATTAAATTCATTAGTTATGCTGTTTGGTGGATTCGTCAGAATATTACTCGAGCTATTTCTGAAAAAGCAAGAATGGTTCGTATCAGTGCAGAAAAAGAATTAGTGCTTCGTCGTTTTAATCGTATTGGAGTCAAGACTCGTCAAGTTTTGGGTGGCCAAGTGACCATTGATCCAGAAAGTCTTGAAGGTTCTACCCGATATAAAGCCGAAGAAATTGAAAAGATTTTAATGATGGGTAATCGAACATCTTCTTTAGATGCTCCTGTTGGTGAAGACGGTGAAATGACTCTTGGAGAGTGTATCGCTGTGGAGTCAGATGTGACAGAAGATCTTGCTATGAAGAAAAATCGTCAAGAAGTATTTAAAAAGCTTCTTCAAGAACATTTAACAGAACAAGAACATCAGATTCTTGGTTTATACTATG
This sequence comes from Fibrobacteria bacterium AD312, assembly GCA_001462345.1. Lineage (GTDB taxonomy): Bacteria > Fibrobacterota > Fibrobacteria > Fibrobacterales > Fibrobacteraceae > Fibro-01. The sequence continues at coordinate 48,373 of LIUM01000046.1, read as the reverse complement.
GTCTTGAAGTAGATGCAGACTTAAACCTAAAAGAAATTGGCTCGATGATGGGTTTATCGAAAGAACGCGTTCGTCAAGTCAAGGAAAGTGCTTTAGCTAAACTCAGGGCGAGTCGCGTGGAGCAGATTCTTGGTGAAGCTGCATAATAACGGTTTTATTTTTTCTCTTTTTTCTCTCAATATCTATTAAATCCGGCTATTTAGCCGGATTTTTTCCGTTTTAAATCTTTTTGTTAATGTTCAAATTGTATCTTTATATTATGAAAATTCTAACTCTACAAATACGCGTTTTTTCAATAATCACAGTGTTGTTTTTTTTAACGACACTTTCTTTTGGTGCTAACGAAAAAAAAGAACCAGGTGATTTTTACGAAGAACTATCTCGCTTAAATAAAGTTCTTTCAGAGGTCAATAAAAAATATGTAGAAGAGGTTGATCCTGCGGAGCTTTCTGAAGCCGCTCTTCAGGGAATAAAAACGATATTAGATCCTCATACGGTTGTTTTTGGGCCTAAAGATTATGAAAATCTAAAGGTTTCAATGGAAGGGGAATTTGGTGGTGTAGGTATTACAATTAGTCTTAGAGATAACATATTAACGGTTGTTTCTCCGCTCGCTGGTACGCCTGCATTTAATCTCGGTATTCGTGCTGGTGATCGTATTCGTAAAATCGAAGGAAAAGATTCCAAAGGAATGACCTTAGATGAAGCGGTGAGTCAACTACGAGGCAAGGTTGGTACGGATGTAACTATAGCTATTGAACGTGAAGGGGTTCCTGAGTTAATGGATTTTACCATTACGCGTGCGAAGATTGTCGTTCATGCGGTTCCTTATAGTGGCATGTTAGATAAATCGATTGGTTACATTAAACTCGCTACTTTTTCTGATAAAACCACTTATGAAGTGGAACGTGCAATCGAAAGCTTAAAAAAACAGGGCATGAAGAAGCTAGTATTAGATCTTCGTTATAATCCAGGTGGTCTCTTAAATCAAGCTATTGAAATTGGAGAATTATTCCTTAAAAAAGGGAATGTCATTGTAAGTACTCGTGGCCGAACTCAAAAGACAGAGAGCTTTGCTCGAAGAGATGGTATTCTTGGTCCTGAAGTGCCTTTGGTGATTTTAGTCAATCAGGGTTCTGCAAGTGCTTCTGAAATTGTGGCGGGAGCTATTCAGGACTGGGATCGCGGCCTTATCATTGGAAAAACATCTTTTGGAAAAGGTTCTGTTCAGACGATTTTCCCTTTAGATCGTGATGGAAATGCTCTTAAACTTACGACTGCTTTTTATTATTTGCCTTTTGGCCGTTGCATCAATAAACCAGAAAATGGAATTAAGGGGCAGAGTCTTTTAGAAGAACAAGAAATGGAAACATCAACTGATTCACTTGCAGCAAAGGATACTGTAAAAGTAGATACCTTTACTACAAATAATGGACGCAAAATGTTTGGTGCTGGAGGCATTGCTCCAGATATTGATATTGAGCTTCTTCCAATGCCTTGGGTTGTTCAAGTACAAGAACGCATGGCGATGTATTTTAAGTTTGCAGTAAAAATTAGACCTGCTTTAGAGGCTTCTGGAACAAAAATAGATGCAAATTGGAATGTTCCTGATTCTCTGCTCTTACAGTTTAAAAAATATTGTGAACAAGACACCAATTATACCAAAGTAAAAAGTAACGCTTTAGTCACGTTAGATATTCTTAAAGAAACCATTTTGAAAGAACAACAATACATGGGCGATTCTTCAAAAACAATTTCAGATACTATGCTTGCAAAACGCTTTTCGGAGTTAAATAAAGTCCTTGAATTACAACGTTCTCTTCAGTTTGAACAAAATAAACAGTACATTAAAGATGGTATTAAAAGAGAACTCTTAACTGCTATTGCGGGTGATTCTGTAAGTACGGCTTTTATGCTTAAGAGTGATGTTCAAGTGAAAGAAGCGATAAAGTATCTTTCAAATATGAAGCTCTATGAAAAAGCCATTAAGCCTGTAAAAGCAAAATCGACAAAAAATAAAGCGGCTAATTCTAAGAAAAAATAAACTATGAGCCTTTTGTTCCATGCATTAGATGCTGCGGCAGAAAGTTTGGGACGTCATATACGGCGTTTTATTAAAACGGTATGGAATTATCTTTTTTTTGTTTGGGAGTTATTTAAGAATATTCCTGGGGCTGTAAGTAATTTTCATACAACAGCAGAGCAAATGTATTTGACGGGAGTGACTAGTATTCCCGTTGTTTTTGCTGCCTCTGTCGCAACAGGGGCAATCATGTCTTGGCAATTAGCGTATCAATTTGCAGATATGATTCCAATGGTGTTTGTAGGTATGGCGGTTGGTAAATCAGTGATGGTTGAGCTTTGTCCTATTTTAACAGCGATGGTTCTTGCTGGTAGAGTGGGGGCGGCCATGTGTTCTGAATTAGGGACAATGGCTGTGACGGAACAATTAGATGCATACAAAGTATTAGGGTTAAGTCCTTTTAAGTTTCTACTTGCTCCTCGTTTAGTAGCGACAGTCATTATGCTTCCTGTACTCACTATCTTTAGTATTTTTGTTGGAATTTTAGGCGGATTTGTCGTTGCTAATCTTTCAAAAGAAGTCTCTTGGCATGTGTTTTTTTACGGCGTACGTATGTTTTATGAAAACTGGGATTTTGCCGTTGGTTTGATTAAGTCTGTCTTGTATGGCTATTTTATTGCAAGTTATGCTTGTTATTTTGGTTATTCGACTCATAGTGGCGCTGAAGGGGTCGGGAAAAGTACAAAAGCGACAGTGGTTGCTGGAATGACTAGTATCTTGATTGGAAGCTTTGTTCTTTCAAAAATTCTATTGGTTTAGAAATGAAGAAAAGGCGCCGTGTAAAGTGTTTTGCTTCTAAGCCTACAGAGATCTCCATTTTATTGGAACGTTGCCTTCAAGGCCCTGTTTTGGGCTCTAAAATGGGTTCTTTTGCTTTATCAAAACACTTTGAAGAAATAATAGGAGAACGGCTAATTCCCTATGTTTCTTTAGTGGATTTAGAGAACTCTATTTTAATACTAAAAGTCAGCAATGCTGTGTGGAAATCAGAGCTATTTTTGCAAAAAAAAGCTATTATTGCAAAGTGTAATCAGGTTTTGAATGCGGCTATTGTAAAGGAAATTCGCTTTACATAGTAGTAGTTTTTTTTGACGTAGAGGAATTATGACACAAGATTATAGTGGATCGAGTATTACCGTTCTTGAAGGACTTGAAGCAGTACGCGTTAGGCCTGCAATGTACATTGGATCTACCGATGGACGCGGTTTACATCATTTGATCTGGGAAGTTGTAGACAACTCTGTCGATGAAGCTCTTGCTGGTTTTTGTACTCATATTGAAGTTTCTATTTTGCCAGGTAACGGCATTCGCGTTATTGATAATGGACGTGGTATTCCTACAGATATCCATCCTAAAGAAGGCATTGGCACTCTTGAAGTGGTGATGACAAAATTGCATGCTGGCGGAAAGTTTGACAGTAATTCTTATAAAGTATCAGCTGGTCTACATGGCGTAGGCGTGAGTTGTGTTAATGCTCTTTCACAAAAGCTAGTTGCAAGTGTTCGAGGCAAAGGTCGAGTGATTGAGCAAGAGTTTTCAAAAGGGATTCCTCAAGGCAATCAGAAAGATGTAGGTCCTTCAGATGGAACCACTGGTACAACGATCACCTTTTATCCTGATCCCACGATTTTTACAGATACAGTTTTTGTTTATGAAACGCTTGTGACACGATTCCGTGAAATGGCTTTCTTAATGAGTGGCTTAACGATTACGGTTTCTGATGAACGTGATCCTGAAAAGATTGTTTCAGATTCTTTCTGCTACCCTGGTGGTGTTTCTGCTTTTGTTCGTTTTATTGACGAACATCGAAAGGCTTTATTTGAAAACCCCATTCATATATCCATTGAGAATGGACAATTCCCTCTTGAAATAGCGATGTGGTATAATGAAAGCTATCAAGAGAATTTCTTTAGCTTTGTAAATAACGTAAACACCCATGATGGCGGAACCCACGTAACAGGCTTTAAAACGGCCTTAACTAGGGTGATTACCAAATTTGCTCAAGAGCTTCCAAAGGCGAAAAAAGACATTCAAATTAGTGCGGATGATATTCGTGAAGGTCTTACTGCTGTGATTGCTATTAAGATTTCACAGCCTCAATTTGAAGGCCAAACAAAACGAAAATTAGGAAATTCTGAAGTAGCTGGTTATGTAAATACCATGTTTGGTACTAAGCTAGAAGAATTTTTCCATGAAAATCCAGCGATTATCAAGATGATTCTGGATAAGGTTTATTCGGCGGCTGTTGCTAGAGAAGCCGCTCATCGTGCTCGAAATTTAGCTCGTCGAAAGAATGTTCTTGAAAGCGGTGGCTTGCCTGGAAAGCTTGCAGATTGCAGTAGCCGTAACCCAGAAGAGTGCGAACTCTTTATTGTGGAAGGTGACTCTGCGGGTGGTTCTGCAAAGCAGGGCCGTACACGCGACTTCCAAGCCATCTTGCCTTTACGTGGTAAAATTTTGAACGTGGAAAAGGCTCGTTTGGATCGAGTTCTTGAAAGTGAAGAAATTCAAAATTTGATAAATGCGATTGGCTGTGGTATTGGGACTGAGTTCAAAATAGAAAAAATTCGATACCATAAAATCATTATCATGACTGATGCTGATGTCGATGGTTCTCATATTCAAACTCTTTTATTAACATTCTTTTTCCGCTATATGCGAGAACTTGTTGAAAAAGGACATGTATATTTAGCACAACCTCCTTTATATAAATTACGTGTAGGTAAACAAGATACCTATTTGTTCTCTGATGAAGATAAAGATGAAATGATGAAGTCTTTAAATGATGAGAAAAAAAATGTTTATCTTCAACGTTATAAAGGTCTTGGTGAAATGAATCCAGATCAGCTTGCGGAAACGACGATGAATCCTGATACTCGTATTCTTCGTCAATGCAATATTGAAGACACTGTTCTTGCTGACCAAGTTTTTAGCATGTTAATGGGTGAAGAAGTGGAACCACGTCGTCTCTTTATAGAAACCAATGCCTATAAAGTGATGGACACTTTAGATGTTTGATTTATGAATTCATCGTCAAGTGATTTTAAGCAAGTATTAATGTCTGCCCGCGAATTGGTTCAAGAAGACTTGTCTCAAACAGAACAAGTGATTTTGAATATTGCAGCAAATGCTCCACAGGGAATTAGCTCTCGTATGGAGCAATTAGTGCATCGAAAAGGGAAGCGAATTCGTTCGACACTTCTTTGTTTGATAGCTCATTCTGGAGAGAATCCTCCTGATATAAAAAGAGTGTCACGAGCTTGTGCTGGTCTCGAATTACTTCATTTAGCGAGTCTTGTTCATGATGATATTATTGACAATACAGAACTAAGGCGTGGTGTTCGTACAGCTCATAAAGAGTGGGGTAACAAGATTGCGGTTCTGATTGGCGATTATATTCTTTCTCAAGCCATGCGCTGTGTGATTGATGAAAAAGATCGTACTATTCCAGAAATACTATCTAATGCTGCAAATGATTTGATTGGTGGTGAAATTATGGAATTAGACGATTCTGGCGATATGAATTTAAGCTATAATCGTTATATTGAAATAATTCATAAAAAAACAGCATCTCTTGTAGATGCGGCAGCTAGAATGGGAGCTATTTTTGCTGGTTTTGACTCTGAAAGAGTGGAAGCATGTGCAAAAATCGGGGCTGATTTTGGTTTAGCTTTCCAAATTATTGATGACTTACTCGATTATGGTATTGGTGCCGAAAATTTAGATAAGGCCAAATTCACAGATATTGCAAATGGCTTAGTTACGCTTCCTGTGATATTCTATTTCGAAGCTTGTTCCCCAACAGAAAAAGAATATATGAGAACACTTATTTGTCGAGCTTCAGAACCAAAAGTTCCAGAAGAGATTATTAAGTTGTTAACAAATCAAGGTTGTTTTGAAAAGACCAAAAAAGTGGCCTTAGACTATTTAGATTCTGCACTAGATATTGCTAAATCCTTGCCTGAATCAAAGTTTTCAGAAGCTTTGGGATTATTTTTTAGTGCAATGAGTGATCGATCTAATTAACAACAGACGCCATCTATTTTTTTGATTGCCAGAAGAACATAAAAATTATAACAGACAAAATGGCAATTCCCATAATAATCCAAAATGAATAAGGATTAGATACGCCTAAGGAAAATGGGAATTCAACGTTCATACCGAAAATACTTGCTACAAACGTAGGCACCATAAGAGCAATGGTGATGGCGTTCAATGTCTTCATTAATGAGTTCACGTTGTTATTAATAACACTTGCTCTGGCGTCCATCATACTAGTCAAAATATTTGCATAGATTTCAGCTTGTTGTAAACTCTGCCTGTTTTCGATGATGATATCATCTAAGAGTTCTCGCTCTAATTCAGAAAAATTAAGGCTACGGCCTAGTTGAAGTTTTTTAAGTAACGTGTCGTTTGAATTTAATGCACTAACGTAATAGATAAGACCTTTGTTTAAGCTAAACATGGATAACAAGTATTTGTTTTCCATGGCGGTTCTAAGCTTTTGTTCTAACTCGTCATTGATTCTACTAATAATTTTCAAATGTTCGTTAAAGTGGAAAATGGAGTAGTTCAATAATTTTAATACGACGGTGTTTAAGCTATCAATTCTAGAAAAGCGACGTTCATCTTGAAGAGGAATTTCTGAATCGGTTAATAAGAGAACCCAGTCATTGAATAGAAAAACCCCAAAAGACTCTACTCTAAATTGGAAATTATCGGAAGCAGCATAATTCTTTGGCTTCTTAAAGACGATTGTGGTAAAATCATCATCATATTCTATACGCGAAAGTTCATCATTATCAAAAGCAGAAGCAATGGTATGCTCAGTGAGTTCATACTCTTTAATGAGAGTTCCTCGCTGCTCAGGGCTTGGAGCACTCATCATGACTATATCGGCGGATTCTTCATCTGATGCGGGAACTATACGACCGGATTCGATTCTGTAGTATTTGCGCATATAACCACCTTTGCACGAATATAATAAAGAAAAAAAGCCTGGGGCAACCCCAGGCTTTTAGGATTGATTTTTATAGGCCACCCTTGAAGCGTTTCGACCACCATACCACGAATGGTGATGAAACTGCTATAGAAGAGTATGTTCCTACAATAATGCCGAAGACCATCACTAAACCAAAGTCACGAATGGAAGAACCACCCATAAAGGCTATGACAGCACAAACAAAAAGTGTTGTTATAGAGGTAATTACTGTACGACTAAAACACTCATTAATAGATTTATTTACAGTATTTGCAAAATGAGCTCGTCCATTTATACCCGTATTTTCGCGAACACGGTCAAATACCACGATCGTATCGTTTACTGAGTAACCAATCATCGTAAGAAGGGACGCAATTAAAGCACCGTCTACTGATAGTCCTGCTAAAGAAATAAAACCAAGAGTAATGACTGTGTCATGAATAAGACCAACAAGAGCACCTACACCAAAGCCAAGACCCATTTTTCCAAAACGGAACCAGACATAAAGACAGATGGCTATCCAAGATAATAAAACAGAAAGAATTGCATTAAAACGAAGTTCCTTTCCAATGGTAGGGCCAACGGTATCACTTGCAACAATAACTGCTTTTTGGTTGTTCTTTTCGAATAATGAAGATAGCTGTTCCTTAAATGATTGGTCATTTAAATCTTTAACGCTGATTTGGTAAGAATTTGCTGATGTGCCTCCCAAATGGCGCACTTTTGCATTACTTAGCCCTGCGGTTTTTAGTATTTGAGTTAAGTCCTCTTCATGTCTAAGATTATCATCGTATTGAACAGTATAAACTTGACCACCCATAAAGTCGATGCTAAAATCGAACCCTTTAACGAGAACTGAACCTAGGCTAATTGCAATGAAAACAAGAGAAATACCAATAAAAATCTTACTCTTAGAAATAATCGAAAGATTAATTTCATTAATTGCACGTATACCAGTACCAATACTTAATTTATTGGCGTCGTGTTTTGAAAGTTTGAAATCTAAAATAGCACGTGTAATGGTAAGAGAGCAGAACAAGGAAGTGGCTATACCAATCATTAATGTAAGACCAAAACCTTTAACAGATCCTGTCCCTACTTTATAAAGAATGAGCGCTGTAAGAAATGTGGTTAAGTTGGAGTCAAAAATAGCACTGAAAGCTTTTTCGTAACCTTTTGCAACAGCAGCACGAGCCATAAGACCATTTTTCATTTCATCACGAATACGTTCATAAATAAGCACGTTCGCATCCAGAGCCATACCAAGCACAAGAATAAAGCCAGCAATACCTGGAAGAGTTAAAGTGGCGTTAAATACAGAGAGAACTGCAGCACTAATGATTAAGTTACAGATCACGGCTAATGACGCAATGAAGCCGCCGAATCGATAATAAGAAATCATAAAGATAAGGCAAAGAATTAAGCCGATAACGCCTGATCCAAAGCCTGCTTTAATGTTTTCAACACCTAAAGTAGCTCCAATGTTTCTGGATTCAATAATATTCATAGGAGCTTTAAGAGCACCAGCACGTAAGACAACCGCAAGACGGTTAGCTTCTGCCATATCATCTAAGCCAGTAATTTGAGCTTCACCATTTGGAATACGATCGCGAATTACTGGAGCGCTGATGACTTGATCATCAAGAACGATGGCCATTTGTTTGCCAACGTTAGCAGCAGTTACAGCGGAGAACTTTTTAGGACCAATGCCACTGAATTTTAAGCTAACAGCGACTTCACCAGCGTTTGTTCCATCACCTACGCGGTAAGGGCGAGCATCGGAAATATCTTCACCATTCATTTCAGCACGGCGTTTTAAGAGATAAAAACGTTTTGCTTTAATGTTGGAGTCTTTGGAAACTTTTTCAAAACCGCTACCCCAAGCAAAGACTAAATCACGAGGAATAAGCTTTTGTACGGTTTCAAGTTGTAAAAGTTTCTTGACTTTTTCAATATTATCTTGTCCAATAAATCCGCCATTACCAAAGGATAAATAGTAGCTTGAAAGAGGCATTGCACTAGGTGCTTCTGTTGTTGCCACTTTCTCTGTCGCCTTATTATTGGTGTCAGTAGTTGCAGTGGTGGTTGGAGCAATTCCCTTTAACAAGTCTTCGTCAGAAACGGCGACTGGTGCCGCTGGTGCAGCGGAGTCTGCACCCTTTGTAGAATCGGTTGATGCAAGAACTTTTTCTTCTTTAACATCAGTTGTTTGACGAGAGAGGTAGTTGTCGATGAGTGTGACTACTTGGCTGAACTTTTCTGATTCGGCAAGAATTTTGAATTCAAGTTTAGCTGTGCTACCGACTAATTCTTTAGCGGTGGAGTCATCGACACCTGCTAGTTCGACAATGATTCGACTATTGCCGCTAGGTGCAATTTGTGGTTCAGATAAACCGTATTGGTCCACACGATTTCTAACAATTTCAAGAGATTGTTCTTGAATATCTGTAATATCTTCGTCTTTTAGACCCGTTTTATCAATTTCAAGAGTGATACTTGTTCCACCAGCAAGATCTAGTCCGAAATTGATTGATTTTCCTGCAAGCTTTGGATTTTCTTTTAGAAAAGTCTTCTTTTCTTCACCAAATTTGGAGTGGATCTGGATAGAGGGCCAGAGTGTGTAACAGGAGAGGAGTAGAATAGCAAGAATAATCATTTCTCGCAAACCGAATGTTTTTTTATTCATTAGTAATCCCTTAAAGGCATAAAAGCTAGAAGTCGGGCTCAAATTTAATAATTATGAGCGTTTTTGGTAAGCGTAAAAGAGTCAGGACCCCCAATTTTAGGGGTAAAAACTCGAAGTTCCATGATTTCTTTTTTTATTTGTCTTTTTAAAATAAAACCATTTTCACAAGGAATGGCTTCAAAAGAGCCTTTTTGTAGAGTGGATTCAGAACGTCGCATTTTAATCAATTGTTTGAAAAATTGCGAAAAAGGCGTTTTTTGAAGGTCTTTTAGAGAATCCCATGGAAAGCAACGTCTATTATCAGGGTCTTGCCCGCCTTCCAAAGCGAGCTCATCTCCATAGTATACGCTTGTGCATCCAGGTAAAAAGAAGAGTATAGTCCAAATTAATTTTAAAATGTCTGTATTGATGTGATTTTGCGATGCAATTCGTCTAGTATCATGACTTCCAATTAAATTCATGGAAATAGCAAACGAATCGGATGGATAATAGGCGTTTAAAAAATCACAAAAAGCTTCATTATTTTTTGGCTCATCTCTCAAAATGAAATCAATTAATCGGCGTCTTAAAGGATAATTCATCACCCCATCAAATTGATCCCCTTGAAGCCATCTCGCTGGAGGATCCCAAATTTCTCCAACAATGTACGCCTCTGGATTTATTTTTTTGACTCGTGTTCTGAATTCTTGCCAAAAAGAATCATCATCAATTTCGTTTGGAACATCTAATCGCCAGCCATCAATCCCTTTTCTAGTCCAGTATTCTCCTACAGAAAAAAGCATTTCTCGAACTTCAGGGTGATTGGTGTTGAATTTTGGAAGAGCGGGTAAATTCCACCAACAACGATAATTTGGTTTTTTATCGTAAGCACAAACAGGGAATGAATCTACAATAAACCAATCCTTATAAGGGGATTCGGGGCCTTGTTCTAATAAACTATTAAATTCAAAAAAACCACGGGAACAGTGGTTAAATACACCATCGAGAATCACGCGAATCTTTTTCTTGTGACAAGCTTTGATTAGTTTATCGAAATCTTCTTCAGTTCCAAGAACGGGATCAATCTTAAAATAATCGTAAGTGTGATAACGATGATTGGAATTGCTTTTAAATAAAGGACAAAAATAAATGGCATTACAGCCAAGATTCTCAATATAGTCCAGATGCTCTTCTATGCCAGAAAGATTACCGCCACACAGATTATGTGTTGTTGGTGTTGTTCCCCAAGGTTCATATTTTCCAGGCCCTTTATAGTGATCTGATTTTGCAAAACGATCTGGAAAGATTTGATAAAAAACAGCTTCTTTAACCCAAGAAGGGGCAGTGGCATTTTTTATTAAACTCATATTTTCCATATAGGGCGGCGTTTTCTTGCATCTACTAAAGAACGAATATCAGCGTTTAAAGCCGAAAAGTTCATTAGCTCTTCAACAGCACATGGAATTCGATAAGACCAATTATGCGGCCCTACTGTTCCTGGAATGTTGATTCTCTCTAACTCGGGAGTAATCAATGAAAATTGAGAAGACAAACCAAAATAATCTTGTATAGGAAGAATGGTAAATAAACTGTTTGAAGAAAAAATATTTGCTATTAAACCTTTTACATGATTTGGATAAAGTATGTTAGGAGGCATGCCTTGTTGGTGAGCATGTTGCCAAAATAATTCTTTGTCAAAATCAGGCTCATTCCAAAGACCACGTAGGGTAGAGGTATCGTGGCAACTTGTCGTGGAAACGGAGAGTCTCGGGTAGTCTTCCATTTCATAATAAGGGGAATAAGGAACATCCCATTGACGAGTCCAACGTTCTACACGTAGAGATAAAATATTGAGTTTATTTAATACAAAGGGAACGCAATGAGGAATAGCGCCTAAGTCTTCGGCACAGACCAACATATCGGTTTCATTGGCAAGAATGTTTAATAATTTCAAGGCGTTTTCTTGCCAGAGAGATTCTTGAGAAGCCGCATTTTCACTAATAAGAACTTTAAGTAAACGTTGCTCTGCTTCGGGTAACGTAAACAATACTGGCTGCTCGTACCAATACCAATAGGGGTAATAATCTTCTTCTGAGCCAGACGGCACAAAAACACGATTCCAATAGATTTTGAGTAAGGCGTCTTTTACCTCTTGACTCGCGGAACTACTAAGGATGGCTTTTTCGGAGCAAAACATCTCTTTAATAATAAAGCGATCAGTGGTATTAGGTAGGTTTTCAAAAAAATCATTCAAAACAGTTTGTGAAAAATGATTTTTTAAAAAAGATTGTATTTGTTCTACAGAAAAATTAGGCCTTCTTAAATATTCAAGGGATTCTTTTTTGAATCCATGCTTTTCAAGATCGCTTCTTTTCAAAGGTTTAGAAGGATTAAAACGCCCTAAAATACCAGTGACTTCTGTTTGAGGAATAGTCCAGATTCTAAAAAAGCCTAACACGTGATCAATGCGATAGGCATGATAAAATTTGCTTGCTTGAAACAAACGTTTTCGCCACCAGGAGTAATTATCTTTTTCTATCGTATCCCAACGGTAAGTAGGGAAGCCCCAGTTCTGGCCGCTATAGCTGAACATATCGGGAGGGGCGCCTGCACGATCATCAAGAGAAAAGAAATCTCTATGGAACCAAACATCAGCACTGTCTTCATTGATTAATATTGGAATGTCGCCTTTTAATTTGACTCCTAAGTCAGAGATGGCTTTGACGGCTGCTTTGAATTGTGCTTCCGCTTCAAATTGCATCCAAGCTTGAAATAGAGCTTCCTTATAATTTTTAGTCCACAGTTTTTCAATACTTGAAAGTGTAGGATGCTGATTAGTTTTCCAATCTTTCCAACTAGCTTCTGAGTGCTTTGCTTTCAGTAAGGCATAGACACAATATGGTTTCACCCATTCGTTGTTATCAATCCAGCGCTCGAGCTTCTTGTCAGCAGCAATTTTTTCAAAATGCAAATCAAAAATTTTTCTTAAAATAGCACGCTTCCAAGTTACGATTTTATAAAAATCAATTCGAAGCTCTTTGTTAAAATCTTCTTTTGCTTTTTTTATTTCGTCTTCGAAATCGGAAGATCCATCTATTACTTGTAGATTAAGGTATACAGGATGAAGAGCAAATGCACTTCTCGCACTGTAGGGGCTGGATTCATTCCCTGTATCATTTACAGGTAGAATTTGAATCACATTAAAGTCACAATATTTTGCCCAAGAAGCAAAAGGAATTAAATCCAGAAATTCGCCAATCCCTATACTATTTTTGCTTCGTAAGCTAAATAAAGGGACTGCAACGCCTGTTTGAAAAAAAGAATGATCGCCGTATCTCATGACTTAAAGATAAGTTATTTTTTTTAGAACCCTTAACTATATAATGCTTCCAAAAAATCATTTTTTAAGGAAGCGACAGACAAATGTTATAATATTTTAGAAGATGAATTGCTTTTTAGCAATATTTAGACCTGAGACAGGTCAATAGAGGTTCCATTATTGACGTGTCTCAAAAATCTTTATCCATAGGTGTTGCCATGAGTTATGAGTGTCGATATTTAGATGAGACCTTTTGCAACAAAAGGCTAAAAGAATGCGATCCTGGCTCTCCAGGTTGTGTTTTGCGTGGACGCTTTGTTTTTGGGATAAAAGAAGACCAACCTTCAAAAAAAGAAACGTCGTTTACAAAAAAAGAAAACAAAGAAAAGAAAACTAAATAGGATTTTTCCTTGGACGTCCTCTTGGGCGTTTAGGGGATTCTTCTCCTGTTTCAGAAACAGCAGGAATAGTCTTTTGCGATACTTTAAGCTTTTTGGCTCGCTCTAAAGCATTTGTTTTTAAAAGATCATCAGCCTTTACAATAGTGGCTTTAACAGACTCTTTCCCTTTAAAACCAAAGACCCCTTTTAGAACCCGACCTGAACTTGGACTAGGGATCGAGGATAAAAGAGGTTTTACTTCAATGTTCTTTTTCTCTAGACTAGGGGTAGAGGATGGTAAATCCGTTTTAAAAATCTCATCCTTTTTTTTGAGGAGGGGCGTTTTCTTTTCTTCAGTGGAATTTTCAAATTCACTAAGTTTAGGCATTGGTTTTGATGCCATAAAAGTGCTGTGACGAGGATTAAAATCTTTACGTTCGTATTCTTCAGCAATTTTTTTGATTCGTTCACGCTCTTTGATTTGCTTCTTTTTTAAGCGTTCTTTTTTAGAAGGACGGTTGCTAGAACGATTTGCCTTTGCCCGATTACTGTTTAAATTGAGAATTTCTTCGTCAGAAAGGCCTCTTAATTCTGGAGGAACCTCTATAATACCTAAGTCATCTTTTGTCATAAAATTGAAGTTTTTACCTAAAAAGGTGTTTTTTATAAGAAAAAGCTTTAAAATGCACTTAAAAGTTAAAAAAAAATTGAAATATTGTCTGTCAAGGCCTAGAAAATAATGAGTCTGTGGGTTATTTTTGTTTAAGATGCTTAGGTTTACTCAAGAAATATTACTGGCTTTAAGAGCAATCTCAAATGAAGAAGAGGCTCGTTGCATGTCCAGAAACGTCAGAGAACAATTTGATTTTCTGGGTGTAAAAGTGGTATCCAGACGGGAAGTTACCTATCCAATATTTGATAAGTTTCCGCCTAAAGATTGTGAAGAACTCGTTCTTCGAGTAGATGATATGTGGGGACAACCATATCGAGAAATTCAATATGCTGCATGTGATTATTTATTTCGGCATAAAGAACTATTAGGCGGCCCTCAATTGGTTTTTCTAAAAAAACTAATAAAGACTCGTGCTTGGAGAGATACTGTAGATACATTGGCTACGAGTGTCTTAGGTGATTTAGCTTGGCGTCTACCTGCAGTTAGAACAAAAATAGCTGCTTGGATTCGCGATCCTAATATCTGGGTTCGTCGTAGTGCGATTATTTTCCAGTTGCAATATCGTGAAAAAACGGATTGGCCTTTACTTAGAGATTTTTGTGCCTCTTGCGCAAAAGACGATGATTTTTATGTTCGAAATGGAATTGGTCGTGCTTTAAGTGAATATGCTAGAATCAACCCTTCTGAGGTGAAACGTTTTGTTTTAAGTAACACGCTTCCTTTCCAGACGTCTCAAGAGATATTAAAAAACATTTAAGATGATTTTAATGTTTTGGTGATTAAAGAACTCTCCATTCTTTGGAGAGTTTTTTTATTTGAATAAGTCGTATAATAAATAACAGGCCATTAAAAGGCTAATGACTGTAATTGTTTTTTCAATAAACTGATTGCCGTGCTTTCTTTGAAGGGCGCTACCAATATAGCCACCAACCCAAGCTCCTAGTGCCATTATTAAAGCTACATCCCAAAGAATTTTACCAGAGAGCGCTAGTCCAATAGTGCTAACGACTAAGAAGATGGATGTTAGAGCGCTTTTTAATGTGTTGACTTGGATTAAGCTTAAACCAGAGTACTTGGATATGGCAAAGATTTGTAAGAAACCAACACCGACTTGTACAATACTACCATAAATACCAATAGCAATAAATCCTAAAAACCCTTTGAATGATCTATTCGTTGGAGGCGAATCTGGAGCTTTACCAAGAATGTCTTTCTTTAGATGGGTCATAAAGACAACGAAAAAAATCACAAGAGCGAGAATTGCTTGAAATAATTTATCGCTCATTTGAACTAGAGCGAGAACGCCTATAATAGAACCTATTAAAGTGGGCAAAAAAAGTTGCTTAAAAATTGGCATATATAAATAGCCGTGTTTTTTTAGGTTGAGCATGGAACTTAAGTTTCCTACGATAAGACCTATTCGATTGGTGCCATTGGCTATGGTAGGCGATAAGCCTAAAAAAATCAAAATAGGCAAACTTAAAGTGCTGCCTCCTCCAGCGAGGCTGTTGATGATGCTTACCACTAAACCTAAAGAGAAAAAGAGAATGTATTGTAAGTAATCCATTTAGAATAACTCTATGTTTTATCTAGACAATTCTTTTTCTAAGAATTGACGATTGCTAATCACTTTTTCTTTTTGACTATACTCAGGGTATTGCTCTAAGCATCGATTTAATCCGTCAATGGCTTCTGTAAGTTTTTTCTTTTTTTGAATTTCATTAGAAGTTTTTTGTGAAGCTTGAAATAATACAGATGTTTTCTTTCTTTCTTCATTGCAGAACGATTCTGCAAGAACTTCCATTTGTTCTAATGACTTTTGACGAAGAGCGCTGGATTTGAGTTTTATTAAAATAGTTCTTGCTTTGGAATAATTTTTTTCTGCAATCCATTTTTCAGCTTGTTCTAAAGATTTCTGAGGATCGTTAGTTTGCCAAAAAAGTTTATCTTGCTCAGAAATAGAGGCTTCCATTTCTTTTAATTGAACGAGAGTGGACTGCAATTGTAAAGAGTCTTCAAAATAATGGTACCTGGTTTTTAATTGTACAATTTGTTCTTGAGCTGTTTTAAACTCGTTGCTTTTATTTGCTTCGGCTAGAATTTTTTCTTTTTCTTGACGTGCTTTTTTTAAGTTTTTTTGTAAAGCGATTTGATTTTGCTTTTGAGCCCAAAAAACTAAAGAGTCTCCTGGGTTCATTAATATTAAACTATCTGTGAATGTTTTTAGTAGATCAAAACTAGCTCCCACTGAATTCATATTCAAAATCTGAAGAGTAAGAGATTTAAATTCTTCTGCACGTAAGGCTTGTGTTTTTTTTGTCTTTGAGTATAAGTCCTGTGCTTGCGCTTGCCATCCATCCCAGAGTGGTTTTAGAACAATGAACTGTTCTAAATAAGCAGCAGCGCTATCGGAGTTCCCTTTGGAAAGGAGTGTGTCAGCGTATTTTAAAACGAATTCTACAAGAGCTGGAATATCTCGGTAAGGATTAACAACAAGTTGTTTTTCTTCTAAAATAGAATCGGTAGTGGATGTTGTTGTTTCTTCTGGTGGAACGATAGAATCAGAAATAGTCTTCTCAGAAGAAAGAGTAGAAGAGGTGGTGTCGATAGTTGGTACTTTAATAACAAGGCCTTCAGATTCTTTTAATGCTAAGGGATCGATTTTTGGAGTAGGTGCACTTGATCCACAGGCGATAAAAAAGGATACTGTAAAAGAAAGAAATAGTAATTTGTAAAACATGATAATATCCTAAATAAAAGCTTTTTGGATGATTTTTTTATAACCAATAGGAATACGCGTTGCTGGTTTTATAAAAGTGTTTAAGCTGCTGTTCTTCATAAAAATATATTTCTTTATGGGGAATCTATTTCTGGCTCAATAGGAACAAAAGCATCTTTTCCACTAAAGTCCGCAGGCAATTCCCAATCGTCTGAAGAGACTATTGGTTGACTTGTGGTTATTGTATCTGTCGTTTTAGTAGAGTCTTTATTTGTTAATGAATCTAAGGGCATCGAAATAGACACAACGATTCCTTGTTCCGCGGCTTCTTCAGCTGCTTTCGTCGTAACCACAGGAGGAATATAGCCAGGAACATCAAGCCATGGTACTTCTACCACCTTTGCTGTTTGGGATCCATCTGCTAAGCCTGTTTCTGAGTTGACAGGAAGCATGCCTCTTTCATTAATGAAGAGAAGAGGTACTCTTTTTGAGGCTAACAAGGTGATATCTAAAAAGTCGATTTTTTTACTTTCTTTTCGGATATCTAAAACCTCTTTCGTAAATTGAGCCCACTGAGGTAGAGCTCCAGAAGCGCCTGCAATACGAGTTCTTCCAGATTTTAAAGGACGATTATCATCGAAACCCACGTAACTTCCTACAGCAATTGTAGAATCAAGAGCTATTCCGTTTTTTGAATTTACAAAAGTAGGAATACCTCCCATAAAGGCCACGTTTCTATAATCATTTGTGGTTCCAGTCTTTCCGAGTACAGGATAAAGAAGAGTATTTTGCTTATCTTCAGAAGAAACATTTAATTGTGAAAGTTGACTTCTTGCGGTACCATGTTCAAAAACAGAGCGAAGCATCAGCCCCATTTGAGAGGTGGTGGTGTCACTTAATATCGTTTTCGATTCAATTTTATTTGTGAATATGGTCCGTCCATCGCGATCCTTAATTTCTTTGATTAAGCATGGCTCATGCCAAGAACCATCTAGAGGCTTAAAAATTTTCCCTGAAAGTAAAGTCTGATAAGCTGTCGTCATTTCGGCAAGCGAGATATCATTTACACCGAGAGGCATGCTGAACACTTTTTGCAGTTTTTGTTGAATTCCTATTTCATTTGAAAAGCGAGCAAACTCAGCCATTGATAGGGAACGGTTAAAATCAGGCCAGTATTTTAATCGATCTATTTCAAAATAAGAGGCTTCATTATCAACGGGTTCCATCATTACCGTTAATCGCTTAAAGTCAGCAAGAGAAAAATCTTCAAATAATTTAACGGAATCAAGAGGAGGTAAGGTTAGTGATAAATCAGGGTCGAGTTCTTGTGCAAAACGATTTCTTAAAATTTCAGAATAACTTAAATAGTTGTGCTTTAATAAAGCCGTGTTTTCTGAAGAGCGGCGTTGTTCTTTTAAACCTTTTTCCACAAAACGACCATATAATAGATGCTTTAGAGCACGTGCTTTACGAGGTTGTTTTTCATAAAGGAATTTTTCTATTAAAAGGTGTTTTGCTTTAGTAAATTCGATTTCTTGTTTGACTTGATTGTTTAAGGTGAGACCAAATTTATCCCGGAGACGTTCATAGTAGTTTTTTTCGTCTTCTTCAGGAAGAGGGGTATAACCATTTTTTTCCGCTACTTCAGCATATTCTTCTATAGAGAGTTTATCCAAAAGATGCTCTAAAAGCCAGACGCTAGCAATGTTTTCGGAACGTGTAGCAGCCCATAAAATGCTAACTGTTTCGCCTTTGTTTTTGTGGTCTGGTCGAGGAAAATAAAATTGATCTACATATTGAAATAAATTAATTGAATTTTCAATTTCATCTAAGTAATGCCAGTGATAATGTAGAGCGGCGCCAAAAAGAAGGGGCTTCCAGCTAGAACCAAGTTGCCGAAGGGCCTTAAAAGAACGATCATATCCTGTATTATGGAAACCTCCTTGAGTAGCAAGAACGGCTCCATTTTGAATCGCCATTAATGCTCCTTGGAGCACAGGTTCCGTTTCAATTTTACAAGGGACTCTTCCATTCACTAAACTACTGTCTAAAATACTAACCAAAAGGATTGAATTTTTTCCTAAACGGGATGCGAGAATTTTGGAGGGATCGCCTTTGACTTGTTTTCCAAAAGTTTTAAGAGTTTTAGAATCAACCACTCCTTTTAATTGTCCAAAAGTTAAGTGAATAAAATCAAGCTCTCCTTTTTGAGAATACCCAACAGAATCAATAGCTCCATATAGGTAGTCTCCTTTTCTGCCCTTGATGGCTCGATTGGGGAGTTCTGCTTTAGGTAAAGTAAAGCCACCTAACTGAAGTTGGAGGTTCGAAATGTTGTTTTGTAGGGCTCTCGTAGCGGCATCTTGGTATTTAGCATCTAGCGTAGTAATGACCTGAAGTTGTGCTTTTCTCCAATCGTCAATTCCATTTTCTTCGAAAATCTCTCTATAAAAATCAGAGTCTAATTTTTCTTCAAGTCTTGTGAGTGTCGTGGATAAGGTAAATCGAAAATCACCATGCTCAAAATGAAGGGGAGTAGCGAGGGCAGAATTCCTCATCGCTTCTGAAATGTATTTTTCTTCTACCATTCGATCTAAGACATATTTTAATCTTAGGCGACCTCGTTCTAATGCCTTCTCTTTACGAGATTCATTGCGTTGAATAAAAGGGTCATAATTAAAAGGTCCTTTGACTGAACCAGCGATAAAAGCACACTCTGCAAGAGTTAGTTCACGAAGATCTTTATTAAAAAAGTATTGGGCGGCAATCGCGACCCCTTTTCCAGTACCTGAAACATGAAATTGATTCAAATAAAATTCAAGAATATCTTCTTTTGAAAAATGCTTTTCCATTCGAAGGGCGTTAATCAGCTCTTTCCACTTTTCTTTAACAGATGTTTTTTCTCGTCCGAAAATATTTTTAACTGTTTGTTGGGTGAGTGTTGATCCACCTTGGCGTAATTTCATCATACGGATGTTATTAGCCATGGCCCTTGAAAAGCCGCGAATATCAAATCCGTTGTGTTCCCAATAACGAGCATCTTCAGCAGCAATAAGTGCGTTGATTACATGTTCTGGAATTTCACCATAAGGAACATAAATGCGATGGTTGACATCAAAAAAAGCACCTAGATGAGTCGTTCCATCGTTATAAAAAACACGTGTTTCTCCAGAAAGAGCTTGAACAATAGACTCACGATTGAATAAAAAATCAGGGTCTTTTAACGGGAGAATTTTAAATACTACGATATAGGTGGGAATCAGACAGATCAGTCCTACTAAAAAAAAGGCTAGGACAATTAGCCCTATTTTCTTAAAAATTCTCATGCCAGAGTCTCAACAAATAAATTCTTTGTAAAAAATAAAAACAAAACCTCTCATTTATTAGAAAAAGGGTGCTTTTAGGGGGCTATTTTGAGGTATTCCTATTTTTTTAGCATTGTTCGCTTGAAAAAAAGAACATTTTTATTTAGAATTGTGCGAGATAAACGGGAAGATGGCCGAGCTGGCCTAAGGCGCGTCCCTGCTAAGGACGTATAGGACTTAATCCTATCGCGAGTTCGAATCTCGCTCTTCCCGCTTCAAAAAAGCTTTTATACGTTAGTATAGAAGTTTTTTTGTTTTTAAAAAGCCTGTTATTAGGTAGCCTCCATTTTTCAACAAATTCATTCGTTTCTTTTCTTGATATTCATAATCAAAAAAATGGTGGTTTTGTGGGGTTTGATTCAAATGAGCTTGTTCCGTTTAATCAAAAAGAGCTATAGTGTATTTCATAATTATTGAGAATATACTAGCAGAATGCCACAAAAACGACAGTATTGCCATAAAACCAGCGAAAAGAACTTTTGGTGTTATGAATACGAAAAGCTGTTTTTCTCATCGTAGGGTTTGGAAAGAGCCTATTAAATTCTAATTTGTGTTCATATGATTAATTCTTTTGAGGATTTTCCTCTTGACCCGTCTTTACAGCGAGCAGTCCGTGCCGTTGGCTATGAAACCCCCACTCCAATTCAATCTCAGGCCATTATGCCTCTTCTTGAAGGAAACGATCTTTTAGGAATTGCCCAAACAGGAACAGGGAAAACAGCGGCTTTTGCTTTGCCTATTCTTCAGCTTCTCTTAAAATCAGGGAAAATACGTGCACCAAAATGTGCTAGAGCGCTTGTTTTATTGCCTACTCGAGAACTTGCAATTCAAGTGTCTGAGTGCTTTGAACAATATGCACAATATACGTCTATTTCTACCACATGTGTTTTTGGTGGCGTGAGCGATGTATCACAAAAAAAAGCCTTAATTCGGGGCATAGATGTTTTGGTGGCAACTCCTGGAAGATTACTTGATTTAATCGGGCAAAAAGTAATTTCTTTAAGAGCGTTAGAGTTTTTTGTACTTGATGAAGCCGATCGTATGCTGGATATGGGATTTATTCACGATATTCGAAAAATCATTACGATGCTTCCTGCTGTTCGTCAAAATTTATTTTTCTCTGCGACGATGCCTTCTGATATCACCAAATTGGCTTCTTCGATTTTACGAAAGAATCCTATTCGTATAGAAGTTGTTCCTGAAAGTACTCCCATTGAGCGAATCGAACAATCTGTTTATAAAGTGGATAAAAAAAGAAAAGGCGCTCTATTAAAAGCATTACTTTTAGCCCACCCAGAAATGTCAAAAGTGTTGATTTTTAGCCGTACAAAACATGGGGCGAATCGCATTACGGAGACTTTAGAAAAAGCAGGGATTACTAGTGCTGCGATTCATGGCAATAAAAGCCAAACGCGTCGACAAGAGGCTCTTGGTAATTTTAAGTGTGAACAGATACGTGTTTTAGTCGCTACAGATATTGCGGCTCGCGGCATTGATGTTGATGGTGTGACCCATGTTTTTAATTTTGATTTACCAGAAGTGCCAGAAACGTATGTCCATCGTATTGGACGAACAGCTCGCGCAGGAAAAGGGGGCGTTGCGATTGCGTTTTGTGCTCCCGATGAAGAGTCTGAATTAAGAGCCATTGAAAAGCTCACTCGTCAAAAAATTCAAGAAGGCGATTCTTCTATTGTAAAAGAGCTTCCTGTTCAAAAAGAATCTTCTGGTCATCAAGCACCTGTTGCTAACAGAAGAAGACCTCCAAGAGATTCTTTTAAAAAGAAGGAAACCCACGTTTCTTCTTCTGAGCCCGTTCAAAAAAGTAATGCTGTAAAAACGAAGGGCAAAAATCGTCCAGGTAGCAGAGCGAGAAAGCGTTTCCGTGCTGCTCAAGTTGAACAATAAACTTTTTTTGTTATATTTGCGTTAAATCATATTCTATGCCTTGAAAAGCCAATTGTTTTATGAATGTAAAATGATTGAGAAAATCCCGTGAAAATCGGGAACGGTCCCGCCGCTGTAAGGGAGAACGAAACTAGTAAGAGGACTTTTGTCCGGAAAACCAATGCCGTAAAGGTGTGAAGGAACTAGGAGTAGAGTGATCCCCGAGTCAGAAGAACTGTAGAATAATAGCGAGAGGCACGATGCGAAAGACATCACCCCTAGTAGCCCTTTTTATGGGGTTGTTTTACTCTGTTTCGGCTTCGGTGACCGATTCTTTAACCGTACAAAATCTTGGGGAAACAGAAGTACATATCGGTGCTTCTATAACAGAAAACCTTTCAAATCAAGTCGTATCTATTAGTGAAGAAGCATGGGTTGGAAAAAACTTTACAGCGATTGATATCCTTTCTTCTTATGGTGGTATTCAGGGCCATAAACAAGGGGGAATAGGTAGTTTTCAGAGCATTTCTATTCGAGGAGCTTCTTCCAGAGGGGTAAAAATATTTATTGATGGCGTGGCTTTAGAAGATGCTGGTGGCGGTGCTGTGAATCTTGGTTCCATAGATCTGAATTTAGTGGAACGAATAGATGTCTATAAGGGCTATGTACCTGCGTTTTTAGGCGGAAATGGGATTGGTGGAGCCATTCATTTTATCACCAAAAAGAGCGTTAATACTGGAGGCCAGTTTTCTTTATCGTATGGAAGTCATGGACTTCAAGAAGCGGCAGTGTCTCTAACCATTCCTTTAATTTCTAAAACACGCTTTGCCTCTGGTTTAGCATATCGATATTCAGATAATGATTACGAATTTTTAAATAGAAACGGGACTGAATATGATACAGACGATGATTTTTTAGCGAAAAGAAAAAATGCTTGGTATTTGCAGTTTTCAGGGAATCATACTTTTTATCATACTCACGAGAATGGGGGCTTTTCCACTTTAAGTTTTAGGCATGAAAAAGAAAAGGGTGGTAATCCAGGGAAAGAATCGAATCAAACAGAAGTAGCAGGCTTTAATCGAGATTTAGGCCAGCTTTTTTATTCTTATGAGCCTATCCCTTATAAAAATCTACAGTTCACACTGTCTCTTTCAGGGCAAATAGAAAAGTCTGTTTCTCACTCCTATTACCCACTAGATAAAATCGGCTTTCCTAATACATATTATATGGAATATGGTGCTATACGTTATTTTCTTCAACCAAAAATAATTGTAGAATTACCAACGGATTCGTCTCGTTCTTGGGCAGCTTCTCTATATCTTGCCTCTTCAGCAGAACGTTTAGAAGATCGAGATAATAATGAATGGATATCCGCTTATCCTTGGCATTTAGAACAATATGTTGTAGAAGGAGCATCCAATATCCAATGGTTTTTAACTCGTATTATTTCTTTAGAATTAGAAAATTCAATCAAAGCATATCAAAATGAAAATTCAGGCGGAGAATGGTCTTTGCCTGTTCGAAACGATAGTCTTATCAGTGGATCCAATCAAGATTTGTTAGGCTCTGGAAGATTAGCAATGCATTTTGGGCATCTCAAGTCACCGTGGAAGGCTTCGTTATCATTAGGCCGTTATTTCAGAGAGCCTGAGCTTATGGAGCAATATGGCGTGTATCGAAATGTTCTTCCGAATCCAGATTTAAAAGAAGAAACAGGATGGATGGGAGAAATCAGTTTATCATGGAAAAGCGCCTCTGAGAAAACAAAAATACTGAGTACTTATTTTGAAACGCATCAAAAAAATGGAATCATTTGGGTTACCAATAATTCATTTAGTAAGCCATTCAATATATCGAAAGCGATTACAAGAGGCGTTGAACTTTCTTTAGAAAGCAAACCCACTTCTTTTTTCAAAACAAGATTAGATGCCACTATTCAAAAAGCTCTTGATGATTCTAGTGACCCTTTATATCAAGGGAAAAAACTTCCAGAAGAACCCACCACAACATATCATGCTGAAGCTGCATGGCTATTACCATATCATTTGGAGTGGTCTGTGCAAGCAGGATACCGTAGCACCCTTTATAAAGATCGAGCTAATCGACAAAAAATCCCAGCACAATCTCTTTATCACAGTTATTTAACTTGGAATCCTTTAAAAAGAACCAAATTCGTTTTATCAGTTCAAAATATCACCAACACAGAGTATCAAAGTATTTACTCTTCCTACCCGCTCCCAGGAAGAACATATTCATTCACATTCATTCAACAAATAGGAATCAACAAAGATGAAAACAATCAATAATACTACTATTTTTTTAGGAATAATCATTTCCATCTTTATAGTCGCTTGTAGCGAAGATTCGCCTACGACGCCTAAAGACGAAATAGAGAGTAAAACTCTAGGGCTCGTTTTTACAAGTGATTACGTGAATGGGGAATTAAGATGGTTTGATATTGAGGCAGACTCTTTATCACCAAATAAAATAACTCTTGCTCAAGACTCTAGAGTCATTGTACAAGGCTCACAAGTTTTTGTTTTAGAACGTTTCGGGGCAGATAATTTAGTACGCTTAGCTCCATCTAAATTAGATCAAGAAGACGCTTCTGTTCTTTACCAAACTTCGTTAGAAGACGGCTCTAATCCAAGTGATCTTATCGCATTAGATTCTCAAACGGCTTGGCTCGGCTTAGAAGGGAGTGCTCATCTCTTAAAAATAAATACAGCTGTTTCTGCTAAGGGAAAAACGCTTAAAACGGTGGATCTATCCAAATATACAGTCTCTGGTAATATTTCTCCAAATCTCATCAAATTAAGCTTAAAAGGAGATACATTACTTGCCCTTTTACAACGACTAGACATGTATCAAGCCAAATTACCTGGTTTAATCGTATTATTAGATGCAAATGAGGGAACTATTTTAGACACCATTCCATTAAAAACGAATAACCCCACCTCATTTGCTTGGATTGAAAATGTTTTATGGGTTTCCACACAAGGCGTTTATAACGATGTCTACGGCTGTAATAGCGATAGCTTAAGAGGAATAGAATCGATTGATTTTGAAAAAAAGAAATCTACAGTAAAGTTCTTTGGAAAAAATTTAGGTGGAGGAGTTTCTTCTTTTACAGTTGATCAAAAAAATAAAAAAATATATGCTTCAGTATTAGGGGTCGATGGAGGCTATTCTTTAGCAAAAGTCGATATAGAAAAAAATAAAATCAGCCTATTAGATGAAATAGAGGACACCAGTGGCTCTTTGTATTGGGATGCAAATTCGGACTTACTTTTTGTAGGAGACCGAAGCTTTGAAAATGCAAAATTATGGGGTTATGATGGATCCAGTTTCTTTGAAATAAAAGGAAAGGATGTGCTTCCCCCTTATAACATGGCTGTAATTTCATATGAAGAATAAGCATCAATTTATTTAAAATAAAAAGCTCCGAAAGAGGTTTTCTTTTTCGGAGCTAAATAAAAAATATTTGAAGACTAATAGCGATAGAAGTCCACTTTATAAGGGCCTTCAACGGCAACGCCTAAATAATCAGCTTGTTCTTGTGTTAAAGTAGTTAAATGAACACCGAGTTTATCAAGGTGTAAACGGGCCACTTTTTCATCAAGAATCTTAGGTAAAGTATACACTTTACCTTTTTCATATTTAACACCAGCTACAGTTTCTTTCCCTTGATTATTCAACCAAAGATCAATTTGTGCAATAGTTTGGTTTGTAAAACTAGCACTCATCACAAAGCTGGGGTGTCCAGTGGCACAACCTAAATTTAGCAAACGGCCTTCAGCAAGAATCAAAATGCTATGGCCATCAGCAAAAGTCCATTCATCATATTGGGGCTTGATTTCTGTACGTACAATACCAGGTATTTTCTTTAAGCCAGCCATGTCGATTTCGTTATCAAAATGACCAATATTTCCAACAATAGCTCTATGCTTCATCATGCTCATTTGTTTTGCAGAGATAATCTTTAAGTTACCAGTCGTGGTGACAAAAATATCAGCATAAGAAACCACTTCATCTAAAGTCTTTACTTCATAGCCTTCCATGGCGGCTTGTAACGCGCAAATAGGATCGATTTCAGTGATTATCACTCGAGCGCCTTGTCCACGTAAAGATTGGGCACAACCTTTACCCACATCGCCATAGCCACAGACAACAGCTACTTTACCCGCAATCATCACGTCACTAGCACGGTTAATTCCATCAATCAAAGAGTGGCGGCAACCATATAAGTTGTCAAATTTTGATTTAGTGACGGAGTCGTTCACATTGATGGCAGCAAAAGGTAAACGCCCTTGTTTTGCAAGATCATAAAGGCGGTGAACACCTGTAGTTGTTTCTTCAGAGACGCCGCAAATCGCTTTAGAAGTACGAGTCCAACGAGATGGCTCTTGAGCATAAATTTTACGACATAATTCAAGAAACACGCCCCATTCTTCGGAATCGGTTTCAGGATTAAAAGCAGGAACTTCCTTTGCTTTTTCAAATTCAGCACCACGGACGACAAGCATTGTCGCGTCACCGCCATCGTCTAAAATAAGATTCGCGGTGCCACCATCTGGCCAAGCAAGAGCAATAGCAGTGTTATCCCAATATTCTTCTAGTGATTCGCCTTTCCAAGCAAAAACAGGTGTCCCTTTAGGGGCATCTACAGAACCATTTTTACCAACAACGACAGCAGCGGCCGCATGGTCTTGTGTACTAAAGATATTGCAGGAAACCCAGCGAACATCAGCACCAAGTTCTGTTAGAGTTTCAATCAAAACAGCCGTTTGAATAGTCATATGGAGAGATCCCATAATTCTCGCGCCAGTTAAAGGTTTTTGAGCCCCATATTCACGACGAAGAGCCATTAAGCCTGGCATTTCTGTTTCGGCTAGTTCAATTTCTTTTCGGCCCCAAGAGGCGAGATTAATATCTTTAACTTTGTAATCCATATAACCTTCTATAAAAAGACCTCAAAAGACTTTCTTAGACAGTTACATAGTCTAGATATCTAACGAGGAGATTGTAATATGCATAAATATAAAAACTTGCATATAGAATCCAATGGCACTTTTTTTATTGACCATAAAATAGGAGATTTTTATTAATAAAAGATGATTTTTAAAAATGGATACGGACTTTGATTAGTTTTTTTATAACTCTACTAAAAAAATTAATGTATAACTAAACCTATCAAAAAGAAATATCCTAACACTTAATTTGATCCATGTTTTTCTAATAACATTCAGATTCAAGAGGGGAGAATATTTCAATTACTGGAGATATCAATGAGTTTTAAAAAAATAGGGCTTGTTCTTTTAGGCGTTTTTTTTCTTGCTGCTTGTTCTGGTGAAAATGGGGTGGATGGCCAAGATGGAGAAAGCGTCAATGTGGATAGTTTAGCCACTGTTTTGAGAGGAGAGCTTTCCCAAGATTTATGGGATTCTATGCATTCAGAAACGGTTTTAGATTCAGTCTATGACACGCTATTTAATGATGCTTTTACTGATGTTTGGCTAGATTCGGCAAGAAATGCTTTATTAGATAGCCTTTTAGAAGCCTCTTATGATTCGCTGTATTATGTCCTTTATGACTCTGTTTACAATGATCTTTATGATTCAGTTTATAATGATATTTATGAAAAAAGTGTTGCAAAAGATTTATTTTCCTATATCCACTTTAAAAAAGAAAGTTTTAATACGGCATTTGCAAATCAATATCCTTTAATGTATAAAGATTTTGAATATCCTGTTCCATTAGGAGTTAAGATTGAAAATAGAGGGAATCTATGGCATTCCGTTATTGTCAAAGCTTGGATTCCTGATTATAGTGATACAGGAATAGTCTCTGGCATTGTAAATCCAAGTAAGTCAAACGTTTTTGCTCCTGAGATTAAATTAATACCAGAAAAATATCTCCATTTAAAGGCTGCGGCTCCAGTACTTGTCCAAGTAAGAGCCTTTGCTTTAGAAAACAATCGAGAAATTCTTGTTTTTTCAGAATCGTATAATGCGGAAATATATCCAGTAGATCTTCGTGGACCAGAATATGTAGGAATAGATATTTCTCCTTGGTGGAATGTTTGGGTGACTCCTAATATGGATTCCATCACGTCAATACATTCGGAACTAGCCTCTTTAATGCCATCAGGTTATGGCGGATATCAGCTCTATGACTTTAATACAATGGAAGAAAGTGTGAATAATCAAGTGCAGAAAGTGTATGAGGTTTTACAAAAAAAAGGGATTACTTATGTCAGCAATACAGAAGCAGGTGCCGTGGGTCAAAAAATAAAATACCCCATACAAGTTCTTAGAACAAAACAAGCGAATTGTATAGAAGGAGCTTTTTTGTTTGCCTCCATTCTTGAGTCCATTGGAATAGATGTAGTAGTTGTTGAAATTCCTGGCCATGCTTTTGTAGGTTGGAAAACAGAAGAAGAAGGGGATACTTATAATTTCCTTGAAACAACGCTCGCATGGAATGAAACGCCTGTTTCTTTCTCAACAGCAGTGAACAAAGCTATTGAGTCATATAATGAAGAAGTCACTAATGGTAATTTTGAATCGGGTGAATCAAGAATTATTTCTGTAACAGAGGCTCGTGATTATGGTGTTAATCCTAATGACATACCATAATTATTTGCATTGAATTAGAAAAGCATTTTAACCCCAACTGCGGTTGGGGGTTTTTAATGTTATCTTTGTCCTGTTCAATTAGGACTATTTTATGAATCAAAAAGAATTTTTAGATCATGCTTTATCTATTGCAGAAACGCTTGCTAGAACGGCTGGGAATTCTGCTCTTGAATTACAGAATCATTTAGGAGAGGTAGATTATAAAACACCTAAAGATGTAGTGACTAAAGCGGATTATTTATCAGAAAAGATAATCGTAGAAGGCTTAAAAAAAGCATTTCCAACTCATTGTATACGTACTGAAGAAGCCGGAATAATTCAGGGTGAAGATCCAAATTATCTCTGGATAATAGATCCTATTGACGGAACTATAAATTACAGTCGTGGAATTCCATTTTGGGGAATTTCAATTGCTCTTCATTTTAATAAAAAGCCTCTTTTGTCTGTGGTATACCTACCCCGATTAGAAGAAATGTACACCGCTATTTTAGATGGCGGCGCTTTTTTAAATGGAAACCCTATTCAAGTTAGTGATGTTACAAACGCATCTCAGGCTATTGTTTCTAATGGAGATTTTAATGTAGGCCATATCGATAAAATAAACAAACACAATTTGCAAAATTTTGAAATTCAAGCAAATCATTTCCAGAGAGTGAAATGCCTCGGTTCAGCAGTGGTAGAAGGTTGTTTTGTGGCTTCAGGGCGGCTTGATCTTTTTGTCATGACCATGAGTTATCCTTGGGATATAGCGGCAATAGCTCTTATTATTAAAGAGGCAGGTGGTGAGGCAACTCGTATTGATGGAGCCCCATTAGCCTTTATTGATGGGGAGCAGGCCATTTTTTCTAATCGTCTTTTGCATCAAAAATGGTTAGATATAACTAAAAATAACTGAGTTAATACAATAAAAAAACCTCGGTTTATCCGAGGTTTTTTTTAATAATAAAAGAGATATTAGTATTTAGCTGTAAGTTCCGAAGGACATTCTACTTCTACATAGTCTACTTCAGGATTGTTAGCTGCATTCATCCAGTTGGCAAGGAATAAACAGCCTTCTTTTAAGCTAGGTTTGCTGGCGTATTCTTGATTACACATATTAATCAAGCAATCCTTCTTGTAATTGCATGTCGTTAAGAATCCGCCATATTGAGCTCCAGCACAAGAAATGCCCATTTGGCCACAACCGTTGAATGCTCCAGGACCGCCACCAGGAATCATAAGGTCAAACTGGTTGTGAGAAACGTCATAGCCGATGTTGGTGGACATAACAATGAGTTTTTTGTCTTTAATTGATCTGTGAGCGTTATCGGTTGGAGTATTCGTTGCAGCTGCTCCTGTACCCTTGAATGTAAGCATGTAGCATTTGCCACAGTCATTTCCACCACCTGGGGTAGCAGCAAAAGCATAAGCGTAATCAGTATTTACAACAATTGGGATTTGATCAAAACAAGTCCCTGCGCTGCCATTGTCACAAACAGAGGATTCTCCAGAGCCAGCGCGAGTTGTTCCATCTCTTTGGCAGGTTCTTGCTACGGGGCCGCCTTTGCCTTCCCAGGCACAGTGAGGCTTACAGCTATCCCAGTAACGAGTGGCGTATCCAGAACCCGATTTACCACCTTGAATTACTTTAATATTAGGATTTTGACCAGTTTGTGAACTGCTACTTTTTGCTACAGAAGAGCTACTTTTTGGAGCAGAGCTACTACTTGGAGGTGTGTAGCTGGAGGTAGGTTGAGTCCAGCTAGATGTGGGTTGAGTCCAGCTAGATGTGGGCTGAGTCCAGCTAGATGAAAATGGAACTACTGCACTTGAGTTTGGGAGTGAAGCGCTTGAAGTTGGTATCACAACGCCGCTGGACAAAGGATCTGTAGTGCTGGACAAAGGAATCTCGGCACTTGAAAGGATTGTTGGAGGGATAAGTAAATCGCCAGAACCACTGTAAACAGCACCATTTGGAAGAACAATGTAACCAGTGGAAACATCCATAGCTCCAATGTAATTACCATTAAGGTCTGTGACAGAACAATCAGGGAGAATTAAAAAACCTGCAGGAGCAAAAGCGTTCAGAGTGCTTTTGTCTATTCCACTAACCAAAACGACACCTTGGCTTGATACAATGCTTCCATCGTTTGAAAAGACTCCAATAGGATTTCCAGCAAGATCTGTTACAGAATTATCTGGAAAAATAAAAAAATCATTTTCAGGAGATAAAAGTGGATAAAAAGTACCTGCCGCATTATTTGGCAATGGCTTTGGTTCACTTGGTGTCTCAGAACAGTTCCAAGCGACAAAAACCAAAAGAATGCTTATAAAAAAAGCTAGAATATTTTGTTTCATATATACCTCATACTCGCATAACGAGAAATCCTAATATAACCAGTCCAAAAATAAATTATGATTCTTGTAAAGGAATGTAAAAAAAGGAGATACGTTTATTAGTGTTCTAAATATGTTCTCAAAA
Organism: Fibrobacteria bacterium AD312; assembly: GCA_001462345.1. Taxonomy (GTDB): domain Bacteria; phylum Fibrobacterota; class Fibrobacteria; order Fibrobacterales; family Fibrobacteraceae; genus Fibro-01. Next base: position 17,205 of record LIUM01000046.1, on the reverse strand, counting down.
ATGATTCTATTTTGAATAAAAAAAGAATTCAAAAAACATAAAACGGGGATTTAGAGCAGGATTAAAGACTTTTATAAAAAAAACAGAAAAAAAACAGTTTAAAGTACTTTTTCTCCACTTTCAACAGTTTGTCGAATAAGTGTGTTTATCGTCATAGGTCCAACGCCACCTGGAACAGGTGTAAACGCAGATGCAATTGAATCAAGCCCTTCTTTTTCAATATCTCCAACGCCGCCTGGATGGTAACCCGCGTCAACGACAACAGCACCTTTTTTTATCCAAGAGGTTTTGATGAATTCTGGTTTACCTACAGCACCAATCAGAATATCTGCTTGCCTGATTAAATCTGGTAAGTTATTTGTTTTGCTATGACAAATAGTGACAGTACAGTCTTCGGCAAGAAGCATCATTGCCATTGGTTTTCCAAGAATGGCACTTCTGCCAACAACGACAGCATGTTTCCCTGCCAAAGGAATTTCATAATGTTTTAATAAAGAAATAATCCCTGCAGGAGTGGCAGAACCATAAGCTTCTTGACCCATGCTCATCCTTCCAAAACCAAGGCAGGTTACGCCGTCTACATCTTTTCTTAGGTCAATAGCTTCAAACGCCTTTCGTTCGTCAATATGTCTTGGAACAGGGTGCTGAAGAAGAATTCCATGAACATTAGGATTATCATTTAATTCTCTAATTTTATCAAGTAGTTCTTCTGTGTTGATATTTTTGGGTAAAACGATTCGTAGACTTTCCATACCCACTCTTTGACAAGCGTTTCCCTTCATTTTTACATAAGTTTCACTTGCTGGGTCATTCCCAACGAGAATAGTAGCTAACACTGGCGTTTTGCCTGTAGATTCTCGGAGACGTTCTACTCTTTGTTTAAGCTGATTCTCTGTTTGTTTTGCAAGAGATTTTCCGTCAAGGATTAATGCGGGCATAAAAAAACTCCATTATGAATGGAGTAAAGATAAAAAAAGATTTAGATTAAATTTTTTATAATTTCGGGAATAAATAAAAATGAGATAATCCAAGGATAAGATAAGGCTCCTGGAATCCATCCTGTTTTTTCAAAAGAAGGAGAAAGAGGAGCATGCGTAGCTTTTTGTTTTTTGATTTCGGATTCTTTTTTTGCTTCTTGCTTGATAACATGATTTAATGATTTTGATAATAATTCTTTTTTAAGGTTAAATAAATCAACCCTAGACTCTAAATTATTCAAGATGTGATTAAATCTTTGATTCATACTCTACCTCAATTACTCAATAGATGAGTCCCATAAATCAAAATGGCTCCCATCTCATTGAAAATGATAGAAAAAATTTACATAAATGCAAGTTTTTTGTAATAATTATTATTGTAAATTCAGTTTTGCTTGTTGAAAATCAATTTTTCTGCAATATTGATGCTAATCACTTGCTAATCAGGCAGTTAGATGAAAAAAAACTTGCTTGTTAAGAAAAAAAATATTACAACTTCTTCTTACCTCTTTTTCTACAAAAAAAACGCTGGATTAGTCATATTTCAAAACCAGATTAATCATATTTTATTATGTTAGGGAATAACTTTTATTTCTGCATTTCATCAAGAGGAAAAAATGAAACGATTTGGATTATTAATAATGTCCTGTGTTCTAGCAGGTTTAACGGCTTGTAGTAGTACACCAAAGCCAGCAACAAATAATGTTCCTGCTTCTGATTCTACGGCGACAGCATCTATTAAGGATTCTTTAAAAACTCCAGTGGACCGTTATAGCTATGCTTTGGGTATGGATGTTGGAAAAACTCTAAAAAGTATTCTTGTTGACATCAATATGGACGCCTTAAATTTGGCTATGGCTCATCAAATGGAAGGAAAACCTTCTCTAATGACAGAAGAAGAGGCTGAATCGGCTTTAGAAACTCTTTTACTTCAAGTTCAAGAAAAACGAGAACAGACAGCTAAAGAAGACGCAGAAAAAGAAAAGACTCGTCAAGCAGAATTTTTAGCAAAAAACAAACTTGATAGTTCAGTCATTGTCACAGCCAGTGGTCTTCAATACAAAATCATTAAAGAGGGTCAAGGTCTTTCTCCAAAACGCACAGAAAAAGTCAAGGTTCATTACGTAGGTTCTTTATTAGACGGAAAAGAGTTTGATAATTCCATTAAACGCGGCGAACCATTAACTTTTGATGTTGCCAATGTGATTGAGGGCTGGCAGGAACTATTAACTTTAATGAAACCTGGGATGAAGGTTAAAGCTTGGATCCCAAGTAATCTTGCTTATGGAGAAGAAGGTGCAGAACCTATTATTCCAAGAAATGCTCTTTTAATTTTTGACGTTGAACTATTAGAAGTTTTTGCTGAACCAGCTCCAGTGGATTCAGTCTCAAAGCCAGCAGTACAAACCGAAGTTAAGCCAGAAGTTAAAACTGAAGCTAAGCCAGAAGTAAAAGCTGAAGTGAAACCAGCAGCAAAAACCGAAGCTAAGCCAGCAGCAAAAACTGAAGCTAAGCCAGAAGTAAAAGCTGAAGTGAAACCAGCAGCAAAAACCGAAGCTAAGCCAGCAGCAAAAACTGAAGCTAAGCCAGCAGCAAAAACTGAAGCTAAGCCAGCAGCAAAAACTGAAGCTAAGCCAGAAGTAAAAGCTGAAGCTAAGCCAGCAGCAAAAACTGAAGCTAAGCCAGAAGTAAAAGCTGAAGCTAAGCCAGCAGCAAAAACCGAAGCTAAGCCAGAAGTAAAAACTGAAAAAAAATAAGCTGAAAACAGATCTTTTGGAAAAAGCGAAAGATTATCCTTTCGCTTTTCTTATATTTAAAGTATGACAGCCATTCCAGATTTTAAAGAACAAAAAATTGAAATAGCCAGTTTCATTCGAGAAGTGTTTAGTTATATCACTCGATTTAAGGGACAACTATTTGTTTTAAAAATAGAAGATGGTTTGATGAACCATCCGCTATTTCCTGTTTTAATAAGAGATATCTCTTTTTTGCATAAGGCTGGAATCAAAGTTTTGATTGTACCTGGAACGCGAAATAGTATTGATGCTCAGTTAAAAGCATGGGACATTAGCTACAGTTTTAATAATGGAATTCGCTTAACAAGTGAAGAAGCGTTGCCACTAATTGAACAAGCGTCTTTAGGGGTTGCTCAACGGATTATGAGTCATTTGACTGCTGGCGGCTGTGACGGTATTCAAGGGAATTGGGTCTCTGCAAGGAGTCTAGGAATTATTGATGGCGTTGATTATATGCGGACAGGAAAAATTGAACGCATTCAAAGAAGTATTATAGAACGTTTATTGGCGGAAAATTTTATTCCAATAATACCTCCTATTGGTTGGAATAAATTAGGCCATGCCTATAATATTTCAAGTACTGAATTAGCGACAGAATTGTGTAAATATCTTCAGGTTGCAAAATTGTTTTTCATTGGAAATGAGAATGGCATTTCAATGGAAGGCCTTAAAACAAGTTCATTAACCAAGTATTTAGAAGTGACTGATAGTGGAGTTATCTCTGCATTAGATATAGATCAAGCAAAAGAAATTTTAGATCTGAATCCACAAACTTTAAATTTTGCCCAAAAAGATTATTTGCTGAATGCAATTCAAGCATGTAAAGTAGGTGCAAATCGTGTGCATTTAATCAGTGGTGAAATTCAAGGAAGCGTTCTTCAAGAAGTTTTTTCTAGCCGTGGTGATGGCACCATGGTCTATTCGAGTCAATATTCTTCTATACGTCCAGCGGTCATTGATGATATTGCTGATATCTTGCGTATTATGCAAGATTATATTCAGAAGGGCTTTTTGATTCCTAGAACGCAAGAAGATATTCTTGAAAAACTAAAAGATTATGTCGTCTATGTGATTGATAATGCTATTCTTGGATGTGGTGCTCTTCACCCATTTGAAAACGATTGTGCTGAAATTGCAGCGATTGCTGTGGCGGCAAACTATCGTAAATCAGGTGTTGGCGATGCTGTGGTCCGTCATATAATATCAGCTGCTCAAATTCGTGGTTATAAAAAAATCTTTTTGTTAACAACTCAAGCTCTAGATTGGTTCTATCAATTTGGTTTTGAAGATGGAACAATTGATGATTTGCCACCATCAAAACGAAAACATTATAATACGCGTCGGAATTCGCGTGTTTTAGTATACTCGTTGGAGAAATAGTAATGGATTTAAAAAAGATGGAAGAAGGCTTTCGGCTTATACTCGAAGGTATGGGAGAAAATATTCAAAGAGAAGGTCTTATTGATACCCCAAAACGAGTAGCTAAAATGTATGCCGAGTTAATGACAGGGCTTTCTGGTGAGTTAAAAGAAGAAGATATTTTAAAAACACAATTTCATGAAAAATATGATGAAATGGTGTATCTAAAAGACATTGAATTTGCAAGTATGTGTGAGCATCATTTTCTACCATTTACAGGTCGAGCTCATATCGCCTATATTCCAAACGATCGCATTGTTGGGCTTTCGAAGCTTGCACGTGCCGTTGAATATTATGCTCGATTTCCACAGGTTCAAGAACGAATGACTTGTCAAATAGCCACACTAATTCAAAGAGAATTAAATCCTAAAGGTGTTGCTGTATTAATAGAAGCATCTCATACTTGTATGACTATACGCGGAATTAAAAAAGCTGGATCACTCATGGTAACGACTCAACTTTTAGGTCGATTTAAATCAGATGAAAAAACGAGAGCCGAATTTATGGCTACCATTCATGGGTCTCGTTAATTAGCTTTTTTATTTTCGTTTACCTTCATTTTTATAGCGTTCTATACATTTGCTATAAAAATCAAAAGTTTGTTTTGCAATACTTTTCCAACTAAAAACATCAATGGCTCTTTGTCTGCTGACGATGCCCATCTTTTGAGCAAGAGCAGGATTTGAAAGAATAAGATTTAGCTTATTTGCAAATTGTGTTTGAAACTCTTTTGGGTTAACAGGATCAAAATTGATCGATGATTTTGCTTTTAAGGGAACCAGAAAACCAGTTTCTCCATCAATAATAATTTCTGGAATTCCTCCAACAGCGCTACCAACAACAGGGGTACCGCAACTCATGGCTTCAAGATTAATAATACCAAAAGGTTCATAGAGAGAAGGAGTGGCAAAAACAGTGGCGTGGCTGTATAAAATACGAAGTTCTGAGTGCGGCATCATTTCTTGAATCCAAATGACACCATCTCTCGTTTGTTGAATTTCATGAATAAGATTTTTGCATTCATCAGCGAGTTCTTGTGTGTCAGGAGCACCAGCGCAAAGGACGACCTGAGCCTCTTTTTCAATTTGAGGGATTGCTTGAATGAGTTGAGAAATTCCTTTTTGTCGAGTGATTCGACCAACAAATAGAACAAAAGGACGACTAGGATTAATGCCCCATTTTTCTAAAACAGCTGTATCAAAAGTGGGCTTATAAAAATCAGGATCAATTCCATTATAAATCACTTGAACTCGGTCTTCAGGAATTCCATATAACTCTATAACATCACGTTTCATGCCTTCACTTACGGCAATGACGCCATCAGCGGTTTCGTATGCAGAGCGTTCAATCCAGCAGCTCATATCATAACCACCATCGCCAAGGGCTTCAGACTTCCAAGGGCGGTGGGGTTCTAGAGAATGGGTTGTTAATATAAGAGGGCATTTTAATAATCGGCTAGCTAGAACGCCACCAAAATGACTGTACCAAGTATGGCAATGAATTACATCCACGTCTTTTAACGAGGCCGCCCATTGCAAATTAATATCCAATGGTTTTAATATTTTTTTTGAACGAATATCAGAAACAGGAGTGTCTTTAAGTTTTTCTGAAAAACCAATAGCGTTAAGATTTTCTTCTTGATCGTTTTGTGGACCAAAACAACGAGCTTCTATTTGGCATAGTTCGCGAAGTTCTTTGCTTAGGTATTGAATGTGGATGCCTGCACCACCATAAATCTCTGGTGGAAATTCGTTAGTTAAGAGAGCTGCTTTCATAAGTCAAAAATAACTTATTGATTTGAATTAAGGATATCTAATATGGAATTAGACGTCAGAATTTCAGGTAGTAAAACAGGACTGTTTGGCTTTGTTGGAAGATATATTGCATAAACTGGGACACCGCTTCGCCCAAGACTTTTTAAGAGGGCGCTGATTTCCTTGTCTTGTAATGTCCAGTCCGCTTTAATTTTTACAACATTATGTTTATCAAGAGCTACGTTGAAGGATTCTTGTGAAAGAACGGCCGCTTCATTTGCCTTGCAAGTTAAGCACCAATCCGCTGTAATATCAAGAAAAACAGGGTGCCCTGCTTGTAATGCCGAAGCGAGGCGCTCTTTAGTATAGGGGTAAAAACCGTCTTTATCTTTATCAAGTGAAAACTCATTAGTTTTATTCTCTATTTGCATTTTATGAATAGACGAGGAAAAACCAAACTGCCAAAGAGAAAATAAAATGAGGGCAGAGGATAAGAGTAAAATAATTTCTCGATAAAATGGTTTATAGGGAGGCGCTAATTTTCCTATTAGAATGGCGAAAAACATACTTATTAAGGCTAAGAAGGCTAAAAGAAAACCACCTTTTAAGCCGATGGTTTGGATAGCAACCCATAGAAGCCAAACTACAGTTCCAATTAATAGTAGTCCCATCCATTTTTGTAGTTTTGACATCCAAGCGCCTGGCTTTGGGAAAATAGAAAGAAGATTTGGAAATAAGGTGATTATCAAATAAGGAAAACTTAGGCCTAAACCAGCTATTGTAAAAAATAGAACGAGTACAGGAGCAGAAGCGCTAAAAGCGAATCCCATGGCAGAACCTAAGAAGGGGGCAGAACAAGGAGTGCTTAAGAGAACAAGAAGAGCTCCTGTAAAAAAAGCGCCTTGAAGACCTTCTTTCTTCGTGGCACTATCCATTTTTGTAAGAGTACTTCCTGGTAACCAGATTTCAAAAAAGCCAAAGAAATTCATCGCAAAAACACTTAGCAAAATAATCATAAATGCAATAAAGCCAATGCTTTGAAATTGCATTCCCCATCCGACTAGGCTGCCAGCGCTTTTTAAAGAAATAATCATAGCGGCAAGAATCCAAAAAGAAACTAAAATACCACTAGTCGTTGATAGCCCTAAATAAAAAAGTCTTTTTCTTGATTCTCGAGCTTGTTTTATAAGGTTAAAAAGCTTTAGAGATAAAACAGGTAAAACACAAGGCATTAGATTTAAAATAAATCCGCCAATAAAAGCAAAAAACAAAAGGACTAAAATGCTAGAGTCGTTTTTTTTTAAGGGAATAGGCGTTGCAGACAAGGGCGTTAAAGAAAAATGAACTTGATTAGGGGCTAAACAAATAAAATTACTACATGCTTGATAATGAAAAGTAGCGTTTGTTGTTGTGGAGTCAAAAGAAGGCTCTATTGTTTTTATTGGAATGTTGATTTGAAAAGTGCCGTTAAAAATAAAAATTTCGGTTTCTAAGGCGTCGTTATATTGTTTCTTGTAAGAAGGCCAGATTGGCGTATCAAATAAAATGCCTTTAGCGGCAATTTCTATTTGAGAAGGCTTAAGAAATTCATCGCTAACTACGTTTGCATTCACATGCCATTTTTCGGGAATTACGATTTTTACAACAACGCAGTCACCTACAGTTAGATTTTTATTAGGATAGAAAAGCTCAATACCAGGAGGAGGCATGTTGCTCGTATCTATTTCCATCATCTCGTCTTGAGCAAAAGAAAAAGCAGAAAACACATACAAAGTAAACAAAAAGAAAACAAAATGACGTCTCGACACGTCAAAAGAAATTAATTTGTTCGTTTTGTTGTTTTTTTTCATAACTTTATTTCTGCTGTGATTCTTATTAAAAATGATGGAGCTAATGGAGCAAGTCTTCATAATGTATAAAAATATAGAATTTTCTACAAAGAAAAAGCAGGAAGCTTTTTTGATGTCGATTTGGAAAAAAAATGCAGCCATGATATATCATACGTGTTTAAAGATTTGTCATGATCGAGAATTAGCAAAAGATTTGCAGCAAGATATCTTTATAAAGTTATTTACTCATGTTCATATCTTTAAAGATTTTGAAAACAAAGAATCTTGGATTTTTTATGTCTGTAGAAATCATTGTTTGGATTATGTTAGAAAACAAAAAAATCGCCCTGAACATCACTTAAAGGAAGCGGTTAAAGACTATCTAATTGAGGGGGACAATTTGAGAAAAGAAAGAGCCATTGATTTGAAGTTAGAACAGGCTTTTAGTATTCTTAATCTTGTTGACAGAATGATTCTAGAACTGTATTTTATTGGAGGTTTAAGTATAATAGACATATCTAATCTTTTAGGATTATCTAAACCTTCAATTAGCACAAGAATGAAAACGGCATTAAAAAAGGTGAATTTATTCCTTAATGAGCCAGAGTAGAAGGCTTTTTTTCAATAAAAGAGTTTTTCATTTGATATTTTTGGTAACTTTATCCAGTGGAAACAAAAAAGATTTATTATCAGATTTTATGCGTTCTCATATTTGGGAGTGTCTTGTCATATGGTTCAAAAACGATAGAAGGTTTTTCTGTTCCCTCAGAAATTCATTCGGCAACCATCTATCATAACCATTTATTGTTAGCCTCTGATGGGGGCATTCGTTTCTATTTGGGGGATAACCAATCTGTCGTTTATACTGCCGATGACGGTCTGGAAGCAACGACGTTTTATGCTATAGCAAGTAACGAAAACGCACTTTATGCGGTTTCTGCTAATGGTTTAATTGTCAAGCAATCGACGTTGGGAGGCCCTTTTAAGGTCATTAATAGATCTTTTATCTCAGGAAACGCTCAAGTTCTAAAGGGATTGATTCATCTTGAAGACTCAGTTCTGGTTCTAGCATTTAACGACAAATTGGCTTTTGTTGACTTGATTTCTGAAAGATCATTAATTTCTCTGACCTCAATTGCATCACATCGCTTAAAGACAGAAATAATTACCGCCTTGACTGTTAAAGAAGATTCTCTTTATGTGGCAATAAACAATAAAGTATATGTTAGAAAAATGAAGTGGTCTAACATGGAAGAAGATCTTTTTTTAGCAGATCCTTCGACATGGAATGAATATCCGATTACTCTTCCTCCAGATACAATACGAGCAATGGCATGGCTTAATGATTCCTTAGTTGTCGGATCAGAAAAAGGAACGTTGTATTATAATGAAAAAGGCCAAAAAACAGAAGCGAGCTTAAATCAAGCAAGTATAACAATAGAAGATAAAGAACTTAATGATTCTTTGCTTTTTAAAAACGATAGTAGTTTAGTAGAGTGGGTGCTTAAAACAGAAAATGGCGTTTATTTTATTGGTCCTTCTACTGTCATTTATAGGGAAGGGGCTAAAATGGCTGATGTATCTGCATGGAATCTTTATACTTTAGGTCCTGCTCATCAAATAATCGCTTTGAATACAGGAGGTATTTTTGCAGCTTCCCCCTATGGAGATTTTTCATTAAGCGATGGGTATACATGGACGCCAAAACAGCAGATAAATTTTACTCCCTATAAGTTTGAGTTTGAATCAGTCATTCATAAAATGAAATCTATTTCTATAGATAATGATGGAAATTTGCTGTATGGATTGTGGGGAGGGGGCTTTATACTTTATAAGAACACAGGTCTTGAATTCAAAAAATATATAAGTCCTAGTACGACTTGCATTGATGAATTTCTTGATGATTATATTGTTACTATCGGATCTACTCCTGCTCCAGATCAATCGGGCTTTTTTGTTTCTTATTGGTCTTCTTCTAATTATGGCTTTGCATATATTGATTTAGAAGGAGAAGTGAGTTGTGCTAATGGTGTTGGGAGTTCTTCTTATCCTGGACCTCTTCAGGTAATTACTTCCGCAGAGAATCCTGATCAGTGGTTACTATATTCAAGTGCAGGTAATGTAGGTGATGTAAATGGGCAAGGCTTTTTAGATGTTTTTTCTTTTACAAAACCATCAAAAGCGGGAGGACGTCTTGTTGATGTGGAACTTAAAACTTATGATGGTCCAAAAAAAGAATACATTGTAGATATGGATTTTGATCCTTCTGGGCGCCTTTGGGTGGCTGGACACACTTCTCTTGGTTATTTAGATCGTGAGGATGACGAAATAAGACTTCCTCAAAAAATCATTGGCTTTTCAAATGCTTCAAATTCTTCTTTAGAGGTGGATGTTCAAGGTAATATATGGCTTGGAACAAATCGTGGAGCCTATCGTTTTTCTCCAAAAAAAGGATCTCCTGATACTTTGACCACTCTTCACTGGGCAACAAAACACGGGCTTGTGAGTGATGTGATTTATGATATAGGCATAGATTCTGTTCATGGTATGATTTGGTTTGGACATGATAAAGGTGTTACTCGCTACACAAGAAATGATCTTCGTAAAGCAGATGCTTTTATGACAGATGATTCGCCTAAAAAAACAATTGTTTACCCTAACCCATTTAGGCCTAAAGTACATGGCAAAATGATTATTGATTATATAGCAGAAGATGCTCGTGTTCAAATATTCAATGCTGGAGGCGCATTAGTTCGTTCTTTTGTAAATGAAGATTTGTTAGGTGGTCGATTAGAGTGGGATGGAACGGATCTCAAAGGCCGATTAATGGCTCCTGGACTTTATCATTACTTGGTAAAAAAAGGTTCAAAAGTGGAAAAGGGAAAACTTTTGATTGTCCACTAAGTTTCCTTCTTTTTGGAACACGGTGCTTTATGACAAGAATCAATGTTGGAATTAAGCCTTCCGAATTAATTGGGAAAATGCTTATTGCAGAGCACCGCGAAATTAAACGAATCCCAAACATTATAAAATCAGGCAGATACTCCATGCAAGGGCAGCCTCAGCTGTTTACTCTCGGAAAAGGGCATGTTAAGTTTTTTTATGATAAGCTTGAATTCCTCAGAAAACGGTATGAGTTGCTTTATGAGGAATGTAAGAAAAGAGGTTATCAAGTAACCTATTTTGGGGATTCTTTTATGGATTTACCAAAGGAGCTTATGAATGATTATAAAGCAAAAAAACGAGATAGAGAACTTGTTTTATCAAGAATTGAAGAGAGAATGAGCCAAATCGAAAAATAAAAAACTACTTTTTTTGAGAATCTAGTCTCTTCTCTAGATTAAAGAATTTTTAAAAGTTATTTTCCAATTAAAGAATGAAAAAATATTTTTGGTTTTTATTAAGCTTATTTTTAATTTCATGCGCTTCACAGCGTCAAAAAGCGGTATGTTCTGAAATAGAATATCGTTTAGAAAACCTAGGGCATTCCCCTGATCAGCGGGTATTTGTAGAAGAAGAATTACGGCAATGTCAAGCTCAACAAAAAGAATATGCAAAATCCGATGTTTTAACAAATAAAGCAAAAAAAAGTATTTACGAGTTATATCAAGAATCTAAAGGGGATTCCTTAAATGCAAACCCTTGAAGGCCTTGAATACACTCCATTTATACCAAAGGCTCTTTTATCTATTGCACAAGAAATAGATAAGGCGAACGGTGCCTCTTATTTAGTGGGAGGTTGGGTGCGAGATGCTCTTCTTGCTGAAGAATGTCGCGATTTTGATGTAGAGGTCTATGGCTTAGATCAAGATGTTTTATTGAAAATACTTTCTCAATATGGACGGCCAAATTTAGTGGGCCGAGCCTTTGGCGTTATTCATTTGGCTCATAAAGGTTTTTCTCTAGATTTTTCTTTCCCACGTACAGAAAGTAAAGTAGGAGAGGGGCATCGAGGCTTTTTAGTTCAAACGCATACCCATTTGAGTTTTCAAGAAGCCGCTTATCGAAGAGATTTCACCATCAACGCCATGGGAATGAAACTTCCAGATCTAGTTCTTGAAGATCCCTATGGTGGCCGAGACGATTTAGAAAAAAGAATATTACGTCATGTGAGCCCTGCTTTTGCAGAAGACTCGCTTCGTGTTTTACGAGGGGTTCAATTCGCCTCTCGATTCCATTTAACTCTTGCTCCTGAAACCACTTCTCTTTGTCGAACGCTTTCTATAGAAGATCTCTCTTATGAACGGATTTTCGAAGAATTTAAGAAGTGGTTATTGAAACCAGGAAAGCCCTCTTTAGGTCTGCAAGCATTTTTAGATATGGATCTAAATCGATTTTTTCCTGAAATTCAACCTTTGAATGGATCTTGGGAGTTATTGGGTTCTTTCTTAGATGCCATTCACGAATCGTCCGTATCTTTCTCAGCCACAAATCAGTTGATTCTTGCTTTTACAGCCTTACTCTCTGAAAATAAAGAAGAGCAGGCGATTAACCATTTTTTAGAACGAATCACTAATGAAATAAAAATTCTTCGAGGCGTTCCACTACTATGGAAAGAAGTTTCCACATGGAAACCAGAGCGAGAAAATCTTGCGGAGTCTTCTATTAGAAGGTTATCTCTTCGTCTTGGTGGATTAGAACTTCTGGAATGCTATAGTCTTGCTGCTCCTTATAATACAAAGGAAGAAAAAGAATTAATTGTTATTCCTTTGATGGAGAAAGCAAAAGAAATAGGTGTTTACATTAATCCACCAGAACCCATTTTAACAGGCAAAATGCTTATGGATTTGGGTTTTAAACCCGGAAAATTTTTTGGTGAATTAATTCAGGAAAGCTTTGAATTGCAATTAGATGGGATTCTGAAAACAGAAGCAGATGTCTTAACTTGGGTTCAAGAGAAAAAAGCTACTTCCATTTAAATAAGCCTAATTGACCAAAGGGTACTGCAAAAGTAATCATAGGCACTTGAATGATTTCAGTGTGAATAAAAGCCCAAAGAAGTTTAAGTTGCTTTAACTTAAATGCGGCAATACTTAAAAACAAAAAGTCTACAGCCATTTTTGTTAAAAAGGGAATAATAAACCAAGATAAAGGGATATTAATCCATAAGACAAGCCATGGACTGATGAATAGCCAAACAAAAAAAGTATATACTAGAGTTAATAGTAAAACATAAAATGGATTGGTATACTGGGTGCCATTACTTGCCCAACGCGCTCTTTGAAAAAAGAGAGCTTTCCAAGTATCCACAGGAGCCGTTTCCATGATTGCATCAGGGTCTAAATTATAGCAGAAACGAACACCTTCTTCTTTAATCATTTTATGAATCAACATATCGTCATCGCCAGAAGAGAGATTCATTAAATCGCCAAAGCCACCGACCTTAAAAAACAAATCTTTTTTATAGGCAAGAGAAGCGGCACTTGCAACCATTGGAGAACCTAAAGTAAAGCCAGCGGCTTCCATGGCTGTAAAACCAAGCGTTTCCATTTTTTGAACGGTATGAATAATAGAAGAAGTTCCATTATTCTTTTTGGGCCCTTGTACAATTTGAACTCCATCTCTAAAACAGCTTGCCATAGAAGAAAGAAGCGTTTTAGGTGGTTCACAGTCGGCATCCATGATTAATAAGACATCATATTGAGCTTCTTTAAACCCTGCTTCTAAAGCTCGTTTCTTAGGGCTTGCCACTGGAGGTAAATCTAAAGGAAGAGAAATGAACCTAAATAAAGGGTGCGTTTTACAAAAAGATTCTAAAATCTGGGGCGTAGAATCTGTGGAGCGATCATTCACGCAGATGACTTCCCAAGTGCCTTCAAAATCTTGGTCTTCTAATGATTTCAGAGTACGATCTAAAAAAACTTCTTCGTTTCGAATAGGTAAAACGACAGAAAGGCTAGGGAGTTTATGGCTATGTCGTTTTGTTCTTTTGGTTTTAAAAATACCATAGCTAAAGAACAAAAGCAAAAAAGCATAAACAACTGTAAGTCCAATTAGAAAAAATACGCTCATAAAAAACAAATATATATATTCTGCATTATGAATCATCCCTCCTCGTTAGTTCACGCCCGTACAAAAATACACCCTTCCGCTTCTATTGGCCCTTGGTGCATCGTTGAAGAAGATGTAGAAATAGGTGAAAATGTTGTTTTAGAATGTCGAGTTCGAGTTTGTAGTGGTACTCGAATAGGTTCGAATACGATTGTTTATGATGGTGCTGTTTTAGGAGCTCCACCACAAGATTTAAAATATCACGGAGAACGTACTTTTTTAGAAATAGGATCGTCTTGCACCATTCGTGAATATTGCACCTTAAATCGAGGGACTGTTGCAACTGGTCGAACGGTCATTGGCGATGACTCTCTTATTATGGCTTATTCTCATGTCGGGCATGATTGTATTCTTGGCACTGGGGCGGTACTTGCCAATGGAGTCCAGTTAGGTGGTCATGTTTATGTTGGTTCTTTTGCCACCATCGGTGGTAATACTGGCGTTCATCAATTTTGTCGAGTCGGAGATTACTCTTTTGTTGGGGGCACTTTAAAAGTAGATCGAGACGTTCCTCCTGCTAGCCGTGCTTTAGGTAACCCACTAAAATGGGCTTCCATTAATTTACATGCTCTAAAACGTCATGCCGATGATTTCCCTGAAGAGCGAATCCGTTTTATTGAAAAGTCTTACCGAGAATTATATCGTTCTTCACGTCCTATGCAAGAGGCGATAGAAGAACTAAAAAAAAGTGAAGAACCTTTGTTCAAGACTTTTTTTAATGATTCTTGGCGAGGATCAATTATACGGCCGTAGATTTTTTTGTGATTGGAATCACTGTGCTATTAATTGATTCATTTTAATGATTCGATTACTATGCCTTATTCAGGCAAAAAACAAGCTTTATGTTTACAAAAAGAAACATTTGTTTTCAAAAAGAAACGTTTATTTTACTTATATTAATGAACTATAAAGAAATATAAACTTATTTTAGAAAAAAGTCTTTTTTTAGAGGATATGATGAATTTATCAAAATTTATACCCATTTCGGTTTTATTAGCATCGATGGTTTCGTTTGCTGGCCCTGTCAGTCATTTTGGAAAAATCATCTCTTGTGGTGGAAACCTATGTGGTGAAAAGACAGGAACGAGTGTTCCTATCCAATTAAAAGGTCCAAGTTTATATTGGTCTACGGGAGATCCTGCTGTATTATTTCATTCTGCAACAGTAGATTGGTTTGTAAATAACTTTGAAATAGGCGTTATTCGAGCTCCAATGGCTATTAAATACTACAAAGAAAATAGTGAGCCAATTTCTGCTTCAGATGGAAATACTGGTGTAACGAGTTATGGGTATCTATCAACACCTGCTGGTTATAATGAAAAGGTAAATCAAAAAAAGTTAATTAAAGATATTGTTGATGCGGCAATTGCAAATGACATTTATGTTATTGTCGATTGGCATTCTCACAATGCTTCAAGTGAAACCAATCAAGCAGTCACTTTTTTTACAGAAATGGCTACAGAGTATAAAGATGTTCCAAATATAATTTGGGAAATTTATAATGAGCCAGTTAGTGATGGTGCTGGTACTATCAATAATTACGCTAAATCAGTGGTTGCTGCTATTCGTGGTGCTGGTAGTAATAATTTAGTCGTTGTAGGTACTCCATTCTACTCATCTAAACCAAATGAACAGGTTAGCCAGGGTTTGCATAATACTTACAGCAATATTGCTTATACCTTGCATTTTTATGCTGCAGCTAATCATGATGGTTATAAAAGTAATGGTACTAGTGCTATGGCTTCAGCCCCAATTTTTATTACAGAATGGGGTGCTTCTGATGCAAGTGGCGATGGAAACATTAGTGATGCCTCTAGTTGGCGTTCTTGGATGGATCAAAACAAGGTCAGTGGCTGTATGTGGTATGCTGGCACAGGTACTCAATCATCAGCCATGTTCCCTGAAGGCACAACTACTCTAAATTTGGATAATGCAAAGAGTCGTTTTTCTGGAACAAGTACATCCGCAGGCGTTTTTAATGCCTATATTAGCACCAATAAATGGAAAAGTTATGTTCCTTCGTCACACCCATTAGGAAATACATTTGTAGCGTCTGTTTCAGAAGGATCAAGTAAAGTTTTTAGTTCAGAGTTAGGTATTCGAGGGGCGATTTCAGCCGTAGCAAATCCTGTATCTGGATCTGTTACTTTTACCGATAATTCTATTACATTCAATAGTGCAGAATACGGGTCTCCAGAACAAATTATTCTTAATTATAATGTAACGCAGGGTAGTGTAACTATTCAAGAACGGATTGTAATTAAAATAACTAATCGCAAGCCTATTTTAGTAGATACAACTCTTTCTGTTAGTTATAAAACTCCAAAAACATTAAAATTTAGCACGATTGGGGCTTCAAATCCAATTTCAAAGGTTGCTTCATCAATGTCCGTAACTGCAGCTAGTGTTAGTGCTGGTAGTATCGTTTTCAGTGGCGATTCAATGACATTTACACCTCCAGGAACACCAGGTCTCGTTACACTTAACTATACGGCTCAAAATGCAAACGGAACAGCAAGCGCAACGATTAATTTAATTTGTGAAAATCAAGCACCAACCATTTATGCAAAAGCTAATATGGGTTCAAAACCAAACACAGCACCAATTTATATCACTTTAGTTACCATGCGTGCTAAAGATGCAGATGGTGACCCCGTAACATTTGGAGCATATTATTTAGATCCTAATTATACAGGAACTCTTACATTAAATGCGACAAAAGATACGTTGATATATACCCCTGATGGAGCGCATACAGGTACAATCACTATTTTAAGTGTGCTAACAGATAATCAAACTGATTCAAAAATTGGTTCAGCCGTGTTTACGTTAACTGGAAGTGGTTCTCCTGTCAATGTGGCTGCACCAACGACTATTCCAGGCTATGTCCCATTAAAAATAACGGAAAAGCCAAAAAATATTTACAATAAATCAAATATTAATCTGACGATTCATAAAAATGAAATCAATCTCAGTGTGGCTCAGTCAGGAATTGTATCGGTAGATCTATTTGACATACAGGGTCATAAAATTAAGACTTTGTTGAACGAAAACTTAAATGCAGGCAATTTCAACTTTAGTTGGGATTCTTCTGCAATGCCAGCAGGTCATTACGTGATTCGAATGAAGCAAGGTTCAATGGTAAATTATCAAAAATTTATCAACCGCTAATGAATCTTAAATAAATGAACGAAAGAGCCTGATGTTTTATCGGGCTCTTTTTTTTCAATGAACAGTCTTATGAATAATGAAAATCGCTACTCCTGATTTTCTTAAATAAACGAAAAAGCTTTTTTGTAAAAAAAAGAGGAAATAAGTCTGAGGTGCTCCCCAAAAAGTGTACAAGATTGAGTGATAGTTCTTCTATCTTTACATAAGG